>MKUL01000075.1 GCA_001897795.1 Alphaproteobacteria bacterium 41-28 | reverse complement strand
TTTACCTGCTAAAAGTCTTGAAGAAATTCTTGATTTAAATGCAACTCTTTCTAATGAAACAAGGGTTTTTGAAGCTCTTGAGGAAGAGAAATTTCCTTTTGCGGGGAATATTCTCATTCAATCCCTTGAGAACACAGCTCAAAGAGTTCTTGATCAACTTGATTTAAAAAATTGTTCTCTTGAAGCCCAAGTTTCCCTTCTCTCTCTTTTAGGAACCTCCTTTAAAGCTCAAACCTTAAAAGCATTTAACGCTCAAAAGTTAAAAGAATTTGATCAAGGCACACTAGATTTCCTTCTCTATCATGCAAAAGATAAGGCTTCTCTTGAGCTTTTATTTGCATTAAAGGCAAATCCTAAAACACGAAATGAGCAGGGAGAAACCCCTCTTTATGCACGCGTTAAAGCCTTAAAACCAGAAGATCAGGAAACAACCTGGCCCCTTCTCAAAGCTCTTATTGAAGGAGGTGTAGATTTAAATACAGGAACCGAGGCGGAAACGGTTCTTGATCTTGTCTTAGAGCGAGGGTTGGATTTTACTTTTACCAACCTTCTTGAATTGAATACTTTCCGATGGACCCCTCGTCATCCTTTAAAAGTTAACTCTGAGCTTTTGTTAAAACGCTATCGCCAATGGATTAAAGAAGGAAGACAAAACACGGAGCTTGCAAAAGCTTTCAAACTCTTAAGCCAAATGAGTCCTCAAAGGGCATGGCATATGGCCTTAGAAGAAGTTCTCCCTCCGCCCCAACCTGTAAGTTTGTCCTATGAAGGGCTCCTTAAAATTGCTCGAGAGCAGCTAAAAACTCCCCGTCAGCAAAAGAATATTGAAAGGATGATAGAGGATAAGGAGCCTCTTGAAGAGATAAAGGAAACCATTGAAGACTTTTTAGGACACCCTCTCACAAGCCTTCAAGGATCAGGTGAAAAAATCCAAGGTATTTTTATGGGAGAAAGATGCCTTCTTCCTGAAGTTAAGAATCAACTTTTTGATGAAACAGGGAAAGTTAGACGGAGCAATACGTATGGCCGGAGAGATGTAGCGCGTGTAGAACATCAGGGGAAGGTTCTTTATTTTAAATATCTTCCAGAGCTTCCTGGCTTTGAATATGGAATGTATCTTCTTTACCGTAAACTGATAGGGCATGGGATTCCACCTAGTGAATTGGTAAAGATTGGCTCTCAGCCCTATCTTGTGAGTCTCGAGATTGGAGGACAAAACCTAGCTGATGTTATAAAAGAAACTCCAGATCTTCTAAAACAGCTTGATCTACAAAGCCTTTCAGATCTCATTCATATGGTCACGCTGACCAACCCTGAAGATGATCAACCGGCTAATCGTATTTTAAAGCCTCACCCTTTTCGTCCAGGCGTATACCTATTTGAAAGCCCAGATAATGATCATGCGCTTATGCCTACTGTTGCTCGGACCAATGAAGACCCCCAAGCTTCTAAAACACTTCTGCAAGTTAAGTCCATTCTCTATTGTTTAGATCAAATGAAGGATTTAGTTTCTCAAGAAACCAAAGACCTTTTTGCTTCTCTTAACCCCTATGAAGTTTTAAAGGGCTGGCTCCAAAAACTTAAAAAAGTTAACAGAGCTTATAGTAGGTTGTTTCCGAATGAAGAAGCTGAAGTTTTCATACGCGAAGGATGTGTCGTGTGTATCCCTTTTAAGCCTCAGATGATCACACAGCTTTACGATAAAATGGTCAGACTTCAAAGAATTTTAGCTCCTAAAAAAGGTAAACCAACTAAAGCCCTTGCCAATCAAGATATTTTTAAAGAGCTGGAGCATCTCCTTCATAAACGCTATGCCGTGGGATTTGAAAAACCTCTGACCGTTGCTGAGCGTTTTGAACTTATTAATGGGCATTTTTACAGACGTGACAGCGCAACAGGCTATATCTCAACCACCAGCTCATCTCTTCTCTTAAAATCTATGGGAATTCCAATTGAAGAAAGCCTCATTGATGCTGTAAGACGAGGAGGATATCTAACAGTAGATACGGCCATGGAAGAGCTGGAAGCCATTCGAGCAGAAACAGACAAAGAACTTTTAGGGGGAGACAAAGCTGTTGAGCACCTTAAACTCCTCAAAAGCGAAAATGCCAGGGCTCAGTTTTTGTCACGTCTTGACTTTAAAGATTTAGAGCTCAGTCAACAACAAGCTCTCTTAAGACTTTTTAAAGAGAGCGATCCTCGAAGTTTAACTTTTAGAAACTGCCAAGCCTTAACACCACATATTCTCTTAAATGAGATTGGCGTAGGAAATCTAACGCGCCTCACAATTGAGAACAATGCCTCCTTAGATGACGCCTTTATGAAAGAACTCGAGACCAGAAATGGAGGCCTAAAAGCGCTTACTCTCGCAAATCTTCCTCGACTAACCCGTATTCAAGGAAATTTCCCTCATCTTACTACATTATCACTTAATGAACATACGAAAAAAAGATTAGGTTACTTTGGGCTTTCGTCCTCGCAAAGACGAGCGGGGGAAAACAGTCTTTACGAAGTTCCAGAAAATCCACCTCAGATAACACTGCGGCGAGAGCAATCCAGATTCTCCCCAAAGTTCATTACCGACTTTTCCCCTTACTTAGGATTGGGTGTTCGCCGCATTGAGAGGTCTTTTCCTCATCTCACCACACTCACTATCAAAGACTGTTCAGCTTTAAGAACACTAAATCTCACAACACCCCGCCTTCAAAAACTCGTTGCTACAGGGTGTCCTCTACTGGAAGAGGTGAAAGTATCTCATCCTATCCTCTGCCTATTAGACTTTAGCCACAATGCTTCTTTAACTGATGAAGTATTAGACGCTCTTCTCATCACTCAGCCTCGCCTTAAAGTCCTTAAAGTTGAAAATTCCCCCAAAATATCCTTTCCGGAGATCAGAAGCGCTAATCATAAATATCCTATATGTTATCTAAAAGTGCTAAATGATAAAAAAACTCAAAGGTTCTTCCAAGAATTTTATTCTTCTATTGTTCGTCTTCTAAAGCAAGATCAAACCTTGCAAACACTAGATTTACGTTGCTTTGAAGCTAAAGCTATGGAAGCTAGTGCGTTGAGCGAAGCTTTAAATATCAATACTACACTAAAATGTTTACTATTAGGTCTTAATCTCATTGAACACGCAGGCGCAAAAAGACTGGGTAACACCCTAAAAATTAATAGCACTCTTACCGCACTAGATTTGTATGGGAATAATATTGGAGATGAAGGTACAAAAATCTTAGGAAAAAGATTAAAAATCAACAAATCTCTAACAGAACTGCATTTATATAATAACCAAATTAATATTGGAGGAGCAAGTGGATTAAGTAAAGCCTTAAAAGTCAATACCACCCTTCGACTACTAACTTTAGGCGGCAACAACATCGGAGATGGAGGTACAAAGAGTTTGGGAGAGGCTATAAAGGTCAATTCTGCTCTCCAACAGCTGGATTTAGCGGGTAACAAGATTGGAGATAATGGAGTGAAGGCCTTGAGTGAGGCCTTAAGGGCTAATACTACTCTCCAACAGCTTAACTTAGATACTAATAACATTAAAGATCAAGGCGCAGGAAGCTTGGGGGAAGCTTTAAAAATTAATACTACTCTTCAGCAGCTAGCTCTAATGCAAAACAATATTGGAGCTGGAGGGGTAAAGATTTTGGGAGAGTCCTTAAAGGTAAATTTTTCTCTTAAAGGACTATACTTGTCAGACAACATTGTTGGAAATGAAGGTGCAAAAATTTTGGGTGATGCTTTAAAGTTTAATACTAGTCTCCGATCCTTATACTTAACTGCTAATGCTATTGGAAAAGAAGGCGCAAGAGCTTTGAGCAGTGCTCTAAAAATTAATAGCTCCCTCAAAGTGCTAATTTTGGGTGGCACCTTCGGCGATAACAATGTGGGAAACAAGGGAGCAAAAGCATTAGGTAAAGCCTTACAAGTTAATACCACCCTCAAAGTACTAGAATTAGGGGAAAATAATATTGGAACTAAAGGTATAATAGCATTAGGCGAAGGCTTAAAGGTTAACGTATCTCTCAAACGATTAGAATTGAAATATAACCAAATGAAAAATGAAGGTCTACAAGAGCTGAATAAAGCTTTAAAGGCCAATCCCAGTATTCAAAGTTTTGATCTAAAAAAGAATTATCAGGCAGGTCCTGTTCAAGGCATAGCATATAGGTTCCATCGGTTAAATCGACAAAAAATTCCTTTCTTACAGCCCGATTCCTCCATAATAACTGAAGAGCCTTCTTCGTTGCCCTTGTTTTTACAAGGTACCTCCCTAGAAGGTATTTTTTTTACTCTTTCTTCTTTTTCAGCTCTTACTAACAATTATTTTAATTCATTGAATGAAGAGAGAAGTACTGCGAATATTTCATTTGCTTGTAAATCGTTTTCTCCTCCTTCTTTCGACCTTTTAGATACATTAGACGGTGAGCGAGGATCGTTAATCCAACAACTTCTCAATCTCAAGGATCAAAGAGTATTTCGAGAAGCTTTGAGCTTGGATATCAGAGAGGCTTTTTTGAAGTCCCTTTTGCCTCGCGAGATGCAAGATGCTCGCTTTCATGAACTTGACCAAGAGAAGATTAAAGGAAAGAAGTCAGGATTTGAAGAGCGCTTGAAAGCTTATACAGAAGATATTTCAACCTATCGTCATTACGTACGGTTTGTTTTGGGTAATACTGAGAATGCCCTTCAGCATACCCTTCATGGAGGGAGCCTACGAGCTATGGCAAAGCTTCAGGGGTTG
>MKUL01000074.1 GCA_001897795.1 Alphaproteobacteria bacterium 41-28 | reverse complement strand
AGAAGAGCAGAAGAGCAGAAGAGCAGAAGAGCAGAAGAGCAGAAGAGCAGAAGAGCAGAAGAGCAGAAGAGCAGTTTAGAGATGAAGAAAAGGCTTCTCTTGTCAAGGGGTGATATTTAATTTCCCTTCTAAATTCTGCTTTTCTGCCATTCTGTTTTCTGCAGTTCTGCTTTTCTGTAGCTCTGCCCTTCTGCTACACTGAAATGGCTGGGGGACCTGGATTCGAACCAGAGTTGCCCGGTCCAGAGCCGGGAGTTCTACCGCTAAACTATCCCCCAAGGATCAAGTGCTGCAGTGTAGCAGATGGGCAGAAGGACAGAAAAGCAGAAAAACAGGATTCAGAAAAAAAAATGGGTTTGGAGCAAAAGCCACAGGTTAGCTCCCTACTCGTCTTTACGGGCATCTCATCACTCAGAGAGGCCGAAGAAGTCAATAATGAACTTAAATTTCTGGATCGCCACGCCCACTTTATGGGCTCGCGAAGACGATTGTGGGAAGCACCCCCTCTCGTCTTTGCGAGGAGCTTTGCTCCGAAGCAATCCAGATTTTTTAACTTTGGAACCCTCAATTTTAATTTAATTGGGCATACTAATTAACCTGAGTATTGGATAAGGAGCCATGCAAACCTCCTTTTCGCTTTCAGAGATCGTGTCATCCTTGGCAAGAAATGCTTTGTTTTTCAAAGGAAAACATTAGAAATTTCTTAGCCGAGGATCCATTTATACACAGAGAATCTCGAACAGTTTTTTCATTGAATATCTAAACACAAGATCCTCGGCCAAGAAAAGGTAATGCCTGCTTCGCTAGGCAAAGCTTTTCTTGCCAAGGATGACACGGAGAGGGAGGAGGAAAAATGTTTTTTAATGGATTACGTACACAACAGATTTTCTTATCCAAAACTCAGGTTAGTTAATAAATTCTAATGCATTTTATCAAATATTGACAATAGCCGATAAAATTTTTACATCTTAGCTATTCTGAGTACAAATATGGAGATTATGATGGTTCTCTCACAATTAAATAAGCTTAAAACAACAACTTTCCTTCTTCTGAGCGGAACAATTCTTTTATTTAGTTCTCTTTCAACGCGCGCAATGGAGGAAGAAAAGCCAGATTATATCGAAACCAGGACTAAACTGCGGATTTCTCAGCCTCGACTTGAAGGTATTGAAATTCCCTCTAAGCCAGAAGAAGTAGGTGTTAAAGCCTGCGACTATTCTTTTCCAATGGTTGAAGGTTCATGGAGTGATCTTTCTAGCTTTACACTACAAACTTTACGCAACTTCGAGCAAGATAAAGGAAGAGGGATACTTTTCGTCCACTCTCTTGAAGATATTATGGGCGCCACACAGTGTTTTACAAAAATGTGGAATCGCAATCATCCAGAAGATCAACGCACGGTACATGGTGAGAATTTTCATGAAGTTTTTAGCCATAAAGAGTTTATAGATCATTACATTGAGTATGTATTAGCTCAACGCTTTTTAATTTCTGGTTCAGTCCTTGCTTTTAACGAAAGCCCTACCTTCACCCTCAGATCTACATTTTCACCTGTCAACTTTATTTTTGATGTTCCCAAAGAGTGTGTTGTTATTACAGCATTGCGTGATGCAGGGACACCTGTGTGTTATGCCCCTGTAAAAGATCTAGCAGTCCCAAGAAATGTTGATTTTGAGCGCTATGCGGCAAAATATGCATCAGAAAGAATAACATTAGATGCACTTTTCCGTTTTCCCGAACTTCAGATGTATGTGGGCTCTAACGCTTATTATAATAAAATGAATGAAGTCGGGGTATTGAGTTGTGCTCAAAGAGGAGAAGAATACTTCAGGCCTAATGTCGTTGGCGTGTTAATTAACACTTCTGCTCCTCTTCCTGGCTTTGATCATGGTAATGGCAAACGAAATGAGGATTGGGCCATTGCCATTGAAGATTTTGCAAAAGCGAATAATCTTCCTCTTTTGCGCCGCGACGAACAGACTCAAGCAACTTTCAATGAAGAAGATGCAAAAATGATGGCGAATGAATGGTTTGATGATAGAACAGATTCTCTATTTTCCTATGCACAAAATAGAGATGATTTTTTATCCATTGAAGAAACTTCTTTAAGGGCTGAATTGCATATGCTTGTGACTCAAGGCGGTGTTGGTCAAGATGTAATTAAGGAGCAGCCTAAGTTTGCACCCGTCTTCCCACATTATTTTGATGACCCTACTTATGTAAAAAAGAGCCAGAGGTTCTTACTGTCAGATGAGCAGTTAGAAACTTATGGATTAAAAAGAGAATAAGAGACTAAGAAAATGTCTCTCCTTCACAGAAGGAGGGACATCTTATGAAACTCGAACGTTCAACCGCTCCGCTTAAGCTTTTCCTCAATTTTAAGGTGGTTTTACGTGTAATTTATATCAAATATACATTGACACCAAATTAAAGATGATATATTCGAGAAAATATTAATGAAAATATGGTGTATTCTATGATGTTATTAAACAATTTTCGGAAAGCAACTTTTCTACTTCTTAGTGGAACGATTTTATTATCCACCTCTCTCTCAACCTACGCCATGGAAGAAGATCCATCTGCGGAAACATCTCGTTTGGCGTCTAAGCCTCAACTTAAGGGTATTGAGATTCCCTCTAAACCTGAAGATGTGGGAGTTGAAGTTGGAGAATATTCACATAAAGCAGTGGAAGATTCATGGGGAGCTCTTTCTCAATTTACAGCACAAACTTTGCACAACTTCCAACAAAATCCAACAAACCCAAGAGGCATACTCTATGTGCATTCTCCTGAAGCTATTATGGGAGCAGAAGAGTGTTTTACACACGTGTGGAATAAAAATCACCCCCAAGATCAGCGCACTGTACAAGGTGATAATTTTGATGAGGTGTTTTCTTCTGAGGAGTTTGTAAACAATTATATTAAATATGTATTGGCTCAACGTATTTTAATTTCTGGATCCGTCCTGGCTTTACATGAAGAGCCCCAATATACACTTCGGTCTACATTTTCACCGGTCAACTTTATTTTTGATGTCCCCAAAGAGTGTGTCACCGTTACATCGATAGAAGACGCAAGAACTCCTGTCTATTACGCTCCTTTAAAATATGGTTATAATACAAGGGAAGAGACTTTTAACTATGCGAAAAATTGCGCCCCTACAAGGGTGACCTTAGATACTCTTGTCCGTTTTCCAAAATTTGGGAATGAATCTAGGGCGTACTATAATGGAATGAATGAAGTAGCTATCTTAAGTTGTGCTCAAAAAGGAGAAAATGAATTTTTTAGACCTAAAATTGTTGGTTTACTAATTAACACTTCAGCTCCCCTACCAGGTTTTGATTATGGTAATGCGGAACGAAATGAAAAGTGGATTGAGGCTGCGCAAAATTTTGCAAAAATTAACAACCTCCCTCTTTTGGAACTGAATGAAAAGACCCCAACAACTTTTACAAAAGAACATGCAGAGGGAATAGCAAACGAATGGTTCGGAGGTGAGACAAGCTCTTTATACGATTATGAGCTCAAAAGAGACACATCTTCTTCCAAAAAAGAAGGGGGCTTATTCAATAAATTCTATTCATATATTAAAGAAAAAATGCCTGATTTTGGTACCGTAAAAAAGTGTCAGACTTTTTTACTCTCGAAGGAACAATTAGAAACCTATGGGCTAAAAAGAGAATAACAAACTCATAAAATGTCTCTTCTTCCATGAAGAAGAGACATTTTATGAAATCCGCAAACTCAACCGCTCCGCCTTAAGCTTTTCCTCAGCCTTGACCCTTTTTTGCATATCATTCTTCCCGTATTTTTGGCTCTCAAGAATCATGTCCGAAAGAGTTTTTTCATCAAAACCATAGGAGGGACGAACTTCTATATGTTGGCTAAGACCTGTTGTTTTTTCAAAAGCACTCACCGTCAAAAGTCCTTCAACATCAACAGCAAAATCAACCCGAACACGGGCTGCTCCTGCGGGCAATGGCGGCAATCCGAAAAGATCAAACTGAGCCAAAGACCTACAATCTTGAACAAATTCCCGCTCCCCTTGGACCACATGGATCATCATGCCCCCCTGTCCATCTTGATGGGTCGTAAACTCTTGAGAGGCCAAGGCTGGAAGGGGCGTATTGCGAGGAATAATTTTCTCCACAAGCCCTCCTATCGTTTCAAGCCCCAAGGAAAGAGGTGTAACATCCAAGAGAAGCGCATCCGATCCATACCTTAATCCATGGGCGAAAAGAGACGCCCCCAAGGCTACGGCTTGATCGGGATCAATATCACATAAAGGAGCCTTTCCAAAAAAAGCCGCAACTTCTTGCCGTACGAAAGGCATACGCGTCATCCCACCCACGAGAACGACTCCTTTAACGTCCCCAACAGAAAGTCCAGCATCCTGAAGAACATCTCCTGTAATATTGATCGTTCTCTTTACAAAAGGAGCGGCAAGAGCTTCAAGATCATTACGCATCACCCCCTCAAAAGAGTTGTGCTCTGTAAGGTTTTCTTTAAGCGCACGGGCGTGCCTCACATCCCTTAATTTAAGATGCTCGGCTACCGCATGGTCAATATCATCTCCTCCTAAATTCAAATCCCCACCTGTGGCCAAAACTTGAAAGACACCGTTCTCTAACTTCAAAAGAGAAAGATCAAAGGTTCCTCCGCCAAAATCATAAATGCCGTAGATCCCTTCAGACCCCGTTTCGAGGCCATAGGCCAAAGCGGCTGCCGTAGGTTCATTGATAAGACGTAGTACTCTAATACCAGCAAGGGCTGCGGCTTGCTTGGTTGCCACACGCGCAGCTTCATCGAAATAGGCGGGAACCGTAATCACAGCCCCTTCAACAGGCTTCCCAAGCCTTTTTTCAACCCCTTGCTTCATATAGGAAAGAATATGGCTTGCAACTTCAACGGGAGTAAGGGTATGGGCGCCTAACTGAAGACGAATGCCGATGCCGGGGGTTAGCTGTGGAAATTGGGAACAAATTGGATCTTTACGATCCCGCCCCATCAAACGTTTGGTGGAGCTGAGTTTTTCGTTCAAGGATTCACCCACGGTGAATCCTTCTTCAGTGAGGCTCACAATGGAAGGAATAAGAGGACCTTTCCCTTCAACGTCCAAAACACAGGGTTTATTATCTTGTACAAGGGCAACAACGGAATGGGTCGTCCCGAGATCGATTCCAACGACAACCCCTTCCCCATGAGCATGGGGACCTGAGGTTTGTCCTGGTTCAACGAGTTGTAATAGCATGATACTTATTCCAGTTACTTAATTCTGGATTGCTTCGCTCCGCTCGCAATGACGAACGGGAGGAGCTTCATTGCGAGGAATGCAATGACGAAGCAATCCATAAATTATCTTTTAATAATTTCCGCACATAGGTCAGTCGATAAAGACTCACCCGCGCACTTTCATCATCCTTTTCTTCAAAAGCAGTCTCCAAGTTTTTCAAAAGCTTTTCTTCCTCTTGGCGTAATTCCAAACTCAAATCTTCTCCTGCTTCCAGACGATCATTCCACTCCATTACCTCACCCAAAAAGAGTGGATCATGGGAGAGAGGCTCCACCCCCTTCACCTTCAACAAAAAAGAAGCCCGTTGGAGGGGATCTTTCAGGATGATATAAGCCTGGTTGAGGGCCGTCGATTTTCTTAACGCATCATCCTTTTCCGCCTCACTTGACAAAGCGAACCGATCAGGATGGGTTTTCTTTTGCTCCTCGAAATACCGCTTTTCAAGGCTATCCACATCCAATGAATAATGCTTCTCAAAACCAAAGACTTCAAAGGGATCAAACATGGAAGGATTCCCCGCATCCACACCGACCCTTTTCATTCGGATTTTCAAACACAAAGCCAGAAGAAAGCTTGTCTTCTACATAATCCATTTGAGACCCCATGAGAAACATAACGGCCTTTGGATCAATGAGAACCTTCACCCCATGGGCTTCAATGACTTCATCATAAGCCCCCGCTTCATCAGCAAACTCAAGGGTATAGGAAAGACCAGAACATCCCTTGGACTTAAGGCCAATACGAATACCGTATGCGGGTTTGCCTCGACTTTTCAACAACGTTTGCACACGTTGGGCTGCTGATTCAGTGATGGTTAAGAGCGCCTGAGTCATTAAGCCGCTCGATGCTTTTGCTTATAATCTTGAATGGCTGCCCGAATCGCATCTTCCGCCAACATCGAACAATGGAGTTTAACGGGTGGCAAGGATAAATGCTGAGCAATTTCCGTGTTCTTAATGGTATTTGCCTGATCCAGGGTTTTTCCCTTAATCCATTCGGTCGCAAGGGAACTTGAAGCAATGGCCGATCCACACCCGAAGGTTTTGAATTTCGCGTCCTCAATCACTCCTTGATCATTGACTTTAATCTGGAGCTTCATCACATCCCCACACGCCGGAGCGCCCACAAGCCCCGTCCCCACAGCCTCATCCTTTGCATCAAGAGCACCCACATTGCGGGGATTTTCGTAATGATCAATAACTTTTTCTGAATATGCCATGTATTTTCCTTCTCTTAATGGGCTGCCCATTGGATTGATTTTAAATTAATGCCTTCACGACTCATCTCCCAGAGGGGACTCATTTCTCGCAGGCGATTGACTTCTATGATAATTTTCTGTGCGGCCGCATCAACTTCTACTTCTGTTGTAAATCGCCCAAATCCAATCCTTAGGGATGTATGAGCCATTTCTTCTTCAACGCCGAGTGCCCGTAAAACATAGGAAGGTTCAAGGGATGCTGAGGTACAAGCTGATCCTGAAGAAACAGCTAACTCTTTTACACCCATCATCAATCCTTCTCCTTCAACGTGAGCAAAACTGATGTTCAAGTTTCCGGGAATGCGCTGTTCAAAGTCTCCATTCAGGTAAACTTCCTCAAGTTCTGAACGAATGGTGTTATAAAAACGATCTCGCAGAGTACAAAGCCGTGCATATTCTTCTCTCATTTCTGCTTGAGCAATAGCGCAGGCTACCCCCATCCCCACACACAAAGGAGTCGAAAGAGTTCCTGATCGCATCCCTCTTTCTTGACCCCCACCCGTAATAAGCGCTGTTAAACGAACTCTTGGCTTGCGTCTCACATAAAGGGCACCAACCCCTTTAGGCCCATAAAGTTTGTGAGCAGAAATACTTAAAAGATCTATGTTCATCGCTTCCACATCCATCGGAATTTTTCCAACTGCCTGAGCGGCATCCGTATGAAAGAAAACACCACGTTCACGGCAAATTTTTCCAATCTCTGCAAGCGGTTGAATCACCCCAATTTCATTATTGACCGCCATAATTGAAACAAGGGCTGTGCGATCCGTAAGGGTATCCCGTAAACGATTTAAATCAATAATCCCATTGGGCTGGACAGGCAAATAAGTGATTTTGAAACCTTCCTGCTCTAAGTGACGACAACTATCAAGGACACACTTGTGTTCGGTCACACACGTAACGATATGGTCCTTCTGTGCCTTATAGAATTGAGCCACCCCTTTCAGGGCAAGGTTATTGGATTCCGTAGCCCCACTCGTGAAAATCACCTCCCGTGGATCGGCATTGATGATTTTGGCAACATGTCCGCGCGCGCCCTCAACAGCTTCTTCCGCTCGCCATCCATAAGCATGACTGCGAGAATGGGGATTTCCAAACTCTTCCGTAAAATAAGGCAACATGATTTCCAAAACCCGGGGATCACAAGGGGTTGTGGATTGATAATCTAAATAAATGGGCCGAGTTACCATCAAGAGGCCTCCTTAATTATTTGTTTAGCATGGATGTTCTTCCATGTCTGAATGAATGCATCAACTTCATCTTCCTGAGTTTTCCAGCCCATGCTGACACGAATCGCACATTGTGCCTCCTCAGGGCTCACGCCCATCGCGGTAAGAACGTGAGAATTTTTCATTTTACCGGAAGAGCACGCCGATCCTGCACTGACAGCAATCTTATTAAGATCAAAGGCTATCAGTTGAAGCTCTGCAGGTACACCTGGCATTCCCAAAGACAAAACATGGCCCACACGAGAGCCCTTCTTCCCATACACAATAGCCTCAGGCAATGCGCCTTCAATTTTTTGTTGAAATTTATGAAGACGCTTGGAAACACGAGGCTCTTCCTTCAAAGCTTCATGTAATGCAGCTGCAAAGCCTAAGATGAGTGACGCTGACAATGTGCCCGAACGCATCCCATATTCTTGTCCGCCACCAGGAATCAAAGGCTTAAGATGCACATCGGATTTTAAAAGCAAGGCCCCAATACCAATCGGTCCTCCACACTTGTGGGCAGAAATAGTCATCATATCTACACCAAGATTCTTAAATGAAAAGGGGATATGACCGGGCGCTTGACTAGCATCTGTATGGACCTTCCACCCTTTGAATTGAGCTAAGCGGGTAGCCTCTAAAAGCGGTTGAATCACCCCCGTCTCATTATTGACAAACATAAGAGAAAGAAGACCTGGCTTATCAAAAGAGGATAGAATTTTCTCTAAAATTTCAAGATCGATACTTCCCTCCTCCGTCACGGGAATGTGATGAGCGTTCGGTGCACTTTTCAAAACCGAATCATGTTCAATGGTAGAAGCGACTATAGGTATAGACCCAAGACCGGAAAGAGCGAGTGCGTTCGCTTCAGTGCCGCCACTCGTAAAGACCAATCGTTCTGCACCCACATCTTGTAAAATGTTCTTTCTGGCGCCATCAATTAGCGATCGTAACTTCCGCCCCACCTGATGCACGGAGGAGGCGTTTCCTTGCCAATTGAGAGCCTCTATCACAGCTTTTTGAGCACATGGCCTTAAAGGCACAGACGCATTATAATCCAAATAAATCATGAAAGTCGCCTTTCACACACATCCGCAAGAGAAACCCCACTTAAATACTGATGCATTTGTCGTCCAAGGCCCGCCCAAAGATCGTGTGTTAAGCACTGTCCCTTTGTCCCAAGACATCCCGTTACGGACTCTTTTTTACACCGCGTTGTCTGCAACGGCTCACCAATGGCTTCTAAAATGTCCGAAATGCGGATGGTATCTGCCTCACGCGCCAAGGTATACCCACCCAACTGTCCACGTGTACTTGCCACAAATCCCTGTTGACGGAGTTTCACAAACAGCTGTTCCAAATAGGTCAGAGGCAACGCTTGCCGACCCGCAATTTCTGTGAGTGCCAAAGGCTTCCCCTTGCCATAATAAGCAAGATCAACAAGTGCCATTACTGCATATCTTCCTTTGGTGCCAAGTTTCATATGTGCTTCCTTAATTCGTAACGACTCATTCCTCTCCCCGCGTGTCATCCTTGGGCTAGAAAAAGCTTGTTTTTCATCAGAAAAACAACGACTTTTCTTGACCCGAGGATCCTGTTGCCAAGGATGACACAAGCGGGTGAGTCATTACCTTCGTTCGTCTTCTTTCCTTGTATGATTCCTGACTATTTTAGTCAAGTATGAAATAAAACCATTCGCGTCTTTATAATTGCTTAATGCTTTTTTTTATGATGAGTACGTAAAGTTTTTACCAAGAACTGTTTTTCCAGAGAAAACAAATTCTCTAGCAAGACTATCATCAAACAAGGAGATTTAAGATGAAACAATTTTTATTAACAGCCGTCCTACTTTTAGGTATCAGTCAAATACTTATGGAAGGAACTAAGGCAGATGCAGAGTGCCCTAAAAACCTCACTCTAGAAGACATCAATGCAATCATAACAAACAAATCAGATTATTCTACAGTATTGCATGGTGTAAAATTAACATTTGATAACAAATTTAATTCTGAACTAGAGGAGAATTATAGAATAACGTTGGATAGTAAGATTACAGGAGAAAGTTACCATGTTTTTTCCCAGGGAGGATGCACATTTGAGATTGTCCATAATAAGAGCCTAGCAGACCCTGTGACTACTGTTCATAAAATAAAACTAATTACCACAAATCCTTAAAAAATGAGAAAAATGAGGGGAATACTTCGATTATTCCCCTGAAATTGTAATGCTAGTCGTGATGAATGGTCTACAAGGTTTATCAGATATTTAACTGATTATGCATGAAAAAAGCTCCAAAGTGACCTCTGGAGCTTTCATTAAGAAAAGGACAGCAGGGGTTATTCTACTTGCGCCGCATTCTCTCCTTCAAATCCTTTACCGACCGCACGTTCATACTCAGAATTAGCACTCTCAGTCGCGATGGGGATGTTCAGATCAGAGGGAGCTGCAGTTGCTTCGGGTAGTCTTCCACTGATTTGACGATTGTATTCGTGTTTAGCTTCAGCCACACATTCATCGTATTCAACTCGACTAGATGATCGATTTCTCAGACAATTATCAAGAGCCTGACAAAATTGACTCGCGGGCTCATAATGAATCGTCCCTCCATGTGTTGCTGCCCAATCGTAACATTTCTGGATATCCTTAGTTGATTCAGGAAAAAGCTCTTCTGCATAGATGGGATTGACCCATACAAGAGCAGTCACAGCAGCAGATAAGAAAATAGAAATTTTCATAAGATTTCCTTCTTTTAATTATTATTCTTAATGGACGTAAGCCACCTTCTGTAAAGGTAAGCTTGTGAAGAGTATTTTGTCAATTCACCCCTTCCGAGTTCTAAAAATTCATAAGGTAAGTGTTGTTTTTACATCTCACTCAAATCTAAGCCTTTAGAGAAACAGACTTGCATCTCCTCCATACTTTCTTTAAAAACCAAGGCAATGCCGAAGTAGCTCAGTTGGTAGAGCAACTGATTCGTAATCAGTAGGTCGGGTGTTCGATTCACCTCTTCGGCACCAGGGTTTACAAGGAGTTTTAGAGTATAAGGATAAAGGTCTGAAAATAATTTTCACCAAATTTTCACCAACGTAGCAAAAATAAAAATAGGGTCACTTTTTTAGAATTTTCCATTTGATTTTTTTCACTTGAGAGCTCTATTCTTAGAAAAATAAAAAAATATAGGCATTGTCTCGTATTATGGGACTCAAGCATAGCTTCAGGGAGATTGCAAAACCAACTCTTGGGGGGATAGGTGTTCTTATCCTTCTCTCCCTTATTTTTGCGGGAGGGTATGTTTATGTTGACTATCGTGGGTACCTTGCATCCTATCAAGTAACGCAGCAGAAAGCGCTAAAAGAAGCTCAAGAAAAAATCCAATGGAACATTGAGAATTTAAAAAAACTCTCTGTTCTGACAAGCAATAGAATTGCTGCATCCCAAGGAGATCTCAAACGAATTCAAAATATTTTAAATTCCTCTCATTCTTTATTGCCGGACGCAGATTTTCTTAAGATACAAAAAGTGACTTACAATAAACTCTCCAAACCCAAGATTGTGGTCACAAGATTTGGCACTCTTCCTTTAAAGCCTGAAAATATTCCTTCAGAGACACCTCATAAAAAAGGCCCCTCCATAGTTTTTCAGGAAAAGTCCATAAGTTGTAAAACTTGGGTTTTCAATCCTGAGGGCAACCTTGAGGGTCTTTTAGAAATCCACCTTGATCCCTCAAATTTTAAAACCATGCTTCATATTGGGCCTTTTCTTTCCTTTGTGCCCAATAAGGCCTTTACTCTTTTGCAAAAGGTCCCCTTACCTATTTATGGCAAAACACCTGATCCCTTTTGGAGATTTTATTATAAAAACATTAGCCATTATGCCGTATTCTTTCTCTTTATAATTCTCTCTCTTATTATCATTGTGCTGATTGGTTATTATTTAGGTCTTCGAATCCAAAAGGTCTACAAGGAGAAGCTTGAAAATCTTAAAGAAGAGCTATCTAACCTAAAAGCTGAGTTATCTAAGGCACAAGCCAATGAAGATAAAGTGAAAGAAATCCTTGTTGCTCATCAACAGCGAATACAGAGCCTTCAGGTCACATACCAATCCTACAAGAAGTTTCAAACGAGCTTTAAGAGCCATCAAAGGGAGCAAGCTAACCATATCCTGAGATCGTTAGACGTTGCCATGCGATCTCTCAGCAATCCAAAGGGTCAGCTTGCAACCAAAGATCTTACGGAGGTTATTGGCTCTTCTATTCGTGTTGCTGAGCGTATCTCAAGTGGTATCCCGTCAAAGATAAAAAATGAGCCTATAAAAGTTATAAAAATCTTAAACAATATCAGGACGCTTTTTACAGAAAGAATATATAAATCTAATCTTACTATAGAAATGAGCTGTTCTGAAAAGTTACTTTATCATGGTGATCCTCTTCTTATAGAGCTTATTCTGGTGAATGTAATTGGAAAGCCTCTCCATGTGGTTCCTAAAAATGGAAAGATTATAATTAAAGCGACTGATCAAAAGGACGGTCTCCAAATTGAGGTAAGAGATAATGGGTTTCCCTTTGATGAGAAAATTCAAAATCAAATTAAACAATCTTTTGATTTCTTTGTTTCTGATGAGGTTTTCCACCAACTTTGCCAAGAGAATGGTTTGCTCTATGAATGTACGAAATCTAAGAATGGTCTTAATATAGCGAAGATTGTCTTTCCAACCGCTGTTAAAGTATCATTGAGCGATAACGTTATCCCACTATTCCAGAAATAGAGATGTCCTGGCAGAAAGAATGATGAAGAATCTTTACATTCAAAAGGCATTTTTTCTTCTCTTTGGGTACGTTTTTTATCTTTTGTTTTCTCTCAATTATTTATCTGCCTTTCATCCAAAAGTCAGTAATCTTTCAAACGCGAATTTTTTCTTTATTGGGAGAGAGGAACAACTTCAAAGTATTCATTCATTTTTTAAGAAAAGAGATAGGATTCTATTTGCCCTCACTGGAGGGCCGGGATTTGGAAAAACACAAATTGCAAAGAAATATGCTCAAGAATTTTCCAAGAATTATGATTTAATTTGGTGGTTTGATGCCCAGCAAGATCTTCAGAATCAGTATGAAAGGTTAGCAATAGCACTCAATGCCCTCCTTCCTGAGAAAGAAAAGATCATTCTTTCTCAATTATCGAAGGACACTCTTGTTGATGCCGTAAAAAATATCTTGAGAGTTAAAAGGATAAGATATCTTTTGATATTTGATAATGCAGGGACTTATGCTCAAGTTGAAAGTTTTATTCCTAATGCATATCAACAATTGGGAAAACACGTTTTACTTACGTCTAGAATAGCCAGCATTTGGTCAGATAAAATAGAAGTTGGCAAATTTAAACGTGCGGAATCCCTCCGCTTTATTAAGGCAGCCATACCCGAGGCAAAAGAAGAGGACATGGAAAGGTTAGCAGAAATCCTTAGCGACTATCCCTTGGGACTGACGATCGCTTTAGGTTTTATAAAGTCGAGCCCTACAGCTACAATTGATAAATATCTTTCAATGCATTTAAGAAGAACTCTTACAAAGAGTGAGAAGAGCCCTAACATGATTCTAGATAATTATCCAAAAAATGCGCTTACGTCTTTAGATATCAGTTTAAAGCTCATAGAGGAAGAATCCAAAGATTCTCTGCAAACTTTATTTTTCATGAGTTTCTTGAATAGTAAGGACATTCCTGAATCCTATATAGAAATATGGTTAAAAAAAACCAAAAGTTCTTTAACTGCTGATGAAGCCACAAAACATGTATATGATCAATCTTTGATTGGTGTAAGTGAAACGACAGAGTTTAATGCTAACAGGAAAGCAGAAGGACAGATACGAATGCACTATCTTTCAATTCATGACTTAATCCATCAACTTATCAATGAGAGTATTCCTGTTGAAGAGAAAAAAGAGCTCATCGAAAAAACTACGGAGGTTATGCTTGAAGTTTTTTCAGGGTCAGCCATAACTTTTACTAAAAAAATTATACAAGAGCCTATTCATTTATTACATGCTCAAAAATTGTGTGAACATGCAAAGGAGATAGACTACTTAAGCCCTAACCTCTTAAAAGTGAAAGTCTGTATTTTACAATGCTTAATGGCAGGGTTTAGAGATTTTGAAAAAGCAAAGTTGATGCTGGAACAAATTGAAAATGAATTAAAATTAGGGTTACAGCTTGAGCCATACTATAAGGCTCTCTACAACATTAACAAAGGTTTTTTTGAATCCGTCTATAACGCTAATTATGACGAAGCTATAAGAAATATGAAGGAAGGATTGGATATTCTAAATTCTTTTAAAAAATATAATGAAGAAAAGTTAAGAGCTTTAGCTAACCTTGCCCAATATCATGCTCTGAGAGGAGAAATAAACACTGCTGACGAATTTATCAAACAAGGGAAGATAATATTGGAGAGCTCAGAATCTGATCATGCCAGAAGCTTCTTTATATTTAATTGGTCCTTTGTTTTATATGATCAAGGAAAATTTGAGGAAGCAAGCAATGTGTTGGATAAAGTAAAGGCATATCCTAATTTAGCGGAAGATTCACCCACTCTTTATCATTCGATACTCCTCCAAAAAATAGAAATCCTTTTTAAACAACGACGTTTAACAGAGGCTCAAAAGCATTTAAAAGAATATGAAGAGAAAATGAAAATATTTTTTCAAGATAAAAATGAAAAATATACAGGCTTAGGAATTGTTTGGTTCTTTAAAAGCCTTCTATTAATGGAAAAAGGAAAGAGTACAGATAAAGCTATTCAATACTTATCTAATGCCGTCATGTTATATAACGAGCTTTTCCATGGGGACAAAAAGAATAAGTATCAAGCACGTGCCCATTTGGCCTTAGGAAAAGCTTATACAATCAAAAAAGATTTTAAAAATGCCCTTAAGGAATATTTATTAAGCAAAGAAGTTTATGACCTTGTTCTAAAAGAGAAAAAAATTGATGATGTCAGTGATCTTTATGAAGAACTCGCTCTCTTAGGAGTACACATAAAGGATGAGGAGCTAACTCACAAATACTTAAAGGCTCATATAGATACATTCGGAGCTGACCACCATCGTACTGAGCAAATCCTTAAACACCTTGATCACTTAAAATTAGTTGTTCCTAATTAGTCCCTAAAAGCATCTAAGGCATAAGCGGCTTCCATAGTTACAGTCAGCCTCCACCCAACTATATATCGGCTGTATAAGTCAATAAGAGAAAACAAATACACCATCCCTACAGGTAAGCGAATATAGGTCACATCGATTCCCCAAGCCTGGTTAACATGCGTAATTTTTACATCCTTTAGAGGATAAGGATAAATAGGAGAATCTTTATTGGGAATGGACGTATGGGCTTAGGAAGAATGGAGGGGAGCCCCATCTGCTTCATAAGTTTTCTCACCTTCTTGGAATTGATCTGATGCCCTTTCCCCTTTAATACAATTGTCACTTTGCAATAGCCGTAGAAAGGTCTCGGAGCATGAATATCGGCAATAACATTCATCAAATCCGTCTCATTTACAGGCTCCTGAGGCCTGTAATAGAGTGTCGAGCGTGTAACCCCAGTAAGGTACATTGGCACTTAAGGGAAAGCTTAGATGTCGGGGAAATGAGAGCTCGCTTTTGATCCACGCTCATTTCCCGAGTGCTTTTTTAGGAAATCTAGCTCCATCGTTAGCTGCCCTATTTTCCGTTGAAGAGCTTCAATCTCCTTATGTTCCCCCTTAGGCTTGGCATGACGGTCATATAAACTAGCTCCATTGGTGTGATAAATGGTTTTGTTATTTCCACAAATCTCATCCTGTTGAGCAGTTGAACTTATAAAATAACGACCTAACGCCACCCCTTCGCTCCATCCCTATTACAGAGACTTCCTCACTACTACAAACGGCCTCGTCCCAGTGCTTGGCTTCGGTATTGAGCCTTGAAGTTTTGGCTTCTTGTGCTTTTCCCTTATCATCCAAACGACTGGTTCCCGAAGTTCCTTACAAAAGCCTCCCTCAAGCTCACGCCACTTCTACGCCGGACACCACCCACCCAGTAATCAGGTTTCCGATGGGTTTATCTGGGGATAATTGGAAGCCCCCCATTTTGATGTCTTTTGAACCCCTTAACGACGGTTCTTCAGTGGTTTACTTACGTTCGTCTTCTTGATAGTTACCTTCCCATTTTAAATTATGTACTTTTCCTTAACGCTCACGATCATGACTCTTAATCACAGCCGCTTAAGGTGGTTTGGAGCCTGTCCCTGAAAACCGATTCCGAAGGGCCTACCTTCATCTCTTGTAAAGCTGTTATTCAATATTTCCTTTATGTCATCTATAACCTCCATATTGATTCTACGGCACACTCCAAACTCTGGGGCGCACCGCAGAGAATCAGTAGAAAAGTTAATTCTGGCAATTTCTCTTGGTGGTAATTCGAGGTATGTGGTAAAGTAAATTTAATAATGATTCTTAATAAACTTAAAAAGGAACTATTCTATGCTCTTCAGAAATTTGAGCCTTATAAAAAAGTACGGCAGTTTTACCGGCTTATGCGTCATTTTTTCCTACTCGTTCGCATCAGCAATGGAAGGAAGCGATGATCTTGTTAGAAGAATGGGCAAACTATCCGTGAGCCACTCTGCCCCCTCAAATATTGTTATAGATGGGATAAATTCTAATAGACATACTCATTCCCCTCAAAACGGAAGTAGCTTGTATATTACACAAGAAGCAAATTTCTTTCTTAAAACAAATAAGGGGTCTTGGAATTTACCGATTGTTCCTTCGTCTACAAAGGATTTATGTACTCATCTCAACCATGATCTTTATTTTAAAAAGGGATTAGGTGGTAGCTCTAATCATCTTTTTGCTTCTTTAAGGATTATCTATACTCGGATTGGTGATTCTCATGTAAAGAGAAGAAAATTTGTTTTGGCCTGGAATCCGGAAAGTCAAAAATTTAGCTTTAGCAGTCTCAGTAATGCTGATTCACAAACCTATGTGGATTTTTACAATCACACACAAGAAGGATGGGAAGAAAATGATCCTATTGAGGTAAATGGAAAGCAGGTTAAATTAGTTACGCATACTTCCTCTAATGTACCAGGCGTCGTTTTGAAAAATAGAACCCACAGTGAACCAGGGTTATTGGGACTTTTATCCTCTAATATGGAGCTAATAGCAGAGGCAATTAATCAATTGCCATCTCTATCAAAGGTTAAAGTTATCCAAATTTGCTTCCATTCATTTTTAGATTTTTGTTCAGATTGTGAGCCAATGGTTCAGCAATTTCAAAAAAATTTTAAAACTAAACTTCTTCCTTATCTCCAATCTAATCTTTCGCCAGAGCATTTTCTCTTTTCAAAAAAAGGACATAAATCAGATCGTGTTGTATTTATGACGACAGGGGTTAATAATCGTCTTTATAAGTTTAAACCTTATTATTACAACCAGGATGGGGTGGAAAAAAACCATACCTATGCAGGTTATTTTTTGCAAAATTATTACCCTTATACCGGAAAGTTAGTTTTATCAAATGAATCCAGCCAAAACCTCCGACTTATTACCTATATTCATGAACCTATAGGTCAAGGAGTAAAGGCCACTTCTCCTTTTGGTGATTTATCTGTTATGATGCCGCTTGATAAAGCAATATTATATTGGCGCCTTAGAGCTCATCATCTCTACTGGGATCTAAGGGATTTTACAAAATTGGTATCTCCTGACCTTCTCATGGTGGATCTTAAAGATGCACGACTAGGAATTCGGGAAGAAGATGATGATGGGGATTGTTATTCAACATCACTTGGAAATGAGTTAGATCAAGCATTACAAGCTATTCAGCCATGTACACAGTTAAGGCACCTAAATTTGTCAGGAAATTGGCTCAAGTCTGATTCTAGGACAGAGTCTAATTTGCCAAATTTATTGAGGGGATTTCAGCACTTAACTTATTTGGACTTATCAGATACATGTCTTCATACTGAACGAGATCTCGGTACGGTTTCTAAAGCTTTAGGCTTTTTGCGGAATCTTGAACATTTAGATCTTTCAAGGAATGGGTATAATGCAGATGTTTTTACATCCATTCAAAATGGAATTGAGGGTCTTTCCCGACTTATTACACTTAACTTATCACATAATCGTTTAGCTCATGGATATGACCTCGAAGAAGATTATAAAGGTTCTGTGGAAGATGATAAAATAGAAACCTTAGGATGGGCGGCAACGTTTATAAATGATACACCTACCTTATTAAGGGTAAACCTTACTTATAATGATTTTGATTCTATATATTTCAATTGGAGCGAGGTAGCTGATCAATCAGGCTTAAATCATCAAGCTATAAAGAAAGTTCTATCAAAACTGCGTATTGAAGAAGATGCAGGTGATGATGATCTAGAGAGCGATTCTGAATCTTCAGATCAATCCGAGTCAGATGGGGAGAAAGTCTAGGTTCCATCCACATTTTATCTGAGCCAAATAATAGAGGAAACAAAAGCTAAGAAACCCATATAAGCATCAGCAAGCTTGTCAAATCGTGAGAAGATTCTCCTAAATTGCTTAATTTTTGAAAAGAAACATTCAATCAAGTGCCTTTCTTTATATAGATGGTAATCAACATTTCTTTGAACTTTTCGATTTGATCGTGGGGGGATAACTGGTGTGCAATTTTGAGAAATAATTTGAGTAAGCAATCCATCACAATCAAAAGCCTTATCTCCAAGGATGTTAGCATCCTTAATACCCTTAATAAACTCAGGAGCTTGTTTGATCTCACTACTTTGTCCTGGCGTCAAAATAAATTTGAGGGGAAGTCCTAACGCATCAACGAGCGCATAAATTTTTGTTGAAAACCCACCTTTACTTCTACCTAAAGCTTGTTCTTCTTGTTGGCCTTTTTTATAACCACTGGCGCATGCATGGGCTCTTACGATACTCCCATCAATCATAAATGATTCTCCATCATAATCTTTGGAAAAGTAAGCAAGGATTTCATTCCAAATTCCTTTTTTTGCCCAGTAAATAAAACGTCTATGGATACTTTTATACTCTCCATAATATCTTGGAAGTTCCATCCATTGGATTCCTGTTCTCATGATAAAGTAGATCGCTTCTAAAAACTTCCTTGTTTTTTCACGATTTTTACAATACAGGCCTTTCTTGCCACTCAAATATACAAAAATCTTTTCAAATGTTTGCTCGGTAATGTAATATTTTTCCATGATAGTGCTCTTCGTAGTTGATAGAGCGCTATCTATATCATTTCTCTAAAATTTTACCAAATGTGGATAGAACCTAAAAAGAAAAAATATAATTTACTAGGATGATACATTGCTAACCTCCATAAGATATACAGAAAATATGATACGTTCATCATACTAATGTAAAATTTAATACACCCTAAAATTTAAACTTTGATTTTTATAAAATCACCTTCGTGTAAAAATTGATTTATTATTCATCTTATGTAAAAAATGCAAACATGCTACTATTTTTCACCTTAGATATTTATTTTGTGGGTTCTTATAGACTCAACTCAAGAAGTTTTTGTGTTGCTGGAAAAACAGAATAAAATGTTCTCCCCTTTTCCATACCGCTAGCACAATAACAGAAAGCGTACGAGCCAAAGCTGTAATAACTATTATCAGGCTTGCGTTTACATAAACGTATGTATGGGTATACTGTAATTGCGTACGTTAATTGAAAAAATGCCTCTTACTTGTTTTTATTTACGCAATTAAAAGCTCTGAGCTTATGCTCCTCGGAAGCATCCTTGCCTATCTTAGGTAATAAGCGCAATTACAATATGTCCATCTGAGATTAATTAACCCATGACGAGGTCAATCCACCACTCCCCAAATTCTTTGTCAACTTTTGAAGGATCTTTTTGAGAAGAATGAAGATAAATTTCTTCAAAACAGGTGAATGCTTGCTTAACTGTTATCTTTTCACCTTTTTGTTTTAAGATCTCATTTACAAATTGAACTGTATCCATATAAAGGTCGGGGTAAGCATAACTTTCGTTAAGAAGCTCGTTTTTTGATTCTGAGAAGTCCTCTTCCTGGAAAATCTCCTGATTTTGAAGAAGATCTTTAATGGTGCAACCTAGTACATCGGAAACAGCCTGTAGAATGTCAGCTTTTGGCCGTTTAGATTTTCCTCTAAGAATATTTCTGACTGCATGCGTTTTTAAGCCGGCTTCCCTCTCCAAAGTAAGTATGGAGAGGTTCTTTGCTTTCATCCTTACAGAGATTTGTTTCGCAACTTGCATATTCATTGTGGCATTATAACACATCATTGAGCTTATTCAAGCAATATACACCAACATTGGATTAAAATAAGTAGGTTGACATATTTGTCAATGATCAATTATTTTTACACGTATGTTGTAGAATAACAACAGAACGATAATAACAGGAGGACACATTTTATGGCTAAAACTTTTCTTACACCCGAAGCTCTCGCAGAGCGCTGGAATCTACCTCTCTCGACCTTAAACCAATGGAGATGGCACGGGAAAGGTCCCCAATTTGGAAAAATGGGTAAACGTGTTCGATACGCTCTTGAAGATATCGAACAGTTTGAAGATCAATTTGTAAGACGAAATACATGTTATGAAAAAAATAATTTATATTCAAAGATTAAAGCAAAGAAATGAACTTACACAGTAAAACATAACTATGAGGTTAACATGATAACATAATCATAAAAAAAGCACCTGCGAGAAGTTTTTCCGACACTCACAGGTGCCATACAGGACCCATCAAAAGCCCTATACGCTATGAAGTTTACACGTATGTCTCATCAGCGTGCAAGCAAGATTTAAAAGTGGGTCTTTTGCTGGGGTCAATTGACAACCCTTGAACAAGCAAAGGATGACTTATGCTTAAGATTATTGAACCTCAAGACCACGGTCTTTATAAACACACTATTCATTCCTTTTTGAATCTTTTAAAGGTCTACCAAAAGTGTGACTTGCTCTTAAATGATGAGCACGCCCAAGTAAAGAGTAATGCTACCTTTATTATTGCTGAAGATGATGATCGAGGAGTTTACGGAGGCGCTGTTCTTTTTACGCAGCCCGTCTCTCTTCTTTACGAAAAAATTGCCAAAGTCATTTTAAAGTTTCAGCCCGAAAGGCAAGACGTATGGTTGGGAAGGCTTTGTTTTTGTGTTGAAGACAATAAGAATGCCTTCACTCTAAGCGCGTTGGATTTTTATCAGAATTTCTATGTTGAGCTTTATAAGGCACTTATTGAGTTTGGAGCAAAGAAAGATCTCGATTTCTTAGCCCTTACGCTGCATTACAAAGACTATGAGAACATCAAAACTTATGGGTACTGGCCTTATCTCTTAGAAGTGCAGCCTGTACATGCACCTGATTTCTGCTTTCATGGCCTCTTAGATATCATCCATAATCAAAATAAGGTTTGTAATAAAATTCAACACGCCCGCGCTCTTTCTTCAGGGCAAACTAATAGGCAAGTCCGATGACGGCCCTCCTCCGCCATTCGGGCAAGCCTGGGGAGGGGGCGGTGTCTCCTTTCCACTCTCTCCCCCCTAAAGCTCGCCGAGAGCTTTTAAAAGTTGCCGTTGTTCGTGAAGAATTTGTCGAGCTTACAGGTGACCCTCTTGTTGCCATTGTCCTGAACCAACTCTTGTATTGGACAGAGCGAGTCAATGATTATGACCTTCTTTTAGAAGAAGAGAAGAAATCTCAACCAGAGTATAACGCCTCTCCTCGGCATGGGTGGATCTATAAAACAGCAGATGAGCTTAATGAGGAGACGATGCTTCGGGTCTCCCGTCCAACCATGCGAAAATACTTAAGAACTCTTGTTGAACAGGGATGGATTGATGAAAGGTCAAATCCTCAGGATAAGTGGGACAAGACCACACAATATCGTGTGAATCTTAAGAAGCTCCAAGAAGACCTTTTTGCTCTTGGGTATGCTCTTCCTGGCTATTCTCTTGGTCCCATACAACAAGAAAGAGATGACCATTCAGAGGCCTCGAAACCTGTAATAGATGGTGAGAATGAGGACTCAACTTTTCAAAATATTTCTTCGAAGAAAGATAATGAATCCTCGAAGAAAAATATTGAAACTTCGGCGATAAACGTTCCTTCGAAGGAAAAAAACTTACCTCTGGGACTAAAAACCTTATCATCGGAGGAAAGAAATTTAACTTCCTATACTTATACAGAGACTACTTCAGAGACTACAAACAGAGAACACGCACAGAGAACGGGCGCGCGCGAGGATTTTTCGATTGCTGAAGAAATGGTTGCCCTTTGGGAACAGCACATTTGCCAAAAGCTTACCCCTGCAAATTGGCGGGGGGTCCTTCAGCTCACTGAGGAGCGAAAGAGTCAGCTGGAATCCCTGTTTTCCTTTCATTTTCAGAATGATAGTCGGCTATGGGAACAGTTCTGTTTACGTGTTAAAGCCTCTCCCTTTTTGATGGGGGAAGGCGCTCGAAGATGGCGTGTTAGCTTGGATTGGATTTTGTTGGAAGGCAATATTCTCAAAGTGTTGGAAGGGAACTTTGATGATCCTAAGATCCTAGACCAGACAAAAGAAGAAGCAATCAGTACAAACAGGGAGGAAGAGAAAGCTGCTCTCCTTGCTTCTATTGAAGATCCTGTTTGGAAAGAGTGGTGCTCTCAATTAAATTTTGACTTTCAATCTCCTGACTCCGTTTCTTTAAAGGAGCTAAGAGAAATTGCTCATGCAAAATTCTTGGAAGTAGAGGACGGTAAACTTGTTTGGGTCGGAAGTTCGGATAAAAACACATTAAGTCGCATCGAAGATCTTCGGTTAAAGCTCTTTCCCATTATCGAAAAAACTTTCCCCAATACAAGGGCGCTTAGAACACGACTTTGCGAAGAGAAGACCTTTTCTCAGTGCGAAAGGGCAACTTTTGCTCCCATTTACCCCACACATCATCAAGTCAGCAGAATAGGAGAAACCCATGCTTAATAAGGTGATTTTACAAGGAAATATTGGCCGTACTCCCAAGGTATGGCTCACCCAGGAAGGAAGAGAAATTGCAACGCTTTCCTTGGCTACAAGTAGCTTTTGGAAAGACGCCAATGGTGAGTTGCAAACATGTGTCGAATGGCATCGTGTGACTGTCTTTCGGGAATCAACCGTAACATGGATAAAGAACTCTCTCAAAAAAGGTGACTGCATTTACGTCGAAGGAAAACTTACTTACCAACAATGGACGGATAAGTTTGGCCAATCCCGTTACACGCCTCACGTCGTTGTTACTGGCCGAGAAGGACGAATTGAGTATCTTAGGTCTCGCCTCCAAGAGCCTACTCCAGTCAATCCAGAAGCAATGATCAGCGGGACACAAAACTCACAGCCAAAGCAATCTGAATTTCCAGAACAGCCTTTAGAGAAAAAGCATCTTCTTGAAGTGCTTCCCTCTTCTCTTCCTGAAGAGGAGTCCTCTTCTAACCAACCTTGCCAAAACACGGATCCGATAACCTCTCATTAAGATAGGAGAAAATCTTATGAAAAACAAAAAATTTAATCCTCATACCCTTTTAAGCCTGTCCATCTTGGCCGGAGCAATAAGTCTCATGCTCTCTGCACCAGAGGCTTACGCTGTAAATTCAAGCACTGAAATGGGAGCTAGTGTGACAAGGCTCAACAACCTCCTTGGTGGCCATATCATGAACGCGATTATGGGCGTTGGGATTGCAGGCTCTGTTGTAATTGCTCTTATGAAATCAAGCCTCATTCCTCTTGGCGTTGGAATTGGCGCAGGGATCTTATACGGCTTCGCCAAAACCTGGATTGATGCTGTTTTTACTTTATGCGTGTGAGAAGGAGGAATTCATGGACCGAAATGAAAACACCCTCCTCAATCGTTTAGATCAGCCTTTACGGTTTCTTGGGATTAACAAAGACGAAGCCTTTACCATGATGGGGCCTGTCGTTATGGGATTCTTCATGGGCTATATCCTGAGTGGTATCGTGATAGGAATCGGCCTTCTTTCTGGGTTTAGAGCTCTTAAAAAAAGAAACGAAGGGGCCGCTGTCATCCATGCCCTTTATTGGCATATGCCCACCACGCGTCGATCTATGAAACTTTATGTGCCTTCTCATATAAGGGAGTATATTGGGTGAAATTGGATTTTCTTCAGCACAATATTACAAAGCTTCTTTCCCAACGAAATGGGCTCTTAGTTGTTGTTGGGCTTATGTCCTTAAGTCACCTGATTTTAGGAACGGCACTTCTTTTTAAAAGTGAGCGCATTATTCTTATCCCTCCACATATTAAACGGTCCTTTTGGGTTGAAGGGAAAAAGGTTTCTAAAGAATACCTTGAAGAAATGGGGGTGTATCTCTCAAAACTCTTTTTAGATCTCTCCCCATCAAGTTTTCCCTATAACCATGAAACACTTTTAAAATATGCAACACCTGAAGCTTATGGAGCTCTAAAAAAGCAACTTTTGCGGGACGGAAAACACTATACCTCCCTTCAACTCTCGACTCACTTTAAGCCAGCTCAAGTCACAGCTAATCCAGAAACACTCGAGGTAGAAGTCAAAGGCCTCTTGAGCAGCTATGTCGCTGGAAAACACATCCGCGATTCACAAGAGACGCTTTCCCTTAAATTTACAGAACGTGGAGGTGGTCTTCTTTTAGAACGCGTTACAGGAGGAATTCCCCATGAAGAATCTTAATCTCAAAGCACTTACATGTCTCTTTCTCGGAACAGCTGCAAGCGCGACCATCTTTCATCCCTTAGATGAGACAAAAGTTATTGAAGTCGAAATCTCCCGGCAAGGCCTCACACGTATCAATGTTAAAGAAGACAGAATCATAAATGTCTTTGGGGTGAACGGTGAGTATACTCTTGAAGCAGATGAAGACCAAGGGCAGGTTTTTATTCGCCCCACGGGTCCTGGTGCATTTAAACCCATTCACCTGACTCTCACCACGGAAGGGGGTCATACTCAAGATCTTCGCCTTATTCCTAAAGATCAATACCCTGAAGCCCTTGTTCTAAAAGCAGAAGAGAATACAGAGAATGCATCTTTAAGAGAAAAACGAGATTTAGTCCCTATTACTCGGGATGAAATTGAAGTCCTTATGAATGCTTGTCGAGAGAATCGGATTCCTTTGGGCTATAAGCTCATCCCTATCGATTGGAGGGGGGTCATTCCTTTAGACTTAAAGGCTCCAGAACATTCTCATCTCATCAGAGCCCTTCAAGGCGAAAAGCTCAGGACTTTAACCTTTGAGGTCAGAAATACCTCACAAACTCCTCTTATCTTGTCAGAGCAGGCATTTGGCAAAAGTCGCCATACGATTGCAGTTTGGATTGAAAAGAAACTCATAAAACCTGGGGAAGGAACGTCTATCCATGTCATTACACGAACACATTAAGTCCTGGTTTAGGCCTGAGTCTGCATCTCGCATTCGAAAGCTTCAATTTCTCTGGGCGTATCTTCTTCTTTTTGGAGTTTTAATTGTTTTTTATGGTGCACTTCTATTCTTTTTTAATCAAAAGTCTCCTGCTAAAAATGACACAGAAAAAAAGATCCAACCAACTTCCATCGAAACGGCTTCCAAAAAAGTAGATCTTAATGAAGTTTGGCGCCATGGGGTAGAAGAAGACAATAAAAGGCTTTCTGAAAAAATCTCAGCTCTTGAAACTCTCTTTCAAGAAAGCCTCAAGGAAAAGGAAGACTCTCAACAAACAACTCTTCAAGACCTTGAAACAAAAATTCTTCAACTCGAAACAGATCTCGAGCAAAGAAAACAAGATTCTCTTCCTCAAGAAACCTCTGAAACTTTTTCTCAAAACTCAGAAAATAGAACGGAATCAGAAAATAAAGGTATCCAAAAGTTTTCTCTTAGCCTTTCAAAAACAGCTCATCAGCAACTTCCTAAAACTGTGGACACGACTATCCCTGCGGGAGCTTTTGCAAAAACAGTCCTTCTTTCAGGTCTTGATGCTTCTTCTTCCATGAGTGCGTCATCTGATCCTAGACCTATGCTTTTAAGGCTCATTGACCCTGGGACACTCCCTCGACGGTTTCAAAGTGACCTCAAGGATTGCCATTGTCTTGCCAGTGCTTATGGGGATCTTTCTTCAGAACGCATTTATGCACGCCTAGAAAAGCTGACCTGCATTGAACGAGCAACAGGAGAAATCATTGAAACTCAAGTGGCAGGCTATATTGCAGGATCAGATGGAAAAGCAGGTATTCGAGGAGTTGTTGCTTCTAAAGACGGTCAGTTCTTAGGCAGAAGCCTTCTAGGAGGGGTTTTTGCAGGTCTCAGCAACGTTGCAAATCCCCAAAACCGTCAGGCTCAAGTGAATCCCTTCGCTCCAGGAAGTGCTCAAATTTCACCTCCCAATGTGGGAGAAATATTCACATCTGGCATGGCATCAGGGGCCACGACAGCCCTTGATCGTTTATCCCAGTACTACATCGATCGGGCAGAACAGCTTCAACCCGTGATTCAAGTTTCTTCCGGTCAAGTTGTCGACATTGTCTTTACGGAAGGAACTTTCATTGGAGCACAAAATGTAAAAACCAACATTGAAAAAACCAGAGAAGAATCTCGCAGAGAAGAATCTCGAACATCATCAACATCTCAAGAAGGAGAATAAAAAATGTATCAAGTTCTAAGAAAAGTGAAACAGAAACCATATATTTCAACACATTATCTGATAACTGATTACCGATTACTGATAGCTACGTTAGCGCTCGCGCTAAGCGGGTGTATGGGTGTTTATGAGGGAGGATTCGAATGTCTGCCTGGTGAAGGTGTTAAATGTAAATCCATCTCTGAGGTGAATGAAATGGTCGATCAGGGATTAGGAGTCAGAAATCAAGTAACAGAAAAGAAATTACTTGGAGAAGGAATAGAACATAGCTGCAGTGTAAAGGACTCATCCGATTTCTGCTCTCATGAGACACCTGAAATCTGGTACGCCCCATGGGTTCATAAGGAGCGAGTATCTAGAGGATATCCCATGAGTGGGTATCCCATTGGTGAGAGTATTTGATGAGATCTCCCTCCGATCAAGTTCCTTTATTGAAAAAGCTTAAAGGGGAAGGTAGTCCTTTTGGTGCTTCTTCTTCCAGTCTTCGGTTGGCAAATGAATTCCTTTCCTCTCACAGCTTAAGTGAGATTTTGCCTTACCAAAGCTTTGATCCTGAGACTCAGTTCTTTATCAATCAAGCAAGTGTTGGGTTTGTCATCGAAACCTTGCCGCTTGTAGGGTGTGGAGAAGAAATTCCTAGGCAATTAACGGGGGTTTTTCAGCATACATTGCCTTTAGGATCCAACCTCCAATGCCTCTTAATTGCCAGCTCTCGCATTAATCATTGGCTAGAATCCTGGAGGCAGGCACGTGAGGGTCGCTCAGAAGTTCTTGAAGATCTCTCAAAAGAACGGACTGCTTATTTAAGAGATCTTTCTCAAGGAAAGGGGCTTCGAACATTCAGACTCCTTCTCTCCTATAGCCAACCATCCTCTTCCTCACAATCTGTTGATGAGATTTTAGCCCTTCGAGAACAGCTTCTGACAACACTCAAAGGCTGGGGTCTTCCAGTAAAAGTCTGGCAAGCTGAAGATTTGTTGAATGGACTTGATGAGCTCTTGAATCCCCTAGAGCTTCTTGAGAATCCAAATGTCTCGTGGAATCCTCATGACTCTCTTTCTCATCAGTTGATGAGCCCTTCAACTCGCATTGCAGTAAATCCTGCTCAAATGATTATTGGGGAGAACGAAAAAGTTATGAGGCTTTATACCCCGCGGCTTTTTCCACCCGTATGGCATTTAGGAGCCATGGGAGTTCTTATAGGCGATCCTTTTAATGAGTTCTTACGTCTTCAGGGCGGATTTTTTATCTCTTACGGTATTCATATAAATAATGAAAAGACCCTTAAAACTAAAATGCTAGCAAAGTGTGGTAATGTAGAGAAGCAAGCGGCAAGCCCCATTGCTAAATACGTTCCTTCCCTTAAAAAGGAAGCCCAAGAATGGACATTTGTTAGAGAGAAATTTGAAGAAGGTCAAAGGCTTGTTCGAACACGCTTTCAGGTAGGTCTTTTAAGCTCTCCTGACCAGATTGCTCGAGAGGAGCAAACCCTCTTTAACCTCTTTCGCTCTCAAAGATGGGAGCTAACACTGGATAGATATCTTCAACTACCCTCGTTTTTAAGTTGTCTCCCCATGACCTGGGGAGAAGGAGCTGCTGAAGATAGCCAAAAGTTCCAAAAAATAAAGACCACCTTAAGTCACGAACCAGCGAATCTCCTTCCTCTTCAGGGAGAATGGCAAGGAACAAAATCTCCCGGGATGTTGCTTGTTGGAAGACGAGGTCAACTCTTCACCTGGTGCCCTTTTGATAATACGGAAGGAAATTACAATACCTGTGTGGTAGGTCGTTCTGGATCAGGAAAATCTGTTTTTATGCAAGAGCTCATGACTAGCATGCTCGGAATGGGAGGACGGGTTTTTGTTCTTGACGTGGGACGATCTTTTGAGAAAACCGTTAAGCTCCTTGGAGGAAGCTATATTGAGTTCTCTACCCACTCCGTTATTTGTATCAATCCTTTTTCATCTATTCCTTCCCAGGATAACGAAGCCACCTCTGATGCTTTAGCTATGCTTAAACCTATTCTCTCCCTTATGGCAGCTCCCAAAGAAGGAACAACAGATCTTGAGGATACGTATTTAGAGCAGGCCATTCAAAGAGCATGGGGAAATAAGAAAAATGAGGCAACCATCACAGACGTGGCCCAATTTCTTTTAAAACATCCAGACTCTGTTGCTATTACTCTTGGGGAGCGCCTCTATCCCTATACGGAACGCGGGACCTATGGGCGGTTTTTTAATGGGCCTGCAAATATTGATCTTTCGGATAACCTTGTCGTTGTTGAACTAGAAGAATTAAAAGAGCGCAAAGATCTTCAATCTGTGATTGTTCAAATGGTGATCTTGCAAATTTCAAATTCTGTTTATCTAGGAGATAGAAAGACACCGTCTTGTCTTATTCTTGATGAAGCTTGGGATATGCTGCGGGGTAAACAATCTGGCGTTTTTATTGAAACAGCAGCAAGGCGCCTCCGGAAGTATTTTGGGGGGCTCGTTGTAGGAACTCAATCGATTAATGATTTTTATGCAACTCCTGGCGCTCAAGCTGCCTTTGATAATGCGGATTGGATGTGTCTTCTCTCTCAAAAGGATGAATCCATTGAGCTTCTTAAAAACTCAAACCGCCTTGTCATGGACCCTGCTATGGAACGTACCCTCCGTTCTCTTCATACGGAGCAAGGAAAGTATGCAGAAATTATGATCAAGGGCCCCAAGGGATTTGCTGTCGGAAGACTTCTTCTCGACCCCTTTTCCAAAATTCTTTACTCCACCAAGGCGGATGAATTTGCAGCCGTTCAGAGTCTTATTAGTCAAGGAAAGAGTCTCAAGGAAGCCGTTCAAACCATAGCTAGGGAGAGAAAGTATGAGTGAAAAGCCTTTCCTCGAAACCAATAAAAGCCCAGCTAGGAAGAATAGTTTCTTAGACATGGTCATAATTCTTTTAACTCTCACTCTTATGCTGTGGGTCATAAGTACGCGGACTCATCTATATGAATGCGGTTCAGAGAGCTTACAAGGCGTACGGTATATCTTGGCCATAAATCGCCTCACTCTTAAGCGAGGGGACATTGTTTCCATCTCTGGGCACGACACAGCTTATGTTCGAGGAAAAACCCTTGCCAAAAAGCTGATTGGCCTTCCTGGAGATGTGATTGAGCAAACCTATAAGGGTATCCTTGTCTCACAAATTTTTAATGGGCGCCAACAAATCAAAATTCCTCTTACGTCAACACTTCCCTTTCTTGAAAAAACCATAGATGGGAAAGTGCTAACACCCATTACTGCAACCATTGTTCCGGAAGGATACGTTTTTGTCTCGGGAGATCACCCTCGGAGTTTTGATTCCCGGTATGAAGAGTTTGGCCTTGTGCCTATGGAGAGGATATGGGGAAAGGCGGTGCTTTGGTGGTAAGGGTAGCAGAAGTCAGAATTGCAGAGCACAGAAAGAAAATAAGAGTGTTTAAAATTCAAGAAAATAGAAAACAGAAGACAAGAAGGCTCAGTATTAAGAACCCTTCTGTAATTCTGTTTTCTGCGATTCTGATCTCTGGAGTCTGCCTCCGGGCAGACGACTTCGGTACTCATGGCGTCATTTACCCCATAGAGGAAGAAGATCCTATTCAGCTGATTCAGCAGAAGCTGAAAGCGATGGAGGAAAGGGGTGAGCTTGAGCGGCATAACAAGGAGCTTCAAAAGAAAACAAAAGCCTCAGTTGAGAGACCAAAACCTGTTGAGGGAATAACGAGAGCGACAGAATCTCGGGTATTCTATTTTAATCCAACCCATGTGGTGCGAGAGGACCTTAAAGATCACCTAGGTCAGGTTTTTGCTAAAAAAGGAACCAAGATTAATCCTCTTGAGACTGTGAGCCTATCTCAGAACCTGCTCTTCTTTGATGGAGATGATCTTGAGCAAAAAGAATACGCCCAGCAACAGTTCAATATAGAAAAAGAAAAGTTAAAACTCATTTTGATCAAGGGAGCTCCTCTAGTTCTTTCCGAAGAATGGCAGGTTCCTGTGTATTTTGATCAAGGAGGCCTTCTTACCAAAAAACTGGGTATCAAACATGTCCCTGCTCTTGTGACTCAGGAAGGGCTACAGCTCCGTATTGAAGAAATTTTTTTGGGAGAAACAGAATGACTTTGTCTCTCCATGCACTTTGGAAGGAATTTTTTAGTTTCCTGAAGAAAAAAATAATCAGCAATAAAAGCCCCATTCCTCCCCAAAGAATTAAGAATATAGCCACTGCATACATAAGACTATGGAAGAGAGAAGAGAAAGTTTCTTCAGCAGAAATATCAAGAGAAACAAAACTCTTAGCTTCTAATAAAGAAAAAGCACTTAAAGCCATCACCGTAAAGAGAAAAGGAATACTCCTTAAGAGAATACTTATCATACATTTTTGCCTCCCAATTATTTTTAATTCTTTTTCAAGTATTCAAGCGTGCTCAGGACGCTTTGTCAATCCTATTACAGACATTTGCTGGTCATGTTTATTTCCTATCAGTATTGGTCCTGTAAAAGTGAGTTCTGGTGGAAGAGAAGATACGAGTAATCCAAGTCAAATTCCTTGTTTTTGCCCCAGGCCGCCTATTCCTCTTGTTCCAGGTATTCCTGTCGGATTTTGGGAACCGGCGCGACTAGTGGATGTAACGCGGGTTCCTTTTTGCATGGTGAGCATGGGAGGAATTCAGTTGGGCAAAAGTAAGATTAACTATGGTATCCATGGAGCGAGTGGAGAACGTAGGACACAAAATAGTTTCTACCAGGTTCATTGGTATATTTATCCTGTTATTTACTGGCTTGAGGTTATCGTTGATTTTCTATGCCTTGAGAAAGGAAGCTTTGATGTAGGCTATATTACGGAGCTTGACCCTTTGTGGAACGCGGATGAACTTTCATTCATTCTCAACCCTGAAGCTGTTCTCTTTGGAAATACAATTGCCCAAGCGGCATGTTCTGCCGATTGTGCTGCAGCGAGTGCAGGATTTCCAATGGATGCCTTGTTTTGGTGCGGAGGGTGCCAGGGAAGTCTTTATCCTTTTACCGGCAACAATGCTGCCCACAATGGAGGAGTTCAAGCAAGCCTATTGATGGTCGGGCGCATGATGGCAAAGCTCCATCGTGAGCTTCTTCTCTGGGGAACAAGTGGAACGTCCAATCATCACATTTGTCAGAAATACATTTTACCTATCATCAAGAAAACCCAATACAAAACACAGATGACCTATCCTCGTCCTACAACTAGAGGACCCATGGCTTGTAATCCCTTAGGACGCACAGAAGGTATTTGGGGGTCTGGACGGGAATTTCCTTACAAAGGCGAAGATTTTGGATATTTGATTTGGAGAAAAAGAAATTGTTGCGCAATTTAGCCCTTACTCAATTGATTTTTATATTCTTTTTCCTTGCTTCTGGACAAATTCCTGTGCATGCGAGCCAGAATTTCTCTCAAAATGCTGAAATGCAAAAACTTCAGGAAGATTCTTTGAAAAAGGTTGAAACTCTACTCAACGACAAGAACTTTCAAACACTTGTTAGTGAATTAAATACAAAAGCTTCATGCTCTTCAGAAAACTTACCTATAGGAAAAGTTTCAAAACAAGAGTTGTCTTGCTCGTTTAATGAACAACTTGATAACCAAGTTGAAAGATTCTCAGGTTTTGATTTCCCTTTCTCTTATAAGGAGGAAAATAAGTCAAAGGGTGAGCTCTATATCTTTGTGTCTTTTTCTTTAGGAGAAAAAGCACTTTTAAACCTTGCAATGGATGCTAAACGATATGGTGCAACCCTTATCTTAAGAGGATTTAGGGAAAGAAGCTACAGAAAAACTATCAATTCCTTACAAAAAATTATCCAAAAGACAGGACAAGGTTTCATTATTGACCCTGAGCTTTTTACGCTTTTTGGTATTACAGCTGTTCCCACGTTTATCCTTGCCAAACCCTTCCAATTGAGTGCCTCGGACCGAACCCAAACACCACTCCATGATCGTATCCAGGGGCATATCAGTGCTCAGTATGCTTTGGAAACATTTGCAAAAGGGGGAGATCTTAAAGATGAGGCCAAAGCACTTTTAGCGGAATCTCTTCTCGAGAGAGGAGAGCTGAAATGATGAGATATCTTCTTATCTTTCTTTTCTCATGTGGTGCAGTTGCCGATCCTTGGAAAACCCTTAAACATGGAGACCAAGTCGCTCAAGAATTTCTGAATAAAGTTGATGAGAAAAAGGCCAAAGCAGGCTCTCATCCTTTTTATAAAGGACATTCCAAGGAATCCAATCTCAAAAGTGCAGACCTCATGGGGAGGGCTCAAAGCCTTTCCCAAAATGATCCTGCAAGTCAAATGATTTATGAGAGCTCTAATGCACGCCCTCAGGTTAAAATTGATCCAGAAAAAGATCCATTAATTGTCAGAGCGGATAAAATTGGAGAAACCCCTCTCACAGCTGTTGGTGGAGAAGGAACTCAATTGGTTGAGGTACAGCAAGGCGGAACAAACGAGATCCTAAATTGCGAAGAAGCAGGAGAAGATTCTCTTGAAAGTTGTGTTAACACTTTAGTTGTAAAGATCAGAAAAACAAAAACTAAAAAAGAATGGAAAGGACAATTTCATGTTTGGAAAGATTACGAATTAGCAAAACTTGGAACTTATCTTGCTTGCGAACCTTTAAGAAATGGTGTTCTCGCCGCGACAAGGAAAGGCTCTGGGAACATTACAGTATTTTATAAGGCCTGCTTACAAGAAATTGCCAATAAAGAAAGGAAGAGACCTCGGAATCTAAGCGGCAGACTAAGCGGCAGAAGGGCTCAATTAGATAAGGAGTATATATCGAGGGGAGCTGTTCGCCTTCCACGCTTAAACATCAATCCGTCTCAAATTAAAGAGGTAACGATTGACCAAAGACCTCCTCGCAGAAGAGGACGTAAGCTTGAAAATGCAGGATATTTCCGCAATTGTACTTTTGATGAGCATAAGCATGGATTTGGTTATAGTTGCCATCCTTCTATTAAGATCGTCTATGAAGAAGATTCCTATGAGGTTCTACCCGATGAATGGACTTCTAATTGTAACAGACTCGAAGAAAGAGTTGACCAAGGTCTTTGTTATTATGCCACAAAATCCTGCACACAAGGTCATCAAACACGAGAAATTGAGGGAATACCCATTACAAGGGATTGCTGGCAAGAAACCTTCGCCTATCGTTGTTCGTATCCAGCAAAGAATGATTGTGGACCTTTAAGAGCCAGAGGATGTGCACAAATCAATTCTAACTGCAAGCAAAGAGTAGGGAACGCTTGCGTTGTTTACAACCAAACTTATGAATGCAAAGAACCTCCTCACACAAGGCATAAAATCACAGGAGGACAAACGCCTTTTTGCTTAGATGGAAATTGTCGCGATCGAGGTTGGGATAAGAACAATGAAATGATGTCTTCTTTAGCCCAATTAACAATTCTAAAAGAAATGCAAGGTCAGTTTGGAAAGGGAGGATTTTTTAAAGGAGAAACCAATAAATGTTCCAAACAACCTCTCAGTTTCAAAGATTGCTGTGGATCAGGAAAAGGATGGGGAAATGATCTAGGTCTTTCCTCCTGTAGTTCAAAAGAAAAGCTTTTGAATAAAAGGAGAAAAAAAGGCCTTTGCCACTATGTGGGTACCTATTGCTCTAAAAAGGTCTTAGGCCAGTGCATTAAGAAAAAATCAACATATTGTTGCTGGGGCTCAAAGCTTCTCAAAGTTTTTCATGAGCAAGGTCGGCCTCAAATTGGAATGGGCTGGGGCACACCTAAAGAACCTCTCTGCCGGGGCTTCTCAATCAAAGAAATCCAAAGAATAGACTTTTCCAAGCTTGATTTAAGAGAAGTTTTTGAAGATCTCATGAAGAACTTCAAACCCAGTAAAATGCAAAACATGGGCCAGAAAATTGGTGATCGCCTTGAAGCGATTAAAAAGGGTCTTATTCCCAAAGCATCCCAGCAACCGAAGCAAAGGGGGAGTGCATGAGCTATATCCCGGCCTTAATGCTTTATGTTCAGAAAAAGTGTTTCTTTCCCTTCATTAAGGCTTCTAGTGTACAAGGAGGGCTTGAATGAGATTTTTTCTATTGATCTCTCTTTTGTCTTTTATTCACTGTAAAGCTTTTGGTGATCCTTGGAAGGATCTTAAGAAGGGAGATCAAGCTGCTCTAGAATTTCTAGATAATGTTAAGCAAAAAAAGACCGAAGCAGGCAATCATCCTTTTTATAATGGCGAGCAAGCAAAAGAATCAAGCTATTCCGTTTCAGACCTTTCAGGTCATGCTCAAACAGCGGCTCAAGAAAACCCTGCAAGCCAAATGGTTCATGAAAGTTCTG
>MKUL01000073.1 GCA_001897795.1 Alphaproteobacteria bacterium 41-28 | reverse complement strand
ACACCATGCTGCCAAATCAAATAAGACAACCCCTGAAGCTTTGCCATAGCTCGTAGGCTCCCTCCATGAAGAGTATGCTGAAGGGCATTTTCCGTATTCCCCAAAACAAACCGCAGATAATAGCGATAAGTTGAAATATCTTCTGTATAGGCTTTTAAACGTTCTTCAAATCCCTGTTTTTTTCCTCTTACCCTTTCTTGATCAAGTTCAAGAAAATGAGCATCGTGCATCTCATGAGGCAAAAGGTATTTCAAAAAAGCCTCCTTAATATCAGGCCCTAAAGCTTCTCGAAATGCTCTTTGATCTTTGAGATTTAAAAGCTGCTGGACCAATGAGCCTCTCTCACAACCTAAAAGATCTAGAAGGTCAAGAGAATGAGGAGAAATGAAAGTACAAGTGAATGGAATATCAGCAAAACTTCTTTCTTCACTCAATGAGCTAAGAAGATCACGAGAAGGAGGTGAGAAGGAAGAGAGGGTAAATGAAATACCTTCAGATGTCCCTCGGAGAAAAGCAAGAGCTGAAAAAGCTTCTTCTGAAGAAGTGGAAAAGGCAGCCTTTGGAGAAGAAGCCTTTTTTTGGTTGCGACGAAGGAGAGTATCTGTTTCGCTCCTAGCCCTTGCTCCTTCATCTCCAACTTTGTTGCCGCCTAAGTCTAATTGTTGGAGAGTAGTATTGACTTTTAAGGCTTCGCTCAAAGCCCCTACGCCTTCATCTTTAATTTTATTGCTGCTTAAGTCTAATTGTTGGAGAGTAGTATTGACTTTTAAAGCTTCACTCAAAGCCCTTGCTCCTTCATCTCTAAGTTTGTTATATGTCAAGTTTAGATTTTGGAGAGTAGTATTGATTTTTAGCGCTTCACTTAAAGTTCTGCCACCTTCAACTCCAATTTTGTTATGAGATAAATCCAGCTGTTGGAGTGAAGTATTGAGCTTTAACCCTTCTACTAAATTTATTGCTCCTTCATCTTCAATTTTGTTGCCACTTAAGTACAATCGTTGAAGAGAGAAATTAGCCCTTAATCCTTTTCCTAATCTTCTTGCTCCCTCATCCCCAATCTGATTAGAACCTAAGTTTAGCCATTGAAGAGTAGTATTGACTTCTAAGGCCTCACCCAAAGCATTGCCTCCTTCAGCTCCAATTTTGTTATAAGATAAGCCCAGCATTTGGAGTGAAGTATTGAGTTTTAAACCTTCTCCTAAATTTATTGCTCCTTCAGCTCCAATTTTGTTATCACACAAATGCAAGTCTTGAAGCGAGATAGTAAGTTTCAACCCTTCTCCCAAGGCCTTTGCGCCTTCATCTCCAATCTGATTATAACTTAATTCTAGCCTTTGAAGAGCAAGAGCAGTATTGACTTTTAAGGCTTTACCCAAAGCTCTTCCACCTTCATCTCCAATATTATTGTGACTTAAGTCTAATTGTTGGAGAGCAGTATTGACTTCTAAGGTTTCACCCAAAGCCCCTGCTCCTTGATCCCCAATCTTGTTATAAGATAAGTCCAGCTTTTGGACAGTGGAATTACCTTTTATTCCTTCTCCTAGACCTATTATTCCCTCATCCCAAATCTCATTGTGATGTAAGTCTAATGCTTGGAGAGCTCGATTGACTTTTAAGGCTTTACCTAAAGCCTTAGCCCCTTCAGCTCCGATGCTGGCGCTATCCATATCTAGTCGTCGAAGTGAAGTATTGATTTTTAATCCATTACCCAAGCCTTTTGCTCCCTTAGCCTTAAGTTTATTGCACCGCAAGATCAGGTGTTTGAGGGCGGTGTTAACCTTTAAAACTTTCCCTAAAGCTTTGGCCCCCATAGCTTCAATGTAATTAAAATCTAAATTCAGTTGTTTGAGAGAGACATTGACTCTTAATCCCTCTCCCAAAGCCACTACCCCCCCGTTACTAAGCCTATTGTACCGCAAGTCAAGGTGTTGAAGGATGGTGTTAGTTTTTAATCCTTCTCCTAAAGCCCTTGCCCCCTCGGTTTCAATTTCATTATAACCTAAGTTTAATTGTTGAAGGATGGTATTTATCTTTAAGACTCCCTCCAAAGCCCTAGCTCCTTTGTCTCCAATCTCCTTACAATAGAGGCTATAATTGCCCAGCTTTTCCAGCTGTTGAGGAGTTTTGTCTTGTTGTAAGAACTCAGCAATTGTAGGAGTCAGTCTAGCTATTCCTGGCCCTAAAGCTTTTAGAAGAGCAATAGGGTATTTATGATTAGCACTTCTAACATCAGGGAAGGATATTTTGGGAGATTCTTGCACCTTGAGGATTTTAAGGCGAAGCTGTGTTTCTAGGAGAGCGTCAAGTGTTTTATCGGTTATAGAAGCATTGTTGCTTAAGTCTAAAAAACGCAGCCTAGGGGTAGAATTTCCTAATTCTTGGCTATCTGAGGGCAAAACTTTTACCTCATCCAGGAGAGGACACTGTGAAGCAGTAAGTTTTTGGAGATGAGGTGTTGTAAGGTTCAGGCTTTTTAAGGCTGGACAATTTTTGAGCGATAGGGTTGTGAGATGGGGAAAGGTGCCCTCAATACGAGTGAGCTGAGGAAGATTTGTGAGGTAAAGCCCTTTGAGAGCTGCATTTCTGGTTTCAAGTTCTTTCATAAAGGCATCATCTAAAGTTGTGTTATTTTCAACAGTAAGACGCGTTAGATTTCCAACACCAATCTCGTTTAAAAGACTATGTGGTGTTAAGGCTTGGCAATTTCTAAAGGTTAAACTTCGAGGATCACTCTCTTTTAAAAGCCTTAAAAGAGCTTGTTGTTGAGTCAGGTCTAAATCCTTAAAATCAAAACGCGACAGAAACAGAGCTCGGGCATTTTCGCTTTTGAGGAGTTTAAGGTGCTCTACAGCTTTATCTCCTCCTAAAAGTTCTCGATCTGTTTCTGCTCGAATGGCTTCCAGCTCTTCCATGGCTGTATCTACCGTGAGATATCCTCCTCGTCTTACGGCATCAATAAGACTTTCTTCAATAGGAATCCCTAAAGATTTTAAGAGAAGAGACGAGCTGGTGGTTGAGATATATCCTGTTGCGCTGTCACGCTTATAAAAACGCCCATTAATGAGCTCAAAGCGCTCAGCAACGGTCAGAGGTTTTTCAAATCCCACGGCATAACGTTTGTAAAGAAGGTTCTCCAGCTCTTTAAGACTATCTTGATTGGCAAGGGCTTTAGCTGGCTTACCTTCTTTAGGAGCTAAGATTCTTTGGAGCCTAATCATTTTATCATAAAGTTGGGTTATCATCTGCGGCTTAAAAGGAATACACACAACACAGCCAAGAGAGGTAAGATTCCTTGCTTCTTCATTAGGAAACAAATTCTCATAAGCTTGATTCACCTGCTTAAGCTTTTGAAGCCAGCTCTTTAAAACCTTATAGGGATTAAGAGAAGTAAAAAGGTCTTTGGTTTCTTGAGAAACTAAATTCTTCATTTGATCTAAACAATAGAGAATGGATTTAACTTGAAGAAGAGTTTTAGAAGCTTGGGGGTCTTCATTGGTTCGGGCGACAGTGGGCATGAGGGCATGGTCATTATCTGGACTCTCAGGAAGATACAGGTTAGGACGGAATGGGTGAGGCCTTAAAATACGATTAGCTGCTTGGTCATCTTCAGGATTGGTTAGCATGACCATATGAATGAGATCTGAAAGACTTTGTAGATCAAGCTGCTTTAGAAGATCTGGCGTTTCTTTTATGACATCAGCCAGGTTTTGTCCTTCAATGCCAAGACTTACAAGATAGGGTTGAGAGCCAATCTTTACCAATTCACTAGGGGGAATCCCATGACCTATCAGTTTACGGTAAAGAAGATACATCCCATATTCAAAGCCAGGAAGCTCTGGAAGGTGTTTAAAATAAAGAACTTTTCCCTGATGCTCTACACGGGCCACATCTCTGCGACCATAGGTATTGCTCCGTCTGACTTTCCCCGTTTCATCAAAAAGTTGTTGCTTAACTTCAGGAAGAAGACACCTCTCACCCATAAAAACACCTTGAATTTTTTCACCTGAATCTTGAAGGCTTGTGAGGGGGCGCTTCAAAAGCTTTTCAAGCTTTTCCTTAATACTTTCAAGAGACCTCTTTTTTTGGATCATGCCTTCAATGAACTCACGATCATCTTCATCTCTAAGCTGCTCCTTAGCAATTTTAAGGAGCCCCTCATAAGACAGCTCTACAGGTTGAGGAGGAGGGAGAACGTCTTCTAAGGCCATATACCAAGCACTTTGAGGACTCATTTGGTTTAAGAGTTTAAAGGCTCTTTCAAGAGTTTTGTCTTTTCTTCCTTCTTTAATCCACTGGCGATAGCGTCTTAAGAGAAGCTCTGAATCAACCTTTAAAGGATGACGCGGTTCCCATCGAGAGGTATTCAATTCAAGAAGATTGGTAAAGATTAAATCCAATCTTTTCTCTAAAACCAAGTCAAGAACCGATCCTGTTTTGGTTCCTCTATTTAAATTGATGCCTCCCTCAACAAGAGCTTTAAGAAGAGGCCAGGTGGATTCTTGATCTTCTGATTTTAAGGCTTTGATCCGGGCATAAAGAGGGGTTTCTCCTTGGTCATTTTGTGTTTTAGGATTTGCCTTTAATCCAAATAAAAGCTCAAGAGAAGCCTTATCTTTTGCATGATAGAGAAGGAAATCTAGTGTGCCTTGATCAAATCCTTTTAACTTTTGAGCGTTAAATGCTTTTAAGGTTTGAGCTTTAAAGGAGGTTCCTAAAAGAGAGAGAAGAGAAACTTGAGCTTTAAGAGAACACTTTTTTAAATCAAGTTGCTCAAGAACGTTCTGAGTTGTGTTCTCAAGAGATTGAATGAGAATATTCCCGGCATATGGAAATTTCTCTTCCTCAAGAGCCTCAAAAACCCTTGTTTCATTAGAAAGGGTTGCATTTAAATCAAGAATTTCTTCAAGACTTTTAGCAGGTAAAATGCGACCTGTGAGGGGGTCAAC
>MKUL01000072.1 GCA_001897795.1 Alphaproteobacteria bacterium 41-28 | reverse complement strand
AAAATCCTAAGAAAGGCTGCAACCTTTCTTAATTAACACTAAGTAAGGAGATTATAAGATGACTAAAATGAAATATCAAGGTATAGCAAAAACCATATTTTGCCTAAGTATGCTACTTAATGCAGGTTCAGCAAATGCTGATCCTCTGGATCTAGAAGGTCCCAATCTTATTGGACCGAGGAAACCTGGTCGGCCTAAACTAGAATGGGAAGATCAAAAACCTCAGGATCTCACTCTTATCGGACCGAGGAAACCTGATCGCCCAAAACTAGATTGGGAGCATCAAAAGCCTCAAGGCAAAGAAACTTCCTACAATAAGGGAAAAAGCTATGTAAAAACTCATAATGAGATGGCAAAAAAATATGGTCTTACGAACCATATAATTCGTCCTAGGGTTTCTCCAAGCTCAACCTTAATGGAAGAATCCAAAAAGCTTGAAATTAATGCTTACAATCTCATGAGGCATGAGCAAGAAGAACTGGATAAAGTGAATAGTCTTGGGAGAAAAATTGTGGACGTTGTAAGTGTTGGTGCTGACGTTACTATTGATAAAGTTGTCAACGATAAAAAAGCAAACACTGGACTTACACAACTGAAAGATGAAGGAATGGAATGGATAAAAAAACATTTTAATTAACCATAATTCCTCATCTAATTGGTTCCAAGCCCTTTAAAAGGCTTGGAGCCAATAATTATTTCTGTTACTTATAGTTGATGAATAAAAATTGACTTTTACAAATAAAAAAGTAAAGACTTGCACCAAGAATAAAAGATTGTCAGTTAATACATTTGGAGGAAGAGTTCATATTGAATGGGATCCGCAATCGGCTGTAACCCCTTGGATTAACTTCCATTTTTATTGAATATCTGAAGTTTGGAGGGTTATTTTTGATCATTTGGAACTTAAAAAGACCTCTCATGGCTTCGAGGTCCAAAGCCCGAAATTTTTCCGTTGATGATAATTTGATGATAATCTAAATTAAGCAAGGGAATAACCTAAAATAAATTGTTTATAATGAGCTACTTGATAGTAAAATTAAAAAGAAATAAAAAAAGATTCGTAATTAGTAGGTCGGGTGTTCGATTCACCTCTTCGGCACCAGGGATTTTAAGGTATTTTATTCATCCTGCCAATCCATCTTAAATAATCCGGCATGAATTATATAGAAAGATTTTTGTAAAAGGGACACAAGATCTGTTATCAATTGATATTTATGTTTTTTTATATTGATAAAAAATTTATTGGCAAATGAAAAATAGAACATTATATATATAATAATTTAAATTACAGTATTATGATAATTTTATTTTAATTAACATTAGAGCTCAAATTTTTATTTGAATGATTATATTTCAGGAGTAGTTTTTATGATGGTTAATTCTTTGCGTTCTGTGCTTCCTTATAAGACCTTAGTAATTCTCGTAAGTTTATTTTCTTTCATGACGACAACAGCCTTTTCCATGTCTTCCGGCGAAGAAGAGAACGTGTCTAAGAAAACCGTATCCAAGAAAAAAAAGACAACGAGAAAAAAGAAAAAAACTAAAAAGAAAGAGAGTAAGCCTGAAGAGCTAGACGCAACCGCAGAAGTTGTACAAACAGCAGAGTTGCTAGTTTACATTTCTAGGTTCGTAAATATTCAAACCTTAGCTCATATGCGCCTGACTTCACGCCTTTGGAGGGATGCATCTTATTTTTCTTGGACAAAATACCTTGCAGAACATGATGATCTAGAGGCTCAAGTAAACTTGGCGCAAATATACAAAGAAGACCCAAATAAGAGTCAAAAGTCAGAGGAAGAGGTATCGTACTGGTATGAGAGACTAGCCAGATCACCTTATCCGTCTAAAGAACAAAGACAGAGAATGCTTATTTTCACTCTCGATGGAGGAGGCATTCGTGGGCTTCTTACTGCTAGAGTTATACAGCATTGGGAAGAAGAATTAGCCGAAGAGTTTGGATTTGAAGTTCATATAGCTGATTTTGTCGACGTGATTGCAGGGGCATCAACGGGGTCAATCATTGGTTTGGGGCTAACTGTTCCGACAGAATTTGACAAATATAAAGCAAAATATCCGGCAAGTAAGCTCGCTGGGATTTATGAAGAAGAGGGACTTACCATATTTCCCCAGTCTAAATATCGAGTAGGTCGCTGGGCTAAATCTACAAAGCAATTTTTTAGTAAATCTAAGTTTAGTGCTACACCTCTTGAGAATACGCTAGAAAGATATTTTCAGTCCGTAAGGCTGAGTCAAGCAACCCAAAATATACATGTCCTTGTTCCAGCTTACAGCCTATCGGAAAACGGGCCTGTTTGGTTTGACGGATCTAAAGCTAAGAAGGACCCTGAAGAAGACCCAATGATGCGTGTTGTTGCAAGATGCAGTGCTGCGGCGCCCACCTATTTGTGTGCTGGTGAATTTAAGGGACAGCACCTCGTTGATGGAGGAATTCTTAAGAACGATCCAAGTCATAAAGCCTATTTAAAGTTTGGATTAAAAACCAATAAAGAAGTTATTGTTATTTCTTTAGGAACAGGAGAAGAGACCAGAGAACTTCCCGTCAAGAAATTAAAAGAAGGGGGAGATGTCCAATGGGCTAAACATATCACTCCTATCATGATGACAGGAATTGCGAAAGAAACTGAAGATGATATGCGACTGCTGGATGAAGCTGGGGTTCTCAAATATTATCGAATTCAATCAACTTTAGAAAAGGCTGTACTTGATGATGCAAGTGAAAAAAGCATAGACACTCTCAATGAAGCAGCGAAGATATTAATAGAAGGTAATCCTCAAGTTAGAGAGGTATATCAAGAATTAGCACAAATTTGCTTACCTCAATCGAAAATTCTTGAACATAAACTTAAATTAATATCTTTGTTCCCAATCCTTAATTTTTCCAATTTGAAAATTGGGGGAGATAGATATTTTTCAACTTTTAATGAAAATTTAAGAAATGCGCCTCAGCTCACCCATCTTCATTTAAGGAGATGTGGTCTTACCGCTGATCATGCTGAGACTCTTTGTGAAGGCTTAAATGCTAATACTACTCTTGTTTATCTCGATCTTTCTGAGAATGGTATTGGTCCTACGGGAGTAAACTACTTAGGTAGATTGCTTAAAAACAATAAAAGTTTAACAGAGCTAGACCTACATTGTAATGGGATTGGCAAAGGTAATCCTAGAGCCACTCTTTCTTTGTTTAAAAGAAAAAAAGGAAAGTCTACCTTTCTCACCAGTCTTGACTTAAGTGATAATGATATATCCTCTGAACACTTTTCGCCAATTCTTGAAGCCTTAATCGAGGTAAAAGATGGGTCTCCTCTTCAAACACTTACATTGCTAGGCAATAATATAATGTTATCAAAAGAGGCTAAGAAAATGGTAAGAGATTTAAAACAAAAGTCGCTTTTCATTTTGTTTGACAAAAAATAGTACTGATGTAATAATTTTTAAAATATGTTTTTAATTTTATATATTATCTACTTATAAAGGAATATGAAACCATGATGAGATTTCCAAAATTAACCCTTACATTGACAGTATTAGGGGGGGTGCTTTTAACAAGTCCTGTTTGGAGTACGAGAGGAGGTAAAAGCGATAGTGAAGACATTGCTGATTTGTCAGGGAAACACGCCTTAACAAATAAGGAATTTAGACGCCTGATATTAAAAAATATGAAAAAAAGAGAAATAATTGATCTGAGCCAAAATACTTTTGACGATGAAACAGTTGTAAAAATGTCTAAGGCTTTAGAATCCAATAGGACAGTTAAAACCCTCACATTGGCGGAATGTAAAATTAACGGAATCCAAGCGATTACCCTATTTGAGAAGGGGCTTCCCACTAATAATTCTCTAGAAAATCTTGATCTCAGTCATAATGAAATCACGGGAACAGGGATTGTGAGTTTAAGTAGGGTTTTGCCTCGTAATACAGCGCTTGTTTCTCTAAAGCTTAGCCAAAATCCTATAGGGCCTGATGTTGGACCCCAAATTGGCAAAGCTCTAGAAGGGAATCACCATCTTAAAAAGCTTGAACTAGGACAGGTAGGGCTTGATGATATTGCTCTTGGTCATATTGTTAAGGGATTAAACCAAAATTCGTCACTTTCTGATTTTGATCTAAGCGATAATCCTCTTGGAAATGGGGGAGCTATAAATATTAAGTGGGTCTTACATCAGAACAATACGCTTCAAACTCTCGATTTAAGTCGCTGTAATATTAGAGACGCGGGGTTAGAAGCAATTGGATCAGGACTTAAAAGAAATAAAGGCTTAGATGAACTTAGACTTGCTGGGAACTTATTTGGTGATGAAGCTCTAAAAAAGTTTGAAAAACGTATTACTAAGGCAGGATTTGGTTTTGATAGAAAAACATATATTGTTACAAGAACGGCGCCTCCCCTTACAAAGGCAAAAAAGGAGCCAAAATCCAAAAAATTATCTAATGGGATTTCTCATACAAATGGAACTTCTTCTCAAAAACTTAAATCAAAAGAAAACGGCAAAAGTAATAATTAACGTAAAAAAGAATCTGTCAGAAGATTTGTGTAAATAGGATGAGTTGATCATAGATGAACTCTTTTACTAAATTTCATAATACAAATAAATGACACCCCTCAAAAGGGAAAATATCTAATTTAAACGTCTTCTTAAAAGGAGGTTGACAGAATTATTGATTTGTTCGAAGGATTTGAAAATTAGTTTAAATTTCTAATTTAAATAAATCATTCATACGCCTATTTTAAAACAGTGAGGGGAAAATTTGAAACAAGGTTAACTCTCCATTATGCAAAAAATGAGTGAAATTAACTATACAGCATATCTATTTTTGACTGCAAAATTTGATACAATTATTCAATCCTGCATACAACCCCTTAAATTTCTTGGCATCTCCGGATTTTCTTATATGATGATTCATAAAGATGGAAGGTACTTCGGCATCAATAATAGTTTAGAATACTGTTCTTATTACGCACAAAACGCTACAAACAATAGATCTTATATTGGAGACCAATCCATCATTATTCCAGAAAATAAGCTGATTACAAGCAGCTGGCCCCACAAGCCCCTCAACGAAATTCACAAAGCCTATCATTCAAGAAATCTATGGCATGGAATAGATATATGTCGACAAACAGAAAATTTTTTAGAAGCTTGGACTTTTATGGGGACTTTAAATGATAAGGATCTTATGGGGCATTATTTGAAAAATCCCTCTCTGCTTCAGGAATTTATTAGTTTTTTTCTACCTGCACTTCGTAATGTTATTGGACTTGTTGAAGAAGTTCCATTTGGACAATATTCACTTCCTCCTCTTTTTCATCCTATTGTTAAAACTAACATGCAGCCAAAGATAGAAGAATTTATAAATTTTCTGAGAACACATCGACATCTTTATTCCTCGAAGGGATTTGTTAAAACTTCAGATCGAGAGTTTCAGTGCCTTCACCTTTTAGCCATTGGTAGTTCTTTTAAAGATATAGCTCGTAAACTCTCTATTTCTCCTCGAACAGTTGAGGGTTATATCAATTCACTTAAATTTAAAATGGGGTGCAGTCGCAAAGAGAAGTTGATAACGCTCTATCTTGATCATTTAGATTGGTATGGTTTAGATATTAATAAAGTTATTTTTTAAATTAAGAAGCTGTTTATCAAGTGTCTTTTAAAATTAAGGAAGGATAGAATAGGTCTATCCTTCCTGACTTTAAGAGCGAGATTTGTACTAATCATTTTTTTGAACACTCATTTATTCTTCATTTTGTTGAGTATTGTTTGTTATGAACTCCGCCTGGGCTATGGGTGAGATGCTCAACAGAGATTGCGAGAGATTGATATCTGCTTTCTCTTCTTGATCCATCCATGTCCATCCTTCATCGAGAAGCGCTTCACTTTTTTCTTGATCAGAAGTAATAAGGGAGCTCTGCCTGCCTTTTTTAAATCCTGCACTGCTGATACAAGAAAGTAGCCTTGCAAAAGAAGTTAGAGCTGGGATTGAGAATTTTTCAAAATACTCTGCGTATTTAGCAAGCTTTCGCAAGGCTTCTCCCTTAGCTATGTTCCTTATAGAATACCTGGTAAATTTACGAAACAACCCCGTAGGATCAAGTTTGGCAAGGGGAGAAACAGCTGAGGTCACCTTTTCAGCATAGTCTCCTGCAAACTCTAAAATTATTGGAGTATACTTACCTAACACAAAATCCACACCACCCCTCATAAATGCAGGTAGGAGTATTGGTTCTGAAATTATCCAGAGCGTATAAACTGTTTTTGAGACTCCACGACGGATTAGTTGGCGTCGATATCCAGAAGTTCCTGGATATAAACTCCAATTTCCGGCCCCTTCCCAAGCCCTTTTTTGTCTGAAGTCCATTTGAGCAATTTCCTCAATATCCATGTTTGGAGGAGGAAGAATTTTAAAAGGAGTAAGAACCCATCCCTCCTCATCTTCATCATTTTCTTGAGGACTCTGATTAAGAGAGACGGTTGGAACAAATCTTTCCTCCCTTTCAAGAGATTCAGAATCTTTACTCAATTTCAGGGTGCTCCCTATTCTTACACCTTTACTTGATGAGGCTTCTTCTAAACCCTCTCCCATTCCTGCGTTAAGCTGGCAGTTGATTAAAAAAGAGGAAATAAAGGTATAGGATAAAATATGGCATAATTTTTTTTGATACATAATACTCTCTATTTGATAGATTTATTTTTATCTCTCAATTTTTTAAATATTGAGAATATTATATTTCTATCAAAAATTTAGATATATATCTTCGCGTGAAGATCACTCACGTAAAAACTACGGTGTGCACCAGTAAGACATCAAAGAAAAAGCGATTTAAGAAAGCTTAGCCCGCCTATTTTCTCTCTTATCCAATGGTGAGGTTATAGGAATAAAAAAAATAAGATAGGCACCTTATATGAGATGACTTTAACAACTTATTAATAATAATGCTGCAATATGTACCTATTGAAATAAAAGGTAAATATCATGGCAACACTAGCAATATGGAAAGGCTCCATCAATTTTGGACTTGTTTCGATTCCAGTACAACTATACTCAGCTGTACAGCCTCACGTTATAGGTTTTAAGATGTTGCATAGTGCCTGCAATACACCCATCGCCAATAAACGATGGTGTCCTCATTGCAATAAGGAAATCACATGGGAAGAGATTGTTAAAGGTTTGAAGCTGCCGGATGGAACTTATTTTGTTATTACCAAAGAAAATCTACAAAAATTAAGGCCAGAAAAAACGGATACTATTGAGGTGGTGGAATTTGTTGATACACGCACAGTTCCGCCCGTTTATTACGATCAGCATTATTTTGTAATTCCCCAGAAATCGACTAATAAAGCATTCTTTCTTTTAGCGGCTGCTCTAAAAGAACGAGAACAATCTGCAGTAGCCCAATTTGTATTGAGGGATAAGGATTATATCTGCCTGCTGCAGCCTTATGAAAGTGGACTATTAATGACAACTCTTCATTATGACTATGAGATAAAGCATCTCGACCTGTTTGATAAGCTCAAAGTTCCTGCAAAACTCGATAAACAGGAGTTAAAACTTGCAGAACTTCTCATGAGTAAACTCCATAAAAAGAAATTTGATATAAGTCATTTTAAGGATACGTTCGCCGTGCGCCTCGCTAAAGCAATAAAGCTTAAGCAGAAAGGTAAGCGGGTAAAAATAAAAGTTGCAAAACCAGCAACAGCGCCTGAGATTTCCTTAATGGATGCCCTCCGCGCGTCGTTGCATCAACATGAAAAAACCCCCTCAATTCACCGTCATCATTGAGGTTCATCCCTGTTGAAGTGACACGATCCCCAAAATTCATAGATTCGTCACTTTTTTTCAGGCATACTATAAATTGGAAATAAGGGAGAATGACCACTCAACCATTGGTGTCATCCTTGGCAAGAAATGCTTTGTTTTCCCCCGGAAAACATTAGCATTTCTTGGCCGAGGATCTCTTTGGCAACAGGATCCTCGGGTCAAGAAAAGTTATTGTTTTTTTATAAAAAACAAGCCTTTTCTAGCCCAAGGATGACACATCTGGGGAGAGGAGTGAGTCGATACGAGGGAGAAAACTTATCTTGATAAAAAACTTAAAAAAATGGATCCCTCTTTTTATTTTGATCCTGATCCTTATTTCGTTCTATCTGTTTGGCTTTGGGAAATATTTTAGCTTTTCCTTCCTTCAAGAATACCGTCACATTCTAAAAGATCTCGTTGCACAGCATTTCGTTCTTTCTATTTTAACGTTTGGAATTCTATATGTTGTTGTTGCCGCAACCTCCCTTCCCATTGCTCTTTATTTAACGATTCTCGGGGGATTTCTTTTTGGACCTGTTGTCGCTCTCATTGTCATAGATCTTAGTGCAACCTTAGGAGCTACTTTTCTCTTCCTTACCATTAAAACAACACTTGGTGAAGTCTTCCAAGAAAAAGCAACACCTTGGATAAAAAAAATGGAAGCGGGTTTCCAAGAAAATGCATTCTCTTATCTCCTTTCCTTAAGACTCGTCCCCATTTTTCCTTTTTGGGCCGTCACCATGGCTGCTCCCTTTTTAAACGTGCCGCTCCGAACTTTTGTCCTTGCAACTCTTATCGGAATAATCCCTGGCACGTTTGTTTACGCCCTTTTGGGAAATGGTCTTGGCGCTCTCTTCGACCAAGGTCGCATGCCCGATCTACATATTATTTTTACCCCCGAAATTTTTCTTCCTATTTTGGGACTTGCAGTACTTTCTCTTCTTCCCATAATTTATAAAAAAAGAAAAAAAACAAATGGAAACACTGAAAGTTGATCTTTGCGTCATTGGCGCTGGTTCGGGGGGGTTAAGCGTTGCAGCAGGCGCTGCCCAGCTGGGAGCAAGCGTTGTTCTCATTGAAGCCCATAAAATGGGAGGAGATTGTCTCAATTACGGATGCGTTCCCTCAAAATCTCTTTTAGCTGCTGCGAAACGCGCTAACGTTTTTCGCACCTCTGGGGCCTTTGGCATTCAAGAAGAAGAACCCAAAGTCAACTTTGAGAAGCTCCAACAGCATATCCAAAATGTTATTACGACCATTGCTCCACAGGATTCTGTGGAGAGGTTTGAGGGCTTAGGCGTTCATGTGATTCGGGAAAGAGCCTCCTTTCTCTCTCCAACCCTTGTTCAGGCAGGCAATACCCAGATTAAAGCTAAGTATTTTGTCATCTCAACTGGATCTTCACCTGCCATTGTTCCCCTGCCTGGAATCGAAAATATTCCTTATTTAACCAATGAAACCATTTTTAATTTAAAAGAAAAACCAGACCATCTGATTGTCGTGGGAGGAGGACCGATTGGCTGCGAAATCGCTCAAGCCTATCGCCTCCTTGGCGTTAAAACCACGATTCTAGAGGCTTTTACCCTTCTTCCCAGAGAAGATCCTGAGATCGTCGATATTTTACGTCAACGCTTGAAAGCTGATGGACTCAATATCATTGAAAAAGCTAAAGTTCTTTCAGTATCTCAAAAAAAGAAAGTTTTATATCTTGAGGTTGAACATGAGGGTAAAGAAATAACTCTTGAAGGTTCCCACCTTTTGATGGCCACGGGGCGGAAACCCAATGTCGATCATTTAGGTCTTGAAGAAGCAGGCGTTCGCCATACGCCAAAAGGCATTACGGTCGATGGACGTCTCAGGACAACGCACAAAAAGATTTATGCCCTTGGAGATGTGATTGGAGGATATCAGTTTACCCATATGGCCTCATACCAAGCCGGCGTCGTTATAAAGAATTGCCTCTTTCATCTTCCTTCAAAAGTAAACGATAAGACCGTCCCTTGGGTCACATTTACGGATCCAGAAGTTGCCCATGTGGGCCTTACCCACCAGCAGGTCCCACCTCATACCAAAACATTATATTGGCCCTATAAGGACTCTGACAGGGCTCAAGCGGAACGAGAGACCACAGGTCTTATTAAAGTCTTCACCACACCCAAGGGTCAGATTTTGGGTGTTTCCATTATTGGTGCAAATGCTGGAGAACTCATCCTTCCCTGGAGCCTTGCTATTGAAAAAAATCTTAAATTACGCGCCCTAGCCGATGCGATTGTTCCCTACCCTACTCTTTCAGAAATTAATAAAAGAGTGGCCGGATCCTTTTACACTCCTCTCCTTTTTTCCCCGTTTACCCGAAAAATTGTCCGTTTCCTGATGAAGGTCGTCCCATGATTGAACTCTATATAAGGCCTACTTACCAAAAGATCCTTGGAGATCCTCTTGCGTTAATGATCGGGAGAGTTTTCTCGCCCAATTCCGTAACACTCTTAAGTGTTCTATCAGGCGTCTGTATTATCCTTGCACTCCTTTCTGATCAACTCACTCTTGCTATCCTCCTATTGATGCTTTCAGGGCTTTTGGATACGCTCGATGGAACGGTTGCGCGCCTTTTCCATAAAGAGTCACCCTATGGGACAGCTTTAGATATTATAGGTGACAGGATTGTGGAAGTCTCAATTGTCTTGGGGCTCTTTCTTGTCTCTCCCGAAACACGAGCGGTGGCGAGCTTCGCTATGCTGGGAAGTATACTTATTTGTGTCACTTCGTTTCTTGTTGTTGGCATTTTTTCGAAGAATGAATCCCATAAGAGTTTTCATTATAGCCCCGGTCTCATGGAACGGCCTGAAGCTTTTGCGTTCTTTGGAGTCATGATTCTTTTTCCAGACTATTTCCAGATTTTGGCTTCTTTCTTTTCGTTTCTTGTTTTGCTAACTGCGATTTTGAGAATGATTGAATTTAAAAGAGCCACCCTTCCCCTTCCAAAAAAAAATGGCCCCATCAAGGATAGGGCCATGAGCCTTCACGATTAAGTAAGAGCAGGAAGCATTTGTGACGCTTATCCTTCAGATGCGGGCCTATAAAAAAAGCCCCCGAAGGGGCTTTTCTTTGAAGGTTAGGATTTAGAAATCCAACCAATCATCGTTATCGTCATCATGCCCATGACCTCCTCCATGTGGACCGGCATCGTCAGCATCATCGTCATCGCCATAATTAGCATTATTCAGACCTACCAAACCTGCCTTTAGGGCATTATTAAGATCGCCTGCTTGATCATTTTTTTGGGCTGCTTTGGCTGCTAAAGCTGCCACGATCTTAGTCACATCTTGAAGATTTTGATCATCAGGAAGATCAACAGCTGGTGGCGGAGGAGGAGCATCCGGTGCGTTTCCTGCATTGTTGCCAAATCCACCCATGAAGTGAGCAAGCACATTTTGAATAGCGGCCGGGTTATCTCCATCAGCGTTATCAGCCGGCGGATTCCCTGGATTTGCGGGAGCTTGCACTGCTGCTTTTAACTGAACGTTTTGAATCCCATTAAGCAAATCAAGCTGCGCAACTCCTGGCTGACCTTGAACTACAGGTACATGAAGAGGTGGTGGTGGTGGAGGTGGTGCTGCTGGCGCATCAACAGGTGCTGGTGCATCAACGGGTGCGGGTACATCAACTACAGGTGCTGGCGCATCAACGGGTGCTGGTACATCAACTATAGGTGCTGGTACATCAACTATAGGTGCTGGTACATCAGCGGGTGCTGGTACATCAACTACAGGTGCTGGTGCATCAACTACAGGTGCTGGTGCATCAGCGGGTGCTGGTACATCAACTACAGGTGCTGGCGCATCAACAGGTGCTGGTACATCAACTACAGGTGCTGGCGCATCAACAGGTACTGGTACATCAACTACAGGTGCTGGTGCATCAGCGGGTGCTGATACATCAACTACAGGTGCTGGCGCATCAACAGGTACTGGTACATCAACTACAGGTGCTGGTGCATCAGCGGGTGCTGGTACATCAACAGGTGCAAGTGCTGCTCCTTTATTAGCCAACGCCTGAGCGAGTGCTTGTGCTAGCCCTTGAACTGCAAGTGCTGCCGGAGCTGCATTACCTTGTACTGCAGGTGGTGGTGGCGCAGGTGGTGCACCTACTGGCGCTCCATTATTAACAGGTGCTGGTGCATTATTTACAACAGGTGCTGGTGCTGCTCCTCCATTAGCGTACGCCTGATTGAATACTTGTGCCATCCATTGAGCCGCAGGATCGACTTGTCCTGCATTACCTTGGACTGCTGGACCTGCATTTACATTACCTTGACCTTGAACTGCGGCTGCGGCTGCTGCGTTTGCTGCTGGGTTAGCTGCGCCTGCGTTTGCCGCTGCTGGGTTAGCTGCACCTGCGTTTGCTACTGCTGCATGAGCCGCTGCCGCATTTGCTGCTGCTGCATGAGCTGCTGCCGCATTTGCTGCTGGGTTAGCTGCGCCTGCGTTTGCTGCGCCTGCGTTTACTGCTGCTGCGTTTGCTGCTGCCGCGTTTGCTGCTGGCTTACCGGCTGCATTATCTGCGCCTGCGTTACCGGCTGCTGCATTTGCTGCGCCTGCGTTAGCTACTACTGGAACTGGAGCCGCTACGACTGCTCTTCTGTGAGAACCTCTTCTCAAAGATCTTCTGCTAGAACGAGTCCCTTTTTGTGAACGGATCCTTCTGTGAGAACGGATCCTTTTGTGTGAACGGATCTTTTTGTGAGAACGAGCCCTTCTGTGAGAACGAACTTTTTTGCGCGTTCTTTTTGCTGCTGTCTTAGATCCACTTTTTTTCCTTGCGTGAACATGGCTATGTTTTGCTGCTACAGCGTCGGACGAAAGAGTTGGAATACACAAAGTTAAAGATAAAACGATTCCAACGGATATTTTTGATAATTTATTTAAGGACATACTAACACTCCATAAAAACATTAAAACAAAATACATAATAACTACTTATTGTATTTGCCTCTCTCCGCGTGTCCTTTTTTAACATCTTAACGCAAAGAGAGTAGTTAAAATACACTTAACTAATGTTCATATAATGTCAAAATAGAAGAATTGCAATAAAAAAATCAGAAAAAATTTTACCTAGCTTTTTTATGTAAAATGTGAGGTTGCACCTTTATTTTTATGAATAAAAAATATGTCATTTTATTGCATTAAATAAATATGTAAATTTTATGTGATTTTCTTCATTAAAAATCTTTACCTTCCCCAAAGAAAGAGGCAAACTAAGACCAAAAAGGGAGAAACAGATGGGAAAACATGAAAAACAAAAACATCAAGCTGGCTTTAGCTTGATTGAATTGGCTGTCGTTCTGATCATCATGGGACTTTTAATGGGAGGCGTTTTGAAGGGTAGAGATTTGATCGAAAGCGCCCGTCTCAAACGGGTTATGTCCCAGCTGAACGAATTCAAAATGGCAACCAGTGCGTTTCTTGATAAGTACGATGCCCTTCCCGGGGACTTTAACAAAGCCTCAACCCAAATTAAGGCAGACCTTCGAGACGGCAACGGGAATGGTGTTGTCGAAGGAGCAGGACTTGCTACTGGAAGTGAGGCTTTAGCCTTTTGGTCTCATCTTGCATGCGCTGGCTTCATAGGCAGCCCGGGACCGGAAGGCGAAGGAAACGTTGGAGATTTTGGGAAAGGCGCCCCAGAATCTTCTTTAGGGGGAGGGTTCACCGTTGAAAACAATCCCTATGGACTCGGTGGTCTGTGGTTCATCCTTGGTAAAAAGCATGGAGACCATGGTGATGGAGGATTACTCACACCTGCTCAAGCCATGAGCATTGACAAAAAAATGGATAATGGTCACCCCACTTCTGGAAAAGTCCGAGCGATTGATGGATCCGATGTCGGGACTCACGCTTGTATCAAGGAGAACGGAACCTACAACATTGAAAATCAGGATGCCTCCTGTGCTCTCCTCTTCCAGCTCTGACCTCTTCTCTGAGGCGGGATTTTCCCTTTTAGAACTGGCCATCGCTCTTGTGATCTTAGGCATCATTGGGGGCATAAGCTTGCCTCTTTTAACGGCTCATATCAGCCGAACGGCAATAGTCAAAACGCTTACTCATCAAGAGTATGCGCTCAATGCCATCGCCGCATATGTAGAAAAAAATAAAAGATTTCCGTGCCCTGCTGACCCTCAAGTCACGGGTGCTGACTATGGCCTTGTCCAAATTCAATGTCGAGGCCAAAAAGCAAAAGGGATCCTTCCTTTTAAAACCCTCGGCATCAGTGAAGCTTATGCAAGGGATGGATTTAAACGCCTTATGACATATGTGGTTGAGCCAGAGCTTGCGAAAAAAGATACAAGCCTACAGAACGAACGGGGCGGCTTTATTACGGTGAATAAGGAAGAAGGAGGGGCCGTTTTAGCCCCTCCGCAAACAGGAGATCGAAATCCGAATTCCATCGCCCTTGTCCTTATTAGTCATGGGGAAAGTGGTGTGGGTGCCTATGTGGGTAAAGGTCAAGGAGGAAGGTTTTTAGGAGGCTCACCTTCTTCCCATAAGAAAGAAAATTATGATGAAAACTTTATTTTCATTGAAAGTACTCAAACGGACGACATTCTCCGCTGGGAAAGCCGGGATCAGTTCTTAAAGCATTATGTTCAATTCAAGTGAAATAAATTACCTCTCCCCTTGTGGGAGAGGTCGCCCGCAAGGGCGGGTGAGGGGTACTTTAGGACAGCTCTGGTGTTAAAAAAAATTCAAAAAACACCGTGCACCCATCAAACGGATGCCGAGAGTCGTCTCTGGTACCACCTCAGAAGCCGGAGGTTTCTGGGCTTGAAGTTTAGGTGTCAACATATACTGCAAGGTTACATTGTTGATTTCATTTGCCTTGAAAGAAAAGTTGTGATTGAGCTTGATGGCGGACAACATGCAGATCAAAAAGCATATGATGATCACCGTACGCGCGTTCTTGAAAAGGATGGATTTAAAGTTATACGCTTTTGGAACAACGACGTATTAAATAACTTAGAAGGAGTATTAGAGACGATCTTAAATACCCCTCATCCGCTGCTTCGCAGCGACCTCTCCCACAAGGGGGAGAGGTAAAGGATCCTCACCCCACCCTCTCCCCGTCACTTCTTTTGAGAAAAAATAACGGGGAGCGATGGCCTAGACCCCTCACTCCATATCTGAAATTATTTTTCTTAAATCATTATACAATTGCCTTAAGCGAATAAGCTTAAAGATTAAGGTATCAATATCATTTACATAATCTGAAAGTTGATCGGTTTTGGAGATTAAATCTTTAAGAAAGGCACGAGATATGGTTATAGTGTCGTCAGGCATTAACAATCCTCCTAGTTGCAATCCTCCTAGTGAGGATTGTTGATGTTAAGTGACGGGCAGGTGCTGGTACACCTGTTCGTCACGATCAGAATATCAAGCTTTTTAGATAAATCAAATATATTATTTATGACATCAAAAACAAATCAATTTTTTGATACAACCTTGTTTCTTCTAAACAAAAACTCTCTTTTAACGTCCTATTAACGTATTTATGTTAAATTTTAAAAAATATAAAAAGATTTAAAAGTGAGGAAGAAAATTGAAATGAAAATAAAAACAATAATATTTAATTTCGTCATAATTGGGTTGATTGGAATAGGAGAAACGGCAAGTGCTGTTACTTTTAGTTGTCCTACTCTAGACGCTAGTAAGTTTCAACGTGCTGCAGATAATCAACAGCAAAGTAGTTATAATTACGTACCTTCTCTACACGAATTAACACTGAATACTATATATAGTCAGCCTGTCGCTCCAAGCTTAACTCTAAATTGGTCGGGATATCAAACTGCTATAGGAGTTACATCCGATAATCCTGATGATCCAAAAAGTAAAAATTACCGTTTAATTTCAGTAACTCTAAAAAATGCAACACTGAAACGTGGAAATTACCCTCTGTGTAACTATACTTGGAATTTCTCTGGTCTTATTTTTCTTGGTGATAAATCTTATTTTGAGAGCTCTATAACTACCACTGATGTTCATAATTGTACTTTAAGCGGGACCACTTTTACCTGCTCCTAAAAAAGGAGGTATGCTCATCATGAATGAAATTGAGGTTTTTCTGGATTGCTTCGGAGCAAAAGCTCCTCGCAAAGACGGAGGTGAGAAGATTCCCATGTCGTCTTCGCGAGGCCCCAAAGGGGTCGTGGCGATCCAGTTTTTAAATTAACACCCCCTTTCCATTTTTATTGAGTACACCTCGTGAAGACTGAATTAAATTTCAGCATGACGCCTTTTAAGACCTGTGCTATGTAAAAAGGATGATTGATTCTCCAAAATTAAATACTTTATTATCCATTTATAAGGACGCAGGTGTAGATGAAGTGATTTCCCCAACGTCTCATAATCGCTTTCGAGAAATTGAAGATACGCTTCCCCCCGCTCCCCTCGTTCTTGAAGAAAAGAAAGGCCCCCCGATTGCTCCTCTCATTTCTCCCAAAGTTGCTTATGCCACAGCCAATACATCAGCCCAATCGGCTCAAACATTAGAAGAGCTGAAAACAGCTCTCATGGCCTTTGAAGGGTGCGCCTTGAAATACACAGCGACCAACCTTGTATTTGGGGATGGGAATCCAAAGGCTCGTGTGATGCTGATTGGAGAAGCGCCAGGCGCTGATGAGGATCGATTGGGCCTTCCTTTCGTGGGTCAAAGCGGTCAGCTTCTCGATAAAATGTTTGCGGCCATTGGTTTGACCCGTCAGGAATTTTATATCACCAACATTATTCCTTGGCGTCCCCCTGGCAACCGCCAACCCACCCCTGCAGAAGCAGATGCGTGTCTACCCTTTGTCCGACGCCATATTGATCTCGTCAGCCCCGACTTCCTGATTCTCGTGGGAGGAACAGCCACCAAAACCCTCCTGGGAGGTCGCGATGGCATCATGCGACTTCGTGGATCTTGGAAAGACTATACCTCTGAAGCGGGGAAAAAAATGAAAGTTATTGCTATCTTCCACCCTGCTTATCTTCTGCGCTCTCCTGGTCAAAAGCGCGAATTATGGCTCGATTTGATAAAAATTAAGCATAGTTTAATAAATGCAGGTGTAGAATTAAAAAATCTTCTTTAAGAGGATAATAAATAAAGGGGGGGTAAAAATGAAATTCATAGGAATTTTTGCAGCTTTGCATATGGTCCTGCTCTTATCTTTAAATCCTGTATGGGCATACTGGGTGGATGAAAGTTACAGTTGCATTTCTCAAGGTCCCAAAACAGATATCAATGTTTTCTATAATTGTGTAAGAAAATTCTGTTGTGATGAAACAAATCCTGCTTGCGCTGATCTTCGAGGCACTATTGAGCCAGGAGGATGTGGGTGTAAATAATAAAAAATCCTCTTTAAAAGGGCTAAAATGAAAGGAGCGTAAAATGAAATTAGTAGGAATTATTTCAGCTGTTCAGATTGTCCTGTTTCTATCCTTAAATCTGGGACGGGCAGACACGGCAAACCCTTGTATGAATTGCCTTGAACGATGTGGAGCAAATGCCAACAATTGTGCAATTAAAAATTGTTGTGGCGTAAATCAACCTTGTTATGGTCATCAGAGCGCTTTGTTGAAACAAATATGTGGCGGGTAAATAATAAGAGGGCCCCTCATCAAGCTTAATAAACGTCCCTTCCCATAAACCTCTTCACATTCTTCTTGCCCTTCCCCCCTCTTTGTTTGCTATAAGGAAGGGGAGGGGCTGGTTTGTGGACATAGGTCTTGCAAACCCGGTCAGGTCCGGAAGGAAGCAGCCGTCGTAAGATCCCTATGGGTCACATAAAGACCAGCCCCTCACTCAAAAAGGATGAATACGCGTGACAGCTGCCCTAAAACTTATTTCTGAAGATACCCCTGCGCCCTTACTTGAAGGCTACCGTGTTTTGGCGCGCAAATATCGCCCCATCAAACTCAGCCAGATTATTGGGCAAGATTTCCTTGTCGAAACCTTAAAACGCGGCATTGAAGGCGGGCGATTGGGCCATGCCTTTATTTTGACAGGCATACGCGGAACAGGAAAAACAACGACCGCTCGGATTATCGCCCGTGCCCTGAATTGCGAAACAGGTCCAACACCTGAGCCCTGTGGGACATGTTCATCTTGCATGGCCATTGCTCAAGACAGGTCCATGGATGTCATTGAAATTGATGCTGCCAGCCGCACGAGTGTAGATGATATCCGCGAAATTATTGAAGCGTCCCGCTATAAGGCGGTCTCTTCTCGCTATAAGATTTATATCATTGATGAAGTTCACATGCTCTCAAAGAGTGCCTTTAATGCACTTTTAAAGACCCTTGAAGAACCTCCACCTCATGTGAAATTCATCTTTGCCACAACAGAAATTCATAAAGTCCCTGCAACCATTTTATCTAGATGTGTTCGTTTCGACCTCAAGCGCATTGAAGCCCCCACATTGGTGGCGTATTTCAAAACTTTGTGCGAACAAGAAGGCGTCGTTTGCGAAGAAGAAGCCTTGGGGTTGATTGCAAAAGCAGCAGAAGGATCCGTCCGGGATGGCCTCTCTTTGCTTGATCAAGCCATGACCTATGGCACATCCCAAGTCACAGCCGCTCAAGTTCGACAAATGCTCGGCCTTTCAGATCAAGGACTTCTTTTCACATTTTTTCAGGCCCTGATGGAAGGGGAAACGCTGCTGTCCCTTGAAAAATTGCGTTATTTCTATCAAGAAGGGGCGGACCCTTTGCGTATTCTTGAGGATCTTTTGGATCTTACCCATTGGCTGCAGTGTTTAAAAATGAGCCCCTCTTTGGCGCAAGACATCACCTTAACCCCTGAAAAAAGGCAAAAGGGCGCGGAGCTTGCGGAAACTCTTTCAATTCCAAGTCTGACACGCGTCTGGCAAATCCTTCTCAAAGGATTCGAGGAAGTAAAAAGAGCCCCATCCCCCCAAAAAGCCCTTGAAGTGATTGTCATTCGTTTAACTCACCTTACTCCCCTTCCCTCTCTTCACGATCTTTTAAATCAGGGAGGTGATGAGCTCCCCCTTAAAAAAAAAATCCTGAGTGAAGTCAAAGCGGGGACCCACCCTGCCTTTGCTTCTTTTGAGGACCTTGTGGAATGGGTAAGCCAACAGCGAGAGGGAATTTTACATGGCAACCTTGTGTACGATGTACATCTCGTTGCGTTTTCTCCCCCGACCTTAGCGCTCAGGCTTACGCAAAAAGCGCCCAAAAACCTGTCCCAGCAATTGCAGGATCTGCTGAAAGAGACGAGAGGTGAAGTGTGGACGATTGCAATTTCTGAAGAAATCGGTCACCCTACTCTTTATGAGAAAGAACAAAAAGCCCGTGAAGAGCAGCGAGAAACAATTTTACAAGATCCGCTTGTGAAAACGGTGATGGAAGCTTTTCCGGGAACAACCCTCGTTGAAATTGAAGACAAATAAGGAAAGAGAGAGAAACCATGTTTGGTAATATTGGCGAAATGATGAAACAAGCCCAAAAAATGCAGGCTAAAATGGCGGAAGTCCAAGAAAAGCTGGCCACTCTTGAGGTTGAAGGAACATCAGGGGGAGGCCTTGTGAAAGCCACGGCTGATGGGAAAGGGACGATTAAGGGAATTAAAATTGACTCCACCCTTCTGGATCCTCAAGAAGTGGACGTTTTGGAAGATCTTATTGTCGCGGCTATTCGGGATACTCAAGCAAAAGCAGAAGAATTAGCCGCAAGTGAGATGAGTAAAGTAACCGGCGGCCTAAAACTCCCCGGGGGCATGAAGCTGCCGTTTTAAGGTTTTAATTACCGCTTCGTCATCCCGGAATTTAGAAAACTTTAGCGAACGCATGTGAGCGGTAAGTTTTCTTAATATCCGGGACCTAGGATAATATTCATTTGCTAAAAGGATATCTTAATTTTTGGAGTGCTATATGGAAAATTATTGTTATTTCTGGAAGCTATTGATTGAGTATTGTTCTGGGTCCCGGATATTAAGAACCTCTAATGCTCACAAAAGTTTGCATAGAGGTTCTAAATTCCGGGATGACGCTTATTGTTAAAGGTTCCCCATGATCTCTGACGAACTCAAAACGCTGATTCAATTGTTCTCAAAGCTTCCCGGACTGGGACCACGGTCTGGCAAGCGTATTGCCTTGCACTTGCTCCAAAATCGTACCACCACCCTGCCTGCCCTAACCGAATCTTTACAAATCGTTGAAGTAAAGGTCAAAGACTGCGGCACCTGTGGAAATCTTGACTCTCAAGATCCCTGCACCCTTTGCCAAGATGCCCGACGCGACCCTTCCGTCATTTGTGTGGTGGAAAGTGTTGGGGACCTATGGGCTCTCGAGCGGACAGCTTCTTACAAAGGTTACTACCACGTGTTGGGAGGCGTTCTCTCAGCCCTTGATGGCGTTGGACCAGAAGATCTTCGCCTTTCGTCCCTTCTTCAGCGCTGCCAAAGAGGGGAAGTGCGAGAAATCATTTTGGCGCTGAATGCAACCGTCGAAGGGCAAACGACGAGTCATTATCTTACGGAACGATTGAAAGAACTGGGCATTACCCATATCTCAAGCCTCGCCCGAGGTGTCCCCGTGGGAGGTGAGCTTGATTACTTGGATGAAGGTACACTTTCGACCGCTTTATTATCACGGCGAGCTGTGTAAAAGTGATAAGATAATTGAATTTTGATTTGAGGCCTTGCAATTACCAAACAAATTGTTACATTATTAGTTGATTGTTTTTTATTTTTGGAAAGAAAATATGTATTATTATAATTTTTTTCTTTTTCTCTTATTTTCTTCTTCAGTACTAACTTATCCTCTTCTTGCAATGGAAGGAAAGGAAACCTCGCAACTTAGCACAGCAGCCAAGAGCGTAAAAAGTACTGAGAAAGTATATGGCGAGGCGCTTGATAATTGTGCTGGAGCGAATACGTCTAAAATTATTCCTTATCAAGAGAGTGGGCAATCATATATTGAAAAACACTTTACAGATAAGGATTCTTTCCAAGGGGAATTAAATCAAGTTCGTAATTTGCAAAAAGATATTGAGGATTATCACAAGTATTCTAATGAAGATATGCCCATTTTTGCAAATTATCATCGGCATAGCTATCTCTGTATCGATTATAAGATGGCTGAAGGAGAGTCGCTCACAAGTTTTTTTATTCGGGCAGCGATAACCGGGATACCGTCTCCAGATCATAAGTTTTTTGCTCTTGAACAAACAAAAAAAGCAGGAGAAACTATTGCAAATTATCATTTGCATCATAGATCACCCGATAATCAAGAAAAATTTATGACTTCTGTTCATGGAGATTTACATCCTGCAAATGTATATTTTGAGTTTAATGGGAAAGGGTTAGTTACTTTTATCGACTACTCCTCACTCTCCTTTAGCGAGAAAAGAAATATCATTATCGATATTGATAAATTATTTAATCATGATTTTAATGTAATACGCACGATTCCAGGAGAAATTTCGCTTTTGGTAAGTCGGAAACTTGGCATCTCCCAGGGGCCTTTATTTGAAAGGGAACTTGCTGAAAGCCTCGCACAATTAAAAGAATTCCGAATGGCTTTTCTAGTGGGTTATAACCGTGCCTTAGAGAGACAGAAAAGCGGTTTTAAATTATTAATGAATAAAGAAGGTAGAGTTGAGTTCGTTAGAGATTCTCAAGAAAATTAGGCCTCTCCCCGTACATGACGCTGGGCGGGTGAGGAGTCTTTAGCTACTATTGAAAATGAACATTTCAAGTTGTTCACCGAACGAGAAGATGTTGAAAGAGAACCTGAACAACATAAAAAGAAATGCAAAATATTCAAAGCTAGCCGGGAGATATTTGTTCGTACACGCCGTAAATATCAAGAAAAAGTAAATTTTTATCAATTCTTTGATTTTCTAGAAATTAATAAATTTATTAAGACGGGCAAAGTGATCTTGTAACTAGCAACCCTTCTCGGTCTAGAAGACTGTTATTGGGAACCGCCAGAATAGATCTTTAAAAGTGATATATCATGGCCCTCAGAAAGCCATGGCGTTTTTCGTAGCCTTGGTAGGCTAGGATGAATAGCATTTCCCCTCAGTTTACGGTATCATGGCATGAGAATTGGATGACTTTGATGATGTAATTATATATCGATATATCCGCAATGGATAATGAAGGAGTGGATAAATGAAACGCAAGAAGGACCAAAAATTTTCAGATTTAGAGCCAAAGCTCACCGACACACAAGAACGTGATCTGGAGGATATCGACACATGGTGTGAGTCTTATGGAAAGCAATTTCTTGAAACCCAGGAGGCACAAAAATTAACTCCCTTTGAACAACAGGAATGCTTAACTATCTTACAAAATTTTGCATTTTTTTGTTATCTCTCCAACGCTGAAAAACCAGGCGAATGGACGAGTGCAACGGTTAAAGAGGTTTGCACCCATCAGCTACCGGAAAGAATGATTGCAGAAGTTGATGTTTTTAAGGTGGTTGTTCCTGTTTTAACCACATTCTTACAATGGGCAGAAAATCAAAAAATAATAAAAGATACAGATCCTCTTCAAAAGGCTATTCAGTCCGTCAAAAAACAAATGATAGAAAATGCAAATGATTCTGAAAATTGGGACAAAGCCAAGATGGTTTTTATTGGTGCGAAAAGGCAAGGTATTGACATAACAAATGAAGAAGAAATGGTCCGCTTTGTTAATAAGTTATCAAGACTCTTTAAGTTTGCTGAAAAGTTAAACAGAGGAGATCGGCCGTTCCCTAAACGCGCCTCTGAGATTAAGGCAACGGAAGATATCGTGGAAGATTTAGAATACCTCCTGTCTGCCTATCCCGAAGCCGCTGTGAAAGAAGCCATTGCCCGCCAAGACGGGATGACTCCTCTTTTATTGGATATGGTTAAAGAAGCGGTTTCTAGATATCAACATTTGCATGATGATTATTATGGCCACGTACATGCCCTCTTTATCTTAGCCAAGTTTCGTGAAAAACGAACGTTTCCGCTTGCAATCCAACTGGCAAGCCTTCCTGAAGATTGGTCTGAAGTGATGTTAGGGGATGTCATTACAGAAGATTTTCATCAGGTATTAGGCTCTGTTTATGATGGTAACTTGGAGCTGCTCAAAAATCTTATAGAAGATCCAAATGTCTATATCTGGTCTCGTGGAGCCGCCTTAAGCACACTTTTGGTTTTGGTCAGGGCTGACATTCTCGAGCGTGAATTTGTTATCAATTATCTCAAAACCTTATTTCTTCACCCCTCATTCATTAATAACGACCTTGCCATGGCCTTTGTCATTGACACAGCCATACAACTTTATCCTACGGAGCTTTATAATGAAATTAAGGATGCTTATCAAAAAAAGAGAGTAGATACTCATTACATCGAGAAAGAGGAAGTCGACTCTGTTTTAGAGATGGAAAAAGAACAGGCTTTAAATAAGTATTTTTATAATAATCCAGAGTATGACCTTATAAATGATCCAGTGAAAAAAATGAAAGAGTGGGCTTATGCAAGTGATGATGAGGAAGACGAGGAAGACGAGGAAGACGAGGAAGATGATGAACAAAACACGCTTCTCCCCTTTCAGCGAGAAACACCAAAAGTAGGGAGGAATGATCCCTGTCCCTGCGGGAGTGGTTTGAAGTATAAAAAGTGCTGTGGTGGTTAAGAGCATCCCATTAGCCTATGGGTGAAGAAGTTGTATAATGAACTAAATTTCTGGATCGCCACGCCCCCTATGAGGGCTCGCGAAGATGACAGTGGAAAACGTCCCCCACTCGTCTTTGCGAGGGCGATAGCCTGAAGCAATCCAGTCTTTCTTAAGTTCATGAGGGGATTAAATCACTAACCTAAGTTAGTCTAATTTAAACACGTTTTCAGACACGCTAACTTTTCATAGTGTTTAATGTCTTTAGCGGCCTCGATCATCTCATTTTTCTTAACTTGATTTTCTTTTTCATACTGTTCTTTAATTAAGTCTAGAAGCTGCTCAAAATTATAATCAACAGACCTAATGCAATCATACTTATTAGCATATATCGGACATTCCGGCGCTAGGGCAAAAGCTTGCATGGACATAAAGGAAATCAGAAATATGAGCGTGCGCATAAATGCCTCTTTCATAAGATGATTGTTCTCGAAGGAAGTTATCAAAAGAAGTTTAAAAACTGGTTAACGGCCGAAAAAAAGAGGGCCCTTTTAGGGCCCTCCCTTTTAAGAGACTGGAATGGTTTTTTTTAGAAACCCATTCCACCACCCATGCCACCCATGCCATCCATGCTTGGCATAGGAGCTTCTTTTTTCTCAGGCTTTTCAGCAACCATTGCTTCGGTTGTAATCAGTAACCCTGCAACAGAAGCCGCATCTTGGAGGGCAATGCGCACAACCTTGGTTGGATCAACGATTCCAGCTTTCACAAGATCGGCGTACTCTCCTGTTTGAGCATTGAACCCATAGTTTGTGTCCTTATTCTCCAAAAGCTTACCTATCACAATAGAGCCATCAACGCCTGCATTGACGATAATCTGACGTGCAGGAGATTGAAGGGCTTTGCGAATGATATCAATGCCAACGCGTTGCTCATCATTTGCAGGTTTTAAGCTCGCAAGAGCGTTGATTGAATACAAAAGGGCCACACCGCCCCCAGCGACAATGCCTTCCTCAACGGCAGCGCGCGTGGCGTACATTGCATCTTCTACACGATCCTTACGTTCCTTCACCTCAATTTCTGTGGCTCCTCCAACGCGAATTACGGCGACACCGCCGGCGAGTTTTGCAAGACGCTCTTGCAACTTCTCACGATCATAATCGGAAGAGGATTCTTCGATCTGAGCACGAATCTGATTGCAACGTGCTTCAATTTCAGCTTTTGCACCAGCACCATTGATAATGGTGGTATCATCTTTCGTGATAACCACTTTTTTGGCGGACCCGAGCGTGTTGAGGCTCACATTCTCAAGTTTAATCCCCAGATCTTCAGAGACCAGCTGACCACCTGTGACAGTGGCAATATCCTCGAGCATGGCTTTTCGACGATCACCAAAGCCAGGAGCCTTTACAGCTGCGACTTTGAGGCCACCACGCAACTTGTTTACAACGAGAGTTGCAAGAGCTTCACCTTCTACATCTTCAGCGACGATCAGAAGTGGACGCCCGGATTGGACGACTGATTCAAGGACGGGCAAGAGAGGTTGCAAGCCACCAAGCTTCTTTTCATAAAGAAGAATGTATGGGTTTTCCATCTCACACACCATTTTTTCTGCATTGGTGATGAAATAAGGGGAAAGATATCCGCGATCAAACTGCATGCCTTCGACCACATCAAGTTCGGTCTCAAGGGATTTTGCTTCTTCAACGGTAATGACACCTTCGTTGCCCACTTTTTCCATCGCGCGAGCAATCATCTCACCCACTTCTTGCTCACCATTGGCAGAGATCGTACCCACTTGGGCGATCTCTTGATTGGTAGAAACAGATCGGGAACGCTTTTTCACATCTTCAATGACGGCTTGAACAGCCATATCGATGCCACGCTTAAGATCCATAGGATTCATACCAGCGGCAACCGCTTTCACACCTTCTTTTACAATGGCGTGAGCTAAAACAGTTGCGGTAGTTGTTCCATCACCCGCAATATCAGAGGTTTTGGAAGCAACTTCTCGTACCATCTGAGCGCCCATATTTTCAAACTTATCAGAAAGTTCAATTTCCTTAGCAACGGATACACCGTCTTTTGTAATACGGGGAGCACCAAAGGACTTATCAAGAACAACATTCCGTCCTTTAGGTCCTAAGGTCACACGCACGGCGTCAGCCAAGATTTCGACACCACGGAGCATACGCTCGCGAGCATCTGTACTAAATTTAACTTCTTTTGCCATATTTCATTTTCCTTTCAGTTATGCAGCCTTGAATTAAATGATTCCCATGATGTCTGATTCTTTCATCACAAGGTATTCTTGGTTGCCAAATTTTACTTCTGTTCCGGACCACTTGCCAAAGAGGATACGATCCCCAACTTTGACATCCAAAGGTAGGATTTTTCCATCTTCAAGGCGTGTGCCAGATCCAATGGCAATCACTTCGCCTTCCATGGGTTTTTCTTTTGCAGTGTCAGGAATAATAATTCCACCTGCACTTTTTTCTTCTTGCTCAACACGACGAACAAGAACACGATCATGTAATGGTCTAAATTTCATAGCTTTCTCCCTCACTTTGGGACTTTAATTGATGAATGTAATCTTAGCACTCTCACCACGAGAGTGCTAAAATATATAAGAGAGATAGGTTCTCTTGTCAACACTATCGTGAAAATGGCCAATTAAATTCTTTAGAGAGTTCAGCTTCCAGCTCCTCAATCGTGGGGAGGGCCGTTTGGATGTTCTCAGGTAAGTTTTCCATAAGATTATACTCTGCAAGACCAATGGGTTTTGTAACGTCACGAAGAGCATACTCAGCAAGGACTTGGTCTTTTGTTTTACATAAAATAAGACCAATTGAGGGGTTATCGGTTGGATGCTTAACTAAGTCATCAACAGCAGATAAGTAGAAATTCATTTTACCAGCGTGTTCTGGTTTAAACTCCTTGTCCTTGAGTTCAATAACCACAAAGCAACGTAGCTGCAAATGGTAAAACAATAAGTCCAGAAAAAAGTCCTTATTACCAACATCTAGATGATACTGCCGACCCACAAAAGCAAAGCCAGATCCGAGTTCAAGGAGAAACTTTTCCATATGGATAATAAGGGATTTCTCAACTTCTCGTTCATGAGCTTCGGACCCTATACTTAAGAAATCAAAGATGTAAGGATCTTTCAAGGTAGAATTGGCTAAATCTGATTGTGGAGATGGTAATTTCTCTTTAAAATTAGTGACTGCATTGCCCTGGCGTTTATGAAGCTCACTTTCGATCTGCATAACCATGATATTACGTGACCATCCCTGTTCAATGGCATTTTTGATGTAAAATATGCGCGTAACCTGATTTTTAATTTTATCTAAAAGAGTTAAGTTGTGATACCACGTTAATTGTGCAAGCACCTCTTGCACAAATTTCAAGTCAGGATATTCTTCAGCAAATTTGCGCATATATTTCAGGTTTCTAGAGCTAAATCCTTTCATCTCTGGAAATGAACTTCCTAAATCCTTACTGAGTTGGTCAATGATCTTAGCGCCCCAACCATGTTGCCCTGGCGTTTTAGAATTTCCGTACCGATGTGATGGTACAAAAGAATGAGTTCTTTATTGACAGCCCGAGCCGCTTGATATCGGCTTGTTGCCACTCGACTTTTAAGAACTTCTAAAAATTCTGCATATTCTTTTGTAGGAATAGATTCACTCACTGCTACATTTTGTTTCATCTTGAATTTTCTCCCGCATGGTATTTATTTTTGTAAAAGAAAGAATTGCTTCAATCCCATACTTATAGTATAAGAAAAAGATAATAGACTGAGTTTTGACACCTCAAATTAACTAACAGCTTATCTACAGATTAGCTTCATCAGAAAACTAAAGACAAGATTATTTTTCCCCGTTTTGACGGGGGCATACCTTTGGAACATTAAAAATGGCAAGCGATATTTCAACGAGGCAAGTCGCCTCATTTATTTACAAAATGATTCGCCCTTTTCCGGGCGGTATCTTTGCCATGTTTCTCGTCGCTTTTACGTGGGCGATTGATTTATCGGTAAGGCCCTATATTCTTAAAATTATTTTAAATCGGATGACTGAGGTTTCTCCTCATGACGTTTTTGATTATTTAACTCTCCCTGCTTGTGCTTATCTGTTTATGTCCTTCTTACTCACGACTTCTTACCGTTTTTATGGATATTTTGTTGAAATTAAGATGATCCCTCGATTGCGTCAACGAATAGCCCTTTCCAGTGTTGATACTTTGCTCAAGCAAAGCCATCAGTATTACCAAAATCATTTTGCAGGAAGCCTTACAAATAAAGTCAATGACTTAACAGGCAGCGTCCCTGACATGCTGCAAACCATTATTGATCGCTTTTTTAGCCATGGATTGGCTCTTATCATTGCGATTTATACCCTTTGGCAAGTCAATATTAAATTCGCTCTTTTTATTCTCATTTGGACAACTTTGTTTTTGGGGGGAGCGTTTATGTTTTCAAAACGACTTGCTCGCCTTTCAGATATATGGTCCGAATGGGGATCAACCATTACGGGAAAGATAGTAGATGTTCTTTCGAACATCTTGTCCATTAAGTTGTTTGCTCGAGAAGCCGCAGAAAAATCAACTCTTCAAACGACTTTTAGTGAAGCCGTCAAAGCAGAACAAAAGCTACAGTGGTCTTTCTTTTGGGTATGGATCTGTTATGGCTACTCATTTGTCATTGTTCTCGGACTTAATTTGTTTTTTTTAATTAAGGGCAGATATGAAGGATGGATAACCGTTGGAGATTTTGCGCTGGTTTTGGCGATTAACATTGCCATTGTTGATTTTCTCTGGCAATTAACCAAAGAATTTTCACAATTTTCTAAATATTACGGCAAAGTGACGCAGGCTTTGCGAACCATTGTTGTCACCCCAGATATTAAAGACGCACCTCATGCTAAGGCTCTTGTTGTGGCTAAAGGAGAGATTATCTTCGATTCCGTTCAGTTTCACTATAAAGAAGCAAAAGCCCTGTTTCAAAAGAAGTCTGTCACGCTTTATTCTGGACAAAAGGTGGGGCTGGTTGGCTATTCAGGAAGTGGGAAAACGACCTTCGTCAACCTTATTTTAAGGCTTTTCGATGTGACTTCTGGGCGCATTTTAATTGATGGCCAAGACATTCGTGATGTGACTCAGGACTCATTGCACATGGTCATTGGCATGATACCCCAAGATCCTTCGCTCTTTCACCGCACGCTCATGGAAAACATTCGTTATGGCCGCTGCGAAGCAACAGATGAGGACGTTATTGAAGCCTCAAAACGCGCCCATGCCCATAAATTTATCCAAGCTCTTCCAGAAGGGTATCATTCCCTTGTAGGAGAACGTGGGGTCAAGCTCTCCGGCGGTCAGCGTCAACGTATCGCCATTGCACGAGCCATTTTAAAAAATGCTCCCATCTTGATTTTGGATGAGGCAACGTCCCAGCTCGATTCTGTAACGGAAAAATTTATCCAAGATTCCCTGTGGGAATTGATGCAAGGAAAGACGACAATTGTCATCGCTCACCGACTCTCTACCCTCTTGCACATGGATCGTATTCTTGTCTTTGACAAAGGCAAGATTGTTGAGGATGGGACACATCAAGACCTGTTGATCAAAGGAGGATTATACAAGACGCTCTGGGACGCCCAAGTGGGTGGATTCTTGCCGGATAAGCGATAGAGAAGGAGACTTTATTAAGCTAAACACCCGAAAAAGAAAGAAATCACCACCTTCAAAAGCCTCCTTCTCGAGTTTAGTCCTCTTTCTCGAGAAACTCCAATTTACTGGCTTCCTCCAAAGCGCGACAGATCTGTCGGGCTTCATAAGCCAAAATATCCAGTTTATCTGAAATGATAGATAATTTTTGGATTTTGTAGTCGAGACCTTTGAAAAAAGACTTCGATACGGTTATAGTATCGTTAGACATGATCAAATCTCCTTTAGAGTTAGGATTTGGTTATGTTAGCAGCGTATGGGTGTTGCTTCACCTATGCGCTGCGCATAGTTTACAAAAGTAGTTAAGCCAAAGCAATATAGTTTTATAAAATTTTATGTATCTTTTTTTGGTAAAAAAATTGATGTTTAAGAACCATTCCCTTACCTCTCCCCTTGTGGGAGAGGTCGCTGCGAAGCAGCGGGTGAGGGGTACTTAAGATCGTCTCTAAGACTCCCTCTAAGTTACTCAGCACGTCGTTATTCCAAAAACGTATAACTTTAAATCCATCCTTTTCAAGAACTCTTGTACGGTGATCATCATATGCTTTTCGATCCGCATGCTGTCCGCCATCGAGTTCAATCACGAGTTTTCTTTCGAGGCAAACGAAGTCAACAATGTAACCTTGCAATATATGTTGACGCCTAAACTTCCACCCCTGAAACCTCCGGCTTCTGAGATGATGCCAAAGGCGACTCTCAGCGTCCGTTTGATGTGTGCGCAGTGTTTTTTTGAATCTTTTTAACATCAGAGCTATTCTAAAATACCCCTCACCCGCCCCTTCGGGGCGACCTCTCCCACAAGGGGAGAGGTAATTCATCTCACCTGAATCTACTGCCTATGCGCTTCGCATAGTTTAACAAAATGATTCATGCAAAGTAATATTGTTTTATAAAATTTTATATATCTTTTTTTGGTAAAAAAATTGATGTTTAAGAAACAAGAGCCTTTATATTTTCCAATGGAAGAAAAAGGCGATCTTTCTTATCAAGAAAATTTGTGAACCCAAAATGCTTGTAAAAAGAACTTGCATTATCATTTTTAGCATCAACCACAATTGCATAAATGCCAAAGCTTTCCTCACTCACTTGATAAACCCGCAAAAACGCATCCATTAATAATAAAGCCCCTATTCCCTGCTTTTGATAATCGATACTAACTGCTAACCTTCCCAAAAGAATAGCTGGAATTGGGTAACGCGGCAGTTTTTGAGATAGTTCGGGCTTCATTTCATTTTTAGAGAAAGATAGGGGACTCAGCGTATAATACCCAACTATTTCTTCCGAACGCTTACCTTCTAAAACAAAAACTTTTGTGAGATTTCTTTTTACATCTTGAAGAGCATATTTTTTGAGATAATTATCGAGTTCTCCCTCGCCACAGACAAAAGAATGGCGGTCATGAAAATCCGGTTTCAGGAGAAGGACATTCATTTCTGAAATGTTTTTTTATAGTTTACATACGCCTTTTTGAGAGCGGCATTTGGTTTTACAGGATGAGATAAGGCTTCCATTAAAAGGGCCCAATCTCGATCTGAAAGCGCCATATTTTCATGCTCACGAATAACCTTTTGAGCTTCCCTTAAAGAAACCTCTCTAACAAACCGACTCAAAGAACCATTTTTGTACTGCGCTGCCTTTTCAAGGACATGATATGATTCCTCATCAACGCGTATTTGTAAGCGATTGTCTTTTCGGGAAGAATCATGAGTAGGTCTTACATGGATCATAGCTTTTCTCCTCTTTCTTAATTGTACATCCATATGGGAGTACATGTCAAAAGAATTATATAGTTTCATAAAATTTTATATATCTTTTTTTGGTAAAAAAAATTGATGTTTAAGAACCACTCCCTTACCTCTCCCCTTGTGGGAGAGGTCGCTGCGAAGCAGCGGGTGAGGGGTATTTAAGATCGTCCATCTCTTTAGAATATACCATCGTTTCGTAGTCAATAAACGTTGTTTTGTTACTCAAAATATTATAAAACATATTAGATATATGTAAATCCCCGTTGGTTATACTGTTAAAAGTACCCGTCTCCTCATCAAGGCTTCCATGCTTTATGTGGAAAGAGGCAGTGGCATACCCAACATTAGAAAAGCCGTCCGACAACTTATGCTTGGTTTCCAATGGGTTCAGCTGACCGCCCCCCTCATAACCTCTTTGAGCCCACAAATACGGACTGCCCTGAAGCTTCCTCAAACAATACAAACTCCCGATCTTTCACATTTAGAGCACCCCTGTACCTTGCTATGGCCACATTTTGAGGGGGAAATTGAAAGGGTTGAGATGCTCTAAATTTTTCATACTCATCTACAAAGGGTTCTAGGGCTTTGAGGTTCTCACATTCGTTTTTCCGTCCTTTTAATTCTTTACAGAAAGACCTTTTGCTTCTCTTTCCTCCACAAGAATACGATAAACCGATTCCGTGTTACTTCCTGCCTCACCTAGCTCTCGAATGTCTCCTCGCTTAACTTTCTCATAGCCTAATTGAGATAGGGCATCGAGGAGATCCTCTTTGGGTGGGCCTCCGGCCTTCAGGGCCGCAGAAGCAAAAAAAAGAATGACGAGTGTTTTTAAAAAATAAGCCATTTCACACAAAATACTTTAAATTCACATTTTTTTTATAACATTTCATAAATGTAATTTCAACAGGCTAATAAATTTACTACGTAGGTAGTTGACTTTTTCAGAAAAATTTTTGTGCCCACTTAAAAATTCTCCCCACAAACTCAAACAGATCCACACGTCATGCATTTAACCCCTTCCCTTTTCGTCATTATTTTTGTACAGAAATTAATGATGTTTTAATTTTGTTTTGGAAAAATGGTTCACATGACACAGAATAACCCACGTAAAAGAAAGCCTGGGGCTGGACGAAAGCCCAATCCTGTCCCGACAAAGGCCATTCGCCTGCCCCTCCCTCTTGTCAATCAGCTCTTAGATCTCAAGAACCAAGGGAAATTGGACATGGGTGCGATCATACCAAGCCGCACCCTTTCATCCGTCCCCCTCCCCTTTTTTGAATCGCGGGTTCAAGCAGGGTTTCCTTCTCCTGCCGATGACTTTAGCGAAGGAACACTTGACCTCAACGCCTATCTTATCAAACACAAGGCAGCGACTTTTTTTGTGCGCGTGACCGGTGATTCAATGACAGGGGTTGGCATTTTCCCAGGAGACATTCTGATTGTAGATCGTTCCCTTCCCCATCATTCAGGAAAAATTGTAATTGCTGTTTTGAATGGAGAGATGACTGTTAAACGGCTCAAACAAGAGGGTGATAAAATCCTCCTATGCCCTGAAAACGATAAGTATGCCCCCCTCTCCGTCTCCGAAGATGAAGATTTTTCCATCTGGGGTGTTGTCACCAATGTTATTCATCCTTTTTCATGAATTCCGTTTTTGCCCTTGTGGATTGTAATGCTTTTTTTGTCTCATGCGAAAAAGTCTTTCAGCCTGCCCTTGAAGGAAAACCTGTCATCGTTCTCTCAAGTAATGATGGATGCGCGATTGCAAGGTCTAATGAAGCGAAAGCGCTTGGAATTAAAATGGGAGATCCCCTTTTTAAAATTCAAGAGATTGTCAAAAAAAACCACGTGAAAGTGTTTTCCTCTAACTTTTCTTTTTATGGAGACATGTCGTCTCGTGTGATGGAAACTCTGAAACAATTTAGCCCTTCTTTAGAGATTTACTCCATTGATGAGGCCTTTCTTAATTTAAGATCTCTCCCTGAAAATGAGCTCTTTTCCCATGGATGTCGCATCAAGGAAATTGTCAAGCTTTGGACAGGTATTCCCGTTAGTATTGGTATTGGTCCTACAAAAACCCTTGCAAAAGTTGCGAACCACCTTGCAAAAAAACAGTCCCTCGGCTGCTGTGTTCTTCTAAAACAAAACGACATTGAAGCGGCCTTAAGGAATTTTTCGCTTCAAGACGTATGGGGGATTGGGTCTCAATGGTCAAAAAAACTTTCTTACCTCGGATTAACAACGGCTTTGGATTTGGCTCAAGCGGATTCTTCTTGGATCAGGAAGACTTTCAATGTTATTTTGGCCCGAACCGCCCTTGAGCTCAAAGGGATTTCTTGTTTAAGTCTTGAAGAAACATTGCAACCTAAAAAAAGCCTTATTTCCTCAAGGTCCTTTGGAAAACCTGTCACCTCTGTGGAGGTTTTAAGACAAGCCTTAAGTTATCATGCAAGCTCGCTGGCTCAAAAATTAAGACAGCAGAAAAGCACAACATCTCTCGTAAGTATCTTTATTCGCACCAGTCCTTTCCACAGACACGAACCTTATTATATGAACTCATGCGCCATTCCTCTTCTTTTTCCCTCTCATGACACAACTCTTCTGATCAAAGCCGTTACATCAGGACTCGAAAAGATTTTTAAAGAAGGCGCATTGTATAAAAAGGCTGGGGTTATGGCGCTTCAGCTCTTGCCTGAAGATCAGGTGATTCCTTCTCTCTTTCAGGATAAAGAGGGTTTAATCAGGCGAAAATTACTTTTTCAAACCTTTGACAAATTAAACGATAGATTTGGAAGAGGTTCTCTCGTTTTTGCCAGTGAAGGATTTCGAAAAACTTGGCGTTCCAAGGCTTCCCTCAAAAGCGCTTCTTTTACTCAAGACTGGGAGCAACTGCCTCGGGTAAGGTGATTGTTTAGAAGCTTGTCTATTAATTTCACTTAAAATGATAAAAATTTCCTAAAAATATATTGATTTTATGAAAAAACAATATAAGCTTATATACGTAACGAGGGATGCTGAAGACACCCCCCGATACTGACCGATAACCAAATCTAACCTAAGGAGATTTGATCATGGCTAAACCCAGCATATATGCATCTTTAGAATTTCTCAACGAGTTTGAATGGCAACTTCAACGTCTTTCTCTTTTGATAGAGGTATTAGAAGGCCTTGCTGTCAGCGCACGAGATCTTCATGATGTTCTCAGCATTCTGCTCAGAGACGTGCACATCAAAAGGTAAGTCTTATCGGAGAAGAGGTCTTCTTACGGATTTTCCTTAAGGAGACCTCGATGCTGATATCTTTAGAACCAGCTATACTTAAGTACAACTACTGTTATAATGAGAAGGAATATAATTTTAGGACTTTGAAGCAACTCTTGACCTTAAAGCACCTCAAAAGTATAAAAAAACTCCGACATCTGATCACTGAATAAACCAGGGGAAGAAAAATCCGGAGTACCTAATTCTAATATATATAGGGCTATAAGGCCTTGTTTATCAAGTATAATCGGAGCTAGCCACCGGACGTTTTTATTTATCTCTCGCTTTCACCCGACACTCGTCATTCCCGTCCTCGCGAAGGCGGGGAACACGGGAACCCAGTTAAAGCAACGCATTTCGAAGAAATGCAGCCCAATTTTTAATCGATCGAATGAAAACATAAAGAATTTATTAAAAACTGTTTTGTTTCAAAAGGTTCCTGAATTCCCGCTTTCGCGCACAAGTGTCCGGGGAAAATACGAAATGCAAAAAAAAGTGTTCTTAAGTTCTGGATTGCTTCGGAGCAAAGCTCCTCGCAAAGACGAACTGGTGGCACATTCGTTGCTAATTCTCAACCGTCTTTGCGAACCC
>MKUL01000071.1 GCA_001897795.1 Alphaproteobacteria bacterium 41-28 | reverse complement strand
TTCACGATTGAAGCGACGACCCCAGCACCAACCGTACGACCGCCTTCACGTATCGCAAAACGCAATCCTTCGTCCATCGCAACGGGAGCTATCAACTCTACCTCCATCGTTACGTTGTCTCCCGGCATCACCATCTCTACACCTTCTGGGAGTTTTACCGTCCCTGTTACGTCCGTTGTCCGGAAATAAAATTGGGGACGATAGTTTCCAAAAAATGGTGTGTGACGACCGCCTTCTTCCTTCTTCAGAATATAAGCTTCACACTTAAAGTTCGTATGCGGCGTGATCGATCCGGGTTTTGCCAAAACTTGTCCTCGTTCCACCTCTTCTCTCTTCGTTCCCCGAAGAAGCGCACCAACGTTATCTCCTGCTTGTCCTTGATCCAATAACTTCCGGAACATCTCAACGCCTGTAACGATCGTCTTCTGTGTTGGCTTTATACCCACAATTTCTACTTCTTCGCCAACCTTTACTATCCCGCTCTCAACACGTCCCGTTACAACCGTTCCGCGTCCAGAAATTGAAAACACGTCTTCTATCGGCATAAGAAACGGCTTATCGATCTCTCGCTTCGGCTGCGGTATATACGTATCCACCGCCGTCATCAACTCAAGGATCGCATCCTTCCCAATCGGATCTTCACGGCCCTCAAGAGCACACAACGCTGATCCCTTAATAATCGGAATCTCATCCCCTGGAAATTTATACGAAGACAAAAGTTCCCGGATCTCTAGTTCAACAAGCTCCAACAGTTCAGGATCATCCACTTGGTCAACCTTGTTCATAAATACAACAAGAGCGGGAACACCTACCTGACGCGCAAGCAATATATGCTCACGAGTTTGGGGCATCGGTCCATCCGCTGCGCTCACAACCAGTATGGCTCCGTCCATTTGGGCAGCCCCTGTGATCATGTTCTTCACATAGTCCGCGTGTCCTGGACAATCTACGTGAGCGTAATGGCGATCTGCCGTTTCATACTCAACGTGTGCTGTCGATATCGTGATCCCTCGGGCCTTTTCTTCGGGTGCTTTATCTATCTGGTCATAGGCCGTAAACGTTGCTCCTCCGCTTTCCGCCAATACCTTCGTTATCGCTGCCGTCAGCGTCGTCTTTCCATGGTCAACGTGACCTATCGTTCCTATGTTACAATGCGGCTTCTTACGCTCAAATTTCTCTTTTGCCATATCTTTCTCCGTTTTCTATGCGTATTTAGATTTTACTTCATCAGCTATATGCTGAGGGACTTGTTCATAATGATCAAACTGCATGGTAAATTGAGCACGCCCTTGGCTCATAGAGCGCAAGGTATTGACGTACCCAAACATTGCTGCTAAGGGCACAAAACAATCCACAACACGTGCATTACCGCGCTGATCCATGCCCGAAACTTGACCGCGGCGACTATTCAAATCACCAATAATATCTCCCATATACTCCTCTGGCGTCACAACTTCAACCTTCATGATCGGTTCGAGCAACCTTGGCTCTGCTTTTGGCACCCCTTCGCGGAATGCTGCACGGGCCGCAATTTCGAAGGCAAGAACGCTTGAGTCTACATCATGGTAAGCGCCATCAAAGAGCGTTACTTTATAATCAATCATGGGGAAACCTGCAATCACACCTGTTTCCATCGCCTGTAATAACCCTTTTTCCACACCTGGAATGTATTCTTTTGGAACAGCACCCCCAACGATCGAATTGACAAATTCGTAACCTTCACCTGGCTCACGTGGCTCAAAACGAAGCTTAATACGCGCAAATTGTCCCGCACCACCGGTTTGCTTTTTATGGGTATAATCGACTTCTGCTTTTTTCGTAATTGTTTCACGATAGGCAACTTGAGGAGCCCCCACATTGGCCTCAACTTTAAATTCACGCTTCATTCGATCCACAATAATATCGAGATGAAGTTCGCCCATTCCCTTAATAATTGTTTGCCCTGATTCATAATCCGTCGAAACGCGGAAGGATGGATCTTCAGCGGCAAGACGGGCTAAGGCGAGTCCCATTTTTTCTTGGTCAGCTTTTGTCTTCGGCTCAACGGCTACTTCAATCACAGGCTCAGGAAAAATGATACGTTCAAGCACGATTGGTTTTGAAGGATCACATATGGTGTCCCCAGTAGTCGTATTTTTTAAGCCACATAACGCTATAATATCTCCAGTTCGGGCTTCCTTTATATCCTCGCGAGAATTAGCGTGCATGGCAAGCATACGGCCTGCTCGTTCTTTTTCATCCTTAACTGAGTTCATAACGTATGACCCTGCATCCAGGGTTCCTGAATAAACCCGCACAAAGGTGAGCGAACCCACGAAAGGATCGGTCATAATCTTAAAGGCTAAACCACAAAAAGGTTCATCATCGGAAGGGTTACGGATGAGTTCCTTATCTCCATCAAGAGTTTCTCCCTTAACCGCTCCAATATCCAAGGGAGAGGGGAGAAAATCCACAACGGCATCAAGAAGAGGTTGAACACCTTTGTTTTTAAAGGCTGATCCACATAAAACAGGAACAAATTTTGCTGTGACCGTTCCTTTGCGAATACACTTCTTCAGTGTTTCAATAGTGGGCTCTTGCCCGCCAAGATAAGCCTCAAGAGCTGCATCATCGTATTCAACCGCCGTTTCCACGAGCTTTGTACGATACTCTTCTGCTTGAGCTTTCATATTTTCAGGAATGTCTTCTACCGTAAACTCGGCCCCCATCGTCTCATCTTTCCAACGAATAGCTTTCATTTGGATAAGATCTATAAGACCAACGAAGTCAGCTTCAGAGCCAATCGGCAATTGAATGACAAGCGGGACAGCTCCGAGGCGGTCAATAATCATATCAACTGTACGGAAGAAATTTGCCCCAATTCTGTCCATTTTGTTCACAAAACAAATACGAGGAACATGGTATTTATCGGCTTGACGCCAAACGGTTTCTGATTGGGGCTCAACCCCTGCAACGCTATCAAAAACGGCAACAGCACCATCTAAAACGCGCAATGACCTCTCAACTTCAATGGTGAAATCGACGTGACCAGGTGTATCAATAATATTAATACGGTAGTCTCTCCAAAAACAAGTTGTCGCAGCCGATGTAATTGTGATCCCGCGCTCTTGTTCTTGGGCCATCCAATCCATGGTGGCGGCCCCTTCGTGGACCTCACCAATTTTGTGGGATTTTCCAGTATAATAAAGAATACGTTCCGTCGTAGTTGTTTTACCCGCATCAATATGGGCCATAATGCCAATATTACGGTATCGCTCAAGGGGAGTTTGTCGTGACATTTTAACCGCCTCTCCTTACCATCTAAAGTGGGAGAAGGCTTTGTTCGCTTCTGCCATTTTATGCGTATCTTCACGTTTTTTCACAGCGGCTCCTCGATTATTGGCAGCATCCATAAGTTCGGCAGCAAGACGGTCTGTCATTGTTGACTCTGAACGCTTGCGCGCGCTGCTAATAATCCATCGTATCCCCAATGCTTGAGCACGCTCAGATCTCACCTCCACAGGAACTTGATATGTTGCTCCACCAACCCGGCGAGAGCGAACTTCAACCGTAGGCTTTACATTCTCAAGAGCCTCATGAAAAACTTGCAAAGAGTCTTGAGATGATTTTGTTTTAACTTGATCTAGAGCCCCGTAGACGATGGTTTCAGCTACTGATCTTTTTCCTTCATACATTAAACAGCTCATAAACTTTGAGATAACGGTATCACCATACTTAGCGTCCGGCATTACGGATCTTTTCTCAGCGGCGTGCCTTCTTGACATTTCTTTCTTCTCCTACTTCGGACGCTTTGCACCATACTTGGATCGACCTTGACGTCTTTTCTGGACGCCCTGGGTATCCAACGTACCGCGAATAACATGATAACGAACACCTGGCAAGTCGCGAACACGCCCACCCCGAATCAAAACAACAGAGTGTTCTTGGAGGTTGTGACCTTCGCCCGGTATATAACCCGTCACTTCATAACCATTGGTCAAACGTATACGAGCCACCTTACGCAAGGCTGAGTTTGGCTTCTTCGGGGTTGTTGTACTAACCCTTGTACACACACCACGCTTCTGAGGATTTCCTTGAAGGGCTGGAACCGTATTCCGCACCTCCTTATCCTGCCGTGGCTTTCTGATCAACTGATTAATCGTCGGCATTAAAACCGTTTCCTTTCAAATTTTTACAAACTTCCATGGACTTAGGTCCATGGTATTTTAATTTCTTCTTCAGATTTCACCAGCCGAATCGTCATCCACCTTCCCCCGGATTTAATCCGGGCTTCAGCGGACTCGTTCGGCCAACCCCCGGTTTAAATCCAGGCGTTACCGGTAAAATCACAACTAATTTTAGACAGGGTAAAAGCATATCTGCCACCCGTCTAAAAAACAAGTTTTACTTTTTAGCCAATCTTTCGAGCTGCGTCTAGACTGTTTATCTACCACCATCTCTTTAATGACGCCGAATACTAATCGGACATAAATGAGGAGTCAAGTGTTGTCTTCACTTTTCTCCTCACTCTTTTCACACACCTTATTGCTGTATAAGTTGCTCATCTTGTTGTTGATGAACAATAACTTGCTCCTCTTGCTGCTGATGGGCAAGGGCTGCTGCCTTCGACTCATTGGCATCTTGGATTTCTTGATCCCGTCCCGCAGCAATGTGTTTTATGCGATTGACCATGCTTCCCGTTCCCACAGGAATCAAACGTCCAACGATAATGTTTTCTTTAAGTCCTCTTAATTCATCTACCTTACCCGATACAGCGGCTTCCGTAAGGACGCGTGTTGTTTCTTGGAAAGAAGCAGCGGAGAAGAAGGAACGGGTCTGCAAGGATGCTTTCGTAATTCCTTGAAGAACAGCATGAGCTTGAGCTGGACGGCGCCCTTCTGCAATGGCTTGGAAGTTCTCTTTCTCGAACTCTTGCTTATCTACCTGTTCTCCTAAGAGGAAGGTTGTTTCACCTGGCTCAACAATTTCTACTTTCTGCATCATTTGCCGTACGATAACTTCAATGTGTTTATCGTTAATCGGAACGCCTTGCAGACGATAGACTTCCTGAATTTCGTTGATCAGGTAGCTGGCCAAGGCTTCAATGCCGAGAATACGCAGAATATCATGGGGAACCATGTTCCCATCCATAATAATATCTCCACGCTTCACTTGTTCCCCTTCTTGAACAGAGATGTGCTTTCCTTTCGGAATTAGATATTCGATCGGTTGAATTGTCTCGTCATCAGGTATGACAAGAACACGGCGTTTTGTCTTGTGATCTTTTCCAAATTCAATCCGCCCATCAAATTCACTAATGATGGCCGCATCTTTGGGGCGACGTGCTTCAAAAAGTTCTGCAACACGCGGCAAACCTCCCGTGATATCTCGGGTCTTTGTAGATTCTCTGGGAATACGGGCTAAGACATCTCCTGCATGGATCTTGGCGTTATTTTCAACGACCAAAATTGCATCCACCGATAAAAAGTAGCGGGCTTCTGCTCCATTAGCAAACAAGAGAGGATTACCTTCCTTATCTCGCAATACGAAGCGTGGCTTAAGATCTGCGGCTCTTGTATACTGCTTCCAGTCAGCAACCACACGTTTTGTAAGACCCGTTGCTTCATCCAAACTCTCTCGGATTGAAAGCCCCTCCACCAAATCCACATAGTGAACAATTCCACTCACTTCAGAGATAATCGGAAGGGTATAAGGATCCCAATCTGCGAGCTTGTCACCAGGCTTCACATGAGCGCCGTCGTCAACGATAAGCCTAGATCCATATGGAAGCTTATAGCGAGCTCGTTCTTGATTAGCCGCATCCATAATGCAAACTTCAGAATAGCGACTCATAACAATGTTATCACCTTTGCTATTCTTCACAACACTACGGTTTTTAATGAGGATCGTCCCTTCAACAGACGCTTCAATGCTGGACTGCTCAACAGCAAGCTGGGCAGCACCTCCAATATGGAAAGTCCGCATGGTCAGCTGCGTTCCAGGTTCTCCAATGGATTGAGCGGCAATAACACCAACGGCTTCACCCATATTGACAGGAGTTCCTCGGGCCAAATCACGACCATAGCACTTACCACAAATTCCATCTTTCGTCTCACAGGTGAGAACTGAACGGATGAGGACCTCATCAACGCTTGTTTTTTCAAGGGCATCCACATGAGCTTCTTCGATAAGTGTTCCTGCTTCAACAATAACCTTATTGGCAACAGGATCAATAATATCCACAGCCGCCGTACGCCCTAAAACTCGATCGCCCAGTGGGGTGATAACTTCACCTCCCTCAACAACAGCGCGGAGACTCAATCCTTTTTCCGTCCCACAATCCGGTTCAACAATAATGCAATCTTGCGCAACGTCCACAAGACGACGCGTTAAGTACCCAGAGTTTGCCGTTTTTAAGGCTGTATCCGTTAACCCTTTGCGCGCACCGTGAGCGGAGTTAAAGTACTCAAGAACATTAAGTCCTTCCTTAAAGTTAGAAATAATTGGGGTCTCAATAATTTCACCGGACGTTTTTGCAATCAAACCACGCATAGCAGCCAGCTGACGCATTTGAGCTGCCGATCCACGAGCCCGTGAATGAGCCATCATATAAACAGAATTTATAGGTTCTCCTGGTTTGATTTCAGAGATATCCTTCATCATCGCTTCAGCAACTTGCTCTGTACACTTGGTCCAAGCATCGGTCACTTTGTTATAACGTTCACCATTGGTAATAAGACCGTCCATATATTGTTGTTGGAATTCTCCAATTTTCTCACGGGTATCAGCGACCAGCTTTTTCTTTTCCTCTGGCACAATCAAGTCATCTTTTCCAAAAGAAATCCCCGAGACAGTCGCATAGCGGAAGCCAAGTCCCATCAAGCGATCAGAGAATATAACCGTATCCTTTTGACCGCAGTTACGATAGATCAAGTCCACAAGTTTCGAAATTTCCGTCGAGGTTAAGAGTTGATTGATCGCTTCAAACTTCACACCTGGATGTTTCGGCATAATCTCCCATAAGAGCATCCGCCCTGGTGTCGTTTGAGTCCGAAGCATCACTTTTTGACCGTTATCATCGACCGACTCATACCTTGCCGTAATACTGGCATGAAGCGAAACTGACTTCTGATGAAGAGCATGTTCGATTTCATCAAGGGAAGAAAAGACCGAACCCTCGCCAAGCTCGCCTTCTCGTTCCAAAGTCAAGTAATAGAGTCCAAGCACGATATCCTTGGAAGGCGTAATGATCGGCTTACCATTCGCAGGGTGAAGAATGTTGTTGGTGGACATCATTAATACACGTGCTTCAAGCTGGGCTTCTAAGGACAACGGCACATGAACAGCCATTTGGTCTCCGTCAAAGTCAGCGTTATAGGCTGTACAAACGAGCGGATGCAGCTGAATAGCTTTTCCTTCCACAAGGACAGGTTCAAAAGCTTGTATACCAAGACGATGCAAAGTAGGTGCGCGATTGAGAAGAACTGGATGCTCACGAATCACTTCTTCTAAAATATCCCAGACCTCTGGCCGTTCCTTTTCAACCATACGCTTTGCTGCTTTGATCGTATTGGCAAGACCATAGCGTTCAAGACGCGCATAAATGAAAGGCTTGAAGAGCTCAAGAGCCATTTTTTTCGGCAAACCACATTGATGAAGTTTAAGTTCAGGACCAACCACAATGACCGAACGACCGGAATAATCAACGCGTTTTCCTAAGAGATTTTGACGGAAACGTCCTTGTTTTCCCTTCAACATATCTGACAAGGACTTCAAAGGGCGCCGGTTCGTACCCGTAATCACCCGCCCTCTTCGGCCGTTATCAAAAAGGGCATCTACCGATTCCTGAAGCATCCGTTTTTCATTCCGAACAATAATGTCAGGGGCGCGCAGCTCCATAAGGCGCTTTAACCGATTATTCCGGTTAATAACACGACGATAAAGGTCGTTGAGATCAGAAGTTGCAAAACGTCCACCATCTAAGGGTACCAAAGGGCGAATTTCTGGAGGAATGACAGGTATCACTTCCATAACCATCCATTCCGGACGACTTCCGGACTCAAGGAAAGCTTCGACAAGCTTTAAGCGCTTAACATATTTTTTCCGTTTCAGTTCTGACTTCGTTTCGAAGAGATTTTCTCGAAGCTCCGCTTGCTCCTTTTCAAGATCAATTGCCTTAAGCATATCACGCAAGGCTTCTGCCCCAATACTCGCTTCAAAAGCATCGACGCCATACTCCTCTTGAGCCCGATAGAATTCTTCTTCACTCAAGAGCTGCCCCCTTTTCAGAGACGTCAAGCCAGGTTCAAGAACAATATAATTTTCAAAATAAAGGACTTTCTCCACATCTTTGAGCATAAGATCCAAAAGAAGTCCAATCCGGCTTGGTAGGGATTTTGTAAACCAGATATGCGCAACAGGAGAGGCAAGTTCGATATGACCCATCCGTTCACGCCGAACTTTCGTCAATGTAACCTCAACCCCACACTTCTCGCAGATAATACCGCGATATTTCATGCGCTTGTATTTTCCACATAAACACTCGTAATCCTTGATAGGACCAAAGATTCGAGCACAGAACAAGCCATCTCGTTCCGGTTTAAATGTCCGATAATTTATTGTTTCAGGCTTTTTAATTTCTCCGAAGGACCAGGCACGAATTTGCTCAGGACTTGCAATGGCAATTCGAATATTATCAAAATGCTGGGGTCCCACAACCTGTCCAAAGACATTCATTACATCACGCATACCGTTCTCCTAAGTATATTGTTTCTGGATGACTTCGGCTCCTTATTGGTTCTCCACTTTCGTGGGGACAGGCATTACGAGCGAAGCAATCTAAAAACAGATTTTTATTCAGTTGTTCCTAATTCCACATTCAATCCCAATGAACGCAACTCTTTCATCAAAACGTTGAAGGATTCAGGTATACCTGACTCAAAATTATCATCTCCTCGAACGATGGATTCATACACCTTGGTACGACCCGAGACATCGTCAGACTTAACTGTCAGCATCTCTTGGAGAGTGTAGGAAGCACCATAAGCTTCGAGGGCCCAGACTTCCATTTCCCCAAATCGTTGGCCTCCGAATTGAGCCTTACCCCCAAGAGGTTGCTGGGTAACAAGGCTATAAGGTCCAACAGAACGCGCATGGATTTTATCATCTACGAGATGGTGCAGTTTAAGCATATACATATAGCCAACTGTTGCTTTTCGATCAAAGCTCTCTCCAGTCCGTCCATCGATCAACGTCACTTGTCCACTTGTGTCAAGATTTGCTTTGCTAAGCTGATGATTGATATCATTCTCATGGGCTCCATCGAAAACAGGCGTAGCCATCGGCACAGCAGACGTTAGGTTCGTTGCGAGTTCGACAACCTCATTATCTGACATCCCTTTGATATCTTTGACAATCTGATCATCTTCATACACATGATCTAAGGCGGTTCTCAAAACTTTGATGTCCTTATGCTCTTCTATGGCCATCTTAGCAAGGGCGTCGTTAATTTGACGACCCAAACCAGCGGCAGCCCATCCTAGATGGGTTTCAAGAATTTGACCCACGTTCATACGGGAAGGAAGTCCCAGCGGGTTCAAAACAATATCCACAGGTGTTCCATCCTCAAGATGAGGCATATCTTCTATTGGCACAATACGAGAAACGACTCCCTTATTTCCATGACGACCAGCCATCTTATCTCCAGGCTGAAGTTTACGTTTCACTGCAACGAAAACTTTCACCTTCTTTAAAACACCGGTAGGGAGTTCGTCTCCACGACGAAGCTTTTCAACCTTATCTTCAAAACGAACTTGAAGAGCGGTGACCCGGTCATCATGATGTTGCTTAGCAGACTCTAAGGCCGACATCACAGCGTCATCCTCAACTGTGATTTGGCGCCACTGACCTTTGGACAAAGAATCGAGCATGGCTTTCGTAATTTTTACTCCCTTCTTCACGCCTGACGGTGCACTAATAACTTTTTGATCCATCAAGAGGTCTTCCAATGCAGCATAGAAGTTCCGATCCAAAATAGACCGTTCCGCATCACGATCTTTTGCAAAGCGTTCAATTTCAGCGCGTTCGATAGCCAAAGCACGCTCATCCTTCTCAACACCCCGGCGAGAGAACACACGTACTTCAACAATAGTCCCTTGAACACCTGGAGGAAGCCTTAAGGATGTATCACGGACATCCGAAGCTTTCTCACCAAAAATCGCCCTCAAGAGTTTTTCTTCTGGTGTCGAAGGCGTTTCACCCTTTGGAGTGACTTTGCCAACAAGAATATCTCCTGGCTTTACATCAGCGCCGATATAAACGATGCCTGCCTCGTCTAAATGACGTAGGGCTTCATCGCCAATGTTAGGAATATCACGTGTAATTTCCTCATTCCCTAATTTGGTATCGCGAGCATCAAGCTCAAATTCTTCAATATGAATTGAGGTAAAGACGTCCTCTTTAACGATGCGTTCAGAAATGATAATGGAATCTTCAAAATTGTAACCATTCCATGAAACAAAGGCGACAAGCACGTTGGATCCAAGCGCAAGTTCTCCCAAATTCATACAGGGACCATCGGCAATGATATCTCCTTTTTCAACCTTATCCCCAACTGTTACGAGGGGCTTCTGATTAATGCAGGTTTTATCATTGGATCGTTGAAACTTCAGAAGGTTATAGATATCCACATTGCTGGTGGTCATCGCACTTTCATCCGTTACACGAATGACGATACGAGAAGCGTCTACTTGGTCCACAATGCCTGTTCTTTTAGCAACAACTGCGACTCCAGAATCACGGGAAACAGGACCTTCCATACCAGTTCCAACAAAGGGGGCTTCTGTTCGAAGCAAAGGAACGGCTTGTCGTTGCATATTCGAGCCCATCAGCGCGCGGTTTGCATCGTCATTCTCAATGAATGGAATCAAGGAGGCAGCAACGGACACGATCTGTTTCGGGGACACATCCATCAGATCAATTTCAGAAGCAGGAGCAACTACAAATTCTCCATTTCGCCTGCAGCTGACAAAGTCAGCGGCGAACCGACCTTGCTTATCCAGCTCAGCATTGGCCTGCGCAATTGTATGCTTACTCTCATCCATGGCCGTAAGGTAAATAATATCTTTCGTAACCTTTTCATCAACAACTTTGCGATAAGGTGTCTCAATAAAACCATACTTATTGACCCGCGCATACGTCGCGAGCGAGTTAATGAGACCGATATTTGGCCCTTCCGGCGTTTCAATTGGACAAATTCGCCCATAGTGTGTGGGATGAACGTCACGTACTTCAAAGGTCGCGCGATCACGGGTCAAGCCCCCTGGACCTAAAGCTGACAAACGCCGCTTATGATTGATCTCAGAAAGAGGATTTGTTTGATCCATAAATTGGGATAACTGGGAAGTGCCAAAAAATTCACGCACAACTGCTGCTGCTGGTTTCGCATTGATCAAATCATGGGGCATGACCGTGTCAATTTCAACAGAACTCATTCTTTCGCGAATGGCACGCTCCATTCGAGAAAGTCCAATACGATATTGGTTTTCCAAGAGCTCACCAACAGATCTCACGCGTCGATTTCCAAGGTTATCGATATCATCAATCTCACCCCGCCCATCTTTCAAATCCAAGAGAACCTTTATAATAGCCAGGATATCTTCCTTACGTAACACACGTAGTGTGTCGGGAGCGTCAAGCCCCAGACGGGAATTCATCTTTACGCGACCAACCGAAGATAAGTCATAGCGTTCCGAATCAAAGAAGAAGCCACGGAAAAGAGCTTCTGCTCCCTCAATTGTTGGGGGTTCGCCCGGACGCAAAATTCTATAGATATCAACGAGGGCATCCTCGCGCACCAAATTCTTGTCAGCCATTAAGGTGTTACGCAAATAGGCCCCAATATTGACATGATCAATATCTAAAGTGGGAATCGTTTCAATACCAGCGTTGGTCAAAGTTTCGAGCAAGACTGGCGTGATTTCATCACCCGCTTCTGCGTAGACCTCACCTGTGCTTTCATTAATTAAATCATTGGCAATATAGCGGCCAATAAGGTCATCCTCATAGACGAGAACGTCATTAAGACCTTCTGTTTGCAGTTTTCTGGCAAAACGAAGGTTCATCTTGGCCCCTTCGGCTGCAACGACTTTGCCTGTGTTGCCATCGATTAAATCATGGGCAAGCTTTCCTATCTTAACCATTTCCGGACGAAAAGCTGTCTTCCAATGTTCGCCTGACTTCACATACTCAGTGGTGCCATAGAAAACGCTTAAGATTTCTTCCCGCGACATGCCTTGGGCTTCTAATGGGTCGAGTTTCTTCCCTTCAGCTTCTAAAAGCTTTCTCTTCTCTTCTGTTTCTGCGCTGTCAAGAGCCATAAGAAAAGTTGTAACGGGAAGTTTCCGCTTACGATCTATACGCGCGTAAACGTTATCTTTTGCATCAAACTCAAAATCCAACCAAGAACCACGGTAAGGAATCACACGCGCTGAAAAAAGGTATTTTCCAGAGGAATGGGACTTACCACTATCATGGTCAAAGAAAACACCCGGAGAACGATGCATTTGAGAAACAACGACACGCTCAATTCCATTAACAATAAAGGTTCCATTCTCCGTCATGAGCGGAATATCACCCATGTAGACTTCTTGCTCTTTAATGTCTCGAACGGATTTTGCACCTGTCTCTTCATCAATATCCCATACGACCAATCGGAAGGTCACACGCAAAGGAGCAGCATATGTCATGCCTCTCTGCTTGCACTCATCCACATCATATTTCGGTGGATCAAAATCATAACGGAAGAATTCTAGCTGCGATTTTCCAGAAAAATCACTGATAGGAAAAATGGACTGAAAAACTTCTTGCAATCCAGTTGATACTCTTTTCTCAGCAGAAACATCCATTTGTAAAAAGTTCTCGTAGGATGTTTTCTGTAGCTCAATAAGATTAGGCAAAGGAGCTATTTCAGGAATCCTTGCAAAGCTCTTCCGAATCCTCTTGCGTTCCGTATAGGTTCTTGCCATTAATGCCTCATATTAAAGTGTTCAGTATTTAGTGTAGCAGTTTCAGTGTAGCAGTGAGCAGTATTCAGTGTTGCAGATAAATTACAGTATGAAGCACAATAGCTCCATCCTACTTTCTGCTACACTGCAATACTGCTACACTGACTACTGATTTACTTCAGTTCCACTTTGGCGCCAACTGCTTCCAGCTTGGCTTTAATTTCCTCGGCCTCAGCCTTTGGAGCCGCTTCTTTCAACGGCTTCGGAGCACCTTCAACAAGGTCTTTAGCTTCTTTCAATCCAAGGCCTGTGATGGTACGAACTTCTTTGATGACTTCGATTTTCTTGTCACCAGCAGCCGCCAAAATAACTTGGAACTCCGTTTTTTCTTCAGAAGGTGCAGCTTCTGCAGCCATACCTGCTGCCGCAGCAACAGCCACAGGAGCAGCGGCGCTTACGCCCCACTTTTCCTCAAGCTTCTTCGAAAGCTCAGCAGCTTCCAATACAGTTAGTTCAGAAAGTTGTTCTACAATTTTTTCGAGATTTGCAGCCATCTATAGTTTCTCCTTTATATATAGGGACGATTATGCCTTTTGACTATAGGCAGAAAACGTCCGAGCCAATTGACCTGCAGGGGCCTGTAAAATACCAGCGATGCGTGTCGCTGGGGTTGAAATGATACCAACAATCTTTGCTCGCAACTCTTCCATAGAGGGAAGCTTTGAAAGGACTTCGATGTCTTTCTCATTTAAAACCTTACCATTTAAGATGCCTCCAATAACTTTGAATTTCTCGTTACCATCGGCAAACTTTAAGGTTATTTTTGCGGCCGCGACAGGGTCTTTTGAATAAGCCAGCGCAGTTGGCCCAGAAAGCAAATTATTAATGCCTTCATTTTGTGTGCCAGCAACAGCTAAGCGCGCCAATGTATTTTTGGCAACTTTGAACTGTGCACCCGCTTCGCGCATTTGACGCCTCAAGCCTGAAACTTCAGCCACAGTAAGCCCCGTTTGGTGGGCTACAATAACCAAGTTTGACTCAAGAAGGCCCTGACGCAAAGAGGAAACCAGCTGTTCTTTTTCGCTACGATCCAAGATCACGTCTCCATCGTTTAACCTTTGGAAACCCAAAGGTTTGGTTACACTAAATCCCAGCATTCCACTGAGTTGACCCGCCCGCGAAAATCGTTCTTCAGAGGCTGCTACGCCCTCATTCCGACTCTCCCGTCTATGCAGGGGCTTTCGCTTTAAACTTAATCCTTGGTCCCAGATCAAGTCAGGGAAGGCCCAAGGATCAAAGATCCCCACAGTCTTGGACAGGCTTACTCTAGTTATTAGAAATTAGATATTAGTTATTAGAATTTTCTAATAACCAACTGCTAACTTCTAAAAAACTATCGTTTCCAAAATTTTCCAATTACTAACTACTAATTACTAGTTAATTAAATCAGCAATTTCCATCTTTACAGATGGTCCCATGGTAGATGAAAGGGAAACCTTCTTAATATAAGACCCCTTTATCCCCGTTGGTTTAGCTTTCATAATCGCATCTGCGAAAGAACGCAAGTTTTTCTCGATGTCTTCTGATGAAAAACTTGCTTTTCCAATTCCAGCATGGATAATACCTGCCTTTTCAGCCCGATATTCGACTTGTCCACCTTTAGCTGCTTTCACCGCTTCCGCCACATCCATGGTTACCGTCCCCAATTTTGGGTTTGGCATAAGTCCTCGGGGACCTAGAACACGCGCAAGCTTTCCTAAGAGTGCCATCATATCCGGCGTTGCAATACAGCGATCAAAATTAATTTCACCGGCCTGAATTTTTTCAGCCAAATCTTCATCTCCGACAAGATCAGCTCCTGCCTTACGGGCTTCTTCGGCTTTAGGCCCTTTAGCAAAAACTGCAACACGAAGGGTTTTTCCGGTTCCCGCAGGAAGTTGGGTTACCCCACGGATGCTTTGATCAGATTTCCGAGGATCGAGGTTTAAGTTTATCGCAACTTCAATGGTTTCATCAAATTTTGCTGTCGCCCGTTCTTTTACAATTCGGATGGCTTCCTTTACACTAGAAACGGATAAAGAATCAAGTCCTTCATAGGCTTTACGAATACGTTTTCCTGCCATGTTTCTACCCCACTACCTCTATGCCCATTGATCGGGCGGACCCTATAATCATCTGAGATGCTGCTTCAATATCGTTTGCATTCAGATCTTGCATCTTAGCTTTTGCAATCTCTTGCACCTGAGCAATGGTCACCTTTCCAACAGTTCCCGTTCCGGGCGTCTGAGACCCTTTCTGAAGGCCTGCAGCTTTTTTTAAGAAGTAGCTTACAGGAGGCGTTTTCGTAATAAAACTGAACGTCCGATCTTGAAAAGCCGTAATCACCACAGGGATCGGCATTCCCGGCTCCATGTTTTGTGTTTGGGCATTAAATGCTTTGCAAAATTCCATAATATTTAGCCCTCTTTGACCCAAGGCCGGCCCAACAGGGGGAGAGGGATTTGCTTTGCCTGCAGGAATCTGCAACTTAATATATCCTTCAATTCTTTTTGCCATTTGACTCCTCTTTTCATTGAGTTTGCGGTACGGCGATGACTCGCCTCCCGCATGTTTCAGTGTAGCAGGGTAGCAGAATTACAGAATCCATAAATTTGAAGCACTGAAGCCCCGCTCTTCTTTCTGCAATACTGCTACACTGTTACACCGCTACACTGTTAAATCTTCTCCACTTGGACAAAGTCCAAATCTATAGGAGTAGAGCGGCCGAAAATAGAGACCGCAACTTTAACACGTTGTTTGTCTTCATCAACCTCTTCCACAATTCCGTTGAAGGAACTAAACGGCCCATCACTGACACGAACTTGTTCCCCTACTTCAAAGGTAATGGTCGATTTTGGCTTTTGCACACCCTCTTGGACTTGCGCCAAAATCCTATCGACTTCCCCTTGACTCACTGGTGTTGGCTTTCCGCGCGCCCCCAAAAAACCAGAAACTTTGGGCGTATGACGCACCAAATGCCATACTTCATCTGTCAGCTGCATTTTAATGAGCACATAACCGGGGAAGAATTGTCGCTCGGAGGTCACTTTAGCCCCCTTTTTAACTTCAATAACTTCTTCCGTAGGCACCAAAATCATTTCAATTTGATCAGATAAAGCTTTCTTTTCTGCCTGTTCACGAATGTGCTCAGCCACTTTTTTTTCAAAGCCCGAATAAACGTTAACAACATACCAGAGGGAACCTTGTGTCATCGTCCTTTTAAGCTCCCAATCCTAATATCAAAGAAATACTCCATGCAAGAATCCGATCAATAACCAAAAAAAAGGTCGCACAAATAAACACCATTAAAAACACCAGAATGGTGGTAACAATGGTTTCTCTACGTGTCGGCCAGGTGACCTTCGATACTTCTTGGCGCACTTGGCGCATAAATTCAAGGGGTGATGTTCTAGCCATAATCTTTTTCCGGGTTAAACGAACTTCCTCATAACAGAGTTTAAAAAAAATTACAAATACTTTAATCAACAAAACTCAACGCGAAAAAACGCATCGCACATCGGGACTTAACACTGAGAAATATTTCTTTAATATGCAGGATGCGCCACTTAAATGATGACTCAAGTTACTGATTAACGCCTGCGGGCATGCCCTCTTCTCTTTGAACTACGCCCCCTGCGAGATGCAATTTTCGTCTTTGAACGACGGACTCTCCGAGATGTAACTCTCCCCTTTGAAGCACGCGCTCTTCGCGGTGCGGCCTTCTTTCTTGAAGCATGCGCTCTTCGAGGGGCAGCCTTCCCCCTTGCAGCACGCGGGCTCTTGGATGTCCTGATTTTTGCTTTCTTTTGAGGCTGGAGATTTACCTGTACCGCAGGTTGAGGATTTACTGGTACTGCAGGTAGAGGATTTGCCTGTGCTGCAGGTAGAGGATTTGCTGGTTGCACTGGATGAGGATTTGCTGGCCATCCAGGTTGAAAATCTGGTGGGATTACAAATTGAAAATCTGGTGGAAGTTGAAAGTCTGGTGGAAGGACGGGTTGAAAATCTACTGGTAGTACAGGTTGAACATTTGCCGGAGGTTGGTGCAAAGGAGCTGGTACATTTATAGCGGGTGGTTGATCACCAAAGATATCTCGAACCACATTCCCAGCGTTCAAGACCTTAAATGCCGGACCGCTGTGAAAGCCAGGGATATTATGATCAAGAGCATGACCAGAATCGTAAACACGCCTTATCAACTGATCGGGTGTAGGGTCTATTCCTGTTGCCTGAAGAGCTTGTTTTGTAAGAATACTAACAGCTGCTGCTTCAGGAGCTGCAATTGAAGTACCACTTACGATATTACTACCCTGCTCATTATAATGGACAAGAACATTAGCTCCCGCAGCAACCATGTAATGAGAAGAGGCAACTTCCCTCGGAAGGTGGGAAAAAGGGTCGAAAACTTCCTCTCCATTATGCATATAGCCTACAGCTCCGACAAAAAGCATGTTTCTACGACCTATATCATTGAAAGCTATAAACTCATTTGATGGGACATAATTACCATTATCTATCTCTACTTCATCTACATAATGGGGAATTTCACGACTTGAGCCATTTCCTGCAGCGAGGAAAATAGGTATATCAAGAGCCGCTTGTTCTAATGCATTAATATATTCATCCATTGGGACTATAGGAGGATGCTCTCCGTATGAAGCAAAACTCATATTAATAGCATCTACATGGTGTTCTCTTGCAATTTGAAGAGCTGCAGCATGATCCACTAAATTCAAATCTATCAGAAGAAGATTAGCTGCTGGAGCTAATTCATGAAAGGCTCCAGCAATAAAAGAACCGTGAAGATCATGGCTAGCTTGCTCTCCAGCAACCAGAGACCCATGAAGATCAGCCTTGCCTCGATTAAGTATATCAAAAAATTCTTTTCTTTTCCGCAAATTTGTAATTCGCTCCATTTGCGTAGCATGATCTTCTCCAAGGTTTAAAATCAACTGAGCAAGGCGCCCACCCTGTTCTTGATCAAGATTATCAATAGTGAAGCTATCTAACCTCTCCTCCGTTGTAAGCGTAAGGTTCAATCGTTTAACTGCCGGATGGAGGAGGCCTAGTCGTTCATAATATTGTACATACTCGGGGTGAAAACCGTGATCAAGGATAGCAACAGTATACCCTTGTCCCGTATGTCCCCTTTCATGAAAGGCACCTACCCCTGTTGCCTGTTTAATCTTAGCAGAGTTTGTGTACGTGCCATTGCCATGAGGATGGAAATTGAAAATTTCATCCGGATTATGCCGAATAGCATACGTTTCATGAAATGGAAATGAAAGTTGAAAACAAATAAATAAAAACCAAGACAATTTATTAAGCACGCTACTCTCTCATAATTCAATTTATATACTTAGAAATATATACTTATAGATAAATAGAATTACAAGAGCAAACAAAAAGAATCTTTCGACTTCGCATAATCATTTTTGGGTTACCAGTCGTAGCTGCAAAGCAGCGAAGACTGGCAGGAGTGGAGGGACTCGAACCCCCAACCCCCGGTTTTGGAGACGGTTGAAATGTTTAACTGATAGCAAAGGTTAACAAATTATATCAATAAAATCAAAAACTTGTATCGAATTCTTTGCTGCTGCTTATACAGGTTTGTTACTGTTTTTTGTCTCCAAATGTCCCATGAGTGTCCCACAGTAGGCCCCTTAGTCTAGAGAGATATGTGCTTCTAATATACCAACCTCAGCTTTATGCCAGATTTTATCAGCGTGCACTGAACAGATCGTTACTTTTCTAAACTGTGGCATCGCTACACGGTTGAATCGGACAATTACCGCAGCTGGGTTGTTACCAACTGGACTACGGCCTTGTCGGCCGCTACCGTATACTTTAGAATCAAGACAAGAACATCATAAGCTATAAGGGCATTCCAACTTGAAGAAATTTACACACATATTTGCAATCATAGAATTGCCATTAAAACCCAATGAATCACCTCCAGCAAAGCTCTTACTTTTACCTACAAGTTTGAGGACTAAGTATAACTAACATTTTCATACTTTGCTCCTAATAAGTTTAGGAACGCCAATAATTAAATATTTGGAATGTTTTTTAACAATCTTGTAAAATGATTACGATTTTTAAAATTTAAAGTGAATTCCTCATCAGTTGCATGAGGGTGTGGGTATTCACTCACGGCAAGGTAACTCTTATCCCTTTGCTCTTGAAGAATCCTTAAATTTTTACCTTCAATATAAGCCAATGAGGTCATGAAGCTCGTTTGATTAGGAATGGGCCCTAACCAGCCACGACCTAAGTTTAATTCATGTTCTACATAATCGAGGTAGGTTTCCTTTGCAAGAGCATAAGTCAAGATTTCATTCCGAGCTTCTCTTAAAATTCGTCGACGGTTCTCTAAGCGTTGACGCTGCTTAAGAGACAAATCATGTCGAGCTAAAAGTTTTTCATCATCTTGATGAGCACCAGGTAAATTACCTACTTCTCCACTGACACGCAAGACTTCTTCTAATAAATCATCTTTTGCCACTTCATATTTAGTTACAGGTCGATCTGCATAGTCAGGTCGTGAGGGTGGAGAATTATCAATAAGTTGTTGATAAGCAGGCTTCGCTTTCATGTTATCTGGTAAAATTTGTTGGTGAAAAGCAACTTCTATTTCAGGGGCAGCTAACTGACGTATAATTAAAGTTTCGGAATGACTTTTTAATTTGTCTATGCCACTTTCACGTGTAAGGTCCATAGCAAGAAAACCACAATTCGTACCATCCCCAAGATACAAGCTAGGGTCATATTCATAAAAAGTTTCCTGACCTCTATCTGTAGTAAATACTTTAGCTTGAAGTCCTTTAAGTTCAACTAAAGCATCGGCGAGTTTTTGGAGATTATCAGTTTTTAATTTTTGGAGAAGACGAAATTCTTTTGGAATAACTATTAAAGGGGCTTCTTTTTCCTCATCTTCGCCCTTAGATTTGCTTTGAGCATTTGCGTAGGTCCCCCAATCTTGTTTTTCCAGTATCCATAAGCTCTCTATATATTTTTTTAGGATAGAGATAAGCTCTGTGTGTGATTCAGAAGGCTCTTGTAGCCAATGAAGATAGCATAGATAGCGCTCTGCTAAATGAGGCCCCCAGAGTTTGTCTAAGCAATCGAACTTATTATTTGCAATATTATCTAAAAGAAAACTTTCCCCCACATGCCGATAAAATTTTCCTGATAAGGCAACAACAGGATCATCAAAAGTCCAAATTCTAAATATATTGTCTCTCCCAAGAGCTTCCTCTATTGCCATCTGTGATGGTTCGTCAGCGATAGCTGGCGGTCCAAACATAAAGGTTTTGACTGAGATTTTAACTTTATCAGGTTTAAAGATCTCACAAAAATTCTGCATTTGTGTTGTCATATAATAATAAGCAGCGAGGAGAGCTTCCGCGCCCCCAAGACTATGACCAGATGTAACAATCTTAAACTCTTTAGGTGTTTTTTTATTTTTATAATAATCCCTAATTTTACTCATTAATAAATTACAATAATTCGACCCAGATTTCATGAATAGTTCGCCTATTCCCCTATGAACGGATAATTTTCCAATTCCTGGTGTATAACCCATTGTAACATTAGTAACCCAATCTCGTGAAGAGTTTGAACCAGAAAAAACAATGACCAATTTATCCTTCCCTTCTTTTGATTCGGTACCTTTCTTTATATAAGCAATATGGTCTACCTCACCTCGCTCCGAAAAATAAGCCTGCCGATTTCTTTTGAATGCAAGTAATTGTTCTTTTGTAATATTAAATATACCCTTAAGGCTTTCCAGATTACGAAAGCCTACACTTAACACGGAAATATTTGATTTATCTAATAATTGAGTTTTATTTAAAAAAGAAGCTGAAACAACGGCTTCACTCGTTAGTGGATATTCTTTGCTATTATCAGTACTATCTACAAATGATGGAATTGAGGCCTCAATTTGTTTAGTACTAAAGTGCCACAGAAATGCCTTATGGATTTCTTGTTGAATCACTTTTAATTGTCGCACTGCGAATCCAATTTCTTCTATCTCTTTATGGTTAATAGGATCCTTATTAAGAATCTCTTGGAGAAAGCTGTTTATCTCTCGAATACAATTTTCGTAATCTGCTTGAAATTTTTGTCGTTGATCGTCTCTAGGAAGTGTGGAAACCTGCTCACTTTTATATATCCCCCTGTTTTCGTATAAGGAGGGCTGTTCCGGTATGTTATTCCATTGTTTTTGAACTTCTAAAAGATTGCTATATAGTTCATCGATCTCTCTTGTATTCCTTATTATTCTTTCCCGCTCTTCCGTTATAGTAGATTCCATGTGGTTTGTAACAAACCCTCTAGTTGTTTCATCTGTGTATATGTGCCTACAAAATTCCATATACTTTACAAACTTCTTCAATTTTTTTGGAGGAAGGGGAGATCCTGTTAAACTAACGTTCTGATCTGCATTTTGTTCCTCTAAATAATTTGTTACCAAAGCTTGTATAAAGCCTTCTGGAATATGTGATAATTTATTGTTTTTTTTAATTTGTTCCATCAGAACTCTGAATTCTTCTTCAAAATCCTGAGCTAAAAATTTAGGGTTTGGGTGAACTTTTAACAGCTTTGGACCTTCCTCATAGAACTTTCCAGATTCGCGAGCATAGTTTCTTAAGGTATTTTCAAGCGTAGAAAATGTAGGCTTCCAAATATCTTGAACAAAACGAGTTCCATCGTAATCACCAGCAATTTGATATAGACAACTTAATAAGTCAAAAGTTGTCTTAATTTCAGAGAGAGTAGGTGTAGATAAAAAGTCGGCATCCTTTAAGAAATTATCAACAATACCATATCTCATTTTTCTTAATTCTCTAGCGCAATATCGGAGGTTTAATTTTATCTTTTCTACTTCCGTTTTTTTAAATTCATCTGTTATCTTTTTTTGATGTTTATCCTTGTCTATCTTGTATAGAAAAACTGCTGCCCCGCCTCCCATTATTCCCACTATTGCGATTGGTACAGCCATTGCAGCCATTGCAGCTCCTGCTCCTGCTCCTGCTCCTGCTCCTGCTGCTGCCCCTACTGCTCCTCCAGCCCCTGCTACTCCTCCTACTGCTTTTAATCCTCCTACGCCTGCTGCTAGTGGTACAAATGTTGTTCCTGCTGCTTTTAATCCTCCTACACCTGCTGCTAGTGGTACAAATGTTGTTCCTACTGCTTTTACACCTGCTGCTGCTCCTAATGCTGCTCCTTTTACTGCTACTCCTCCTGCTGCTCCTCCTGCCATTGTCGCTGTTCCTCCTACTGCCCATTTTATCCAAGCAATGAGCGTATAAGGCTGCATACCCTCTTTAACAAGCCCATCAATTCGGGCTTTAAACCCGTCGATTTCTTTTTGGAAATAGGACTCAATTTTAGCAACTTGTTTTGTAAGAAGTGTTGTCATGCGCTCCGTTAAATGATCCAATTGATCTGGAGAGCCCATGATTAGAGAGGGGTTAGCTTTAGTTAATTCAAACGCTTCTTGTAATTGTCCAAGAGTCTCCTTTAAATTACTACTATCGGCAGCCTCACCTTTTGGATCTGATTTTATCAGCTCCTCAATAGCTGCAATTGCAGTTTTTAGCGTCTGAAGTAGCTCTTCTACATTTTCAGATTCTGTAAGTGAAAAAATATTAACAGGCGATATATTGGAGCCGTTGCTACTACTAGAGTTAGAAGTATTGCTTTCCTCATCAATACCTTGAGCCTTTCCCTGAATCTTAGCTAAGTACTTATTAGCCTTTGGATATTCCTCTTTCGCTTTTTCAAAGTATTTTATAGCCTCTTCCTTTTCCCCTTCTTTATAACAGTTCTTCCCCAGTATGTAGTTAGCTTTCAGGTCGCCTAGCTCAGCTTTTCTGTTATATTCAACAATCTGCCTAGTGGTTAATGATTTTTTTCCCCCTTCTGATTTTTTTCGTTGTTTTTTTGATCCTCGTCTTTTTGAATTTCCATCTGATTCTTGATCACGAGAGGTACGTTTTCTTTTTTTATCTAGTCCCGTCCCTGATTCTTTTCGTTTCTTTTTTGATTCTTGTTCTTTTAATTCTCCATCTGTGTTTAATTCTCCGTCTGATCCTCGATCAAGAAAGGCACGTTTTCTTTTTTTACCTAGTCCAGTATTTTTTTCATTTTTCTTTTTTTTCGAAAGTCTAGTGGGTTCTTTTTTCTCTTCTAATTCTTCCCGTTGCTTTTTTAATTTTCCATTTGATTCTCGAACTAGAGCGTCACGTTTCCTTTTTTTACTGCTTGAAAGATCGTTATCTTCTAATTTCTTCGGTCTCTTTTGTAATTTTGTGGCTGATCTTTTAACATGATCGGTACGTTTTCTTTTTTTACTTGATACCGTGTTTTCATTAGTTTTCCGTGCTTCTTCTTTCTTTTTCTTCACAGATCTAGCGGATTCTTTCTCCTCTTCTAGCCCAAGCATTTTCTCACCTTTTCCGCTCGCCCATGCAGAAGAAATTGGATTGACAATGAGAGCAAAACTTAATGTAATAGCTGTGCTATTTTTTAATAATGATAGAGTTTTATTCATATTTATTCTCCCAGATATATTAATATATATCTTCTTATTATAAAAATTATTTCATCACCTATGAGTGAATAGTCCCTTTTATGTTTAAGTTTTGTTAAGAAAGATCAGATCTTTCTTTTTTACATGAACCACAGCCCTTATTTAGACATAGGTGGTCTCGTAAACACGTTGAGGTTGTTGGAAATTTCTTAAGTTAGATACTCGGAAAATATCCTTGATTCTGAAAACCTAGTAAAATTCACCAGGTTTAGTGGTTTTAAAAATTTATTTAAATTTTTTACAATCTAAGATAAATCTAGCTATGAAAGGTCGGGTTTGCGCTAGCCGCTGACGCAATTAATGGAAAAACTACAGAGCTTATGCAAAGAAATGAGATTTTTCTTCCACAAGAAATTTATACAGAATGCTTAGAAATTATTAATGGCGTAAAGTTTACACGCCGAGAAATAGATATTATCGCCTTTCTTGTAAGTGGAAGATCAGCTAAAAAGATAAGCTCCTTCTTATCTATCTCTCCGAAAACAGTCGACTTTCATACACATAATATAATGCAAAAATTGGGATGTAACTCTCGTGAAAGTATCATAGATTTTATAGAGAAATCAGAAAAACTTCCGTTTGTAAGAAAGTATCATTCAAGCCTTCTCCTCTACGAGGCTTTTGAAAAAAGCATAAGAGATATTTCAAAGTTAACACAATCAGAAAGTCTTTATTACTTAACTATTTTCTGGAGCGAAGAAGGACAGAAAAGCGATTTTTTTAATTTTCTTGCGACTTGCCTAAAAAGTGTAGGATTTAATGTTTCTATCAGGCTTCATAAAAAGCAACAATCCATCCCTAAGATAATCAATACTTTTCGAAAAGAAGAGTACATCATTTACGTAGTTCCTAAAATTTCTGATTTTCAACCTCTTGAAGCAAACAACCGCGTGCTTTTCCTTTTTTTAGAAGAAGAAGATATCAAAGACATTGGTCAAAGGCTCGTTAATCCTAACTTTATGTATCTCTTAAAACAAAAAAATGTCTATTTTTTAATCTTCGAAATTCTAAAAAAAGTCCTTCCCAGTGAAAATCTTGAAAAGAATATTTTAGAGTTTGAAAAGCAATATAATATTCTTCAAGTTTCTGTCATAGTTAAACAGACTGAATCTTTTCCTAATAAGCAAGGATTAGAAAAAAAAGAAATTAATTTAATCTACAAACTAGATTATCTTTTGAAAAATAGAAAATGGAGAGTGGGGTTAGCTAGCGTTTTTATATTTATCCTTAGCCTAGTGATAGTGGTTACACAATATTATTGGCAGGAACCCTTACAAGGAAGCTCCATTCGATCTGACCTTATGCTCCCCACAAAATCTGTATTACTCGATCGTTCTAATTTAATAGCTCAAATCAACGAGAAGTTTAAAGGACGTGGGGGCATTCAAACTATTGCCCTTGCGGGAATAGGCGGGTCGGGAAAAACAACACTCGCTCGACAGTATGCTCAATTTCAACGATCACCCATAATTTGGGAGTTCAATGCAGAAACACCTGAAAGCCTCTTCAATTCCTTCGAAAGTTTGGCTTCCGCTCTTTCTAAGAAAGAAGAATATAAAAAAATACTGAGGGAAGTGAATGCAATTAAGAATCCTACAGAAAGAGAAGAGAAAATTATTCAGTTTATTAAGGAACGCTTAAGATCATACTCAAATTGGTTTCTTATTTATGACAATATTGAGACATTTAAAGATATACAACAATATTTACCTCAAGATCCTCATGCGTGGGGAGAGGGAAAAATTATTTTAACAACACGAAATAGCAATATTCAAGTTAAGGATATCATACCCATTCAAGAACTTAATCAAAATCAGATGTCAAATCTCTTTTTTAACATTGTAGAGGACGGAAATACTCAACAACTAACCCCAGCTCAAAAAGTAGAAGCTAAACAATTTTTACGTAGAATTCCTCCTTTTCCCTTGGACGTTCTAATTGCAGCTTACTATTTAAAAGCCACAGGAACTTCATATTATAAGTACTTAGAAAATATAAATAAATTTAATAAAGATTTTGAAGTTATGCAAGTAAATTTTGTAAAAGAAATAAGTGATTATAAAAAAACGAGATATAGTCTTATTAAAATGTCTTTGCAGAAAATTATGAGTATTCATAAAGATTTTGGGGAGCTTTTAGTAGCTGTAAGTCTTCTTGATTCACAAAATATCCCGCGAGATTTACTTGATGCATATAAAGGAAATATTATAGTTGATAAATTTATATATAATTTAAAAAAATATTCTTTAATTACGGATGGAGGATTTACTTCGTTTAATTCAATACCAGTTTTTTCAATTCATAGGAGTACTCAAGCAATAAGTCTTGATTATTTAAAAAAGCAATTAAGTCTTAAGAAAAATAATCAATTACTAGATGCAATTTTTAAGGCTCTCCAAAATTATATTATTCAATCAATCAACGAAGATGATTTACAAAAGATGAAATTGTTAGTTAGTCATTGTGAAACATTTTTAAGCCATAAGGAACTATTATCGTATGTTATTAAAGGATCTTTCAATGGCGAACTAGGAAGAATTTATTATTACCTAAGCGATTACATAAAATCTAAAAAATACCTTGAAAAAAGTATTACGTATTTAAATATTAAAAATTGTAAAGACTTTGATTTACTCGCAAACATCTTAGTATGTTTAGGAATTGTCCACTGGGAGCTTGGTGAGCACCAAAAGGCTAAAAAGGTGCTTGAGGAAGCGCTTCTCTTCTATAAAGACGATTCTGCTGAAAATCAGATAGGCTTTGCTAGAGCTTTAGCCTACCTAGGAGTTGTTTATGGAGGGATAGGGGACCATAAAAAAGCTAAAAATCTGCTCAATCATAGCCTCTTTATTTATAAAAAATACTTTCCAAAAAATTATACTGAAATTGCTTGGACCTTAGCTCATTTGGGAAATGTTTATATCAGGGAAGGGAATTATGAAAAAGCTAAAAACTTAGCTGAACAAAGTTTTTTTGTTTATAAAAATTATATTCCTAAAAGCCACCCTGGTGCTGCATGGGCTTTAACGTATCTAGGTATTGCTAATAGAAACTTAGGAGATTATGAGAAAGCAAAGAACTTATTTGAACAGGGTCTTCTTATTTACAAAAACCATTTTTCTGATAACCATATTGATGTCGCTTGGACATTAGGGCAGTTAGGAATTACATATCAAAAACTAGGTAATTATAAAAAAGCCAAAGAAGTTCTCTCAAGAAGTTTAAACATCCATACGAATTTATTAGGATATAATAATATTAGAACATCTTCTGAACGAATAAAATTAGGTGACATTTATAAAGAGGCTGGAGATTTTAAAACAGCTAAAAATCTACTAGAAGAAGGCCTAAGAGCTTATGAGAACCATTATGGAGATAGTCATATAAAAACAGCCCAAGTCTTAAGGAAAGTAGGAGAAATTTATTTTTTAGAGGGAAACATGGAACTCGCTGAACATTTGATGAGAAGAGCCTTTAAAATATTTCAAAAAAATAAACACTGTGATATTTACTTAATTTTAGAGGACTTAGGGAGATTATACTTAAAAAAATCTATATTGACTGCACATGGAAAAAATAAAAAACGATCCCAGAAACTTAAAATTCTAGCTTTAAATTATTTAAAGCAAGCTCTAGAAATTGCAAAATCTCATTTTCCAGCAAATTCACCCCATGTTACAAGACTTCAAAATAAAATTCGATCTTTTTCCGAATAATTATATGTAACAATTTAAAATTATTTTATTGATTGATTGAAAGAAGAGAAGCGTATTATAATTCTCTAAAAATATTCTAGATAAAGAAAGCTCATGCCTAACCCAAACCCTAAAGCAATCCAAGACTTCTCAGATCTTGAAAAAGAAGCTCTAAAGGAAATTTCTTTGGAGATTATAAAATCTGATCTCCAGAAATCTCTTGGCCAGCTGAACCAGAAAAACATGGAAGATGTTGGAAATAAAATTTCTGAGATTAAACAACACTACGCTAAGGAAATCAAAGAAGGTCTTCAAAAACACATCAAGGAGCAACTTGAACAACACTTCCAAAATGTTATTCAGTCTCACCAAGACAATATATCGAAAGTCCTTTCACCCATTTTTAAACGGGCTGAAGAAGATAGACAACGTCTTAACAATATAGTCAACCAAACCAATGAATTCTGCAAAAATATTCAAAGACAATATACCTTTAAATGGGACCAACCCTTTTTGACCCTTGTTCTTTCAACAGCAGCGACAGGCGCTCTCATGGGTCTTGGGCTTCTTTTATTTCAAATTCCATTCGTATCGGCGCTTCTTATGAACGAACACACGAGAAAAGCCTATGATATTGGGGTTCGGGTATTGGAATATGAAAAAGAACTCCAAGCAAGGCCGGAGCCAGCCAAGAAGCCAGAAACTCAAAAAAAGAAAAAATCTTGAAAGTGAGAGTTCTCCCCTTTCTTGGTCCAGGGAAACGAAATTTTGCTCATGTAATGAACCATTAGCGTCTTTTCTAGAAGAGAAGGTGACCGTTTTCAATAAATGCTTTCACCCTTTTTTTGATCGTCTGATCCTCTAATGCAAGAGCGAACTTGAACCGGAATTCTTGACTTACCAGGCGCTAATAGTGTAAAGACTAGCGCCTTTTTACTACAAGAAATTATCTAACTAACCCTTCAATCATATACAAAAGTAAATCACTATATATTACTTAGTGCCTTTGTTTAAGCTCTTTCCTAATAACGCGCTTATGGGCTTTAGAGGACTTTTCATGTTCCAATGATGCAGCATACCATTTTGCTGCTTCTGTATAAGATATTGGTGTTCCAAGCCCATACTCATAAAGTTGACCTAAGTTATATCTAGCCTCGATGTGTTTCAGATAAGCTGCCATCTTAAAAAACTCTAACGCATCTTTATATGACTTGTTCTGAATGCATTGCATGCCAGCCTCAAAATACCTTTCAGCATCTTCTTCTGTAGATACTATATAGGTAGTAGGCGATTGTATTCTTCGTTTCCCTCTTTGGTAAGCATCCATTGCTAATGAAGTAGTTACAGCTCCTACCAAATACGTTACGGCTTCTAATTTCCGTGCATCTGTCAATTCTTCTCGTTCTTCTTCTATAAGAGGATGATATGATAAAGAATGAGAACGTTCTTCTCTTAAATGGTCCTCTTCATACATTGACTCTGCAGGTAAGGAAAAAAAAGAAACTGCAGTTAGAATGATTCCTGTCGTCATGGTAATTGATCGTAGATTCATTTCTTTGACTCCTTATAGGTATGAAAAACACACTAATAATCTCTACCCCTTATAGTATACAAAATTGAAAATGATTTATCAATAAAAATTGACATTTATTTTCTTAAAATAATTAACTCTTTTTATGATCATCATCATCTTTGCGTGATGTATCATTGTTGTTCTGAGGAAGGCTTATCATGGGCTTCATCATTTATATTGATAACTACTTCTTCTTGTGGTTTCTCCTCACGGTTTGGAGGAGTTTTTTTAGATAGAGAGAGAACATTCGGAGTATTGTTCTCTGAAGATCCAATATCCTTCTTTTTGCGGAATTGTTCTTGGGCTTTTTTAAAGCGAACTTCTTCCTCAGCCTTTTTCTTTTGCAGAATCTTTTGTTGTTTCTGCTGTTCCTCACGTCTTAATCTCTCATCTTCTTCAGCTTCTAAACGCTTTTCCTCTTTATCAACTTCTTGTTGGTGCGACTTCTTCCTACGGTTTGGACTAGCTTTTTTAGATTTGAGAGAGAAAAGATTCGGAACATCCTCTGAAGATCCAATATTCTTTTTTTTGCGGTTCTCATCTTCTTCAGCTTTTAAACGCTTCTCCTCTTTACCAATTTCTTCTTGTCGTGGCTTCTTCCTATGGTTTGGACTAGCTTTCTTAGATTTTGTCTTGGTAAGTGGCTTAGTCTCCTTGCTAACTTTATCGTCCTTGTTCTGAGGTAAGTTTATTCCGTCATTTATATCAGCAGGCCGTTCTCTAGGAACATCAACTGCGCCTGGAAAAACACCTTTGGGTTTGGGAGAGAAAAAATTCGGAACATCCGCATCACCCTCTGAAGATTCCGGATTATTCTCTGCTTCTTCCTTTCTTTTCTTTTCGATACGCCTTATACGGTTCTCTCTGTTTGGACGAGATTTCTTATGCTTTTTTTCCCCCGTGAATAGGCTAGGTTTATTAGCCCTCGAGTCAATTTGATTATCTTCCGCCTCACTATCTGAGGACGATTCTGAGTCTGTTTTTTCCTTATGTTTCTTTTTTTTAGTGGTTTCCGTGGTGGAACCCCTTTTACACCAGTTAAGTTTTTCACAACAGTTGATTAACCGCGGGCTTATTCTACAAAATTTTTCACAGACTACACCAGCTATTGTTGTTGTAAAACCAACTAGAAGAGGATAGCCATATATTTGCCACCAATCCGGGCTATCACATTTACAGGGGGGACACGTAAACCTAACATGGTTTGTGCCATTACTCCATATTTCTAAATCAGAATCACTTTGCATTGCATGTAGTGGAAATGAATTGGAAACCAATAAAAGAATTAAGGTGTAGGCTATAAATTTTGTTTTAAACCGGCTGAATTTTTTCATAAAAACTAACTCCAAAAAATGTGTAACAAAATAATTTCGAAGAAATTATTTATTAAAAAGCACTACAGTATACAATTGGTGATTATATCAACCGTATCGAGTATAGCCTTGACTCATAGTTCAAGTGTGCTTAGCAGCCCTCTGCTGCTATTTTTAAAGACCCTAGCAAAGCTATATGTCTTAAGCAATATAATTTTGATATTCTTACCAATTATTAGAACGTATTCAATTAAAAGAAGGAAAAAAGAAATGCCCAAAGATGATACTAACTTCCAAGATTTAGAAAAACAAGTTGCTACGGATGTTCTTGAGGACGCTCTTAAAGCTCTCCATAACAAAATCAACAAAGAAATAGACAAAAACAAAAAAGATTTCTCAGAAAAAATCAGTAAAGTTCTTGCTAGTTTCAGGCAAAACCTTGAATAAAAAGTCACTGAAACGATAGACAAGAAGATTTCAGCCCTTTTTACAAAACATTTTTCTGACACAAGTTCCCAGGTTAAGTCAAGCTTCGAGCAAATGTTTTCTCCTGTTTTAAAAAGGACAGAAGACGATATGAAACACCTTCAGAGCCAAGGACAAAACACCCTAAACTCTTGGAAAAGTATGATGAGCCAATATACAAGCCTTTGGACAAAACCTTTTTTTCTTTTGTTTGTAGCTTGTGTCCTTACGGGGACAGCCATTTCCCTCTTTTTTACTCTTTATATGATAAAAGGAGAAAAAAGCGCTCGGCATCTTTGTGAATCTAACCTTCAATGGTATACGGAAGAGTACTTTAAAAGAAAAAAAGCCGAAGAAGCTGCTGTAAAACAAAAAGCCAACAATCAGATGAAAAGCAAGAAAAAATCAAAGTAACTCTCAAAATTAGCAGCTCATTGAGTTCCTCAAATCGGATAAAGACGTTCAGATTTTACAAAGACAATCCCCCCTTCCTCGATCAAGATCATGCTCAATTTTCTTTTGTTGAGCTTCTTTTTGAATAGCTTTACTTATATCAGGGTCCATGTTCTTAATAACATCGAAAGCTTCCTTATTTTTGTAAATGGATTTCCCAAGCTCACGGAGCTCTTTTTTAACAACAGGATCAAAGGGAGTATTTTGAAGATCCTCTTTGAGCTCCTTGAATCTAAAATAAGCAGAGTAGGCTTCCCGTAGCTCTTTGTGAAAGATATCTTCGCTAATTTCTTCCCTCTCCTTGGTAGAAGAAAATCCCTCTGACTTTTGACTTAACTCTTGAGCTCGATGCATTTCTCTTTCTTTAGTATCCAGCTCTTTTTGCTTTGAAGCTTGAAGGTTCTTTAAGAACTCTAAAACTCTATTCGGATCTTCCTTGGCTGCTTTTCGGGCTAAGTCTCTTGATTTATCTGACATATAACTTAAAAGGGGGGAATGAAGCTCGCGTTCAACAGCTTCAAGCTTTTGCTCATAAAGTCTCATATAAGGCTCACTCTTTTCTTGCCAATAACCAATGGCAGACTCATCTCCATGCAGTTTTAACCCTTTCTCAAAGACTTTTTTAATGAACCCAGCCTCATTAAAAGCAGGGTGCTTCATATCTTCATATACCTCCTGAAGAGAAGGTGTGACAGTTTCTTGTTTTTGTTCTAAACTTTTCCTCAAGCTAGAGGATATATTAATTTGGCTTTCATCGTGCTCTGGCCTCCTATCGAGCATAGGAGGAGATGTTTTTTTCAAAATCTCCTGTGCTCGATTTTCTTCTCGAATCACTTCAGGCTTTAAAATAATATTTTGTTCGAGATCACCACGCTCTGGGGTACGTCCTAAGAAATGATCGGCAACAGATTTAAAGATTTGTTTAGAAACAGCCCCCATAGCATGGAGTTCATCAGAAAGACGCGTAAAGAGTTTTCCTAAAAAGCGATCTTCTTCACGCGTGAGCTTGGCAAGAGAATGACTATCAAGATAATCCGCGGCACTGAGTTTTTCTCCAGATTTTGAGAGAATATCAGCGACCTTCCCTTCTCGCCAGAAATCACAACCACTTCCATAAATCTGCACATCTTCTCGATGTCGTGTCAGAGCCACATAGGCCAAATTTTGATTCATCTCGTGAGAGGCTAAGAGAAAACTCTTATCAACCGTTGTACCTTGGGATTTATGGATTGTGATAGCCCACCCTTGATCAAAGGAGGAAAAAAGATTGGGCGAAAAACTAAACGTCTTCCCCTCATCAAGTTTGACTTCTACCTTATTCTTATCTAAGGATAAAATCGTTCCAATTGATCCGTTTTTAACTCCCAGACCTCCATCGTTACGTGTAAAAACAATCTGGTCTCCTTTTGAGAAAGGTCTCTCTTCTTTAATTTTTGCTCGCCTGCCAAAGTCATCTTCAACGTCTCGCATAATGGTGTAGGTAAAATCTTCTTTTGCAATGTTTCCTGAAGCTTTTAAATGATCTCTGGCTTGGATATTTAGATCTTGGACATCACGGTTACTATAGGCCATCATCAAAAGGCTTCTCTGAGGGTCCTCCTTGTAAGCCTTTAGCCAATCTTTAAGAAGAGCATCTTTAGCTGTATCTCTAATTTCCACTCCTTGGCCAGGCGCACGCTCTATGCCGATAAGATGATCAAGCCTCTTCGTTTTAAGGAGTTGCGCGGCTTCTTTGTATTGAGACTCCTTGTTTTGTCCCTTGTCCATGAAAAGCCTAGCCATTTCCGAAGGATCAAGGCGTCTTTCTTCTAAAGCAGATCGATAATGCTCTGGCTGAGAGAGAATCTCCTTTCCTGCTTCTTTTTGAATATCTCGCCACTTTAGAAATTCTCTGTAGTCCTCATGATTTTTAGCTCTTTCATAAAGGCTTTTCTCTTCAGAAACTTCCTTTTCTCCTTGAACATCCTTTAGGATCTCCCTAAAGATAAGACTGGATGTCCGGAAAGATATCTCATAACGCTTCACAACATCCTCAGCACTTTGCACCTCGGGGAGTTTTTCTTCGAAAATGTGAATATGTCCCCGCATGTGATAAGCCTGGATAGCCTTTTGAGACTCTTGCTTTCCAAACCAAACCGTTGCTTCTCTTTGCCAATCCTCCTTTTGCCGAACGACCTCCTCAAGACGTGAAGCACCGACTTGCTCTGTCACAAGACGAAAAGCAGGACCGGCTTCAACAGGTTGCAGTTGAGCGGCATCTCCTACAACAACAGCTTTAATGTTTAAGGCTTTTACAGCTCCTAAAAAGGCCTCGGCGCGCTATTTCCCAATGAAATAGCTAAATGCAGGATACGATTTTCTTGTTTGCCAAGCAAGAGGAAAAAGCCAAAATTAAGTTCTTACTTTATACTTCTTATGCGGATCATAGGGTCCTGTGCTTGCCACATAAAGGTAATTTAAGGTGACGAGATTTTTCAAACGTTCCCTGACGGCACGCACGGAAAGACCTATTTTTTCTGCCACTTCGGATGTTGAGAGCCCCTCTGAAGTCCGTATGACTTGTATAATTTCTTGATCAAGCTTGTCGAGCTTTGGGGGTTCCATAACCGTTGTATATATAATGACGCGAAAGCGATCGCCGATTTCTTTGAACTCTGGTGTGGGCAAACCAGCATCTCGACATCCCTCAATGATGCGCACTATTCCCATTCCCCATTTTTCAATATAACCAAGTTCGTGTAATACCCTGACAATGACTTTGTTTCTTATTTTTGAAACCCCTTCTATGATATCGCTTACCGTAAGTCCAAACGGGAGAAGTCCAGGATTTTCTATCTCTAAACGATCATCAAAAATAGCGAGTCGAATGGGAGCTCCCCGTTGGGAATAATCACTATGGGCAAAAGCATTAATGATGGCCTCTCTCACCGCATTAATGGGAATTGACCAGTGTTCAGTTCGTTGTAGCCCTTCAATTTTATAGCCAAATAAGGAATGTTTTTTCACGAAATCAGCGGCTTTTTCAATAGAGGTGATGGGGTAGTCATGGATTTCAAAGGAATCGATAATGTTGGCCTTTGTCGTTCCTGCAAATCTGCCGGCTTGTATCCAGCAATCTGGGAAGAGCTCTTCTCTTCGCGGGCTAAAAAGGATAATTCCCCCTATGGTTGGAACCTTCTTGCCGTGGCTACTTACGACAAGTTCCAACGTTTCAAGATCCTTTTTGCTAAGCGATCGCTTACTCTCAAAGAACCCGGAAGCAACCCGGAAGTCGATTGCTTCCGGGTTTAAATCCACCAGAGGCGTTTCATCAAAATATTTATTTGTGACAGATCGCTTGAGCTCCTCGATCATGGTTTGATCAGCTTCCCGATTGGTTGGCCCCACACGATAATAAACGCCTTTGGGTATGCCGGAGGTTTTAAGATAATAGGGCTTGTTGGCTCCAGGATAAATCTGCACCAGCAATAAGCTCTTGTTTCTATAAGAAAAAACATCGACATTGGGGGAGATTTTAGGCGATATACAATCGTTAATAAGATTGGTTATTTTTTCAACCTCTTTGAGGGGGTTATCTATCCCAATGATGGCCTTGTCTTCATCACGCACCCCTAAAATAAGAGTTCCCCCTGCTGTATTTGCAAAAGCAACAATCGTTTTTATAATATTGTGTGAGCTTGTGGAGTTTTCTTTAAACTCCAAAATCTTTCCTTCATCTAATGATAAAAATTGTTCAATCTTCATACCCTTCAAATTACCAGGAAGCAAAATATGCGTCAAGACTTCCTGGTTAATTTCCTGGTTGTTTTTAATGAGGAAAAGACACGGTTTAGACGAATAGAAGTTTAGTTCAGAACCCGGAAATTCTTCGCCTCCAGAATCGCCAGGGCTGTTTGGATTTTTTGAGTCAGCCAATCCTGGTGAGAATCATCTTCAGCCAGGGTGGATAAGATAGAGATGAAGGCATCCAAATAAGAAATACGATGGGCTTGGAGAGGAGACTGCTTCCCGTCGATCTCAGCAATGGCGAGGCGTTCTTCGTAATCATATTCACCGGAAGGGGAGACAATTCTATTGCAAAGGCCCAGAGGACTACCCGACAAATCCGACATATTCACATTGGAATCGAATCTGTCGGAAATGTCGGGTTCTGTTTTAGATATATTTCCCAAATTTTCTTCTAAAAAGCTCAGGGGACTATCCGACAAATCCGACATATTCATATTGAAGCCGAATCTGTCGGATTTGTCGGGTTTGTCGGGTTTGTCGGAAATGTCGGGTTTTTTTAAAAATTGATTCAGCCATTTATTCATGGTTGCCTCTCTTAAGGACTTTAGGATTCACGAAGAAGACTCTTTTTGTTTTTCGACCCTCAGCAAGAGCTCCCTCTTTCAACCAGCCCAAATCTATAAGAAGCTCACAGGCGGCCTCAACCTCTTCCCTGGTTTTCAAAAATGCCCATTCTTTCCGGTAAACGTCTCTTGCATCGAAAGGATCATTTAAGTCTCGCCCCTGAATCCGCCTTGCAAGATTTCTTGCGGCTTGATACCCAGGGCTAAGACCCATCTCATAAATCCGGCGCGCATGCATCTCCAAATAGTCACACCAAGCAGTTGCTCGTCCTACACAATCAAGTGGGATAGCTCCGCGTTCCTTTCCGCTTGCAACATTGATGAGATGGAAGATCAGAGCAAGTGAGGGCATAAGCTTGCGATACTTAGCCAAATGATCAATAAAAATGGGTTCTTCTTCAGCACGAAGCTTTTCACACTCAAGATCCGTTACCCAAGTGTAAAAGAATTGTTGAGCCTCCTCCGTGAAACAAAAGTAAGGTGTCTCGTCCCCTTCCTGAATCGCTCCGTACTCACAGAAGTTCATTGTGGCAAGTTCCTTCATAATGGAAGCGGCTTCTTTTTGAGCTGTGATATTTGGTTTCTTATCGATTAATGTCCAGTTTTTGACCTCATCCGGATAGATCAACAATTGAAAACGCTGCAATAGTCCATCATTGCAGAACCCAAATAAAGTCTGGTGAAAATAGGATAACATTTTATCAGGCTGCGTACTTCCGAGTATGGAGATGCAAAGGTTCTTCGTGTGTGTCGTTCCTCGCCCCATACGGTCAGTTGTCTTTGAATCATCCCCATTCCAAGCCTCTAAATAGAACGAGCGGTCCGCCTCATGACCTATCTTATCCCAGGTCGTTAATAGGCCAATAAGCTCATCCCGATATAACAATAGTCCGCGGGGATTTTGAGAAAGAAGCTCATGGATTTTTTCTATGGTCGTATCGTTTGTGTAATATCTCTTCCAAATCGGAGGTGGGGGTTCTTTGAGCATTTTAAGCTCTTCCTTAGCAAGCCCAATGTCGAGCGTATTTCGGAGGTCGGCAGCTTTTCCCATCCTTTTCTTAATGGCCTCCTTTTGAACCCTATAGCTCTCCATTTCGATTTCATGAGCCTGGTTTTCTTTTTCAAAAGCCAAGTAAGCCTCTTCCTCTAGAAGTTTTAAAGGCTTGATGACTTCCTTCAGACTCGGGCTTTTCAAGGTACTCGGTCGCCCCACAACCCCTCCCCAAAGGTTGGGGACAATGGACCAAGAATCATGACGCTTTGGACGAACTCGACATCCTGCGCCAATCAAGGACGCCGTGACAATCAGGGCTGCAACCGCGACATAGTCCAAGGGACACTGCATGCGTTCTGCGATATCCGTGAGCCAATCTTGATAGGGCTCGGGAATGAGTTTTGGAGGGAGCGGTATGACAGGAGAGAGATCCTTTTTGATGCTCTTGAGAGGCGTTGGTTCAGGCCACTCTGTTTGTTGAGGTTGGGTTGCTTTATCGATTTGTATTTTTACCTCCTCAATCCCCTCCAACACATGGAGATCATTGAAGTCCGTTGGTTTTGTTTCTCTATTTTTAAACACCGGAAACAATGTCAAACAGCCATGTTTTTGAGCTACTTCTTCTGCTGTGGTACGGCCGGTATTCATTTCTTTCCAAACATCATCATCTCCTGTAATTTTGATAAGACTATTGGGATAGGCTTTCTTTAATTCTTCAATAGCGGGCTCCAGATTCCCCGCATCAAAGGCAACTACTGTTGACTTTTTCGTTGCCATATAAAGACTGGCGCCTGTGGCATAGCCTTCACAAATGAGGATAGGGCTTCCATTCTGAAACGAACCCAGATGGTGAAAGCAGCCCTTTTTACGACCAGCCGGAAGGAACCGTTTTTTACCATCCGACTGAATTGATTGGAGGCTCCAGAGTTTACCATTGATATCTCTTAGAGGAATGATCACGCAACCGTTATGAAAATGGACACCAAAAGGGTTTACTTTCTTACGCTCCAAATAGGGAGAATGCCCAGCTTCAGCATAAGATTCCCATTTCTGTAAGACTGATATAGCGGTTTCTTCATATTTCTGCTGCTTTTCTTCTTCCGCAGCTTCCCTTGCTTTGTCAATTTGTTCATAGACTTGTTCTTTATCCAGGCCGGGAGCGATCTTATTGCTGAGACTCCACTTCTCATGGATATCGCGGCTCCAATCGCCGAAGGCTCCCGCAAGGCCATAAAAGACATACCATCCATCTTTTCCACCCTTTTTATCTGTAGAAAAACGATGAATCGCCCCATCTCCTATAATCTTTTCGTTAAAATTGATCCCTGCACAGCGCATGGCTTCCATAAAGTCTTTGACATAGTTCCCTGGCAGGAATGACTTGAAAGAAGACGTGGGAGAGGGCCCAATTTGTTGAGTGGCAAGATTGGAGATGCTAAAAATAGGTTGTAACCCTTTGGTTAGCCCCTCTCCCTTAAAGAGGGGCTTTTCTATTTTCCCATTCATCATTTATCGCACTTCTCCATTTTGGGCTTCAATCCAACGAGAAAAAGCACTTTTAGAGATGAGGATCTTCCTTCCTATCCGACGGATACAACAATTAAAGCCGTTGCGCTCAGCTCGGAAAATAAGAGCTCGAATTCCTCCTTCTGTGAAGGCTGGGTTGCTCGTGGTGAGTTGTCTGATGGTGACGAAGTCGTCTACACTTACAGAGGGTTGTGTAGATTCATTATGAATTTGCATTCTTTTTACTCCTTGATGCTATAAAAAACAGCCCTATTTCTGTCTATTCAGAGTAAAAATCAATTTTGAGAGAAAACAAATCGCAAAAGGGGTCAGGACAAAAGGGGGAAACCCATTCCCCCTTTGAAAATATGTTTAAAATCAATAGAATGTGTAAAGATGATTTCCGATGGGGTCACCCCTTATATTTGGCTCGTCC
>MKUL01000070.1 GCA_001897795.1 Alphaproteobacteria bacterium 41-28 | reverse complement strand
ATTAAAAATCACATCTCTTGCCCCTCTTCATGCTGTTCTAGCAATTATGCAATGGTCTTTTATAGGAAGTAAGAGTTTCTAACAGAAGCCATTTTTAAGGGACCATCCCCTTAAAGCTTTTCCTTCCAATAAGTGAGGGATTGATCTTTAGGTTCATTTGAATTATTTATTTTATATAATTTAAAGTATGAATGCATATTCTGGGACAACAGGACAAAATTGCCGGTGATTCCAATTCAAAGTTGAAAAGAGAATTTTATGTCAGAATACACTTTTCAAGCTGAAGTTAGTAAGCTTTTACAACTCGTAACACATCACCTTTATTCCAATAAGGAAATTTTTTTCCGAGAACTTATTTCTAATGCTTCTGATGCATGTGACAAATTAAGACATCTGCTCCTAACAAACTCGGATCTTGCAGAAAAAGATATCAAATACAAAATTACCCTCGCAGTTGATGAAGATGCGAAAACTTTGATTATTGAAGATAATGGTATCGGTATGACGCGCCAAGAACTTATTGCTAGTCTTGGAACGATTGCAAAATCTGGAACAGCTCAGTTTCTCCAAAAATTAACTGGGGACACCAAAAAAGATACTAACCTTATCGGACAATATGGCATTGGGTTTTATACCTGTTTTATGGTTGCTTCAGAAGTAGAAGTTATAAGTCTAAGAGCAGGAAAGAAAGAAGCTCATAAATGGACATCCAATGGCATTGATTCTTTTTCAGTTGAAAGGGGAAAGCTTGAGCATCATGGGACTAAGATTATCCTTTACCTTAAAGAAGATGCACAAGAGTATTTGAGCCCTTTACGATTAAAGTCTCTCGTTGAAAAGTATTCTGAACATATAGCTTTTTCTATTGTATTAAACAACAAAGAGAATGAGGAAGTCTTAAATGAAGAGCTAGCTCTTTGGTTACTCCCTAAAAAAGAAATTACACCTGAACAATATAAATCTTTTTATCAACATGTTTCTCATACTTATGATGAGCCTTGGTTTACACTTCATACCAAAGCTGAAGGTATTATTGAATATGCGGCTCTTCTTTTTATTCCATCTAACAGGCCCGTTGATTTGTTTAATGCCGAACGAAGGAATCGCCTTAAACTTTATATTAAGAGAGTATTCATTACAGATGATTGTGAGAATCTTTTTCCCTCCTATTTACGATTTGTGAGAGGAATTGTTGATACAGAAGACCTCCCTCTAAACATAAGTCGTGAAACCTTACAATTTGACCCTCGTATGTCTAAAATCAAAAGTTCCCTCACTAAGAAAGTTTTAGACTCTCTTACTAAAAAGGCAAAAGAAGATTCGAAAGACTATTTAAAATTCTGGCAAAATTTTGGAGCCATATTGAAAGAAGGCTTCTATGAGGAATTTGCAAAGGAAGAAGAATTGCTCTTTTTGGTTCGCGTTAAATCGACTCTTAGAGAAGGATATATATCTCTGGAGGATTATGTTACTCATATGAAAGATGATCAGAAAGAAATTTTTTATCTACTTGGTGACGATCTATCGAAAATGCTTAAAAGCCCCCAACTTGAGGGGTTCCATAGTCATAAACTCAATGTTTTACTATTATCAGATCCAATTGATCATTTCTGGGTTTCTCAAGTGTATTCGTATAAAGACCGTCCGTTTAAATCTGTTACAGAAGAAGATCTCAACTTGAATACAGAAAAATCTGGTGACTCACATTTAAAATCTCTCATTGAGTTTTTAGAAAAACATTTTCAAGGAAAAGTTAAAAAAGTACGGATCTCAACTCGTCTTAAGGAAAGCCCGGTTTGTTTCGTTAGCTCAAGACAGGGACAAAACTTTTATCTTACAGGTTTTATCCAAGAAAAGCAAAATACCCTAACACGAATTCTTGAGATTAATCCTAATCATCAGCTCATTCAAAACTTATTAAGTTTGATTGAAACGGAAGGTACAAAAAAGTCACTTGAAGAAATGGCTGATCTTCTTTATGACCAAGCTCTTATCCTCGAAGGATTACCAGTAACAGACTCACAACTTTTTGCTCAACGCTTAACGTCACTCATGAGTAGCCAGTTGAATGCGGTTTAAAGAACGGTAGTAAATTCAATATACAGAATTATTGGAGAATATGATGGACAGATTAGTCAGTACACTTATTGAAGACAAGCACCCTATAGAGCTAGAAGTTCGAACTGAAACTCTAAGTGAGTTAAGTGAGCGAATAAAAGGTGGGTTTGTATTCATTAATTTTACCGATACACAAGGAGGAACTGAGATTGGGATTGAACTTGACGAAAGCTCAAAGAAACTAACGGATACCATCCTTAAAAAAGATATTGGTACGCTAAAAATAGTAGGAACATGTGAGATAAATTATCATAAGGTAAAATGCCATGCAGAAATTAATTTAAAAACAAGGCAAGGACTTGGTTATTTAGAATTGATTGATGATAGGTATTTTCAGTAAGTCTAATTTATATTTAAAAATAAGGAGAATAAATGACAGATCTTCAGCAAGCTAATGAGAATAATTTACCATCCAAGGATGAATCACTAGAGCTTTATTTTGTAGTGATAAACCATGAAGAACAGTATTCAATTTGGCCATCTTATAAAAAAATTCCAGATGGATGGAAGCCTGTTGGAGATCCGAGAACTAAAGAGCAGTGCCTAAGTTACATTGAAGAAGTATGGGTAGATATGAGGCCTTTAAGCTTAAGGAAGCAGATGGAGGAACTCAAGAGAAGTGCGTAATTTATCCCTATTGAGAGACTACTATATAAAGACACTATATGAAATTTGGGGGCGTGTGGAATTAATGATCTATAAGCGAGCAACTACATTACTCAAATTGATATATCTGCTTTGTATTTTGACTTTCCTAAATTGTGCAATCTTAGATTATATTTTATAAGCAACCCTTCTTAATTCCGTATTACGGAAGATATAATTCAGGACATCAAATCGTTGTTTTTTAAAATAAAAAATAGTTATTATAATTTGAGTATTCTTTCTATTGCAATTTCTTGATAAAGGAATGACAAAATGAACATGATTAACTTACGTTTAGATGAGCTGCCTAACGATACAGCTGAAAACTTACAAAAAAATTTAACATATACTTATCAAGAAGTATGGGAGCGACGGAGCTCCATACGTACACGCCCATCTAAGCTTATTGATTTTACAAAAATGGGCTATTTTTTTCCTGAATCAAAGCAGCCCTTACTGCTTCATCCTGAAATTATTAATAAGGGCGAAGATATAAAATACGAAATATTACTTCAATCATTCAAGAAATATCTTATAGATATTATTACGCTTGAAATCAAAATGATTGATTCGGCTTGTCGAATGATTATCGAAGATGATCTTCCTGTCTATTATGATGACCAAGTGAAGCTTAATGCTAACACTGTTATGATTGATGAATATTATCATGTGTATATAGCACGATCCATGTTGCACCAAATTAATCAGCATTTTCTAGGACTCAAATCCTTTAGCTATCCTATATCTGACGCAAGTCATGCTGTTTATAAATTACAATCAAGTTTAGATAAAGAATATTGTAAAATGTTTCACATTATAGCTGTATGTATTTTTGAAACTACTCTAGTACGAGAATTAATTGACTTTTTTAATGCTGAAGATATACATCCATGTATTAAGCATTATGTAAATGACCATATGAACGATGAAGCAAAGCATTATGGGTTTTTTTACGATTTGCTGTGTTATACATGGAATAATTTATCAGAAGATTTTAAAAATGTTATAGGGCAATGCCTTGCCGAATTTATAAAGTTATATTTGCATATTGATTCAGACAAGCTATTTTATCAAAAACTCTGTGAAAGTTATGTAGAAGATAAAGATAAATCCATACAAATCGTAAATGATTTGTATAAAGGTTTCGTTATTTCGCCAGATATTCCTATTGTTAAAAATGTGATGAATGTCCTTAAAAAATCAAACATCACATCTCATAATGCCACAAAAAGTGGTTTTGCTAAAATAGGTTGGAATATATAAAATAAAACTCTTTTAGTATATCATGAAGAACAACATCATTAAATCTAATGGACAAAACTTGTGGTTTGAAAGTTTTGGTAAATTATTTGACCCAGCTATTTTACTTATTCAGGGTTCAGGTGCTCAGGGCATTTTGTGGCCTAATAATTTTTGTAAGTTGTTAGCGCAACATGGTTATTTTGTCATTCGGTACGATCATCGTGACACAGGAATGTCATCTTTTGTTGATTTTGATGCGCACCCTTACAATTTAATGGATTTGGCTAAAGATGCAAAGGGGATTCTTGAAAGTTTAAATATTCTTAAGGCACACATCATAGGGTCATCTATGGGCGGATATATTGCTCAATTGATAGGATATTATTACCCAGAAATGGTGCTAACGCTTACCTTCATGATGACTTCGACAATATCCGCGTCACTAGAACATGCGTTTTTGGAAGAATCTGAAAATCCATTTCCTCTTCCTCTCCCGACTGAAGAATTTGCAGATGCCATTTTAGAAGGGCCGTGCTTAGATACACAATCGGAAGTATCTATAGCAAATTATCTCCTCTTTATATGGGAATCTTACAATGGAAAAGGGAAGTGCTTTGATAAACAAGCATGGTATCAGTTAGCAACGCTTTGGTATAATCGTTCAAAAGCTGGTTTCCAAAATATTAATCACCGATTAGCAGTTAATTTATCACCTCTTACACGTGATAAAGAGGTCAAAGGCATCCAAGCTCCTGTCTTAATTATTCATGGGGCAGAAGACCCGTTTTTTACACTTCATCATGCATACGCCTTACAAAAAGTACTTCCTGATGCATCTCTTAAGATCATTAAAAATATGGGACATTTATTTCATGAAGTATTCATTGAAGAAGTATTGCAGCATATTGTCTATCACTTGCAAAATAGATAAGATGAGGGCCTCTAAAAACCTCTGACGAGGAGAGATGAAGGTGATTTGCAGAATTAATAAACGAGAAGGAGTTGTTTATGATACAGTCGGGCCTTTTTGATATGAATAACCGCCTTGAAAGTCTTTCAAAGTTTGGCGATCCCTTAGAAAAGCTGAAAGAAGTTCTAGATTTTGAGGTTTTTCGTTCAGAGATTGAAGAAGGATTAGGTTTCTCTGATCGATTCAAATGAGGACGTCCAGGGAGTGGATATGTTGTTGAGGAAGAGCTAAGAACCCTGAAGCGTGAACTATACCTTGTTCGCCAAGAACGAGATATCTTAAAAAACTGCCAAAAGGGGTTCCCTTTCCCTGTTAAATAGAAACTCTCCTCTTCTGGCATCTCATGGTTTTGTTTCAAAGCTTCATTGTTGCAAGATCATCATCCGAAAAAGCCAAAGAGAAGGCCTATGCCACAACAGACCCTAAGAGCTAATAGCAAAAAATCTAAAGTACGCTGTAAA
>MKUL01000069.1 GCA_001897795.1 Alphaproteobacteria bacterium 41-28 | reverse complement strand
GACTGAAGGACAGAATCATCTTGAAGATGGTGGGTAAGTTTCAAGCTAGCGTGCACCATATGGAGACTCCTGCTGGAGGCTTTAGTCCTTCGAATAAAACGAGCAAGGCGGTGACGAATATCACTGTTAGAAGCCTCAATAGGAAAGGTTAAGTCTTTCCCTGGGAAATGGCGATCTTCAGGGAGAAGTCGATAAAACCCTGTCCAATCATCTGTTGCAAATACACACTCCCCATCATCAACCCGATCAATTAACCTTTTGCAGCATGAATCGCCACGAGTGCCCAATTCCCATCCGAGAGGTCGACGTGATACGCCGTCAATGGCCCTCCAGAGCCAAACTTTCTTTTTTTTCCATTCACAAAATGCCACATTTCATCAATCATAACAATCTTACTTTCCGCATGGGAATGAGAATCTTCAATTAAATCTGCTTCCTTCCTGACCCATTTGAGAATAGCAACATCACTTACCCCAAATAGCTTAGCTATCTTGTACATAGAAACTCCACACATTCCATAGAGCACAATTCCAAACGCTCTAAGAGCAGGGTGAATTCCACGTCTTTTTGTATTTGTAAAGTTGCATCCACATTCTTGACACCGGTATCTTTGTAATCCTCTTACAAAGCCATTTTTAACATATTTGATTGATCCACATTTTTTGCAGCAATTTTTTGTCATAGCTCACCTCCATGACTTTATTATGCCACTCTTCTGCCTTTATGTCTATCTTTAGTTAGATGTCTCAAGTTATCTGAATGCAATGAATACAGACTCTATGAACTCAAATATAACACGACAGCACATCACAAGAAGAATTGCGCAAGAATCTTCTGGACCATCCAGCATAAGAGGTAAAAGGATTTCTTTTGAGGAATATTTCTACAAAAGGCACCCGGAACTTCTCCCTCAAACCATAGAAAATCTTGCTAATCGAAACGAAAATATTATCATCAAAAGAGATATTGATGGAAATGTAGAATATGATGATCTAAGGCCATAAAAAGGAGGCGGGATACACCCGCCTCTTTTCTCTTATCATTCATTTGACTCATAACAATTCTTATAAAAAAACTTAAGTCTTGCGAACTCTCCGACTCCTTCTTACAAAAGGATTATGGTACCTCACAACCATTAACTCTTTAGCTTCACTATAGGACATTGGAGAAAAAACAGGAAGTTTTTATTGTATTAGTAAAAGAAAATTCCTAACTTAATATTTTAAAAATAATTATAGAGTAACAAAAACAAGAAAAAACTTATGAAATTTGTTGTTTTAAAAAGGGGTGGAGTATGATGAGTCTTTATCCTTAGGAGTATCGTCTTAAGCCGCATTAGACTCTTTATAAGTTTCTTCGTGAGCCTTCCACAAAGAGGCATAGATTCCTTGTTCCTTTAAGAGAGATAGGTGTGTACCTCGTTCTTCTATCACTCCACGATGAAGCACTAAGATCTCGTCAGCATTCATTACTGTAGTTAATCGATGAGCAATGATTAAGAATGTTGATGTTTTTAAAAGGGGGGTTAAGTTTCTCATAATGATTTTTTCTGTTGAAAGATCAAGAGAAGAAGTTGCTTCGTCAAAAATATATAAGGAGGGTTGCTTCAAAAGAACCCTTGCAATAGCAATACGTTGTTTTTCTCCACCAGAGAGCTTCAAACCCCTTTCTCCTACAACTGTATCATAATGACAAGGCAACCTTTTTATGACAGATGTAAGTTGAGCAAGCTCTATAGCTTCCTCTACCTCTTCTCTATGGGCATTTGGTCGAGCAAAGAGAACATTCTCGTAAATGGTTGTATTGAAAAGTGTGATGTCCTGAGGAACGATACCAAATAATTTATGTAAACTTTCTGTACTTAAAGTTTGAATGTCTTTATTATTAACAAATATTTTCCCTGAGTTTATATTAAAAAACTTGAAAAGAAGATTTGAAATTGTAGATTTTCCTGAACCGGTTGTTCCTACAATCCCAATTGTTTTCTTTGCCTGAAGATTAAAACTCACGTTTTTAAGGACAATATGAGAAGGTTCATACTCAAATGAAACATTTTCAAATTCAATACTCTCTAGCTTATCTAGTGAATGAGAGCTCTTTTCGGTATGGTAGGAAGTTGCAGGTTTAGACTTATAAATTTCCATTATGTTAGCAAGCTCATTGAGGCCTTTCCTAATATCTCTTATGATATACCCAATGTGATGTAAGGGGGTCGCAAATTGTAAAACGTATCCATTGATAAGAACAAAATCACTCACATCAAAACCGCTTGATAAGGCTTGTTTCCCAGCCGTATAAGTGAGCAAGACTAGACCTATTCCTATGATAAAGCTTTGCCCCGTCCTTACCAATTCCATATTTGATATGGATTTAACGAGGAGATGTTCTCTCTTTTTAAGATGATCATCACATTTTAGTAATTCGTACTCTTTATTATTAAAGTACTTTACGCTAGCAAAATTTAGCAAGCTATCAACGATATTTGCATTTGTATTTAATTCTTGTTTGTTACTTAAGATTTGAAAATGAGAAGCCCATTCCGTAGCATAGAACGTAAAGACAACGAAAACAGCGGCTATAAAAAGTAATATGAAACCATAAGTGGCTCCATAGTAATAACATAAAATTGTAGCCGCTAAAAACAATTCTATGATTGTAGGAATAATAAATAAAAATAATCCCCAGAAAACATCGGTAAATCCTTGTTGAGCCCGCTCTAACGCATTGGTGATGACCCCGGTTTTCCTATCTAAGTGAAATTTCATGGGCAAAGAATGTAAATGGTCAAATAACTTAAAGCAAAAAAAGCGGATACTCTTCTCCAAAGGTCTCACCATAATAATCTGTCTTGCTTGCTGAATTGTTTGAGATAGCATCCAAATAATTCCGTAGGCTACGAGTAATAAGGATAGCTGATAGGTCATGCTTTTATGAGGAGAAGAGAGTTTAGAAACAATCTCCTTTAAGACCATAGGGGCAGCAAGATCTAAACCAATTGAAATAAAGATCAGTCCAAATGCTACAAGAAATAGTTTACGGATTTTCTCGCGTTTCGTCCATAGGAAAGGAAATACGTCTTTTATGACCTTGTAATTATTAAATCTATCTTGCATACACTTATCTATTATTTCTTAATTAAAGTTTATCCTATTTCTTTGTGTTCTTTAAAGCTTATACGAATTTACAGTTGCTCAGAGTCTTAACTCTGTTAAAGAGTTCATTTTTCCTAGAAGCTTTTTAGCTTTCTCTCCGATATAATTATCTCTCAAATCTAAAGACTTTAAAGCACTAAAATTTCCCTCTAAGAGTACCTTAATTCCTTCAGTATCAATTCTGTTCCCGGTTAAGTTCAGAGAAGTTAAGGAAGTCAGATTTCCTGAAGCAAGCGCCTTTATCCCAGCAATACCTATTTTATTTTTTCCTAGATGGAGAGAACTAAGTGCCGTCAAATTTCCTCTTGAAAGCGCTTCTACGCCGTCATCACCAATATTATTTCCTTCTAAATTTAGCGAAGTTAAGGCAGTTAAGTTGCCAGAGACAAGCGCCTTTATCCCAGCAATGCCTACTCTATTCTTGCCTAGATGGAGAGAACTCAGGGCGCTTAAATTCCCTTTTGAAAGTGCTTCTACTCCTCCATCGCTAACGTTATTGTCTTCCAAATCCAGAGAGGTTAAAGAAGTCAAGTTACCTGTCGCAAGGGCTTTAGCTCCTATATCATCAATATTGTTGCTTTCTAAATAGAGGAAAGTGAGTGAAGTTAAATTACTTCTTGCAAGTGTCTCTGCTCCAAAATTACCAATATGATTATCTTCTAGATACAAAAGGTTCAGAGAATTCAGATTACCTGTTACAAGGGCTTTTGTTCCAGCAGTTCTTATTCTATTCTTTCCTAAATGCAAAGATTTTAAAGAACCTAAGTCACCGGAAGAAAATGCTTCTGCTCCAGCAGTTCCAATATTATTTCCTGCCAAATATAAGGAAGTTAGAGAGCTTAAGGTACTTTTTGAAAGCGCTTTTGCTCCTATGTCACCAACACCATTTCTTACTAGATACAATGAAATCAGCGAACTTAGGTTACCTGTTGTGAGCAATTTTGTTCCAGAGTCTCCAATGTGATTTCCAGTCAAATCTAAAGAAAGAAGGAAACTCAAGTTCCCTGTGGATAGTGTCTTGGCGCCAGCAACTCCAATATTATTTTCTGACAAGTCTAATTTTTTAATTTTAGAGTGTCGTGATAGAGTAAAAATTTCTTTTTCCCCTAAGTGACACCTCTGTAAAATTAGCGATGAAAAAGGAATTTTTAACATATCTTGACAAGTATTATTATCTAATTCTTGATCAGACAAATTCAGAGCTAATTCTTCTTGACCATTATAAGCTAATTCTTTCCAGTTGCGTAAAGAAAGCCTGTTCGTTAATGTTTTTGTATTGTTCATAATTTGCCTAAATTAATCTTAAATTGTTATAGCAGTTATTCTCCAAAAAAGATCAGAAGTGGAACAATATGATTATTCTTATAGAATTTATTTATCTTATAAAGATCTAAGTTAACATTGCAATAAATACACTATACATTGAACCCCTTTTAGATGCGACAACCCTTTCTAAAATTTATAAACAGGGATAACTCTCGAATCAGTACAGCAAAAAACTCCCTATTGCAACAGAGTTAACAAAAAGCTATTGGATGTCAAAAAATAAAGGAAGAAAAAAAATATCAGCTTATCACTTTCTTGAGAGCTGGCTGGAGGTTAACAAAATTACTCTATCTATTATCGTTTGATTTTCGTACAACAATTTAAATTCTCGACAAAGCAGGAAAAATCTCCTAATTTCCTCGAATGATAATCTAATTTTTTAGCAGAAAGTATCAATGTCTCAAGTAATTACAGTAGGTTTGTTTTTTTCTTTAAAGTATATTCGATTTAAATTTAAAATGAGGGAGATAAAATGAAAATTAGTTTTTTTGCTAAGGCTTTAATTATTTGTTTTCTATTTTCGTTTGGATGTATTGCTAAGAAAAATAATGAGTCTTCATTAAAATCTGCTCAACTCTGCCAAGATGCTTTTATTGCTGATATACCAAAAAAGTACAAATGTGACAACTATGAAGTAAATCATGGTGCTGCTCTCCTGATCGTACAAAAACTCGAGAAGGCAGGGCTTTTGAAAGATATAGAGGCCGTTGTTATAGCTGGAGATAGAGGCAATTTAGTAGGAACACTTATTTATCAAAAAATACGAGAGTTTAGAGAAGCAATAGGTTTACCATGTCCCAAATTTTGTATTATACGAAGTGCAGAAAAAGAAACCCCTGTTAAATCAGCGGCTTATACCTCTATTACAGGTGGTAAAAAAATGCTTCATCTTCGTCCTGATCAGCAAGCACGTCTAAAAGATTTAAAGGTCCTTCTCGTAGATGATGTCATATCTACAGGAGGCACAATTAAAGCCCTCAAAAGTCTCGTTGAAGGATCTTGTAATTGCCAAGTCCTTGGATATGCGTGCATTGTTGCAGAGGGAAAAGATCGTAGCAGCTTTGAGGGGAAGCCTCTTTTCCGTCTCATTAGCGTGCCATTTTTTTAAATTCTCTTTTTTATTAATTCCAGAACCACAAAAAATGATATGAATAGACCAAACAAATAGAGAGAATATATATATCTAAAGAACGCACAAGGGGCTGTAAGAAATAAAATAGGAATCCTGGATAAAATAATAGAAGAAGCAATTGCTGAGACTGGTAGATATTTGTACAATAATAAGACTAAAGTAGCTGCCAAAAGAGAAAATACGGAATTCCAATGCCAGTTAAAATTAAATTTTTCCAATATCATCAACGGAAAATATCCACAGACCCCATCATTAGAAGAACATCGAGGAAATATTTTTAAAATGTTGAATATTACACCCGTACACCATTTATCTTGATCTCCTGTTTTTATACATGCATTTGCTGTTAAATCGTACCGTGCACCATCAATGTCCTTCTCTACCCATTGATCATATGTGGATAATTGAGAAATAAAGCTTGCTGTTCTTGCCGCTAAAAACAAATTAGGGTTTTCTTTAAAAATCTTTAAAGTTCTATTAAAAAACTGCTGCCAATCTTTTTTAGAAGCTTTTCTATTCCAAAACTGTCCTTCATGTTGAAAAAAAAGAATACTATAACAATCAGTGTACTTTTGGATTCCCTCAACATCTATTATCTTCGACAATATTTGTTTATCTTCTTCATGATTTGAAGAAGTATAATTTTCTCCTTCCCGTAATATAAAGCCAAGAGGATAAGCAACAAGAGTTAATTTATATTCATCTTCGTTTGAGAAATGAAACTTCAGTAGACTAGGGAGTAAGATGTTTAAGGTAAAAAGAGATACAAATGAAAACACTAACAGCTGAGAGAATAATTTCAAGTTTAACTTTCCATAGGCCAAAAGCCCTATAAGAGCAACTAACAAAATCACCCAACCTTCGCCTCGATAAAGAGCAAGAAGCACGCCTATCCCTAGAATGGCTATGGTTTGATATTGAGTAAGCGGAGATTTTCCATTATCAATGCAAATTTTATAAATGTAGAATGCAAAATATAGATCTATGACACTAAATGGAATATCTCTCATATAGAAGAAGCTATTGTAGATAATGGAAGTGATAGAAGAGAAAAATATTATAAAGAAAGAAAATAGTATAATTTTTAATTTTTTATTAAAATAAAATTTAGAATAAAAATAACTAATAATATCTGCAAATATTAAGGAGCATAAAAAAACTTGAGCGATTCCTATAACAACGAGGTTAGGATAAAATTGATATAAAAATAAATAAGTTAGGGGATGTAAAAACGAAAACCAATTATTTATTTCTTGATAGCTAATTTGACGGACAGCATCAATAGTATCTGGGGTATAAGAACCGGGATAATATACAGCCAGCCAAAACCCATACCACACAAGAAACCATAGCATTATGCTTATGAATGATTTTTGTCTTTCATCTAAGACAATTTTTCCGTATTCTTCTTTTATTCTTTTAATTTCCCAAAAAAAATGCGTAACTTTTATACTAAGCCAAAAACCAAAAATAAAGAGGACAACTTTAATAAAATATAAAGGAAGTAATGTACCAGTATGTGGTTGAAGATAATATTTTTCATTAAATTTTGATAAAAATAATAAGCATATTGGCAATAAAAAATGATAGATATTATTCTTAAGTTTTTCTGTTAAAATAGAATAATATCTATCTATTATATATTTTTTATTTGTTATTTTTAAACTAATGCTCATGTCAATTATTCCAAAAAGGCAGTTCCACATTTTGAGTAATTCATATCTTATTGTCATTGTCAACTAAGAGTCTCGAGAAAGGAATGTTAAGTTTTCAAGCCTTCCAGTAAAATCTTTTAAGTTCGATTCCTCTTCTTTTTCACTTAATCTCATTTATATTCTTTCATTTAAGGTTCAGAACTACTATTTCACGGGATAACGTTCGATTTAACTAGGGAATAGAACAAAATATAGGAGTTAATTAACTTCTTGAAACTACATAGACCCCTGCCATTATAATTGCAATCCCAAATAAGCGAACTAAGCTGAGATTTTCTTGAAATAACATAAACCCCATAAAAGCCGTCGCAACATACCCTAAACTGGTTAAAGGATAGGCATAACTTACTTCGAGACGAGATAAACAAACTACCCAAAGAACTAAGCTAAGAACATAGCAAATAAAACCAAAAAGGACGTAGAGATTTTTAGAAAGCCGAAAACATGTATCAATTAGTCTAAAAACATTAAAATCTATATATCCTACATCTCTCAAACCGGCCTTCAACGAGATCTGGGCAAGGGTATTAGATACTATACAGGAAAAAATTAAAGGAAAATGGTAAGCTAATTTGTGCATTTTTTTCTCATTATACAATAAATCTATTTCTTAGTTTTTATATCAGCTTTATATTGCAATTGATAGCCTATTTACAAACATAATCTAAGAGATTAATAAAATAAATTAGAAGAATTGGAAAACCTCTCAATGTGATTGAGAAAAATCTTGTATAATTTTGAATTTTAAAAGTAAATTATGAAGCATAGGGGAAAAACACATATAAGAAACTTCCCTAACGGTTTCTAAAAAATTAATATTATGCTTTAAAAGAAATAGCCATGTTCATTCAATAAAAAATAGGAATTTTATGGAAAAAATAAGAAAAATATTTATATTTTTTCTATCTTTCTTAATAATGATACAAGTCACTTGGAGCGTAGAAGGAAGAAAAGGGGATAAAAAGCCATCTATCTATGCTTCCACCACCCCTTCTTCAAAAAAAATTCTTTCTCAACAACCAACAAGACAAAAGTTAAATGGCGTTTCGTCTACTATTCCATTATATTCTATCTCACAATTACCTATAAAGCCTGGAGTCCATGAATCAGATAATATAGAAGCAATTTTATCCTATGCTCTTGAAAATTTTGACAATCAAGACCTCGTAATTTTTGATGTGGACGAGGTATTAATTACAGGTCTAGATCCATATTATTTCGAACATTGTTTGAAAAAATCAGCTTTGCATAACCATTTGTTTTCTCAAAACGAAGACACCATTGATCAATTTTTTCTCTATATGTTTTTATCCAAATCCAGGCCATGGACTTATATGGATAATCGCTTACCAGAATTGATAAAGAAGCTACAGTCACAGGGAATTCCTTGTATCGCAAATACAGCTCTTAATCCAACTATCAATCCCGTTCTCAATATAGATGTACCAACTCTAAGAGTGAATATGTTGCGTTCTTTAGATATTGATTTTGCTAAGACTTTTCCTCATTTTTTATCATGGGATTTTAATACACTAGACTTAACACACATCCTCAAAGAAAGGCCTCTATTTAAGGAAGGGATTATATTTTCTTCGGAAACTCCAAAATATATAACTACATTAGAACTTTTCAAGAAAATGGGGATTAAACCTAGAAGAGTTTTATTTATTGATGATCATTATGATAATGCACGATTGATGTATGAAAGGCTTAGTTTAGAGGGACTTGAGTGTTATTCATTTTGCTATTCAAAGAAAAAAACAAAACCTTTAAGAAGTTATTTTACAGAAGAAGCATTTAATCGAGAATTGAAAAAATTAGAGATCTTTCTAGAGCGGTTATTGAATAAAGGAAACGTAGAAGAGCTCTTTTCCAAACTCTAAGGTAAATCGGAATAAATACTAATAAGGGGAGTTCTTAAATTTCTAAAATTCATTCTATGAAAAAAGAGCCCGTTATCGTAAGCTAATTCACTGACACCAATTAATGCCTAAAATATGAACTTCAGATTACCAATTATTCCGCTTCTTGCCTCCAATGAAGTTCACATTTGGTCTGCCTGCCTGTCAAAAAATCAGGTGAATATTCCTCGTTTCCAATCTCTCCTTTCTGCAGATGAATCCCAAAAAGCAAATAGCTTTAGATTTTTGAAAGATAAGCATGCTTTTATCGTCTCGCGTGGCATTTTGAGGTGCTTACTCGGGGGATACTTAAGAAAAGACCCCCAACACATTGAAATACTTTATGGTCTTTGGGGAAAACCTTGTCTCTCACAAGAATATTCCTTATATTTTAACCTTTCCCACTCAAAAGAATATACCTTATATGCCTTTGCAAGTTCTTATGAATTAGGCATAGATTTAGAATACATAGACTCTACACTTGATGTGGCAAAGATAGCCCCTACTATTCTTTCTTCTCAAGAACGAGCTTTTTGGGAAGAAGTTCCTCCAAAGGATAAAACGTATGTCTTCTTTAAACTCTGGGTTTATAAAGAAGCTCTCTTAAAAGCTTCTGGCAAGGGGTGGTTAAGTAATGAGCAAGAGATTCCTTTATCTATCTTAAAAAGTATCCTCAAAGTTACAGAAAATGGTTTGGAGAAAGAAAAAAGGGGTTCACCCTATTATTTTGAAGTTATCCCTGGATATGCTAGTGGGTTACACGTTGAAGGCCCTTACTTCTATCCATTACATTATGTTTGGAATTCGGATGGCTCTCAGCTAAGGAGAGCACCTTTATGAGGGAAATATAATCTTACAAACTTCACTGATTTATCTATCAATTTTTAAAACTTCTATTTCCTTTTCTACTCTACTCCTAATATCTCGACCTTTTCTTTATTATTATTCATAGTAGAAATCACTTTTGGACAAGAAACAAGAAATTCATTGTGTAAATTTAGGTCGTACTTCGTTAATGAATTTGCAAAAATAACCTGAGACACATATTGCTCTATTTTACTAGATCTGTGGTCCCTGAAGAAGAATTTATTTTTATTAAATAAATATTGGAGAGCTAATTTAAATTGAGCTAAAGTTTGAGAAATTGCTTTGACACTTGATGCCTGATCATCGCTATTCCAAGAAAGAGGAAACTCGGAAAGTTTATGCTTATAAAAATCATGAGCCAATCTTAAAAAAGTACCTATATATAAAACATCTGGAAGACTTAAATAAAATCTTTGTTTAAGAATTTTGACGGAATACATATAAACTCCACACCCTATATCATGAATTGACTTACCTAAGACTAAAGAGAATGAGATATTGAAAACATGATTAGCCATTATCCGAAAAAACGAGTAATTTCTTATACGGGAGTCTTTTAAAAACCGACTCCCCCACATAACATCGTATTTTTCATATTCATCTGATTTTAACATACGTAAGAAGTCAGTTATAGGAGATTGATCGTCTCCGTTTATTGCAATAACCCAGTCAAAGGCATGCCTGCACGCAAATTCGAATCCAATTTTTAAAGAACCTCCATAACCATAATTCACTTCATTTCTTAAAACGAGACTATCAACATTTGTAATGTGCTTAAGGCAATCGATAGCAATATTCTCACTATTGTCATGACTTCTATTGTTTATAATGATGATTGTATGAATATATGATTGGATATCAGAATCAAATTTAGAAAGCAGGCGAGGAATTTGCTTCTCACAATTATAGATGGGAATAACAACTAAGATCTTTTGTTTCATTTTACGTTGTGGTTCTTTTTTAGTCATTGTTACAAGCTACATTGTTTCTTTGATGGTAGAAAGAGAAGATATTGTGTTTGGATAATTTTCAGTGTATCTCGCCAATCATCAACCTTATGACTGATAGAATGGGGAAGATTTTTTAGTGCATCAAATAACGGTTGATCATTACCCCACTTCCCATAACCATCACCGAAGAATACAATCTTATTTTCAGTGATATATTTAATAATTTGAGATTTATTTTTATTTTTAGGACAAATGTCGATGCTCGTATTACCTCCTATCGAAACCTCAATATTATTAAAGTTTTTAATGAGCATATCAGCAAGTCTTAAACGTTCCTTTGATTTTAAGTCATAATCTAAATATTCTTGCCTTTGTAAGGGTGTTGCATTGCGCCCAATAACACTTACATTCATACTACCTGTTCTCAAATCAAAATGGTGAGCTGTTCTGTATGGGAATTTACTAAAACAGATAAATTCCCATAAAAAGTCCACTAAGTGCTTCTCAGGATACCAGAAATTCTGTTCTGTAATTTTCCCATCTTTATAAACAACATTACCCATGCACGTGAAACACATATAGAGATTCTGAACGAGATTTTCACCAATTTGGCCTATTGTCTTAAACAATTCTGATCCAGTAACTATTGAGACTCTATTTTGAGATGCAAGGCTCAAAACAAGGTAGTAAAGCTCATCGTTAATAGGTTCACCTTTGGGTGTTATGCATCCATCGACATCGAAAATAAAATGCCAGTTATTATCTTGAAACAATGTATTTATCCCCCAAAACAGACGGAACTTTAACACACACAATTAAACAATCTTCAAGAAAATCTGGATCTACAACCTCCATCTTATCAATTATAAATATATCCCCTGCTTTTAAAGATATATTATTCAGGTTCATTTCGCCTTTTACGATTAGGTTAATTTCTGTTGCTTCCTTATGATAATGCTTTGGCCATACCTCCCCTTTTGGATGGTTTTTAAGGCTTACTTCAAATGTTTCTGTTTTATAAACGGATGGTTCGAAATTACCAATATACCACCCTCCTATCATCTCTTTAATATTATAAACTTTCATACAGCTTGCAAATACCTTTCTAGATCTTCCGGAGTTCCTACAAGAAATGGTTGTTCTACATGATAGCAAGAGACAGTAAATCCGTTTTTTTTCAATAACTGATTATAAGCAGGCCCGACGTAAAACTCATTGTTATATGTCTCGTTTAAAGCTATCATTGATGCTGCTGCTTCAACGAAATATTTACCCTTCATCCACCAATAAATCCCAATAGTTGCTATATTAGAAATAGGAACTTTTTCTATTATTCCTGTTACATTACCATTTTTGTCAAATTGAACAAAGCTATTTTTAGGGTGATCACTATTATAGGTAGCGATAATACCTTGTGAAGGAGTAGATTGACAAAATTTCAAAAATTCCCTGCCATCCCAATTCATAATTTGATCACAGTTTGCAATTAAAAGAGGATGATCATTATCAATCAAGCGTTTTGCAAGTAAACAGGTTCTGGCAGGCCCGTCTGTTATCTGTTTAGTAATAATAACTTCAGAATTTGGAACTAGAGAAAGAAGAAGAGATTCAAGATAAGGAAATTTATCTAAATGTTCTTGCAAAACAACGAATATATATTTTCCAGGTACATCAAGGCTTTCAACCGCTTTTTGAATCATAGCTTGTCCTTGAACATCTATTAAAGGCTTGGGAATATCATAGCCTGCCCTAGAAAACCTAATTCCTTGCCCTGCCATTGGGATTACTATATTCAATTTACTTTTCTCCCATTTATTATGTTAGCTTTATAAGCTAATTTAAATTAGTGTGAAATGGCTAATTTATCCGATTGCCAATATGAAACATAATCGGAGCAAATCCCATAAGGCAGCTCCTTAATCTTCTTTATTCCACTTTCTATATCAGGTACGACAATAATTGTTTTCGATGTCACTGGCATATGTATATTGGCCCAGATAAAACCATTACTCGTCAATGTATATTGATCATTTTCGTGCCAAAAACAGGGGACACTTTTTTGTAACATAAAATCTAGAGCCTCCAGATTTTTTGCATGAAACCAAAATTTAGGGGTATGTATAAAGTCTTCTTCTACTGAATACAAAGGATTATCATGTCCTAAAAAGATTTTTCCATTAATAACCCAAATATCTACTTCACAATCATAACCAAGGTCTAAAGTTTTTAGCAAATAGTCTGGATTATTTTCTGCTTGATTAGGGCCATCCGTATTTCCTCGATGTGCAATGAGCTTTGGTAGCATTTAATTTTACTCCCATATGAAAGGTTAGGACCGTTACTATATCAATTTTTAATTACTTTAATTTCAATCAGTAATTAAAGGAAAATTCATAAAATTACCTTTATATCTAACCACCGTGCTCCTACAAAAGGCTTAATAATAGAGTCGAAAATTTTCCACGGTCTATCAAAAAAGAAAGACCAATAAAGGGATTGAAGATTCCTGTTTCAGCTTAAAGTCTCCCATCCTCCAGAGAGCCAATACTCAACCTTCTTAAAGTTAAGCGTAACAAACAACCGATCTAGGAACACAGGGAAAGCTCAAACGATGTCTCACCATTTTAATGAAGCTATTGGTTACTCTATCGGTCTGCCTAAACAAAACCCGGAAATTCTCCCTATACGTCATTTACTTCTAGTGCGCTAGCAGCTTGACACTACCTATTCTGTAGAAGTTCAATTACCTCGATAGCCATTTCTTAGTTTTAATTCAATTGGATTAGTAAAATTATTTCTCCCACTAGTAACGGGGTCATACTTGACTGATGGATAAGGACTTTTTGTCCATTTTTTTTCTTCTTCCTCGTTTTCTTTAATCATTTCATCAACAGTACGAATTGCTTTTGTTTCTGTTTTTTTTTCTACTTTAGGAGTATTCAAAGAAACCTCTTGATTAGGTAGAAATTCTTCATTTTCATCTTCAGATATAGGCTTTCTTGCAAAACAGTCTAAACATTTTCTTACCAAAACTGAAAAGCTACACCCTTCTTCGTCTTTATCTTTACGTCCTGCATATAAGTCATTTTTTATACCACTAAATATGCCTAACATCAAAAATGTACTTGTTATCAATAAGATACTTTTTCTTCCCATAAGTCCCCCAATTTTTATCCAGAACACGCTATCTTTTAGCTCTTTGAATTTATAAAGACTTTTAAATTAAATAGCTAGCTAAAATTGTTATTTGTCAAGATAGCTTATAAATATTATTCTTTTCTCAAAAATTTAACTGGCCAAGCCACATACAAAATTGTTATTAAGCTTTTATTATCCTAAAGAGAGAAAAAATCAAGACATATTTTTGAGAAACAAAATAGTTCAAATTCTCGATATTTTGGTAGATAAAAACTTAAGGTTACTACACTTCAAAGAGAGATTTTTAGCTACTTAAATTATACGTACATATTCAGAACATTCTCTTACCAAAAAACAGGGACCTTGATTAAGATATTTTATTTTGAACAAATTTGGAACTCAGGTCATCTCCCCATAAGTTTTTCAAACTGTCTCTTTTCTTCAAAACTCATTTTTGAGAGAGCTTCCTTTATATCATAACCCAGAGCGTACATTTTTATAAAATCTGCAGGTAGATAATAGGCATTACGTTTACAATAGAGAAACCCTCCCCCAAAACCCATAAATCCCGATAAGAGGATGCCTGTAAAGGTGAAGAGAAGCATTTTCCGCATTTTGGTTTTTGCCGATACATCAAGAGCTTTCCTTGCATTTTTGACAGAATGATCAAGATTTGTGATGATGATGTTTATTTTGTCCTCTGTCTTCTCAGAAAACTCTCCTGAGGCAATATCGGCCATCTCAAGGGCAGCGCTTTTGATAGCTGATTTTATGTGGTCTTGGGTAGTTTGAGAGAGCTTTTGTAATTCTTCCAACTGAGCTGCAAATCGTTGAACTGTGTCTTGAAAGGCAGCAACACTTGGACTTATTTTCTTAATCTCTTCATGAATGTCTTCGCGTATTTGAAGGTATCGTTGAATATTTTGTTCTTCCTGTTTCATACGAGCGTTCCTTTATCTGGGCTTATATGGATGTTTTGTCGTTATTCGTTTCTTTACCTTGTCATTCACTTCTTAAGTCAACGCCTTCATTCATAAGACGTAATTTGAGGAGATGGGCTTCTGAAAGAGGCTTAAAGTCAACGGCAATGGTAGGGATATTTTTATAGGTCATCTTAATTTTGCAAATAGGGTGAGAGCCTGGGAGTTTGACATAGGCTTCTCGGTCTTGCAAATTCGCTATTTCTGTTGGAAGAACAAGAGATTTGATGTGGGTGCGTGGAGATAAAGAGACTCCATCTCTTATATTATGAGCTCCATAGGAAAGAGTTTCGATTTGTTCTGTAATTTCAGCTTCTCCCAGGTTTTTTGAAATCCTTTCCGTGGAATGAGAATCTGTATTTCTAAAAAATCTCTTTAAGTGGATATCATTTGTTTGCAGGCTACCAACTTTGGAGTTGCTAGGATCTCAAATATTTAGAGTGCCTCTGAACTTAATTATGTTCACACTCCAAGAAGGTTCCAAGAACCCTAAGTTCCTCCTATTAGCGAAAGTTTGGCGAAAATATTATTTTAAGATTTTTAGAGAGACTTCAGAAACCCTTATGTTTCCTGGTGCCGGATGTCGGAATCGAACCAACGACCTACTGATTACAAATCAGTTGCTCTACCAGCTGAGCTAATCCGGCTTTCTCTAAGGCTTATAACGTATATGTTTTTGAAGGCCAAGTCAAAAAAACACAGATAACCTTTTCCCTTCCTCTTCTTTTGTTTCCTTATTTTTTGTCCTTCACTTTCTCCTATTTCCCTGTTACTTTTACTTAATAAGATGACCCCGGGGTCCCTTTATTAGAAGAAGATTAAGAGTCTTGCCACCAGAATCTTTTCAGGCTCCTGGCTCCTCGTTTTCCCCGCCTCTCGCCGCAGCGCAGCTTGGATTACGAGAAATGAGAAGAATTTTAGTCTTCCTTTCAATTGTACAGGCCTTACTCCAAGGACGAAATCTGTGAATTCCGCATGCTTATGATCTCATTCACAGATTAGGTCCTCACGAGAGGACAAGATTCCTTGAAGCACAATCTGTACGCTCTCTATAATTTTGGAGGTTCTCTCGAGACTCTTTATTCAGAATCCCAATGGCTACTATTCCAAAATTACCTTTTGTGATGATTTCATAAAAGTATGAAAAAATCCAGAAATCAGAAGAAATGGCCAAATAAAATAGTGAAAATGATCAATGAACCTTTTGTTATTTCAAACGAAAATGATCGTACTGACGTCGAAAAGTTGCGCACTTTATTTCATAGGTCGATGTATTTTATTGTAACAAGATGAGCCTATACACAATGCAAAAAATTCTCGATCATGATACTATCATATGATAGTATCATGATATGATGTATACACCTCCTTTTGAGATCACATCGCCTATTCTCGCTTTATCTCAAAATATATCTCATGCGCTTGGCATACTCGAAGGGGAAAAACTCGATGCTACTCCCGTTAAATTAAGACGTCAGAACCAGATCAAAACAATCCAATCCTCGCTAGCTATTGAAGGAAATACGCTTAGCCTTGAACAAGTCACCCATATCTTCGAAGGAAAACGGGTGATTGGACCCAAAAAGGATATTATTGAAGTTCAAAATGCCCTCGCCTTATACAATAAGTTTGATGAATTAGATCCTACTTCTATACGAGATTTTTTGCATTCACATAAAATTCTCATGAAAGATCTCATTGAAGATAGCGGAAAATGGCGGGAAGGGAGCGTAGGTATTTTTAAAGGGTCTGAAGTTGCTCATCTTCCCCCTCCCGCAAAACGTGTCCCTCAATTAATGACAGATTTATTTGAGTTTCTTAAAAAAAATCATGATACACCTTGGCTCTTAAAAGCCTGTATCTTTCACTATGAACTGGAATTTATACATCCCTTTATGGATGGAAATGGGCGGATGGGAAGGTTATGGCAACAACTGCTTCTCACAAACGAGAATCTTATTTTTAAATTTATTCCGGTAGAGGAGCTTATTAAAGATAACCAAAATGACTATTACAAAGTGTTAAGTCTATGTGATAAAGAAGGAAATTCTACCAAATTTATTGAATTTTCCCTTAAACTGATCCTTATTGCACTTGAAAATTATCGAAAGAGCACAGACGTAACCTTGAAAGATTCAAAATCTCGCTTACAGTATGCTAGAAGAACTCTTCAAAAATCTTGGTTTTCTCGAAAAGAGTACATGGATATCTTCAAGAATATTTCGACCTCAACCGCAAGCCGAGACTTAAAATTCGGCGTAAACGAAAAGGTGTTGGAGCATAAGGGTGCTAAAAACCAAGCTCTTTATCGCTATTCTCCTAGGGAGTTAAGTTCTTAATCTTCATTATTCTCCAGCGTTTCCAAAATACGTATGAGACAATCTTCAATCCGGAAATATTTCTTTCTGATAAATAGATATAGTGGTAATATATATTTCCACATAGCAAGCTTTGAGACTTTTAGAGTAACTACTCACCTCTACTGTATCCTCCTTGGCGAGGAAAGATTTATTTTTCAAAGAAAAATCTTACCTTTTCTTGGCCAAGGATGACACTGCGTGTGGGACGGGAAAGTAATTGCCTTTTAGAATACTTGAAATAATAAAAACCGTTAATTTTTATCTCCAACATTATTCTCCGAAGTTTCTAAGATATGGTCGCGCCGCAAGCGCCCGTGGAGAGAGAAGGGTGGTACTTGTTATGTTATCTTCCGAAAAAGTAACAGAGAGCCTGACCAGAGCAGCAAATTTACTTTTTATTAAGATATTTATGTAAAACTAAATTTTACAACAATATTTTTAAAAAGGAGCTTATAATGAATAGACAAAAATGTTTTATACTGCTTTTAGGAGTTCTGGCCCTCTCTACATATTCTTTATCAGTGAATGCAGACAAAAACGACTTTCCTTGCCCTCCCGCAACAGACTTCCGCTTTCAACATCAAGAAGGAACTAACGCTTGGACGGTTACTGTTATTATTCCTGCATGGGGAGATGAACACCGAATTGGGCAAGCCTTTGCTTATGGTATACCCAAGCTTAGTTTAATCAAGCCTGCTAAGATAGATAAGCGACTCGCAGGTAATTCTCGCATATTCCAGTTAGAGTGTGTTTACAAAATAGAAAACTCTGTAAAACGTGATGTTCCTGAACTTCATGTAAAAAGCCAATACGTGCAGTTTCAACACTGTGAATTGAATGCGGATCAATCAGGTATGCGTTGCTTCGAAGCTCCACAATAGGATCTGCTACCCGTTTTCATTGGAATATGGAAAATTGACTTTGTTGTGAAGAAAACCGTGACGGCCATTTAAGCCTCATTATTCTCCGAAGTCTCCAAGATTTGATCACGACGTAAATGTGCATGCAAGAGCAGGGGAGCCGAGACGGTAATCGATGAAATTGTTCCAGCTCCAATCCCAACAAGAATAGGAAGACTGAACGCGGCAATAACAGGTCCACCAAAGAAATATAGCCCGAGAAGAGCTAAAAGGGTTGTGGTGGATGTTAGAATTGTTCGAGAGAGCGTTTCATTAATACTACGATTAATCAGGTCACGAAGAGGCATTTTTTTGAATTTTCGTAAATTTTCCCGAATCCGGTCGTAAATGACAACCGTATCGTTAATTGAATAGGTGATTGTAATCAAAATCGCAATGATGGCATTTTCGTTAAATTCAAGCTGGAAAATAGAGAAAAGTCCCAGCACAATCAAGGCATCATGGGCAAGAGTAATCAGAGAGCATACACCAAATTGCCATTCAAATCGAAACCAGATGTATATGAGCATGGCAACCAAAGCCCAAATAACGGCGTAAATACCATTACGAATAAGGTCTTCGCTGACCTTTGGTCCGACGGAGTCAACACGCCTGTAGTCAACACTCGTTCCGAGTTTTTCTTTGATCTTAGCCAGGGCCGCAAGTTGTTCCTTATCTCCCCCGGGTTGGCGTTCCACACGAATCAAAATATCATTGGGGCCCCCAAACTCTTGGAGAGTCACTTCCCCATGCACAAGGCCGCTGAGATCAGATCTTAATTTGGCGACATCCGCAGCTTCTTTTGTTCGCACTTCCAGCAACAGGCCACCTTTAAAATCAATGCCATAGTTAAAACCCTGAAAGAAGATAGAGCCCAAACATAAAAGAGCAATTGCGATGAGAATACCAAAGATGATGTTCTTTTTCGCTACAAAGTTATAGTTCGTATCATAAGGAATAAGCTGTAATCCCATGGGAGGCCTCTCTTTAAATGGGAAGTCGGGTGGGACGTTTCCACTGAATCCACCATGCAACGATTTGTTTGGTAAGTGAAATGGCAGTAAACATGGAAATAATGATGCCAAGGGAGGTGGTTACGGCAAACCCACGAGTCGGGCCACTTCCGAAATAATACAAAATTCCAACGCCAATCAGGGTTGTAAGGTTTGAGTCAACTATGGTTGTCATCGCCCGGTTATACCCCGCATCTATAGCACTGAGCATCTTCCGCCCATGGCGCAGTTCCTCTTTGATACGTTCGTTAATGAGAACGTTTGCATCAACGGCCATTCCTATGGTCAACGCTATACCAGCAATACCTGGAAGAGTGAGGGTGGCCTGGCTCACAGAAAGGGCTGCAAAAAGAAGAATGAGGTTGAAAAGGACGGCGATATTTGCAATAGCACCGAAGAATGAATAGGCGATAAACATGAATGCGACAACAAGGAGGATACCGATAATCGTAGCACGTTCTCCTGACACAATCGAATCCGCTCCAAGGCCTGGTCCCACGGTGCGTTCTTCAAGAACATTAAGGGGGGCTGGAAGGGCACCAGCTCGCATGAGAAGGGCAAGATCTTGAGCTTCTTGGACTGTAAAACTACCTGTAATTGAGCCTTCTCCGCCCAAAATAGGCGTTTCAATGCGAGGAGCACTAATGACTTTATCGTCTAAAACAATTGCAAAAATCTTGCCAACATTGTTCCTTGTTGCGTCCCCAAATTTTTTGGCTCCGAGTGAATCAAATTTAAAGGTCACATCTGGCCGGTTATATTGGTCAAACCCAGGTTGGGCATTCACAAGGTTTTCACCGGTGACAATAATTTGCTTTTTAACGGCATAATAAATATTTCTGCCCTTCTCTTCTTCTGGGAGGATATCTACCCCGGGGATGGCTTTTCCCGGTTCTGCTTCAATAGAAGTATCAACAAAACGAAACTGCAACTTAGCCGTTTTTCCTAATAGATTTTTAATTCGGGTGGGGTCTTTAAGGCCGGGAAGTTGAACGAGAATACGATCTTCACCTTGTCGTTGGATATAAGGTTCGGATGTACCCATTTCGTCAACGCGCCTGCGGACAATTTCAATGGATTGGGCCAGAGCTGATCTCTTCCGCTCACTTATGGCAGTGTCACTCAGCTTCAAGGTGAGTTGTCCTTCAGGCGTTGAGATGATTTCAATGTCAGAATCTGCTTGTTTGAGAAGGGTCTTTGCTTTCTCTAAATCAGCTGGATTGCGCAAAGTTAAAGTGACAAAGTCTTTTTTGGCAGTAAGCCCTACGTACCCAATCCGTTCTTTACGAAGACTCGTACGCACAGCATCTGCTAGGCTATTCATTTGCTCGTGAACAACGGCATTAAAATCAACCTCGAGCAACAGATGAGCGCCACCTTGTAAATCAAGGCCTAAAACCACCTGGTGTTTAGGAAACCAATCAGGAAAATGTGCGAGTTGTTCTTTGGTGAAAAAATTGGGGCTGATGAACACAATTCCTAAAAGGCATACCGCCACTGTCAAAACGGTTTTCCATAAGGGGATATGAATCATGACTGTAGCTCAATTCGTTTATTTAGATATTTTTTTCTTAGCCGTTGCAGTGCTTTTCAATTGGGTTTTCGCCTTAAACTTCTTTTGCTCCGAAGGGCGCGTTTCTTCGTCGTTTACAGGAGCAGGCTCTGTTTTCGAGAGAAGGTCAGCAACCATGGAACGAGCAACTCGAACGCGTACACCTTCTGCAATTTCAAGTTGCAGTTCTTGATCGTTTATAACCTTTGTAATGATCCCAATAATACCGCCATTTGTGAGAATCCGATCTCCCCGCCTTAAGGAAGACAAAAGATCTCTTTGTTGTTGTGCTTTCTTTTGCTGAGGACGAATCAAAAACAAATAAAAAACACCAAAAATAAGGATGAGAGGGAGCAATGACATAAAGTCAAATCCACCAATGCTACTACCAGCGGCTTGGGCGTGTGCATCTGCAATCATAGAATCCTCTTCTGTTTGAGTTTAAGTTCTTCTTACCTTTATGCCTTAAGTTTTGTCAAGGGATCAATGGGTTGTTTACCTTTTCTGATTTCAAAGTGCAACTGTGGCTCTCCAACATCACCTATTTTCCCTGATTTTGCAATCTCTTGGCCCTTTTTAACTTTGTCATCCTTTTTAACAAGAAGCTCGGAATTATGGGCATAAGCCGTAATCCATCCATCCTTGTGCTTGATAAGAAGGAGGTTTCCAAAGCCCTTAAGCCCATTCCCGGCGTACATGACTGTGCCCTCAGCAGCAGCTTTCACGGGGGTCCCTTCTTCGACCTTAATATTGATACCATCATTTTTTCCGCCAGGTTTAAACTTAGCAATCACGTCACCCTCAACAGGCCAGATGAAGTTAACTTCTTTGACTTCTTTGACTTCTTTAACTTCAGCTTCCTTCTTTTTATCCTCTTTTTTGACTTGCTTTTTCTCAGGCGTTTTTTCTGCTATTTTTGGTTTTTTTTCTTTGGATATAATCTCCGGAGAGTCCTGCGTGTCACCTATGGGTGCTCCCGCATTTTTTTGCGCTAAGTTACCCATAAGCATCGGCTTAGCTGAAGCATCGGCCGCCTTTTTTCCATCAGTGACTCCCTTTTCGCGAGCCAATTCATCCGCCAGATCATCGGGTAGAACGGCGTTCGCAGTTGCGGAAGCCGCAGGAATGAATTGATTATCCCTCGGTGGCGCTGATTTTACGAGGGGAAGAGGCGCAAGCGAGGACGTAGAAATGTCTTGAGAGGAAGGTTTTAAGGCTTCATTGATAGATTCAGTATCACGCGGGGGGATCGTAAGCCGTGTCCCAGGCGTTACGTAAGAAGGAGATTGAATGCTGTTTTCTTGGGCGAGCACATCAACCTTAACACCATATTCATCAGCTACAGTTTCTAGAGTTTCCCCATTGCCCACAATATGCTCGTTGAGTGAGGGAATAATAAGGACTTGGCCTGGGTTGAGGATATAGGGAGGTTTTAGGTTATTGGCAGAAATAAGCGCCCGCGTCGGAATGCCATTGTTATAAGCAATCCCATAAACCGTGTCCTCTGGCCCAACAACAACTTCCTTAGCGGGCGTTGCTGCGAAGGTAGATTCTCCGATAAGGAAGGAGCACACTAATAACAGAATAAAATTTATAATTTTCATACCTTCACCTTTTTATAAAGAGCAACTTTATATAAATAATGTAAACTTACAAGTTTTCCCCAACCGCGTCATCCCGGAATTTAGAAAATCTAAGCGAACAAACGTGAGCTTTAGATTTTCTTAATATCCGGGACCCAGGGAGGCTTTCAACTACAGAAAACCCTGGGTCCCGGATATTAAGAAACCCTAGGACTCCCCGGATTAAATCCGGGTCGTCATGGGTTTCTAAATTCCGGGATGACGCCGGTAGGGAGAACAACTAGTCCTTCACCTTTTGAGCTTTAATGAGGGCTTCTCCCCCCATATAAGGTCTTAATACATCGGGGATCGTAACAGATCCATCCTCTTGTTGATAGTTTTCTAAAATTGCCACAAGTGTCCGTCCGACCGCAAGTCCCGAACCATTCAACGTATGAACAAAACGGGATTTTTTTTCTTCGTCTCTATAACGTGTATTCATGCGTCTTGCCTGGTAATCTCCAACATTAGAGCAACTCGAAATTTCCCGGTACGTATTTTGTCCGGGGAGCCACACCTCGATATCATAGGTTTTCTGGGAATTTGAACCCATATCACCCGTGCATAACATAACTGTCCGATAGTGGATTTTAAGACGCTCGAGAATGGACTGAGCAGCGATGAGCATGCGTTGGTGTTCGCCTTCAGACGCTTCCGGCGTTGTTATGCTCACAAGCTCTACCTTATGAAATTGATGGACGCGGATCATCCCGCGGGTATCCTTACCTGCTGAGCCAGCCTCAGAACGGAAACAAGCTGTATAAGCCACATATCGTTTGGGGAGATCATCAGGATTTAAAAGCTCTTCAGCAACCAAGTTAGTGAGCGGGACCTCTGCCGTGGGGATGAGCCAATAATCATTGGTTGTCACAAAGGCATCTTCCGCAAATTTGGGTAACTGCCCTGCCCCAAACATGGCTTGTGATCTGACAAGGTAAGGCGGAGAAACTTCCAGATACCCATACTCATGGGTGTGTACATCTAGCATAAAGGAAGCAAGGGCACGTTCGAGACGAGCCAAGTCTCCCTTGAGCACAACAAATCGGGAGCCGGAAAGCTTGGCGGCTTCTTCAAAATTCATGAGTCCCATGGCTTCACCAATTTCAAAGTGCTGCTTGGGTTTAAAGGAAAGGACCGGTTTTTCACCCCAAAGATGTACCTCGACATTGTCTTCAGGACCTGATCCGAAGGGAACATCAGACGCAGGAACGTTGGGGAGGAGAGCTAAAGTTTCTTTTAAGTTTTCTTCAAGGATTCTAGCGGCTTCTTCCTCTTGCACAAGTGTTTCACGTGAAACATTTGCCTCACGCATCAATGCATCAGCATTACCACCCTGGCGCTTAATCTCACCGATTTCTTTCGCCATGAGATTACGTTTACTTTGCAACTCTTGTACAGCTTGTATAGCCGTTCGACGGGCTTCATCAAGGGCGATTACCTGTTGGGCGGCAGGTGCAAGTCCGCGGTTTTTTAAAGCTTTATCAAACGCTTCTGGATTCTCCCGAATCCACTTGATGTCTAACACGATGTGATCCTTTCCTATTTAAGGATATTCTTACCAGACCTATAGAAATTTCATAGAGGGTATAAAGAGGAATAATCAGGCTTAAAGGGCTGATGATGTCAGGTGGTGTAATGATAGCTGCCACAACAACAATGACGAGAAAAGCATATTTGCGGTTCCTTTTTAAACTCTCAAGAGTAATCACCCCTACCTTAGAAAGTCCTAAGAGAAGCAGAGGAAGCTGAAAACAAAGACCAAATGCCAGAATCAATTTTAGGATGATGGAGAGATATTCGCTGATTCGAGCCTCCAGCTGAAGGGAAAGGCCTGTAGGCGAGGGAGGCATTTCAAAGCTTAAGAAAAACTGCCACGCCCAAGGGCACACCACATAATAAGCCAGGCTTGCTCCCATCAGGAATAAAAGGGGGCTGATCAGCATAAAAGGCCAGATCGCTTTTTTTTCGTGGTCATAAAGTCCCGGACCAACAAAAAGCCACCCTTGCCAAAGAATCGCAGGAAAGGTCAAGATAAAGCCGCTAAAAAAGGCAACCTTAAGATAGGTGAGAAAAGCCTCCGTAAGTCCTGTATAAATCAGTCGACGACCAGCTTCTTCTCCCATCGCTTGCCACAAAGGGGTGGTTAGAAATTGAAAAATGGTGGGGGCTAAAGGATAACACGCAGCAACCCCAACGCCGAGTGCTAAAAGGGCGTAGATCAAGCGACGTCTTAATTCCATCAAATGTTCTAAGAGTGGTTTTTGCATCGGGGTCTACCTTATTTTCTGGATTGCTTCGGAGCAATCCAAACATCTTTAATTCCTAACATATACCTGCTTGTGGAAAATCTTCTTTCTCTTTCGTCAATAAAATTGACGGTGCTGATTTTTTATAATGTACATAATATATAAAGTAAATAAAAATAAAATTATCTTATTAGTGTTAATGTGTGTGATGGTTTCCTTGATTCTGTAGGTTCACTCAATTTAATACCCTGAAGCTCACAAATTAATTAGAAAATAGAGTTATAATACTGAAGGTGATTACTATACTTTGCAGAAAATAGATTTTCTTATACGATCAAGGACAAAAGCTATTATTTTTCTTTATTATTTCATTTAACTTTTTCATGCTATTGATTTATGAGTAAAAAAAATCTGTCCATAAGAAATACCCTTAAGTCTTCTGCTCTCTTCGCTTTTTTTATTGGGTGCGGTATAGGGTTTACTGCATACTCAACCGTATCCCCTCAATGGTTTGCCTCAACAACGGAAAAGGCAGTCATTCGAGCCTGCTTTAGCCCGGAAGGTCATTGTACGAATCTAATTGTTTCAGCGATTAAGGAGACGAAATCGTCTATCTTAGTTGCGGCCTATTCGTTTACGTCACCCCAAATTGCGAACGCCCTCGTCAAGGCTCATGAAGAGGGCGTTGAGGTGAAAATACTTGTCGACAAATCTCAGCTCAAAGAAAAACACTCCCAAATCCCCTTTCTTATTCAAAAAGGGCTCACGGTTTATATCGATCCAGCGAAAGGCCTCGCGCACAATAAAATTATGATTTTTGATAATAGGTACGTTTTAACAGGTTCTTTCAATTTTACACGCGCGGCCGAATCTAGAAATGCCGAGAATGTCCTTCTTATTGATGATACGTCTCTCGCTTTGGTATATAAGAATAATTGGGAAAATAGAGCTTCTTCTTTGATTCCACTTTCTTGGCCTTAGTTTCGGATAAGACCCTCAGGTCTCAAGCATAATATTGTGAAAGGAGAAGGCAGAGCTTCGCTTTTTTTGTGAAAAATGGCTCCACTTAACAAATTGTTCATAAATTTTTCTTATACTTATCACACGTGGGCTCTGATTATACTACCCTCTAATGGAAACAAATAAGTCTAGCAGAGGGCATGATCATCTAAAGGAAAACTGACATGAAAAACTTTCTTTTATTAACATCTTTCATCATGAGTTTTGGCCTTACAGTGATGTCAGAAAAAGCACAGTCAAATAACTGTCCTAAAATTACGACTGTTGAGGTAGCAAGGCAGGCTCTAAATAAAAAAGGATATAACGGTTGGATACTGGTATTAGATGGCGGCAAAACGGATCGGAAGAACCCGATAACCCTCCCTTTTAATCCCTCTGCGGGTAGAGAATACGCTGTATTTATGAGCCAAACCGAGGATGAGAATCATAGATGTGGTTACATTGTTTGGGAGGCAGAAGATTTGACATCCGTTGAATTGATAGGGAAATTCCACCTCCAAGCTCCTTCTTAGACACCACAAGGAAAGAGTTTTCAATCTTTCTCGCTTTTTATAAGAGCTATTTTTCTCCTTTATCGAGTGCAAGCCTCTTGTATCAACTCACTGCATTTAATGTACAACGACAACGCCCCTCATCTTGAAAACCATAACGTTATACTTTATGCTTTGCAGATGAACTACGATAAATTAACAGAAAAAAAGAACGAACTTGATCGCTATCGCCCCCTTCCGCTCGCACTTGTCCGTAATTTAGAGGAATGGTTCCGTGTTGAGCTAACCTACACCAGCAATGCCATTGAAGGGAATACTCTCACACGACAAGAAACCGCGCTCATAGTGGAAAAAGGAATCACTGTTGGAGGGAAGTCCCTCAAAGAACATCTTGAAGCCATCAATCATGCGGACGCTTTCGATTGGGTTCAAACGCTCATTCATCAAAAAGTTTCTTCTCTCACAGAACACGATCTTCTTCAGCTTCATTCTCTCATCCTCAAGGGAATTGATGAGGAGAATGCTGGGTCTTATCGGCAAGTGGCTGTGCGTATTTCTGGTTCACGTGTTGTTTTGCCAAACCCTCTCAAGGTTACTGAGCTCATGGCTGATTATTTTAACTGGCTGCAAACAACAAAAAATGTGCACCCTGTCGAACTCGCGGCCGAAGCCCATTACCGACTTGTCACAATCCACCCCTTTGTGGATGGGAATGGTCGCACAGCGCGTTTGTTAATGAATCTTATTTTACTCATGAACGGGTATCCCCCTGCCATCATTCGAACACGAGATCGACTTTCCTATATCGCCTCTCTTGAAAAATCCCAGCTTGGTGGTTCTAACGATGATTATTTAACCCTCATTTCCCGAGCGGTTGATCGGTCACTTGATATCTATCTCAAGGCTCTGAAAGGCGAGGAAGAACCTTTCTTGTTGGAAGAGAAAACAGTCAGACTCCTTAAAATAGGTGAGCTTGCAAAGCGGTCAAGAGAAACCATCTCCACTCTTCGCCATTGGACAAAAGAGGGACTTTTAGATGTCTTTGAAAAAACCCCCTCAGGCTACCAGCTCTATAAACCAGAAATGCTGGACCGTATTCGCCAGATCAAGGGTCTTAAAGAGAGGCGATTTACCTTATCCGAAATCAAGGCCCAATTGAAACAGAGATAACAAAGGGTTGAGAACTGCAGTCATTCTCCCCCTTCGTTAAGAATCTTATTGACCACTCAACGACTCTTTTTGTGCGTCGTTTAATTTCGCTAATAGACGATTACAAGATTCTATTCTATGACTATAACTAGCTTCTGCACGACCATCAATAGGGCCAAAACTACTTTTTAAGTGTGTCATGGCTACAATTAACTCCCTTAACTGGTCAGGATTAGCTTCCGTCCTCGTTGTCTTTAAAGTATTCTGAAGAATTACTTTTCCATCTTTAGTAAAAGTAAATCTCTTATAACATCTTCTATACTTCCTTTTTTGATCTTTTTTCCCTGCATTTGTGTCAGAATTAGGAGGAAAGTTAATTGTGATGTTATTTTCAATCAATGTTGTGTTATTTATGGTAGAACTTGAAGGGATCTGAGCAGCAATTGGCCTGTTATCAGGGGATTTCCCATTATAGAAGGGGATATAAACGTTATCATCTGGGAAGCAAAATCCTTCTAAACCTTTAGTGAGAGTACCTTCTTTAAGAACTGATTCAGTTCTTTCTAAAATCTTACGAGCTCTGTCTTTAACTTTTTGATCGTCACTCCTCGTATCAGATAAAATGAACCATCCTAACAATTTTGATATTCTATTTAATGACGAAGGGTAGACTCTTTCATCATGAATTTTAATGCTCTGAATAAGGTGTAGAGGGATTTTCTCAAAAAAATCATATGTATCTTCTTTACGAAAAGAAGAAAACCTTCCTTCTAGCAAAAGAAAAATATAAGTTCCTGCTTTGGGATTCAATTCCCAATTATTTGACCAAGTCTGTAAAGCGTGAATCAAAGCTCCATTTGAAAAATCTTCTAAGGCTTCCCAGAAAAAAGAACAAATCTTGTGACTCTCTACATGAAAAAATTTCCAATTCTCCCTATCCCACATTGATTCATTGAAAGTTTGTACGGCCAATGTCCGAAGTTGTGGAAGGAGAATTTGATAGTTCTCTTGCGTCAAACCGGATAATGCTTGCTTGCCAAATTCCAAAATTTCTTCTGGGTAGAGAAGCTCGGTCGTTAACATAACATCCAAAGGGCCGTCATCATTTTTATAAGCAAAGGGTAGTTTCCAGTGAAATCTAGCCGGATGGTACAGAGTTACTTCTGACCCAAGCCCCTTCTCTCTCCATTCCTCTCGAGAAATCGATCTGCGCTGCTCAAGAAAGTCTTTCAGCCTGACATTATGCCCCCCTAAGTCAACTTGTCTTTGATCAGAGGCTTCTGCGGTTGAATTTCTTTGTCTTTTAGAAGGTCGATCATTCTTTTTGAGAGGGGTGCCGTGTGCATTTTCACGATCTTCCATAGCCCATGTTGGGGTAACGATCGAAGCTAAGAAGCTCAGACTTAAAGACGTCAATGCCAATTTAGAGAGCTGTAATTTCATAACCATATACTTTAACAACAAAATATTTAAAATTCACAAAAAACAATGGTAAAAAAGAACAAAAATTTTTAAAATAGTCAAGGCGTTTTTTAAAGTAACTACTCACTCAGCCGTGTCATCCTTGCCCCAGCTTATCCTTATGGGAAAGGTTTTTTCTAGCGGCGGTTACCTTTTCTTGGCCGAGGATGACACCATATGTAGGGACGGGAGAGTAGTTACGAGAATCCATTAGAAAACCAAAGTCGCACTGAAATCAATGGATAAAAAACCTTCTCTTAACGAGAAAGCGGTGCTTTTCAGCACCGCTTCCTCCCTCCCAGACTTATGCGACAGCTATATATTCGCTCTTATCTATTAAACCCCAGAGCCTTCCTTCGTGCTTCGATTGCCTTTTGAAGGGAAGTCACTAAATTTGTATCTTCTTTTTGCGCAGCGGGATTTGACTGAACGGCAGGACTTTGCGCTTCCTTTGTAATACGATCTTGAACCGACTTCAGCTTGTCAGCTTGCGTGCGAAGTTGAGCTGCAAAAGGAGAATTAGGTCCTCCGTTATCCTGAATTTCTTGTTTCAACTTCGTAACAAGCACTGGCGGTGGGATAGGTATTTCGCTCGCAAGGCTTTCTCCCCCTGGTGGAGTTCCCTTTCCTTCAGGTCCTTTTTCAATTTCCTCATGGGTAGCAGGGGTTTCTCCATAGAAAGTACTTTGTGCTTGCTCAATTTGAGCTTGAACTTTCTTTGCCTGGTCTACAAGATTTCTATAGTTTTGAATAGTCGTCAGATCTGCTGTTACAGCATCTTTTAATTTTTGATAGGTAGAAGAATCGGGTTTATCTACATAATTATCATGGGCTTCTAAAATAGATTTATAGGCTTTATCGACAAGACGTTGTTGAAGAAGTAAGGCCTTATTTGCTTTATATAAAGTTTGAGCAACATCCTCATTTGGCGTTGCTGCATGAGCTTGCGAAAACATCTCCGTTGAAAGGCTCGTCGCTGCTAAAAAACAAATGGTTAAAACTTTAAACTTTTCCATTCTTATTCTCCTCTATGAATTTTTCCGCCGTTGAACCTTTTCCCGAAGGTATTGAGACGGTTTAAAAGAAAGAACACGCCGCGGCGTAATGACAGCTTCCTTCCCAGTTTTGGGATTGCGGCCAACACGCTTAGATTTCTGGCGGACGTTAAAGGATCCAAAAGAAGAAATTTTAACGAGGCCTGTATCTGTTAGCGAAACCATCATGCTTTTAAGAGCGGTTTCCAAAAAGTCTGTTGCCTGATGGCGCGGCAAATCTGTCTCTCGAACAAGGCTATCAATAATATCTGCACGTGTGAGGGTTGTCGTTGTCATGATTATCCCCTTTTCATTTTTTTTTAATTTCTAGAAATAGAATACCAAAAAATTGCAAAAAGTCATAGCCTTAAATTATTCGAAATGACCCCCCCTTTCTCCACGTCAGTTACAATTCAGAATCTATAATTTCAGCCTTAGCAACCCCATCGTAAAAATGAATCTGAATCTTTTGATGGAGAGCTGTTTTCGATCGGGCTGGAATCAAATGTTGATCGAGAGTTGTGATAAAGGTAAAACCACGCTCCAAAGTGCGCGTATAAGAATAGCTTTCTAAAAGTTGTGCAAGCGCTTCAAAACGGTGTTCGCCTTTCTGTAAAATATGTACGAGAGCAGGCGTAAGACGCTGGATCAAATGATCAAGAGTCACACCTCGCTGCTCAATAAACCGTCTTTCAGCATTGATCAAACGTTCAAACAACTCATCAAGCTTTTGCATATTTTCATCCAACCAAGTTCCTAGGGGAGGTAACCCTCTCCTCAAAGCTTCAAGACGGCTCTCGTAAAGGACGAGCATATGTTCAAAACGCGTTGAAAGCTGGGATCCATACTGAAGAAGAGTTTGAGCAAGCTGAGACCTCACAGGCACCGCAAATTCAGCAGCAGCCGTAGGTGTAGGCGCCCGTTTATCAGCTGCAAAATCGACAAGTGTCACATCTGTTTCATGGCCCACAGCCGTAATGACGGGAATCTGACTTGCAGCAACCGCCCTCACAACACATTCTTCATTGAAAGCCCACAAATCTTCCAGGCTCCCTCCTCCCCGCGCAACGATAAGAACATCAGGCTTTGTCGGAAGAGTATTAAAACCTTTCACAGCTGCAGCAATTTGAGCAGCAGCTCCTTCTCCTTGAACGGCAACGGGCCATAAAAGAACAGAAACCGGGAAGCGATCCGCTAAACGATGGAGCATATCCTGGATGACGGCTCCCGTGGGAGAGGTGACAATTCCGATAAGCTGAGGAAGAAAGGGAAGTTGTTTCTTTCGTGCCTCGTCAAAAAGCCCCTCTGCACCCAATTTTCGTTTGCGTTCTTCCAAAAGCTTTAAAAGAGCCCCCTCGCCTGCCAGCTCCATTCCTTCAACCACAATTTGATATTTAGACCGTCCTGGGTATGTTGTAAGCCTCCCTATAGCAATGACTTCCATCCCTTCTTGAGGGGTCAAGGAAAGTCCTTGAAAACTTCCCCGCCAACACACGGCGTCCAATACAGAGTCTTGATCTTTAAGGGCAAAATACACATGTCCAGAAGTGTGACGTTTGAGTCCTGAAATCTCTCCCTTTACCCGAACACGAGAAAAGCCTGTTTCCACCGTTTTTTTTAAAGCAAGAGATAGTTCAGTGACCGTATATTCAGGAAGGGTTGAGGCAAGGGGTAGCATAGGTAGTCCTAGATTCAGAATTCGAGTTCATTTTGATCAATGCCATTCAAAACGTCAAAGGGTTTCTGAATTTTCAAGTGATCTATCGACTTTATTTCAAGCCAATGATAATCTCTCCTCGTCAACCTTTTCAGCTTGTTTTTGAAAAGGTCTTACAGTTGTAACATAATATTTAACTGAGTGAGGAGATTTCAATGTTAAAAAAATATACTTTTTATAAAATCACAGCTTTTGCTTTCCCACTTTTTCTAAGCATCCATAGCCCTGTTCACGCTATGAATGATGACACTTCTTGTTGCGAGGAAGTCAAAGTGCCACCAAAAAGCTTTTCAATGGAGAACAGTAATAAGAAAGAAGAGGAAACATATAACGCTGCTTTGAATAATCTCAAAAAAGAAAAATATGACGCAGCTTTTAGAGATTTTTTGGAAACTGGTTTTCACGGTGCCATTAAAGTTGAAGATTTTAATAAAAATCATGTGGATAAGGATTATATGGACGTCATACTTCAAGGCTTTGGCTACCATCCAAATCCTCTTGTAAATGCTCCCGAAGAAAAATATCAAAGACGGTATGCAGCCGTTGGGTATGTTTATGCGCTCGTGCAATCAAATGAAGGCCTCAAAACAAGCCCGTTTGGCAAAGCCATAGCAAAATGCATGGATAAGAAATATCATTTAGAATTAATTAGTTATATGTGTCCTGAAGGCGAACGTAGTGAAGTTCAGGAAAAGTCAAAGGGTTGGAAGTTATCTAAAATTTAAAAAACTTAATCTAGATCTGATGGTTTGGGTCTGGCCATACCATCAGATCTCTCATACACTACATATATTAACTTGCAAATCTCACATCCCCCTTGAAATAAGGGAAAGAACTCCCTAAATTAAGATTATGATTCATGATGACTAAAGGACGCTTAAGATGAAGCGATGGGGTGGTGTTTTCAGTGGTACAGGTACCGTTGTTGTCTCTCTTTTGTCATGCGCGGCATGTCCTATGTGCCTTCCTATCTATGCAGGCCTCTTAAGCCTTATCGGAATTGAACTCTCTGCTTATCATGAATTTTTTTTTCCCATGATGGTCGTGTTTGGTCTCATGACCTTAGGGTTTATGGCTTATCAAATTTATAAACACCATGCCAAATGGACACCTTTTAAATTTGCCCTCGGCGCTGGACTTGGAATGGGAACATCCGCCTTTTTTGGATACGAATATATTCTTTATGCCTGCCTTGCTCTTTTCCTGGGAAGTGTTATTTGGAGCAAGAAATCACTCGTCCATGAGGGGCAGGGGTGTTGCTAACTCCCTCGTCTCTCCCCCTTGTTCTCGATTTAGATGGAACGCTGATTCGAACAGATACATGCCATGAAATGATGACCCTTCTCATCATCAAAAAACCATGGCTTCTGTTCCTTGTCCCTTATTGGTTTATCAAGGGTAGAGCCTTTGCCAAAGCCCGTCTCACAGATCATATTAACCTCTCCCCTCACCACCTCTCGTACAACCTTGAACTTTTAACCTTTGCCAAAGATGAGGCTCAGAAGGGACGGCCTTTGATCCTTGCAACAGGAACTGATCAAAGGATGGCCCAAAAAATTGCGGAACATCTTGGCATTTTTCAAGACGTCATCGGAAGCAATGGGCACATCAATATGACGGGTCCTCGGAAACAACAAGCACTTCTCAAAAGGTTTGGCGTTTATGGCTTTGACTATGCAGGGGATTCTCATAACGACATCCCTGTTTGGCAAGTTGCTCGCAAAGCCCTTGTCGTCCATCCCAAAAGAGGGGTCCTCAAACGCGTACTTGTCCTAAAAAAACCTGAACACATCCATTGTTTTCCGCAAGAAAAAACCCCGTTTTGAGCCTTACCCACATCTAGTAAGCTTGAGACCCAGCATATAGATCTTCTTCCTCATAAAAAGCCAGTGGTTGCAACTTCCTATCAAGCCTTATCCGATTGACATAAATCAGTAACTGAGCTCTTGAAAAATACCGCCCTTCCTTCCAATAGAAAAGGCCACGCCGTTGTAAATCACTTTCGACTTTATAAAATCCTTCGGAAACTGCCCATTGTTCCACATGTGGTAAAGATACATAGACAGGATTTTCAAAAGTTCTTTTTCTTTTTATCTTCTGAGGAGAAGGTTCCTTTGAAAGGATATAATCCAGAGGGAAGGAAAGAGAAAAAGAAACATTTTCTTGGGATAGACCCCCCTGGAATTCTCCCTTCTCAAGACCTTGCGGGAGGGAATTCCCTAATATCCAATATCCATTTTTTAAAATAAATAGTCCTTTTAGAGAGACTTTTATGGGGGAATACGTTTTAAGAATTTTCCCCATTTTTGCCAGATCCTGAGGGATTCTTTCGACCCGTGCTCTTGAGTCCTTGTCTCCTTTTAAACGTCCTCGTTTTGAGGTTTCCTCTCGTAACTCAAGCTTTTTAATCTTCTTACTTACAGAATCTACGGTTCTTCCTAAAGCTGCAGCAATCACCTTAAGTTGGATCTTTTGTTCAAACGCTTTCCTAATACATGTATTCTCCCAGTCCTTCCAGCGCATCTTTATCGTTGTCATACACATTTGCCTCCTGATTTTTGAAAGGTTACTAATTTTATCATATCTAATATGATAAAATTAGTTATCTCATTTTTGCCAAAGAATTAGTTTATTGTCAACACATTTTCGAAGTCGTTTTTGGTCAAATTTAAATTATGGAAAATCAGCAAAAGTAAAAAAAGACCGTAACTACTCACCTAATGGTGTTTCAAGGAGTGCGTGTAAGAGTTGAAGAACAGCTGGAATTTCTCCCGGTAAGTCTTCTGCAATAAGACCCTGCCCTCTGCGACTTGCGGCTTCTCCATGAATCCAAACTCCAGCTGCCGCGGCTTGAAAGGGAGGAAGACATTGAGCCAAAAGACCCACCATCAATCCCGCAAGCACATCCCCCGTACCAGCGGTGGCAAGCGTAGCCGGAGCGTTCGCATTAATGATGAGCTCACCCTGAGGGGAAGCAATAATTGTGTCATAGCCTTTGAGAACCATTACGGCTCCTGCTTCAATGGCAGCTTTTTGGGCCTTTTCAGCTTTGTTCTTTAAAAAAGCGAGATGAGGGAACAACCTTTGAAACTCGCCTTCGTGAGGGGTTAGAATCACATTTTCATGGAGATGACTCGTAAGATCAGCGGTCCTTCCTTCAAAACTGGAAAGAGCCCCTCCATCCAAAACACAAGGTTTTTTTGAGGAAAGAAGCAGAAGGGCTTGTTCTCGGGTTGATTCCTGAGGCAAAGCTCCCGTCCCCCATAACAAAGCATTAAAACGTGCATTCATGGTCCAATCTAAAAATTCCTGAGCAGCCGCCACGGGAGTAACAATTTCACCCCAGGCAATCGTTGCGAAAATAGGGTATTCATCGACTTTGCACATCAGACGGACAAGCCCAGCTCCCACCCGTCTGGCCGCAAGGGATGCCAGTCTTACGGCACCCGGCATGCAGCCATTTCCAACGACAAGACACGCGCCACGTGTATATTTATGATCAAGGGGTTGAGGACCTTTTAGAAATTTCCCCCATAAAGAAGGACTATTGGCATAATAGGTTATCGAAGGGAGCAACTGGTCAGGTAGTCCAATGTCTTTGACATAAAGTTTTCCCGTATATATGCGACCCGGAAGAAGATAATGCCCAGGACGTGCTCTGAAAAAAGTTACTGTATAGGTCGCTTGAACGGCATTCCCCCAGCAAGCCCCTGAATCTGTATCTATCCCCGTCGGAAAATCAATAGACACAACTGGTTTTCCTGAGGCATTTATGAATTCCACAAACTTTAAAATATTCCCTTCTAAGGGTTTGGAAAGACCTGTCCCCAGCAGGCCATCGACAATGAGTTCTGCGTCACTTAATAATTGTTTCAGCGCCTCCTGTGAGAGATGATCTTTGTGGGTTATAACTGTAACCGGCCAGTCCTTCTCTTCCAAAAGTCGAGCGACAATCTTCCCATCCCCTCCATTCTTACCAGGACCACAAAAAACGACTGTAGGACAAGGAGAAAAATGTTTGAGGATGACATCAACGACGGCTTTGCCCGCACGTTCCTGCAGGTTCTCTTCAGAAATTCCATCCGCAATCGCAGCCTCTTCAGTTGCTTTTAGCTGTTCTGATGTTAAAAGCTCATTTTTCATGATTCAATCCTTAAAAACCGTGTACCTATTATAGAATTGACTTTAACCTAAAGAAAATAATTTTATGTTAATCCTTTAACAATGACGATTCTCCCACTCCATCATTGCGAGGGCTATAGCCCGAAGCAATCCAGAAAAACAGTAAAAGAATGGATTGCTTCAGCTACTTTGTGGCTTCGCAATGACAGAGTAGTGGAATCGTCATTGCCATTTATTTATTGTAATTTTCTAAAATTTATTATACTTAGCCTTTCCGTGAATGGATCGAGGCGAAAAGAAAAAGAAATCGTGAAGTCGAAGGGATTACGAATAAAAAAACACCTCATCTGGATCCCCTTTAATAAAGATGGATCCATATATGCTTTTGAAAGATGCGTCAAACCTAATAAAAGTCGAAAAATTAAGGAGATAAGCCCTATTCTATGCACTCAGCTCATACCAGTTATGACAAAATCCCTGTTTGACAACAAAAGAAAATGGTGGTAATAGCGTGGCAGTTTTTGGTGGATTCACTTAAAACTGCTTTTAGTTATATTTAGATTTTTTTAGTCATTATGCCGATACTAAAAAGGCAACATAAAAGGGTAAGATCACAATGTCCGTACAAGCAATGCCTCAAAAGGAACCTCAGTTTTCAAAGGTTCGCGCCGCCATTTGGCCTATTCAAGGCTCCGAAATGAAGAAATTCTTGCCTATGGGCATGATGATGTTCTTTGTTTTATTTATCTATACAATTGTGCGAGATATAAAAGATGTCCAAGTTGTGGGGGCCTCTGGTGCGGAAGCCATTAACTTCCTCAAGTTTTGGGGTGTGACTCCATCGTCCATTCTTTTTGTGATCTTGTATGCGAAGCTCAGCAACATCCTCTCAAAAGAAAATTTGTTTTATGTATGTATCCTTCCCTTCATTATCTTTTTTGGACTTTTTGCTCTCCTTATTTACCCTAATAAAGAACTCCTCCATCCCACAGCCGAATCAGTTAAAGCCTTACAGCAATCTGTTCCTTCTTTAAGGTTCATTTTTGCCTTGTGGGGATCTTGGTCTTATTCCATCTTCTATGTTATGGCGGAGCTCTGGGGAAGTGTTGTCGTCTCTCTTTTATTCTGGCAGTTTGCCAACGAAATTACCCGCACGGGGGAAGCCAAACGCTTTTATCCTCTCTTTCCTTTACTCGGCAATATAGCCCTCATTTTGTCCGGTCAAACCGTTACCTATTTTTCATCCATCGGTGGTAATTATGCCCCTGAAGTAGATGTCTGGGGTATTAGCCTCAACTACATGATGGGGACAGTTGTGGTTGCGGGCCTCTCAATTGTTGCTATTTATTGGTGGATGAATCGGTACGTCTTAACGGATCCTTTCTATTATGATGAGGCAGAAACCAGCAAAAAACCCAAAAAGGATAAGCCAAAGCTCTCGATTGTAGAAAGCTTCAAATACTTAATTTCCTCTCCTTATTTAGGTCTCGTCGCTGTTTTGGTCCTTGGCTATGGAATGTCCATTAACCTTGTCGAAGTAACTTGGAAAAGCCAACTCAAACTTCAATATCCCGTTTTAAATGATTATGGTGCTTTTATGGGGAATTTCTCAACCTTTACGGGAATTGCGACCATTATTTTGATTTTACTGTGTAAGGGTATTGTCCGCCGTTTTGGATGGTTTACAGGTGCTGTTTTAACACCGATCATTCTTTTAATCACAGGCGCACTCTTCTTCACCTTCGTCATCTTCCGTGACAGCCTCGACTGGCTAACCATTGCGATGGGAACAACGCCTGTCTTCATGGCCGTCATGATTGGGGCAACCCAAAACATTTTAAGTAAAGGTACGAAGTATTCGCTCTTCGACCCCACAAAAGAAATGTCTTACATTCCATTGGACCAAGAGCTGAAGGTTAAGGGTAAGGCAGCTGTTGACGTCATTGGCGGACGTCTAGGGAAGTCCGGGGGTGCCATTGTACAACAATTTTTGCTCGTCGCTGTCTCAACAACGGCAACGCAAATCACCATTGCGCCCTATACTTGTTCTATCATGATCCTCGTCATTCTTGCCTGGATATTTGCTGCCGGCGCTCTAAGCAAATTGTATAACAAAAAAGTGGCTGAAAAAGAGCGCGAATTAAAGGCTGCTTAAGAAGTGTATTAAGATCACTGGATTGCTTCGGGCGCTTCACGCCCTCGCAAAGACGAATGGGGGGAATGTCATTGCGAGGCTCATTAAGAGCCAAAGCAATCCAGAAAAAATAGAACCTCTTTTCACTTTTTAAACTGCATTTTCCCCATCAAAGGAATCACTGATGTTTGAAAACAAACTCGTTGCAATTATCAATAAATCTTGTGAACCAGGCGTCGCGATGAATGCGCTAGCGCATATGGCGTTTGGACTAGGACAAATTGTTGATGAAACCAAAACTCTGTTGTGTGACTATATTGATGCCAATGCGACCTCCCACCCTGCCATTTCAAGCATGCCGTTTATCATTTTGAGTGGAAACTCCAATAAGATCCGCACAGCCATTCAAGGAGCGAAAGAGAAAAATATCCTTTGCGTAGATTTCACCAATACCATGACAGGTGGCACCTATCAAGAACAGCTCGAAAATACGAAGAATACAAAAGAAGAAGACCTTCAATATTATGGACTGTCTTTTTTGGTCCGTGGGATGCTGTCACGGAACTGACAAAGAAGTTTTCTTTGTGGCGGTGAACTTCAATAGGAACCTCATTTAATTTTTCTCTAATCTTCTCGTACATCTGCCTCTCTGCTGGCTTCTTCATCCTGCCCTGTTGTTTCAACTAGAGCATTCTTGATTTAAGTGTTTACATATCCAGAGGAAGCAAAATAGTTTTTACA
>MKUL01000068.1 GCA_001897795.1 Alphaproteobacteria bacterium 41-28 | reverse complement strand
TGTCATAGCTCACCTCCATGACTTTATTATGCCACTCTTCTGCCTTTATGTCTATCTTTAGTTAGATGTCTCGAAAGGCTCCTCGATCCTTTTATTCAATAAGGGTAGTGATTTTGAATTCTTACATAAACATTAAGGTGTCTTAATTATATCTCATCTGTTTTAAGAGAAAAGAAAGGGGATCAGTTTGGAAAAGGGAGGCCTGAATAAGAAAACAGCCCTTTCAAGGCCTCCTTCCGGCTTAGTCCTTTTCACATCCTCGACTAAGGGTCGCATGAATTTGCCCCATCTTAAAGATTAAGATATCTAACTCATCTGCAACGGTGGTTAACCTTTGAAGTTGATACTCAAAAGCTTTGAAGAATGTTTCGGATGTGGGTATATTCGGATCAGACATGGCCGAACCTCCTTGTGTGTTTGGTTATGTTTAGCAGTACATGGGTGGTGGATACACCTGTGTACTGCGTATAGAATAACATATCTATTTCATGATACAAAACAATTTTTAGATCTTTTTTAATGAAATAGTAATTACAAATCCGATTGCGTCATCCCTGGCAAGAAGAGGTTGAATTTACCTTACCCCTCAAGTCGAAAGTCAAGGATAAGAACTTTCTTCTGATTTCCCTCTGCAAAAATCCAGGTTTTAACAGCATCTATTGCCGCTTCATCCAGACGAGGATAACCAGAACTTTTGTGCAGATTCACCTCAAGCACCTGGCCTTCTGCGTTGGTTTTAACGTTAACAAAAACCTTACCTTCCTGACGCCGTTTTCGGCAAATCCAAGGGTATTCAGGAAGAGGGTGATGAGTTTTCCTATTCGTGGTCGTTTTTGATTCTGGTTTGAAGGAATGGCTTTTATTTTCCTCTCCAACCTTAGGCATCCCTTCGTCATTTTCACCGGAATCCAATAAAAGAGGAGGAGTATAAGCCATTTTTTTGATCTGTGTTGGGGCCTTACTTAATTTTGAAGCTTTCTTTTCTGTCGTGATTGAGGATTTTTCAGATTTCTCATCTGTGGGGGCATGATGGAGAAGACCATCGTTATTTCTTTCCCAAATCACTTGAACGGTGACCATTCGTCTTATTGAAGAGTGTCGCCACGCTTCGCTCGCGTAGCGGGTTGGGGCAGAGGGAATTAAAAAACTAGCAATAAGCCCATGCAGACCAAGGGAAAAAATGGCGGCGAATATGAGGGAAGGCTGGATTGCTCTCGCCTCGGCGTAGTCGGGGTCGGCCGCTTTTCGGCCTCTTAATGAACTTAAACTAGATTGCTTTGTCGCCTGGGGCTCCGCGCAATGACGGTGGGGGGGGATCGTCATTGCGAGCCTCCGGGGAGGCGAAGCAATCTAAAAAAGTAAATTCCCTGCCTCATGTCTTTGCCTCCACTCCTATGAAAAAGGCGCGGCCGCGTGAGCCGTAACCGAATACCTCTTCATAGTGCTTATTGGTAAGGTTCTCAATACGTCCGAAAAAGGCAATATGTTGATTGATATCATGAGCTCCCCCTAAATGGAGCACACCATATGGAGCAAGCCTTCTTCGAGGTTGGTTATTCTTGCGGGATGTGACGCCATAGCCTTGCACAAAAAAGGAAAGATCGGAAAGAGCTTGCCAGTGGATTTCTCCTGCTCCTTTAAATGTGGGAATGAAAGGAGAGGTTTTGTGGTGAGGAAAGTCCCTTGCGTGGATGACAGTCAGTGCGGTTTTAATCTCAAGGGTTTTTATTGGTTTTAAGGAAAAGGCCATTTCAAAACCTTTTGATACCCGTCGTTCCCCATTGAATCGCCGCCATTTTCCATTTGGAAGACGACGAGAGAGGGTTATATTCTTAATCCATGTTAAAAAACCGGTTAGGCTAGCTTTAATCTTGTCCTCACAAAAAGTTTGATCGATGCCCGCCTCAAGACTGCGACTTTTCTCAGGCTTCAGATGAGGATTGGGGATTTGCCAAGGACTTTTTTGAAAGAGATCAGAAAGAGTCGGTGGCTTAAAATTTGTTCCATAACTCGCTCTAAGAGTTGTGGTAGCCGTTACTTTTTGATCGGCACCAATATTAAAAGTGACGCGATTTCCCAACTGTTGATAGCGATCAAAGCGAATGCCCCCTTTCAATGCCGTTGTCTCAAAGGGTTTAAAGGTATGAATGAGATAAATTCCGCCATGGGATCTTTTATGAAGATTTGGCTCGTGGGCGCGTTCTTGTCCTCCATCAATTCCTCCCATGAAAAAATTTTGAGAATTTATTTCAACCTCAGAACGATAGATGATGTAAGGGTGCTCCCCAATCGTTGCATCGTGAAAGGTGGGAGTTGTTGTCTTGAGGCGTGTTCGCGAGTAAGACGCTTTTAGAGAATGCTCCCAATCCTCATTTCCCCATTTATTCTCGAGACTTGTAAGTAAAGTCTGGGAATCACTAAAATTTTTAGCAAGAAAGGGAAGGCTTGCTTTTTCCTGAGACACAAAGCGAGGGTCATCAAATTGAACTCTTCCTTCAGAATAACGAACAAGTCCCTCAACTTCCCAATTGTCATTAAGGGCATAGCCAACACGAGAGGAGAGAGTTCCATTTCGATACCGGTCGCCTTGACGATTTCCATGAAGGGGGTTCGTAAAAGGGGAGGGGCCCCTTTGAAAGCCAGCGGCTGTTGCTGAAAATTGAAGAGGGCCTTCTTCACCCTGAGCCGTGATCGTACCATATTTTGCGCGAAAGCTCCCTCCCTCTCCAAGGGCTTTTATGGACGGTTTTCCCTTTCCGTGTTTAGGAATAAGCTGAATAACACCCCCAAGGGCTCCGGGACCATAAGCCAAGGTTTGAGGACCCGGGAGAACTTCAATCCGTTCAAGGTCTGCATTGAGAAAATTTGAAAGATCAACCCCCCCTCCTGCAGCGGGATTATTGACATAAATTCCGTCTACAAGAACAAGATTTTGAGGGGACCTGGCTCCTCGTATAGAAAAATCCACTTGGCGTCCTAAGGTGCCAAGGGAATTCAGGATGATGCTTGGGGCATAGGGAAGGGAATCCTTCAAAAAAGTTTCCTGATAGTCTTCAATTTCTTTTTGATTAATAACCGTTTCATAACCTCCCACGTTTTTAGGCGGGGAATAAAGAGGTGCAGCGGTGATCTCATAGACTGCTTCTGAATTTGCAGACAGCTTGAGAGGCATGACGCAAATAAGAACACATACGATAAAGACAGGATAAGCCACTATGTCTCCCCAGGGTTGATCGACAATTTCTTGTCGTCACCACTAACGGAAAGCCGTGACTTTTGACGCGCCCCGCGCAAAAGGATGGTGACTCGTTATGGCAGGTCTCCTGACTCGGGCCTCATTACCCTTTTTCTCCCCCTTCCCGAAAGACTTCAGTGGGTTTATGGAGTGGGCTCTTCCCTTACAGTTACGGGGGTAGTCACGGATTTACACCATGTTCCCTCTTTGGCGTTTAGGCACCATAACTAAGAAAAGGGATAAAATTTATGGATGAAGATGTCAAGGATGTCTGATCTCCCAGAAAATCGCCCATTACGGAAAAGTAATGGGCGGTTTTCTTAATTTCTGATATAAGTTTGAGGATTAGATTAAGTTCAAGAACTTCCTCAACTTATGAAACCTTGGGGTCGCGGGCTGCCTCAGATTATAAGATTTTTTGCCTAATTCCTCTAGCATTTCTTTTCTTTCAGCTTGTCGTTCTGCAGCTAAAGGTCTTTCCTTTTCTTCGGCAAGATCTAATCTCGCCTCTATTTCTTTCACCCGTGTATCTGTCTTACCCACACCCGGATTGGAGATAACAGTATATACTAAGCTATCGCTAAGTCTTAAAGCAGTATTACCACTTACAGATAAAATAAAACCACTATCCATCAGTTCTCTATTGATAGCAATGCGTCTATTGTTTTCTTTCAGATAAGTTTGAGTCATCGGAGTTAAAGAATGTTCCTGTGAGGAATTTAATCCCTGATACAAGGTCTCTAATAATTTGCGTAAATCTGGCTTATAATTTTCAATCTTTTCCTTCTCTTTTGAAGCAACATCATTGTATTTCATGTTTGGAATGTACTTCTTAAAATCAAATTCCTTAACATTATTCGTTTGGGTAGCTCTGATAGTTTTGGTAGTTGAAAACCTTGAGGAATTACCTCCTTCAAGAGTTGAGTTGAAAGCTTCTGTACCCCGTAGTGTTGCATGAGAAGATTGAACAAAGGATAAGGTCAATAAAAAAAGGAGAGGATATTTTCTGTAAATCATGGTTAAATCTCTATCTAAATAACATTAATAAAACAACAGTTGACTATAATGTAAGAGGCTTTTTAAAAAAAATCAACCCTCAAAATGTTGTTATTTATCATAGCATGTATTGCGGAGACAAAGTTGATCAAAAAAGATAGGATCAAAATGATGCTTATGTCTTCTTGATTGTGATAAAGTGCGACAGGAAGGAAAAACTATGTGGCCGGATGTCATAGCGCTGCGGGATTTCTATGCGACACGCCTTGGGCAAGTAGTGCGGCGGATGATTCGCCGTAAAGTTCGCGAGATGTGGCCAGACGTTAAAGGGAGCAATATGATAGCTCTTGGGTATCCCACTCCTCTTTTAAGATATTACAGGGAAGAAGCCTCACGACTTGTAGCGCTTATGCCTGCTGAACAAGGTGCCCTTTCTTGGTCACGGAAAACACCTAATATTGTGGTTTTGACGGAGGAAACTCAGCTACCGCTTGCGGATAAGTCTGCAGACTTTGCACTCGTTGTCCACGCTCTCGAATTTACCTCCAGCCCCAAAGAGATGATTCGAGAGGTCTGGCGTGTTTTGGCGGATGGCGGTCGGTTAATTCTGATCGTTCCAAATCGAACGAGCATATGGGCAAGGACAGAAAAAACGCCATTCGGTCTAGGTCGTAGCTATAGTCTTTCCCAACTTAATAAATTTTTAAAGGAAAATACGTTTGTTCCCCTCCAAGCTGAATATGCCCTATATATTCCTCCGACCCAATCAAGGGTTTCATTAAGCACGGCAAGTGCTTGGGAAAAAATAGGTCACAAATGGTTCCGAAATCTGTCTGGTGTTTTGATCGTTGAAGCCACAAAGCAAATTTACGCTGGGAGAGGAGTTGAACAAGTCGCTTGGAAAGGCAAACTCCAACTCACTAAGAAATTGATTCTTCCGATTAAAAATTAATAGGTTTAATTTCAGAGGGAAGAAAAGGGAGAGAGAACCACTATATACCAAACCTCTCTCCTGATAATTCTACCCCGAGGGGGAGACTAAAAGCAGATCAAAACATGGAGGCATCTGCTACTTGATATAAGAGTAAGAAGATTTTCCGTTTGGGGCTAATGCTATTTTGGAATAGGGCCTATGAAAATATATTTTTCTAAAATGTAAATAGACAAAAAACATTATTTTCCTTGAAACATGAATTTATGGAAATCGGATGACAAAAACAGTTAGCCATAAGAACACCTTGAAAAATTTTCTTTTTTGTTCTATTTACATAAATATAGACAAACATAATGAAAAATATCAAAAATTAATTAATGAAGTGTAGTATTTTATGCCTAGCTATTTAGACCATCTTGATTGGGATAAATTAAAGTCTTTTTATGTTGTAGCCCTCAATGAGAGTTTTACAAAAGCGAGTCTGCAAATGAATCTAACTCAATCGGCTCTTAGTCGACAGATTAGCACAATTGAATATCAACTTAAATCACAGCTTTTTATCAGAGGAGCTGACAAACTTTCTCTTACCTCTAAGGGGAAGATCCTTTTTGATGCTGTCTCTAAAATGATAGAACAGATAAAAATAGCAAGGTCTCTTATTGAGGAGGAAGATTCTAACCCGAGAGGTAAACTGACAATTGCAACAACTCATGCTTTTGCCAATATATGGCTCTTGGAGCATGTTTCTGATTTTATACACCTTTATCCCAATATAGACCTCAGCATTACCCTAGAAGATAACTTAGATCATCTGTATAGTAAGCATTATGACGTGGTCATTGGGGTTTCGGCACCATCATCCTTCCACTTCGTTCATGAAAAACTATTTACGCGTCCAATAGGGTTATATGCCAGTGAGGAATATCTTAAAAAATTTGGGACTCCTAAGGTATTAAATGATTTGGATCATCATCGGTTGATTAGTTTTGGGGATAGAATTGACCATCCCTATAATATAGTTGATTGGTTTTTACGTGCAGGATGTGAGCTTGGGAAAATTCGAAAGCCTTTCTTGGAAATAAATTCCTTCTATGGAAAGATTAAATTGGCGGAAACAGGTGTTGGTATCATCACTCTTGCGAACAATAATCCAGCGATCAAGAAATTAGGTCTGATAAGAGTACTTCCAGAAATTGATGGACCTATTGTTGAAACTTTTTATAACTTCTCAAAGTCACTTGAAAATTCTAAAAGGGTTAGAGTTTTAAAAGACTTCTTAATGAGGATCTTTGCAGATGAAATATAATCATAAACATAACAACCCTTTATTCGCGTGTATGATGGGTAATGTATTAGAATATTATGATTGGACGCTTTATGGTTTTTTCATTCCCGTGTTAACCCCTCTTTATTTTCCAACAGGAAATCTTTTCCTTTCCTACGTAGAGAGCTTAGCCATATTTGCAGTAGGATTTTTGATGAGACCCTTGGGAGGAATGTTTTTTGGCCATCTAGGAGATAGGTTGGGCAGAAAACATGCTTTATCTCTTTCAATTCTTCTCGTGATAATTCCAACGGTAACCATTGGCATATTGCCAACCTATGAGAGCATTGGATTATTTGCTCCTATAATTCTTTTACTATGCCGTTTGATGCAGGGTTTTTGTGTGGGTGGGGAATATACGGGGGCAGCTATTTTTGTGAATGAGCATGTTATGAAAAGGAAATCAGGGCTTTGGGGTGGATTTATAGGGTCTGCGACTTTTGCAGGTTCAGTTGTTGCTACAGGTATAGGTTTCTTGTTGACGATGCCGGAAGTGCCAAGTTGGGCTTGGCGGATTGCATTTATTGCGGGAGGTATTTTTGGTCTCATCGGATTTTATATCCGCTATAACGTTAAAGAATCTCCGGATTTCTTAGCCATAAAGGAAACGGGGAAGGTTTCTAAACACCCATTGCTTCAGACGTTAAAGACACACAAGCTCCCAGCTCTTTACACATCTTTTATTGGAGGCGCAATTTTTATTCCTCTCTACCTTTCTTCTATTTATCCAAGTGTTATCCTAAAAACCGATCTTCAGCTTTCCTCATCCCACATATTTTTAATAAATGCCTATGTCATGTCTTTATGGGGATTACTATTCCCCATGATGGGATATTTATCAGACGCCATTGGTAAGCAGAAGCTTATGTCATGGGCAGCGATTGGATTCATTGTTTGTGCATTGCCCGTGTTTTTATTATTTGGCACGAACAATTGGGTTTATATTCTGGAAGGTCAAACGATTTTGAGTTTCGTGGGGGTTGCATTTGCGGCGCCATCAGTCAGTTTCTTACCAGAGCTTTTTCCAGCAAATATTAGATATAGTGGGTTGTCTTTTAGTTATTCGGTGGGTGCAGCCCTTTTCGGAGGGTTTACGCCTTTGATTGCCCATGTGCTAGTTGAATGGACAGGATCAGCGGTTTCTCCTGCGGGCTATCTTATGGTAGGTGGTCTTGCCGCTTGGCTGACACTGCATTTTCTGGGAGTTGGATCTGAAGGTCAATTCTCTTACAAACGACAGACTCTTAAAGGGATTGTATGATCTTCTTGTTGTTTATAACGAAATCACATATGTATAATTTTTTAATAAATACTTTTATATTACGACAAAGAGATTTAGCGTTGGAAAGAAAGAAATTTGATTTTAATGGTAGGTCTGCTTTCTTTAATGATAGGTCCATCTGTCTTTGGAATGGAAGAGGATTATTCGTGTTTTACTTGTTCTAGGGGGTAAGATATATCCCTCTTTTCTTTCATACTCTGCCCCCTAAAACTCATTTTATAAGATATACCTTTCCTTTTTGAAAATAATGACTATATTATATTATATAATAATAGGAAATATAAAATGATATCAAGGCTCGATCAAGGGTTGCCTTTTGATTTATTAGTAAGTTGGCTCCCAGATCTCATTGGGTGCTTAGGGGCCATATTGGTTCTTATTGCATATGCTTTTCTTCAAATGGGGAAGCTAAAATCAAATGGCATCCTCTACTCTTTTTTAAATTTTGTGGCAGCGATTATGATTTTAATTTCATTATTCTATTCTTGGAATCTAGCCGCATTTGTGATGGAAGTTGCATGGATGATGATTAGCACCTATGGAATAGTTAAGGTTATTCTCCTTGACAAATTAGGGCATAAAATTTCCTTTTGACCACAAAACACCAAACACTCTTCGAGGAAATTACTAATCCTTAATTGTCACTACACTTCTAACGGATAACTTTAAGCATTCGTACTTCCGGCCCCCGTTCAGACCTGGAAACTTTAACAAGGACGCGAGTCCCTGGCTCAAGAGATGCATATCCTGCTCCACGTAGCACATCTGCGGGTAAGAAAATATCTTCTCCTCTCTGGTGAGATGTGACAAATCCAAATCCTTTCATAGGATTGAACCATTTAATGTTTCCTTCGAGCTCTTCCAAGCTTTCGGGGTAGGAGGTGAGGGATTGTGAAATTTTGGTCGAAAAGTCTTTTGACTTGCCTGCCGCAAATTTAATTTCGATGATACGAAAAACTTGTCTTCCCTTTTTTCCAGTGCCAACCTCACAGACAATTCGATCACCTGCCTCGACAAGTTTGCATCCAGCTGCATCCAGAACTGAAAAATGCATAAATATGTCTTCAGAGTGATCGTCTGGAATTAAAAATCCATACCCCTTTTCGGGTTTGTACCATTTGACTTGTCCTTCAATAAGTTCAGTCCGACTAACGGTGTCTTCGTTTATAAGTGCTTGTTTGTTCATTTTTAAATCATCCCTCTCTATTACCAAATGTCTGTTTTAAAGTTTGTATTTTTCACAGGTGCTAGGACCTGATTTCATTAAACGGTTTTTAATAAAAGGATCCTCATAGGACATCGTCAAAGACAACACCAAGGTGATGAATTTCCTTTAAACGTTTAAGATTTTCTATTGAGGTATCATTTGGATGATTCGTTTGGAGCATGGTTGAAAGATATAGTGCTCCTAATATAAGTGAAAACGTCATCGTTTCCACAGCTAAAGTTTTGATCGTCATAAACCTCCCTATTTTTTCCACTCTTATTGTTATGATAGATAAAGATGATGTGCAAGTCTTTTATAGTTGAAATAACACTGCAAATTCTTTATCCATAAACAAGGAATCTTTTGATGCTTGATTTCCATGAAGATTAGCGTTTTATAAAGGGCTTTATGCGACCCGTTATTTTTAAAAGTGTACATACGACGAGCAGCATTCGCTTTATTTCTTTTAGCCCGCTAACCGAAGCTACGGAACCATATTGTTTTAGTCCGACTTCGCCCTGATTATTCTGGGCTACGTCGTGACATCACGCCATAGCACCTTCGGCGCGACGGATGGTGCCCGCTGCCAGACTCGAACTGGCACGACCTTTCGATCGACAGATTTTAAGTCTGGAAGCGCATCATAATTTTCCTTAAATAAGCATTTGTTACTAAAAGATTTTAATTAATCGCAAGAACTTTTGATTCTTTACTGTCATCAAATTGTCATCATCTAAAAAATTTTTGAAGAATTCATTTGATTTTCTCCTATTCTTTTCTTATAGGATTATCAAAATAACAAAACAGGGCAGAAGTCAACAATGTATGGAACTTACGAAAAATTTTAGAATTTTTTTAAAGCCTTTTTTCATAGGAGCAAGCATTCTTATTATTGCTTCTCTTCTATTTATTACGGGATATATTTTTGTTGAATATAAGCAATACCTTCAAGCTTATCAAAAAAATCAGCACATAGAATTAAAAGCTATTCAACAAAAGGCGCAAGAAATCACTAACACGTTAAAGGAATTACTCCAGCTAACAAGAAATCGTATTGGAGCTTCACAAGGCGATAGCACACGAATTCTAAATATTTTAAATTCAGCTCTCCGTCTCTATGAGCCATATGAATTGCCAAAAATTCAAAATTTTTCTTATTATAAGCTTTCTCGTCCTCAGATCATTATCAATCGTTTTGGCATTGTACCTTTCGAATATAAGCAACTAGCTCAGGTGACTGAAGCTGAGCCTCTCATTACATTTAACAAAGGTGTTATAAAAGGCACTATTTCTGTTTTTAATGAGAAAAGCAATATAGAGGGTTTTTTAGAAATTGAGATTAATCCTTCAGACTTTAAAACTGCGTTAGAAAATTTTCAGACACTTACCTTTACTTCTTTACCTTCCTCTCAAAATAAAAATCATTATTCTCTAGAAATAGACTCCCTTACTCTCCATGCCAAGAGTCCTTATAATTTCTGGAAGTTTTCTTTTTTATCTAAAAATTACTATATGTTTTTTTTCTTTATACTCTTTTCTTACTTACTTTACTTACTTCTAGCGTTATTTACCTCTATCAAGATATGAAAAAGTCATTTGGGAGCATTATAAGAGCTCTCAGAGCTAAGATCTTAAAACTAAAGTCAGCAGAAACCCAGGCAAATGAAAGAGTCATAGGGAGTGACCAGAAATACAAATGCCTTCAGGTTTCTTCTCAGGCTCATAGAAAGATTCAAGAAAACATAACCTTACGTCACCAAGAATATAACCTTCAAGTTCATCAACTTCTAAGTCTCATTAAGCAAACATTGACACATACAGGCCCTCAACTTTCGCCAAAACGTCATCTTGAAATTATTAAATTTTGCCTGGAGCAAACCCACTTGCTTTCTGCAGGCCTTATTTCAAATACAAAAAAGGAGCCTATAAATCTTGATGTTGTTCTTCAAGAAATCCAACTACTTTTGTCAGAAAAAATCTATAAAGCCAATATTACTTTAGAATGGGCTTGCTCTGGTAATGTGATATTTTATGGGGATACCTTATTTATTCAATTGATTTTAGCAAATGTGATCGCTAGAGCCGTTCATAGAATTTCTAAAAATGGAAAAATCTCGATCACAGTCACAAGCCAAAATAAATTCATTCAATTTAAACTTCAAGATAAGGGCTTTCCTTCAAAAAGAGAAGCAGAAGAGCATGTTAAAAGGTCCTTTAATTTTGTTATTGCAGAAGATGTGTTGCGAAAGATGTGCCAAAGAGCTGATATGAGCTATACCTATTCAAGAAATACTGATGGATATAATGTGAATGAGATCCTTATTCCAACGTTACCTGAGGTATGTACAGATAGTAATGTAATTCCATTGTTTCAATAAAAATATATTTAATTTTTTAAAATGAAGTACATTCATGAAAAGCATTTTTCATATAAAAGCAATAATATGTCTTTCAACATGGGTTTCTTTCTTGATCTTTTTGTATGCAGCGTGCTATTCAGCTTCTTTTAAAAAAATGTGGAACCTTTCAAAGGAAAATCTTTTCTTCGTAGGAAGAGAAGGAAAGCTCCAAGAGATAAACTCGTTTTTTCGAAAAGGAGATGGAGACATCTTAGCCCTTACGGGAGGGCCTGGATTCGGAAAATCTCAGATTGCTAAGAAATATGCCTACCATTTTCAGAATAATTACAGCCTTGTCTGGTGGATTGATGCCCAACAGGATATTCCCAGCCAATTTGAAAAGCTAGCTCTTGCATTAAACCATCTACTTTCCAAGGAAGAAGAAATTATTCCTTCTATGCTAGCAAAAGAAGCTCTTATTGATCGCGTAAAAGATGTGCTGAGAATAAAGAATATACCTTACTTATTAATATTTGATAATGCAGATACCTATGGCCAAGTTGAAAAATACATTCCTTCTACCCACCAACAGAATGGAAAGCATATTCTTTTAACATCCCGTTATGCAAACATATGGACAGATAAAGTAGAAATCGGGGAATTCAAACGGCCAGAATCCATTTGTCTTATTAAAAAAATGCTCCCAAAAGAAAATAACGAAGATGTACACAGATTAGCAGCAACCCTTAGTGATTACCCCTTGGGGTTAACAATGGCAACAGGGTTCATAAAGAATACCCCAACCGTCACCATTGATAAATTTCTTTCTGTACATATGAAGAAAACGCTCAGCAAGAATGAAAAAAAAACCTGTAATGTCCTAGATAACTATACAAAAAACGCCCAAGCGACATTAGCAATAAGTTTAAAGTCTATTGCTGAGGATTCTCAGGATGCTCTTAAAGCGTTACTTTTCATGAGTTTATTGAATAGCAAAGACATTCCAGAAACCTATATAGAAATATGGTTAAAAAAAATAAAAAGCCCTTTAACAGCGGATGAAGCTATAAGATATGTCTATGAACAATCCTTGGTTGGCGTGAGTGAAACAACAAAGTTTAACGATAAAAGAACACCAAAAGAGACTGAAAGAATGCATTATCTCTCCCTCCACGACCTCATACATCAATTAATCAACGAGCAAATTCCTATGGAAGAAAAGAAAGACCTTATCGAGAAAGCGACCACAGTCATGCTAGAAGTCTTTTCTGGGACAGTAGAGGATTTTGTAAAAAAAATATTAGATGAACCTACCCATTTATTGCATGCGCAAAAATTATGCGAAAACGCAAAACAAATAGGTTATAAAAGTTCCAATCTTTTAAAGCTGAAAGTTTGCATTTTTCAATGCTTTGTTGCTCCTCTCAGAAACTTTGAGAGTGCTGCAGACTATCTAAAAGAAATTGAGGAAGATTTGGATTTTGGCTTAGAGCTTAAACCTTATTATAAGGCCATTTTTAAAATCAGCAATGGAGCCTTGGAATGTATATATAACGTAAACTATGACGAAGCTATTCGTAATATGGAGGAAGGTTTAGCTCTTCTTGATACATTTAAGGATTATGATGATGGAAAATTAAGAGCTATTGCGAACCTTGCCCAATATTACAGTCTTAGGGGAGAGCCGGTTATAGCTGAGAAAATCATAAATAAAGGAAAACAAATATTTAATAATTCAACGTCGGATGAATACAAGACTTTTTATATTTGGACTTGGTCTCTTGTGTTAACGGATCAGGGAAGATATGAGGAGGCCATAAGAGTTTTGGATATGGCAAAAGGACTTCCTCATTCTTTTCCTGTATTTGAACAGGGGCTTTTGCAACAAAGGACCTTCAGCTTAATTAAATTGGGAAAAATAGAAGAAGCTTCAAAAATTTTGAAACAATTTGAAAAAGCCATTCGTAAATTTTTTAAAGGAAAAAGTAAAATGGCATCGGGAAGTATTTTAGAATATAAAAGCTACATATTAATTTATAAACAGAAAAATATTCCTGCAGCCTTAAATTATCTAGCTCAATCTCTTAAAGAATACAAAGAATTTTTTCGACATGATAAAAAACATAGACTCCAGGGGCGTGCCCATTTAGCTATGGGAAAAGCCTATAAAGTTAAGAAGGATTTTCAAACTGCTCTCAAAGAATATCGGTTAAGCGAAGAAATTTACAATCTTGTTCTGAAAGAAAAAAAAATAGATGATGTTAGCGATCTTTATAAAGAGCTAGCCATCTTAGGAGCAGAAATAAAGGATGAAGCACTTGTTCATAAGTATTTAAAGGCTCACATAGATACTTTTGGCAAAATGCACCCTCGAACAAAAGAAATTCTTCTATATCTGGATCAGAATAGGTTAACCGTTCCTTTTTAATCCGTAGCCAGATCAATCCACCATTCAGCGAAATCTTGATCAATTTCGCTTGGGTCTTTTTGAATGGAATGAAGATAAATTTCTTCTATACAACTCAAGAACTGTTCGATTGTTAGGATATTCTCTTTGTGCTTTAAAGCCTCATTAACAAATTTTACGACTTCCAAAAAAAGCTCTGGATATTCGTATTTGTGACCAAGAAGTTCTTTTTTTGATTGGGTAACCTCTTCCTCAAGAGACATTTCCTGCTCAGAGAGAAGATCATTTACGGTGCATCCTAGAACATCACCAACTGCCTTTAAAATCTCTGCACTAGGCTTTTTTGATTTTCCCCTGAGAATGTTCTGAACAGCACTTGGTCTTAACCCTGCTTCTTTCTCTAAAGCTTGGAGAGAGAGATTTTTCGCTCTCATCCGTGTGGAAATCTGTTTCGCTATCTGAGTACTCATAATAAACACTCTTAACATATCTTTCGACTATTTGAAACATATTTTTAAGTAGGTATAAAAAATTTTCGTTGACATACGTCAATTGAAGTATTATACGTATCTATTAGTATAAAAACTTTTATAGGCGTACCATGGAGCAAAAAAAGAAGGTGATCCCTCTCGAGACAACCTTAATTGAACCGGAGGATTTAGCTCAGCGTTGGAAAATAACAACAATTACTTTGGCTCAATGGAGATGGAATGGGAAAGGACCACGTTCTATTAAAATTGGTCGCAATACTTTTTACCGTCCAAAAGATATAGAGGCTTTTGAAGAACAAAAAGCAAAACATAGTACAACCAACACGAGTGATGAAGATTTTTTTGAAGTCATTATGGAAAACGAAAACAAGAATCGAGGAAGAAATAAACGATGATAAAACCATAAAAAAATAAGAAAAGCACCTGTGACAGTTTTCGAAGACCTTCACAGGTGCCCATACAGGACCCTTCAAAGCCCTATATGTCAAAAGCTTACCTTAAGTTCTCGCCTAAAGGCAAGATTTAAGAGAACAAGGTATGCTTCCTTATAGACATCCTTTGCTGGGTTCTAACGATAACCTTCAACGAGCAAAGGAATTTCTATGCTTACAATGATTGAACCCAAAGATCATGGGCTTTATAAACACACGATTCAATCCTATTTAAATCTTTTAAAAATTTATCAAAGCTGCGACTTGTTTTTAAAAGAGAAAGAAAGAACGACCTTTATCATCGTTGAAGATGAAATACGAGGGGTTTATGGAGGGGCTGCCCTTTGTAAACAACCTGTTTCTTCTCTTTCCGAAAGGGTCGCAAAGGTGATTTTAAGCTTTCAGCCAGAAAGACAGGACATATGGTATGGAAGAGTGTGCTTTTGCGTTGAGGACGATGAATCCATTTTCACTTTAAGCATATTAGATTTTTATCAGAAGTTTTATTTAAATCTTTATCAAGCATTCGTGGAATTTGGTAAAAAGAAAAATCTTGATTTCTTAGCTCTTACTTTGCGATTCAAGGACTATCGTAATTCGAAAATTTACGGGTACTGGCCTTATCTTTTAGAGGCTGAAGATACTCCTGATAACCATCTTCATGGGCTTTTAGATGTTAATTCGAGCAATGCATTAAAGATTATTCAAGCCTTATCCTTAAGTTCAACTAATAGGCTTGTCCAATGATAGTCCTTCCCCAGCCTATGGACGAGCCTGGGGAGGGAGTCACTCCCTCCCATCCTCTCCTCTCTAAATCGAACGGCGGGCCTTTAAAGGTTGCTGTTGTTCGGGAAGAGCTTGTTGAACTTACGAACGATCCCCTTATTGCCATTGTCTTAAACCAACTCTTGTATTGGACACAACGTGTCAATGACTTTGACCTTCTTTTAGAAGAAGAGAGAAGAGTTCAACCTGATTGCAATGTCTTGCCCAGTCATGGATGGATTTACAAAACTGCAGAGGAGCTTAATGGAGAGACAATGCTGCGTGTGACGCGCCCGACCATGCGCAAGTATTTGAGGTATCTTGTCGAGCAAGGATGGCTTGATGAGCGTTCTAATCCGGATGATAAGTGGAATAAGACTACCCAATACAGAGTTAATCTTCGAAAACTCCAAAAAGATCTTTTGGCATTAGGCTATGCCCTTCCTGGTTATTCTCTACGTCCTATTCTGAAAGCAAAGGAAGAAATCTCAGAAAGTTCCAATAATTCAGTTACCTCTTTGAAAGAAAATTTTTCTTCGGAGGTAAAAAATTTACCTTCGAACGAAAAAATTTTTCCTTTGAAAGAAAAAAATTTAACTTCCTATACTTATACAGAGATTACATCAGAGATTACAAACAGAGAACACGCACTGCGCGCGCGTGAAATCACGTTTTTAATGGTGGATCTTTGGAGGCGGTACGTAAACCCAGAATCCCTTACTCTTACAGATGAACGAAAACAACGCTTAAAAGGCTTATTCTCTCGTTACTTTCAAAGCGACCTCAGGCAATGGGAACGATTTTGTGAACGCATCAAACACTCTCCCTTTTTGATGGGTCAAGGAGCTCGAAGATGGCGTGTGAGTTTGGATTGGATCTTATCTGAGGGCAATGTTCTCAAAGTGGTAGACGGAAATTTCGATAATCCAGAGACTTTTGATCAGAAAAATGAAGAGGTCGCTCAAGTCCATAGAGACAAAGAACGAAATAAAATTTTTGCCTCTTTTGAAGATTCAACGTGGAAAGAGTGGTGCATCGACTTAAGCCGCTGTGATCATGGGAATGTGTCCTTGTCCTTAACAGTGCTTAAAGACATTGCCCGTGCCCAGTTTGAAGAATTTGATGGAAAGCTTGTGTGGATTAAATGCGGGGATCAAAAGGCCCTCAACCATATTGAAAATCTCCGTTTGGAGCTCTTACCCGTCATTCAAAAAACATTCCCAAAGGCCAGAAACATCAGAACACGGCTGGCTGCAGCGTTAAAACCTGCGGTTCCCAGGTCTTCTGCTGATGCTCAGTCACCCTTTTCTAATTCTCAAACCATCAAAAAGAAAGGAAACACTCATGCTCACTACAACTCACGTCTCGATCTCCCCAATTCAATGGGGGAACCCAGGTAGCCCCTCGGGTGATAGATCCGAGAACCCCATAGGCCCGAACTATTTAAAAGGAGATATTAGAAATGCTCAATAAAGTTATCCTTCAAGGAAATGTAGGCCGCATTCCCACGATAAAGCTTACGCAAAGCGGGCGAATAATCGCAAGTTTTTTCTTGGCCACAAATACCTATTTAAAATCTCGCTCCCGTGAAAACGGAGAAACAGAATGGCAAAAGTGCACAGAATGGCATCAAATTACTGTTTTTCGGGAATCAACGGTAAAATGGATCAAAGATGCCCTTGAACAAGGTGATCCTTTGTATGTTGAGGGAAAGCTCACTTACCATCACTGGGCAGACAAATATGGCCAGTATCATTCAACCTCACATATTGTCATTACCAATGGAGATGGACAGATAGTCCATCTGCGCCCCCGCCATCAAAAGCATGAGGGCACTGTCCTGGGTGCGAGCCATTCTCCGCATCTCCCTCTCAATCCCATCCCCGATCAAGAAGTGAGCAAAAAGCCTGATCTTATAAAGGATGAGAAGCAGGTCCCTGATTCTTCACTGGAAAACTCTCACTCAACCCAACCTTGTCCATCAGAACTGCCTCCTGAAACTTCATCTCCTCCGGTAGAAGATAGGCTTCAGAGAGTAGGTTCTGAAGACACTCAACAAAAGGAGAACAATTAATGAATAACAAGAATACCCTTTTTGTCCTGCCGTTTTTTATGATTGCGATCATTTTCCTATCCAATCCTCCTGACGTCTTTGCTGTTCAGGAAGGACAAATGAAAGAGAGCGTGAATAATCTCCGTGCTCTTTTAGGGGGGAACGTTATAGCTGCTGTCTTAACAGCAGGTGTCGTAGCAGGGGCTATTTTTTCCTACATGAAGTCAAGTTTTGTGCCCTTTGGGACCTCGATTGGCATCGCTATCGGTTATGCCTTTGCCAATAAATGGATTGAAGCTGCATATACGTGCTGCATTTAAGGGGGGAACACATGGATAGAAGTGAAAACTACATCCTAAATCGTCTTGATCAGCCTTTGAGGTTTCTAGGAATCCATAAGGATGAAGCTTTATCCCTTCTGTGTCCTCTTATAGGGGGACTTTTTATGGGGTGGTTTTTAACAGGCTTTGTGGCAGGAATAGGCTCTTTATCTCTGTTACGCTCTCTTAAAAAAAGAAATGCTGGATCTTCACTTGTTCATGCCATGTATTGGCACCTTCCCACCTCACAGCACGTTATGAAGCTTTATGTGCCTTCCCATATTCGGGAGATGATTGGATGAATGCGGATTTCCTTCGTCATGATATCATCAAATTCATTTCCCAGCGGAACAGCCTTGTTGTTCTTGTGAGTCTTCTTTCTCTGAGTAATGTATTGTTGGTAACCCTTGTGTGTTGCAAAAAAGAAAAAGTCATCCTTATTCCCCCTCAGCTGGAAAACCCATTTTGGGTTAAGGGGGAAGAGGTCTCTGCTGAATACCTTGAAGACATGGGGCATTTTATGGCCATGCTGCTTTTAGATATTTCGCCTTCCAGTTTTCCCTTTAAGCATAAGGCTCTTTTAAAGCATACGGCACCGGAATCTTACGGAGCCCTTAAAGCTCAGCTTTTCAAAGATGAAGAGCGCTATATCTCTCTTCAACTTTCGACCCACTTCAAGCCTAGTCAAATCACGGTTAACCCAAAAAAACTTGAAGCCATCGTTACAGGTAATCTCTCAAGTTTCATAGGAGAGAAAAGGGTTCGAGAAACAACAGAAACCTTAACGTTTAAATTCACCAACAGAGGAGGCGCCTTTCTTCTTGAGAGCGTCTCTGGAGGAAATCCCCATGCAAACTAAACTTTTTATTTCCATAAGTCTTATTGCTTTTCTTTTTGCAGCAAATACTGTTCATGCGGCCCTTCTTTATCCTCTTAATGACTTAAAGGCCATTGAAGCTCCTATTTCTCGTGAAGAGTTAACGCGAATTATAGTTAAGAACGACCGAATTCTAAATGTCTTTGGTCTTGGGAATGAATATGTGCTTGAAGCTGATGAAGCCCAGGGACAAGTCTTTATCCGTCCTCGCTATTCTAACAATTCAAAACCCATTCATTTAACACTCACCACAGAACATGGGCATACCCAAGACTTGCGTTTGACACCTCAAGATCAAGTGCCTGAAGCGCTGATTCTTGAAGCTATGGATCAAGAAAATCAAATCTCTAAGAATAATCAGGATTATAGCCGCGATGAAATTGAAACACTCCTTCAAGTCTGTCATGAAGGGCGCATTCCTTTGGGCTATAAGCGTGTTCCCCTGAAACTGCAAACTCTTAAGGAAGGTCCCTATCTCATAAGGGAGCTTAAAGGACAGAAACTTCGGTGCCTTACCTATGAGATTCAGAATCGCTTTCAAAAACCATTGATTCTCTCTGAACCCGAGTTTGCCTTAACCCTCAAGGAAACAGAAGTTGTTGCCATTTACATGCCAAAAAAAACCATCAATCCAAAAGAAAGGACCCTTGTTCATGTCGTGGCAAGAGCACATTAAGCATTTGAGTTATCCAGAATCAGCCTCTCAGGTTAGAAGAGTACAGTTCTTACGTTTAGGATGCATCGTCCTCTTTAGTCTCATTCTTATCTATGGGGTAATCTGGTTCCTTTTTAAAAAGCCCCCCCTAGAGAAAAAATCAGCAGAGCGCGCCCCCACCCTCATTGAAACACCCCTTACGAAAAGGGGAACGGATGAAGAATGGCGCTGCAAGATGGAGGAGGACAATAAAAAGCTCTACGCTGAAGTCACATCCCTTAAGACTCTCTTTGAAGAAGGGGTTAAGGATAAAGGGAAATTGCAAACAGCTTCCCAGGACTTAGAGGATAAGATTCATGAGCTCGAAAATCGATTCGAAGAGAGGTTTAAAGATTTCCAAGGAGGTTCTTCTTCAGAGTCATCTATAATGGACCCCAATTCTTTTTCAGCCCATCAAGAGAATTCTAATCATGAAGATCAACCCATTCAAAAGTTCACCTTAGCTCTTACGGAAAGCCCCCAGCAAAAACAACCTCATTTAATGAGGATTAAAACAGTTGATACAACTATTCCTGCAGGGGCCTTTGCAAAAACAGTCCTCCTTTCAGGTCTTGATGCCTCATCAGCCATGAACGCTTCTTCTGATCCAAGGCCGATGCTTTTAAGGCTCATAGATCCTGGAACCCTTCCAAGGAAGTTTCAAAGTGATTTAAAAGATTGTCACTGCCTTGCCAGTGCCTATGGGGATCTTTCTTCTGAACGCGTATACGCTCGCCTTGAAAAGCTTACCTGTATTGAAAGGGCTACAGGTGAAATCATTGAAACCCAAGTGGCGGGATACATTGCAGGTTCTGATGGTAAGGCTGGAATCCGAGGGGTTGTGGCCTCCAAAGATGGACAGTTCTTAGGCAGAAGTCTTGTGGGAGGGATTTTTGCAGGTCTGAGCAATGTTGCAAATCCGCAAAATCGCCAGGGCTTTATTAATCCCTTTACGCCAGGAAATACAACCCCACCCAGCATAGGAGAAACCTTTACCTCAGGAATGGCAGGAGGAGCTGCAACAGCACTCGATCGCTTGTCTCAATACTATATCGACAGAGCCGAACAACTTCAACCTGTCATTCAAGTGGCTGCAGGTCAGGTCGTCGACATTGTCTTTACGGAAGGTACCTTCATCGGCTCCCAGGATGTCCATGCGGACATCAGAAAACAGAGATCAGAAAACAGAATAAAAGGAGAACAAAATGAACCCATTCAAGAACAATAACGAAAACCATAAAATTAAGTTTCTAAAGCCTCAAAAACTTCTGCAACTCTGCCATTCTGCACTTCTGTCACTCTGCCTCACAGGGTGTATGGGCGTTTATGAAGGAGGATTTGAGTGTCCCCCAGGGATTGGTGTGGGTTGTAAGTCCATCTCGGAAGTCAACCAAATGATTGATCAGTGTAGCAGTGGTGCAGAATTGCAGTGTGCAGAAAAAGTTCAGGAGTACCAAAAAGGACCCCTTTGTGAGGCTGCTTCTGGTTCTATAGAAAATAAAATCTGGTACCCCCCTTCGGCAGTGTCCAGTGCCCAGTGGTGCAGTACTCAGAGCTGTTCTACAGATACATACTCTTCTCAAATAAAAAGTAAAAGAGAAAGAGATAAGGCAGATGCCCAAGACTCCATCTGATCTCTGCCACTCTGACCACTGCTTCGGGCCGTCTTCTGCAACAGTGAAAGCTGCCAATGAGTTTCTTACCTCTCATAGCTTAAGTGAAGTTTTACCTTACCGAAGCTTTGATCCTGAGACTCAGCTTTTTTTGAATCATGGTGGTGTAGGATTTGTCATTGAAAGCCTTCCTCTTGTTGGGTGTGGGGATGAAATTCCCAGGCAACTCACGGGTTTTTTTCAGCATACGTTGCCCTTAGGGTCTAATCTGCAGTGCTTATTGATTGCTAGTTCTCGAACAGGTCCTTGGATTAATAGATGGGAAGCCCGGCGTCACAAGAGCTCTGAAGTTCTTCAAGAACTTGCCAAAGAACGAGGAGCTCACTTAAGAAAGCTTTCCCAAGGACTTGGGATGAGGACGTTTCGTCTTTTGCTTTCTTATAGTGAGCCAAAGGTCTCTGTCGGCTCTCTTGAAAGCATTCTTTCCCTCCGAGAGCAATTGGTCACAACCCTTAAAGGTTGGGGCCTTCCCGTAAAGATATGGCAAGCCGAAGATCTCTTAAGCGGCCTTGATGAACTCTTAAATCCTTCTCATCAATTAGAGACCCTTTCTATTCCTTGGAATGTTCATGATTCCCTTTCCCATCAATTGATGAATCCTTCTACGCGAATCTTGGTAGAACCCTCTCAGCTTATTTTTGGAGATGGTGAGAAAATAATGCGGCTTTATACAACCCGTCTCCTTCCTCCTCTTTGGCACTTAAGTGCTATGGGAATTTTGATTGGAGATCCCTATGATGATTTCTTGAGATTTAATGGAGGATTTTTTCTTGTCCAGAGCGTTCATATCTGTGGTGAGAAGACCTTAAAAACGCGTATGCTGGCTAAATGCGGCAACGTAGAAAAACAAGCTGCGAGCCCTATTGCTAAATACGTTCCCTCTTTAAAGAAAGAAGCGGACGAGTGGACCTATGTCAGAGAAAAATTTGAATCTGGTCAAAGGCTTGTTCGCACACGCTTTCAAGTAGGACTCTTAAGCGATCCAAAGTCAATGGCTCGGGAAGAACAAACCCTCTTTAACCTCTTTCGTTCCCAACGCTGGGAACTTGTTTTAGATCGCTATCTTCAGCTTCCCTCTCTTTTAAGCTGTCTTCCCATGGCCTGGGGAGAAGGAGCTGTTGAGGATAGCAAGTGGTTTCAAAAAACAAAGACCACCTTAAGCCATGAACCAGCAAATCTTTTACCCCTTCAAGGAGAGTGGCAGGGAACAAGATCTCCTGGAATGATTCTTGTAGGAAGGCGGGGACAGGTTTTTACTTGGTCACCTTTTGATAATAATGAAGGGAACTATAACGTCTGTGTCGTGGGTCGATCAGGATCAGGCAAATCTGTTTTTATGCAAGAGCTCATGGCCAGCATGCTAGGCATGGGCGCTCGGGTCTTTGTTCTTGATGTAGGGCGATCTTTTGAAAAAACTGTTAAGCTTTTGGGAGGAAGTTACGTTGAGTTTTCAACCCATTCCGATATTTGTATTAATCCCTTCTCCTCTATTCCCTCTCACGATAATGAAGCCACCTCTGATGCCTTAGCCATGCTTAAGCCTATTCTCTCGCTTATGGCAGCTCCTAAGGAAGGAACAACAGATCTTGAAGATACTTATCTTGAACAGGCCATCCAAGATGCTTGGACTAAAAATCATAATCAAGCGACCATTACAGATGTGGCAAGATTTCTTCGTCATCACAAAGACCTTATCGCCAAGAGTTTGGGAGAAAGGCTTTATCCTTATACAGATAAAGGAACCTATGGGCGTTTTTTTAGCGGGGCATCGAGTATCGACCTCGCCCACTCCTTGATTGTTGTAGAACTCGAAGAGCTTAAAGAGCGCAAAGATTTGCAATCTGTCATTGTGCAAATGGTTATCCTACAGATTACGAACTCCGTCTACTTAGGAGATAGAACAACTCCTTCTTGTCTTATTCTCGATGAAGCCTGGGATATGTTGAGAGGCAAACAATCAGGAATTTTCATTGAGACAGCTGCAAGAAGGCTCAGAAAGTATTTTGGGGGTTTAATTGTTGGTACGCAATCCATTAATGATTTCTATGCAACTCCAGGAGCTCAAGCGGCCTTTGATAATGCAGACTGGATGTGTCTTCTCTCTCAAAAGGATGAATCCATCAAGCTTCTTAAGAACTCTGATCGCCTGAGTATGGATGCGACCATGGAACGAACCCTTCGCTCCTTACGAACGGAACAAGGCAAGTATGCAGAGATTATGATCAAAGGGCCGCAAGGCTTTGCTGTAGGGCGGCTTCTGCTCGATGAGTTTTCTAAGATTCTTTACTCCACCAAAGCGGACGAATTTGCAGCAGTACAGAGTCAGTTAAGTCAAGGAAAGAGTCTCAAAGAAGCCATTCATACCATCGCAAATTCTAAACAGTGTTCAAATAAGGATACCCACCCATGAAGGAAGGTCTTAATACCCTTATGCTTCTCGTATGTGTCGTAGCCATATTAGGATATGCGGTCACACGAACCCGTCTTTATGAGTGCGGCTCAGAGAGCCTTCAAGGGATTAAGTATGTTTTAGCCGTTAATCGCCTTTCGCTCAAACGAGGAGATATTATCTCCCTCTCAGGACATGACACGGCTTATGTGCGAGGACAAACCCTTGTTAAGAAACTGATGGGCCTCCCAGGAGACGTGATTGAACAAACCAAGATGGGTATTCAAGTCTCTCAGAGTTTGCCGGGTTTTCCTAAGGCTAAAGTGCCACTGTCGTCATCTCTTCCTCTGCTTAAACAAACAAAGGACGGAAAGCCCTTAACACCCCTTACCGCAGCTCGTATTCCTCCAGGATACGTTTTCGTCGCGGGAGATCACCCAAGAAGCTTTGATTCTCGTTATGAAGAGTTTGGTCTTGTGCCGATAGAGAGAATATGGGGAAAGGCTGTCGCAGTGTTCAGTACTCAGTGTCCAGTATTCAGTGTCCAGTATTCAGATGGTTTTTTGAATTTGGAAATCGAGAAGCCAGAGGCAAGAAATGATATATTGGCGTTACATTTTTCCTTTTCTGAGAACTTACTACTGCATCCCAAACACCGCCCTAATGGGCATAGTCCTTCTGAGCACTGAACACTGGATACTGAACACTGTAGCGCAGGCGAAAGACTGCGCTACCCATGGAGTTATTTATCCTATTGAGGAAGAAGACCCTATTCAACTGATTCAGCAAAAGCTGACAGCGATGGAGGAAAAGGATGAGCTTGAGCGCCATAATATTGAGCTTCAAAAGAAAACTAAAATCGCTATCGAGCGACCAAAACCTGTTGAAGGAATTACGAAAGCATCTAAGGAACGGGTATTTTATTTTGATCCAAGCTACGTAGTAGAAGAGGATCTCAAGGATCATACAGGAAGGATTTTTGCTAAAAAAGGGGGTAAAGTCAATCCTCTTGAGTCAGTGAGTTTATCACAGGACTTGTTATTTTTTGATGGGGAAGATCCTAAGCAACGGGAGTATGCTCTGCAAAAACTTAAAGATGAAAAAGTTAAGCTCATCTTAGTTAAAGGAGCTCCTTTAGCTCTTTCAGAAGAAATGAATACTCCCGTTTATTTTGATCAAGGGGGACTTCTCACCAAAAAGCTTGGGATTCTCCATGTTCCTGCTCTCATGACTCAGGAAGGCCTGTTGCTCCGTATTGAAGAAATAGCTCTGGGAGAAAAAAAATGACTCTCTCCCCTCAAATCCTCTGGAAAAAACTTCAAACTTTTTTAAGTAATAGAATTACCCAAGTTAAAATTCCTGCTCCTCCCCAAAGAATCAAGAACATTGCCATCACTATTAAAAGACCTTGGACTAGAGAAGAGAAAACTTCTTCCCGAGGAACATCAAGAGAAATGAAGCTCTTGGCTTCTATCATAGACAAAGCACTTAAAGGCATTATCGTAAAGAAAAAAGGAATACTTCTTAAAAGAACACTTATCATACATTGTTGCCTCCCGATTATTTTTAGTTCTTTTTCAAAGAGTCAAGCGTGTTCAGGGCGTTTTGTCAATCCTATTACGGATATTTGTTGGTCTTGTCTTTTTCCCATCAGTATTGGCCCTGTAAAAGTGAGTTCTGGAGGAAGAGAAGATACAAAAAATCCCAGTCAAATTCCCTGTCTATGTCCAAGACCTCCTATTCCTATTGTCCCAGGGATCCCTGTAGGATTTTGGGAGCCTGCCAGACTAGTAGATGTAACGCGTGTTCCTTTTTGTATGGTGAGTATGGGAGGACTTCAGCTCGGTAAAAGTAATATAAATTATGGTGTGCATGGGGCCCGCGGAGAAGGACGAGCCCAAAACAGTTTCTATCAAGTTCATTGGTACGTCTACCCTGTTATTTATTGGCTCGAGCTTCTCGTCGATTTTCTTTGTCTTGAGAAAGGAAGCTTTGATGTGGGGTATATTACGGAACTCGATCCTTTGTGGAATGCGGATGAGCTTTCATTCATTTTAAACCCAGAAGCCGTTCTCTTTGGAAATAGGATTGCCCAAGCTGCATGCTCTGCTGATTGTGCAGCAGCCACAGCAGGGTTTCCGATGGATGCTCTCTTTTGGTGTGGGGGATGCCAGGGAAGTTTATATCCCTTTACAGGAAACAACGCAGCTCACAATGGAGGGGTTCAAGCGAGTCTATTGATGGTCGGGCGTATGATGGCCAAACTTCATCGTGAGCTTCTCCTTTGGGGGACAAGTGGGACATCTAACCACCAGATCTGTCAGAAGTATCCTTTACCTATTATAAAGAAGACTCAATACAAAACCCAGATGACCTACCCCCGACCCACAACCCGTGGTCCCATGGCCTGTAATCCCTTAGGACGGACGGAAGTCATCTGGGGATCTGGGCGAGAATTTCCTTACAAAGGCGAAGATTTTGGATATTTAATTTGGAGGAAACGAAATTGTTGTGCGATTTAGCCGAACGAATTTGTCATGTGTTTTTTCTTATTATTGGCGCAAGTCCTGTGCTTGTAAGCCATGCTTTTTCTCAAACCTCTGAGATACAAACACTTCAAAAAGACTCATTAAAAAAGGTTGAAACTCTGCTCAATGATAAAGGGTTCAAGGATGTTATTTCTAACTTAGAAACTAAAGCTTCCTGTTCGGTAAAAGACTTATCCTTTGGAACGATTTCAAAATCAGAAGGTTCCTTTTCATTAGAGAGTCAGCTCGAAAGCTCCTCATGTTTTTCTTTTCCTTCTTCCCACCTACAGGAGAATAAAATTATTTCAGAGACCCAATTTTATATCTTTGTCTCCCTTTCTTTAGAGGAGAAAGCCCTTTTAAACCTTGCAATTGATGCTAAGCGATATGGGGCTACGCTTGTCTTAAGGGGGTTTATTAATGGAAGCTATGTTGAAACAGCAAAAGCCTTGCAGAAAATTATCCAAGAAGCGGATCAAGGCTTCATTATTGACCCTGAGCTTTTTACCCTTTTTAGTATTACAGCTGTTCCTACATTTATCCTCGCCAAACCTTTCCAATTGAATACCTTAGAGCGAATCCAAACACCACTCCATGATCGTATCCAGGGGCATATCAGTGCTCAATATGCTTTGGAAACGTTTGCTAAAGAGGGAAGTCTCTCTGAGGAAGCCAAAGTTCTTTTAGCTAAATCTCCTTTGGGGAAAGGAGAGTTAAAATGATGAGGTATCTTTTTATCTTTCTTTTCTCATGTGCTGCAGTTGCCGATTCTTGGAAAAACCTTAAAGTAGGAGACCAACTCGCTCAAGAATTCTTAAATGAAATCGATGAGAAGAAGGCCACGGCAGGGTCTCATCCTTTTTACAAAGGACTTTCAAAGGAGTCAAAGCTCAACAGTACAGATCTGATGGGAAGAGCTCAAAGCCTTAGCCAAGGTGATCCTGTAAGTCAGATGGTTTATGAAAGCTCTGATGCAAGATCTCAGGTCAAGATTGATCCTGAAAAAGATCCTCTAATTACAAGGGCAGAAAAAATTGGAACAGAACCTCTTAAGGCTATTGGAGGAAAAGGCACCCAATTAGTTGAAGTACAGCAAGGCGGAAAAAATGAGATAATTACTTGCGAAGAAACAGGAGAAGATTCTCTTGAGAGTTGTGTTAACACTTTAGTTGTAAAGATCAAAAAAACAAAAACGAAAAAAGAATGGAAAGGACAATTTCATGTTTGGAAAGATTACGAATTAGCAAAATTTGGAACTTGTCTTGCTTGTGAACCTTTAAGAAATGGTGTTCTCGCTGCGACAAGGAAAGGCTCTGGGAACATTACAGTATTTTATAAGGCCTGCTTGCAAAAGATTGGCAATAAAGAAAGGAAGAGACCTCAGCATCTAAGCGGTAGAAAAGCTCAATTAAATAAGGAGTATATAACAAGGGGAGGTGTTCGACTTCCACGCTTAAACATAAGTCCTGCTCAAATTAAAGAGGTAACAATCGACCAAAGACCACCCCGCAGGAGAGGACGCAAGCTTGAAAATGGAGGATATTTCCGCAATTGTACTTTTGATGAGCACAAGCATGGATTTGGTTATAGTTGTCATCCTTCCATTAAAATTGTCTATGAAGAAGATTCCTATGAAGGTCTCCCAGATGAGTGGACGTCTAATTGTAATCGATTAGAAACAGGAGTTGATCAAGGTCTTTGTTACTATGCCACAAAATCTTGCACACAAGGCCGTCAAACACGAGAAGTTGAGGGCATACCCATTACAAGAGACTGCTGGCAAGAAACCTTCACCTATAGATGTTCCTATCCTTCCAACAATGATTGTGGGCCTTTAAGGGCAAAGGGGTGTGCTCAAATCCATTCCAATTGCAAACAAGTCATTGGAAATAAATGTGTTGTTTACACCCAAACCTATGAGTGCAAAGAACCTCCCCTAACAACCCATAGAATTACAGGAGGACAAACACCCTTTTGCTTAGATGGGAATTGCAGGGATCAAGGTTGGGAAAACAATGATGAAATGATGGCAAGCTTAGCTCAGCTGACCATATTAAAAGAACTCCAAGGTCAGTTTGGAATGGGAGGATTTTTTAAGGGAGAAACAAACAAATGCTCCAAACAACCTCTGAGTTTCAAGGACTGTTGTGGATCAGGCAAAGGGTGGGGCAATGATTTAGGGCTTTCCTCCTGTAGTTCAAAAGAAAAGCTTTTGAGTCAGAAACGTAAAAAAGGCCTTTGTCATTATGTGGGAACCTATTGTTCTAAAAAGGTTCTAGGTCAATGCATCAAGAAGAAATCGACTTATTGCTGCTGGGGCTCAAAACTCTTAAAAGTTTTCCATGAACAAGGGCGCCCTCAAATTGGTCTCGGATGGGGAGAAGCAAAAGAACCTCTTTGTCGGGGATTTACGATTCAAGAAATTCAAAGAATAGACTTTTCCAAGCTTGATTTAAGAGAAGTTTTTGAAGATCTCATGAAGAACTTTAAACCAGGTAAAATGCAAGGTATTGGGAAGAAAGTTGGTGATCGCCTTGAAGCGATTAAAAAGGGTCTCATTCCCAAAGCACACCAGCAGCCTAAGCAGCGGGAGGGAGGCGCATGAGCTACATCCAGATCTTTGTATCTTATGTTCAGAAAAAGCTTTTTCCTCTCCTCTTTAAAACTCCTCATGTACAAGGAGAGCTTAAATGAGGCTTTTTCTATTGATCTCTCTTTTATCTCTTATTTCTTACCAAGCTTTTGCCGATCCTTGGAAGGACCTTAAGCAAGGTGATCAAGTCGCTCAAGAATTTCTAGGTAATGTTAAGCAAAAAAAGACCGAATCTGGATCTCATCCATTCTATAATGGCCAACAAGCCAAAAAATCAAAATATTCAATCTCAGACCTTTCAGGTCATTCTCCGAGAGAGGCTCAAGAAAACTCTGCAAGTCAAATGGTTCGTGAAAGCTCCGATTCACGCTCCCACGTTAAATTTGATCTGGAGAATGATCCTCTCATGACAATGGCAGGTAAAATCCTCGAAGATCCTCTCAAAGCCATTGGAGGAAATGGAACCCAGGTTATGGAAGTTCAGCAAGGAGGTAAAAACGAAATCGTTGCTTGCGAAGAAGAAGGAGAAGATGCAAAGCATACTTGCCACTTAAATCTTCATGTCACAATAAAGGAAGAGCTAGGACCAGTTCAACAGGGAATCCTTAATTTAGGAGGGCCAGCACTCTATGCCTCTTATGGTCATCTTCTTAACCATTGGCCTCGAGAAGAGAGTAAGCATTTTGTAGGTTATATACAAGTTGACCTACCAACACTAAAAGCATTTATCTCAGGTCAAACAAATATTCCTGTTACGCAAATTACCTCAGCCTCTACGTTGCCGTGTGGAGAGTGGGTAGAGGTACGACATAAAGCACTATACCTATGAGCTGTATCAGTTTTACTATAGTTACCAACCCCGTATTAAAGTCCCTTATGATTCCTGGATCGATGAATGTACGGGTCTTGAAGGAAAGGTTGACCAGGGTCTTTGCTATTACAAGTCAAAAGTTTGTACACAAGGTCCTCAAACTCGTGTGATCCAAGGAGTCCCTATCACAAGAGACTGTTGGCAATACACGCTAACTTATGGTTGCTCTCATCCTTCAAAGAACGATTGTGGCCCTTTAAGGGCAAGAGGATGTGCTCAAATCAATTCTCGTTGTAAGCAGCAGGTAGGGAACAGTTGCGTTATTTATTCTCAGATCTATGAATGTAAAGACCCTCCCCGAACATCCTATGTGATTAAAGGAGGAAAGACACCTTTTTGCTTGGATGGAAGCTGCAGGGATCAAGGCTGGGAAAACAATGATGAAATGATGGCAAGTTTAGCCCAGCTGGCCATATTAAAAGAGCTCCAAGGTCAATTTGGAATGGGAGGATTTTTTAAGGGAGAAACAAACAAATGTTCCAAACAACCCGTAAACTTCAAAGATTGTTGTGGGTCCGGCAAGGGCTGGGGAAATGATTTAGGGCTTTCTTCTTGTAGCTCATCAGAAAAGCTCTTAAGCCAAAGGCGCAAAAAAGGCCTTTGCCATTATGTGGGAACCTATTGTTCTAAAAAAGTCTTAGGACAGTGCGTCACAAAAAAATCTACTTACTGTTGCTGGGGATCAAAGCTTCTCAAAGTTTTTCATGAACAAGGCAGGCCTCAAATTGGTATAGGGTGGGGGTCACCAAAACACCCTCTATGCCGGGGCTTTACCATTGAGGAAATCCAAAGGATAGACTTTTCCAAGTTGGACCTCAGAGAAGTTTTTGAAGATCTCATGAAGAACTTCAATCCTGGTAAAATGCAAGGCATTGGGAACAAAGTTGGCGAACGTCTTGAAACCATAAAAAAAGGCGTCCTTTCTCCGACAGAAAAGCAACCACAGCAAAGAAAAGGAGGAGCATGATCTCCAGTGTAGCAGAATGGCAGTGTGGCAGAGAACAGAACAGCAGAATGGCAATTGTTAGGATGAATTTTCTCTCTTCCCTTATAGTCCTTATAGTTCTTTTGAATTTAGTTATAAGTCCTTCTTTCCTTAAGGCAGAGGCTCAACATCAGGATAAACTTGCAGCAAAGCCTATCTCTTCATTTTTTGGCAAAAGAGCTGAAGGGTGGCACTGGTATGAGGACAGTAGTGCAGAGAACAGTTTAGCAGAATTGCAGAAAAAACTTATTCCTTTGCCAACAGAAGTTATTAAAACTCAAAGAAAGGAACTTGAAACAAAGCTTCACGCAGCCATAGTTGAACCCACGCATCAAAACATCATTGCTTACATTCTTGCCCAACGTGCTTTGATGGATCAGAGTCAGCGGTTTTCTGAAGCATGGAAACGCGTTGTGATGACAACTCCCTCCTTGGACGAAACTTTAATCCATCCCGTCGATCAAAATGCCCGCCATGTTTATTACGATAAACATCACAAAGAGCTTCAGGCTCGTATTAAGAAATTTGCTCAAGAGTACGGGCTTTTCTTTTTCTTCCGGAAAAATTGCCCTTATTGCCATGGTTTTGCCCCCATTGTGAAACGATTCTCAGAGAAATATAGCTGGTCGGTTTTAGCTGTTTCGCTTGATGGAGGAACGCTTTCTGAGTTCCCAGAAGCTCGGCAAGATAACGGGATTGCTAAGCGCCTTCAAGTTTCTCATGTCCCTGCCCTCATAGCCCTTCACCCAAAAACAGGAAAGCTCATTCCTCTTGCTTACGGCATGGTTTCCGAAAGTGAGATGGAAGGTAGAATTGATCTTTTAACTCAAATACCTAAGGAACCAAGGAAATGAAAGCTCTTTTCTTTGCTTTATTACTGTTCACTTCTTCTCTTCATGCGAGAGGCATGCAAGAGAGTTTGGAAAATGCTTTTAAGATACTGGGCATGTCCAATAACATAAGTGAGGCGAACGGGTATAGGGATCAAACGGGAGGATTTTATACGGGCGGAAATATCTTTGCCCGATCAAAAGCCACAAATGCAGAGGTCCTTTCTCTTCAAATGCCCCATTATCGGGCAGGGTGCGGAGGAATTGATCTCTTTTTAGGAGGCTTTAGCTTTATTAATGCCTCTCAATTTACGCAGCTTCTCAGGAATATTGGAAGCAATGCGAGTGGATATGCTTTTAACTTGGCTCTTGCGACCGTAACGCCTCAAATCAAAAGTGTCCTCGATGATTTGTCAGCAAAGGTTCAAAGCATGACAAACCAAAGCATTAATTCCTGTGAAACGGCAGCAACTCTTGTGGGAGCTGTTTGGCCCCAATCTGATTTATCTTCTCAGCATCTCTGCCATGCTCTTGGAAATAGCTTTGGGCAAGCGAGTGATTGGGTTCAGAGTCGTCAGAAGTGCGGCGCGATGGGACAACGGGAAGCCACCAATGATCAAAAAAATAGAGCCCCAGGATTTGGAGACATGTTAGGGGATGAATTTAATGTTGCCTGGAAGGCTTTGAAGAAAAATTCCTTTTTGAGTTCTGATCAGAATCTTGCCGAATTCTTTATGACTATCTCTGGAACCATTTCGGCTCAACGGATAAAACAGGGGGATAAACATCATCCCCTTTTAAAATATTATCCTTCTAAAAGCTCAGATTCAGAGTTGATCTCCGCATTGATTCAAGGAAATAAAGCCGTTCAAATCTATGGATGTGATGATCCTGATGAGAACAAATGTCTTAATTTAAATTTGAAGTCTGTTCAACTGGGAGAAAAAGCCCTTTCTCGAAAAGTTGGAATGATGCTTGATTCTATGAAAACTAAGCTTTGGAATGATGAGAAGCTTTCAGAGCAAGAAAAAGCTTTTGTGAATTCGACCATGATCCCCATTTTAAAGATTCTTGCTGTTGAGATGGCCTTTAAGCAGGGCTCCCCAATTACGGCCTCATCCTACCAAGACGCCATTGCCCACGACATTCTCCTCCAATACTTGGATGACGTCATGGAACTTGTATGGTCCAGTGTTACTCAACTGAAGCAAGTGCAAATGAATGACCATTTGATTGAAAAGTTCCGTGCAGGCATTGCTGCTTCAAGAAAGCGGCTTTTTGCGGAACGCACAAAGATGTTTGAACAAATCTCCCTAACACTAGAAGCCATTGAGCGAACGCAGCAAATCGAAGCGAAACTGCAGAATATGTTTATCTCCGGCACCAGCGCCCAAAGGGCGCAGTGATCAGTGTAGCAGTGTAGCAGAAAGGAAATAAAAATGGTTAAACTTCAAGAGAAGAGAAAACAGAAAGCACGAGGGTTCAGCGTTAAAGATCTCTCTGCATTCTGCTACACTGTTCTCTGCTACGCTGAGTAATAACGTGGAACATGTTATTACGACCTATGGTGGAGGGGAGCTCTTCACCCTTGTCTTTAATGGCATAGCCGCCCTCTTTAAGGAAGACAGAACGGGCATGATCATGCCTCTGATTCGGGTGGGCTTGATGGTGGGGTTAGTCTATGTGGTAATTTTGATGTTGTTTCGTAGCAGCTTGGTTGAGGGAATGCAGTGGCTCTTATGGGTCATTGCGGTAACAAATTTGTTGTTTCTCCCTAAAACACGCATTCATATCCATGATCCTCTCAATAACTACCATAGAACTGTTGATAACGTGCCCTTCGTTCTAGGAGCCTTTGCCAGCTTTGTCAGCCATGTGGGGAAAACGGTTACAGAGCAATTTGAGTCTAACTTCTCCTTGCCGGATTATATGCCCTACCATGAAACAGGAACTGTCTTTGCCTCATCAGTCATGAGTCAGGTGGGGAAGTTTCGGATTGTTGACCCTATCTTCAAAGGCAATATGGAGAGGTTTGTCAATCAGTGCGTGGTTTACGATGTGATGATTGGGAATAAATATACGCTTTCTGATTTGCAAAATACGTCTGATATTTGGACCCTTGTTAAAAGCAACGCTTCTCCCGTTTTAGGTTTTTTATACAAATCTGAGAACACTCCTGGGAAAATTGAGACCTGTCAAGCAGGAGCTGCAAAGCTCGAAAAGCTTTGGGCCAATGAAATTAAACGAGCAACAGTTCTTTATGGCTCTCGCGTTCAAAACAGAAACATTGCCCTTGAGGCTTTTAATACAGGTCTTATCGGGAGTGCACGGCTTTTAAGTGGAGCTCAAACGTGGGCGAATTCAGCAACGGACATATTACGTCAAGAAATGATGATCAAAGCCGTTGAAGAGGCAAGTAACAATAAACTTTCAGAACTAGGCGCAACTTCCAATTATGCGGCTACAAAGGCTCTTTTACAGCAAAGATCAGCTTATGCCATTGCAGGAGAAATTGCAGCACGTACTCTTCCTTTGTTTAAGAATGTCATTGAAGCTCTTAGCTATGCCTTGTTTATCTTTATTGTGCTGTTAGCGCTTTTACCTAGTGGCTATCGGATTCTCATGACTTACTTTGGGATTTTGATTTGGACTCAATTGTGGGCTCCGCTTTATGCCGTCTTAAATCTTGTCATGAGCCTTTATGGAAAGGCTGAATCTATGGGGCATGGGTTTACAGAAGGGCTAACCCTTTTAAATTCCTCAGCTGTTCTCAATGCCAATGCAGACATGGTTACTCTAGCTGCTTGGCTTTCTGTGAGCATCCCTTTTATTTCCTATGGGATTTTAAAGCAAGGCGCAGGTGCTTTTGTAGGTCTCGCTCAGCATTTAGGATCAGCCATGCAATCTGCTGCCAGTGGAGCTGCCTCTGAAGCTGTCTCTGGAAATATCAGCTTAGGTAACATCTCTATGGGCACGCAAGCGTATCAAAATACAAGTGCTTTTCAACATAATACGGGTCCCACCTATAGCGGATCTCACTTTAAGGCCATGGATACATTCGGCATGGAGCAATCCACCTTTGCTGATGGAACACAGTCTTTTAATGATCAAGGAATATCCAATTTACCTGTCAAATTGATGGCAGCAGTCAATCATAGCTATGAAGAGCAACAGCGCCTGAATGAAGCTCAAAGCGTAGCTCAATCAAAAAGTGTTGCTGCAGGAAAATCCATTGAGGCAGCCTCTCAACAGTTTGCCAATGTAATGGAGCGCGTAGGATCTGATTCTTTTGCAGGAGAGCAATATCATAAAAACCTCACCTCTAATGAGTCCAAGTCTCTTCAGAACTATCAAAACCTTATTAAAGATCTACAGAAAGTGGATCTCTTACAGAAGCTCAAGCTCATGAAGCGGCCTTTATAGCCAAAGTGGGAACACCTGAGGTCTTTGGAGCAAGTGCAAGTGCGAGTACATCTTTCTCAGGATCCACAGCCCGTCAAAAAGCTGTGAGTCAAGCTCGGTCTCTTGCGGATCAAAAAGGGTATACATACAGCCTAGATTCTGTCCTTTCTGCATCAAAGTCTCTTATGGAGGGAAGTCATAATACGAAAGGAGCTGAACTCGCTCAAAGTGCGACAGCAAGCTTCAATGAAGCCACATCTTTGCGAGAGGAAGCCTCCATTGCTCAAAATAAGGTTAAAGAAGCTGCAGAATCTTTTGCAAGCAGCCAAAGACATGATTTCCAGGAAAGTCGAGATATCACCAGACCTTTCTTAGAGTTCGTTGGAAGAGATGTGGGGATGCACCAAGCTGCTACTCTCTTAAAGCAAGGAGGAGAGGAATACCAAGCCTACCTTCAGCGCTTTCACCAAGAAAACCCCCAGTATGCAATTCAACGTGTCAATATCTCCCAAGCTCAACGAGAAATGGGTCAGCACTATAAAGCTGAATTCACTCCTCTTAAAGGGAATTCTTCACTTGCTTCTCAGCATGCCCAAGATCAAGAGCACATTCTCAATCGAGGACATGACTTAGGCCTCAACCAAGAAAGTGTTCCTTCTCATCATTTAAGAAAGGAAATTGAGACCCTGCAGCACGCAAACGAAAAGGCAATTCAAGATAGAGAAAGTGCAATAAAAACCAACCAAGAAAAACTCGAGGAAAAGGTTTCAGCTTCTTAAACTCAATTCCTTCCAGAAACAACCTTTCAGAATGCAGGACAAAGCCTTATGGGAGGGACTCCTCTTGATCCAGTTAATTCAGAGAAAGAATCAAAGCCTCAAATCCAACAAACAAAGGAGAAATAAACCATGACTTTTTTTAAAACCCTCACTCAAGGGGGGCAAGTTCACGTTCATCAATTACGGATGTTCAAGCAGATCTTTATGATAGGATCACTTGTCGCCTTTCTGGGAGGGGGAGGATTTTTTCTATGGAAAGCTTATCATCTACCCTTCTTTGCTTGGCAAGCCACCTATGAAGTCACTTGGGCAAAATTTATGCTTGCCACAACGCCTGTTGAGAAACACAAAACTCTCGCTCAGCTTTATACACCTTTAAAAGGCAATCCCCGTGTTCCCCACCTTCGCGGGGACGAGGACAGGCCTTATAAGAGAAAATGTATCCACGTTCTTAAAGACCCAATCCTCCAAAAAATTACCCAACAAATGGAAGGAGCTTTAAAGGAGGCACTTTACGATAGTTTTGAGATCACAGCTCTTATATTTTCTGCAATTATGGCCCTATGGTTTGCTTTGGGGCATCGGCATATGCGTAACATACATCAGCGAGGAGCAACCTTTGTTCCTTGGCAAAAATTAGCTGCTCTTATCAAAACGCGACGAGACGTATCAGATTTAAAGCTTCTCCCTGCAAAATCAGGGTTCTCAAAACTTCCCCTTATCAAGGGCAAAGAAACCTCTCACATTCTTATTACAGGAACCACAGGATCTGGAAAAACCAATGCGTTCCATCATCTTCTTCCTCAAATTCGTAAAAGGGGAAATAGAGCTATTATCCTGGATGTAACAGGAGATTATGTTTCTCGGTACTATAATAAAAAGAAGGATGTTATTTTGAATCCTTTAGATCAAAGATCTCGTCCCTGGCATCCCTGGGCTGATTGTCACTTGGATTCTCATTATGATGTCTTGAGCGAATCCTTCATTCAAACAAAAGAAGGAAACAGAGACCCCTTCTGGGATAATGCGAGTCAAGCCCTTCTTAAAACAGCTCTCCGAAAATATGCCGCCCAAGGAGAACATAACATCGAAAAACTCACAACATTTCTGATGAGTGCTTCAGATAAAGAGTTCGAAGACTTCTTTAAAGGCACGGAAGCGGCAACTTTTGCTTTTAAAAATAATGATAAAACAACTCATTCCATTCGAAGCGTACTTTCCTCTCAGATTGAGGGACTTAGGCAGTTAGAATCTACCCAAGAACCCTTCTCAATACGGGAGTGGATTATGAATGATCCGCCTTCGCTGCTGCGCCGCTTCGGCGGATGGTTGAGTTCCTGGATCCCCGTGTTCCCTGCTTTCGCAGGGACGGGGACATCTCCCCGGATAAAAAATCCGGGAAGCTGGCTTTTTATCACTGCAAGACCTGACCAGCGACAGACCTTAACGCCTCTTATTTCTGCATGGATGGATATTGCCATTAATGCTCTCATGGTCTTACCTGAGAAGAAAAAGCGGCGTCTCTGGTTTGTAATGGATGAGCTTGCTGCACTTCAAAAACTCCCCAAGCTTCAAGCAGGTCTTGCTGAAGGGCGCAAATACGGAGGATGCCTCCTTGCAGGATTCCAAAGTAAGCCTCAACTAGAAGACATTTATGGCAGGAATGGAGCAGAAACCATGCTTGATCTTTTTAATACGAAAATTTTTTTCCGCTGTACGGAACCTTCAACGCAAGCGTGGATCTCAAAAGTCCTCGGTGACAAAGAAGAAATCGAGCCTACAGAAAACATCTCCTATGGCGCAAACAGCATGCGAGATGGAGTTTCCCTAAGCCGTCATACCCGTCAAACTCCTCTCATTATGCCAACAGAGCTTTCTCAACTCAAAGACCTTGAGTGCTATGTCAAATACCCCGGCGATTACCCCTGTACCAAGCTCCAAACCAAATACAAACGCGCTCCTTTCTTCAAGAAAAAGGCTTTTCTGCTTAAACCAGAAAAGAAAAGGGCTTATACTGTTGAAACTTCCGCAGGTTTTGAAAATAAGATTGAGGAACTGATATAAAGACTATTTTCCTAAATGATCTCAATGAGAATAAGCTTTCTTAAAATCGTTTGTTTTATTCAACGGTTCGCATTTTCTAATTAGTGCTTGAACGAAAACCACTGTAAGGCTTATAAAATAAGGGATTAATAGCTATTTTGGCAAACGAAGTTTTTCCATTTTTAAGGCGTTTCTCTTAACCACTCTAAGCCCTATGTAATTTTTGATATATTAGCTTACCAATTAATCTTAAACAAGGTCGAATTTATTACCATTTTTTAAAAATCTTCATTGCTTTTAAATTCCCTGAAAGCCTTACGGAGAAAGGATTCCAGGGGGTTTCGTCCAAGTACTAATTGTCATCCATAAATTCCTTTAATTAAATCCCACTCTCTTTCATCAATATGAGCTTGCGTAACTGTAAGAACAGCAATAATTCCTTCAGAGTTGATTAAAAGATTCTTTTTGAACCCATAATACTTTTCTTCCGTAGAAGCACACTATCCATATGTTGCCTCACCTTCAAATACATTCCCTAAATAAAGGAGCCTTTAAAGCAGGAGCCTTTAAAGCAGTTGACATTGGCGAAAAGAAGTTCTTTAATTGTTCAATAAAAAATGGATTGACTAAAAATATTCTCAAACAGGGTATATGCTCAAAAAACTTATTTCTTATTTAGTTATTTTTTCCATTCTTTTTGTCGATAGCGCCTCTTGTATGCAAGACGCTGAGGAGCATGACCCTCACTTTTCAGGGCGCTGCCTTTCTTTAGATGATCCTCAACTTGGCGATCAGCCTCGCCTTCTTGAAATTAGGGAAGAGGAAGCTTCACGTCCCCAGGGAGATAACGTAGAGACGCGAAATATACCTGCTTCTCAACCTCTCGTTAGTCCTCTCCCCTTACCTGAAGAAGAGAAGGATTCTCTTCCTTCCCAAGGAAGTCCTGAACCTATTGCTTTCCCTTCTTCCGAAGGTAGGGGTGAAAAAGCTCACTCCTCTGAATCTCATGTCGTTGTTAAAGAAGATGAGGGAGAAAAAGATAATAATGAAAATGATAGTTTTGTTGTCCTCCCTGAGGGTTATGGATCTCAGCGGAGATTATTACCGCTAGAGGGAGTCCCTCTCCTAGAAGATGCGCTCATTCAAGAAACTCTTTCACAGAAATATTTACGGCTTTTAAGAATCAACCCTCAAGATTTAACCCCTGAAGAAATCGAAGACTTGCAGACAATTCTGAGAATTGAGGGAA
>MKUL01000067.1:44872-51915 GCA_001897795.1 Alphaproteobacteria bacterium 41-28 | reverse complement strand
AAAATTCCCTCAAACCCATCTTCATAAGTGACGTAAGAAGTGTGATTAGTACAAATTTACGTAGACCTCTTTACAGGGCTTCAAGAGTAATTTAGGTTGAGAAAGCGAATTAAATCTGTTGGTTATTAAGGCTTCTTATTTTTTAAAAAAGAAAGTCGGACAGGGTCGTTTATGGAAACAAATGGCTTTATTTTTACCGAAGACATTTATACGAAGCATTTGGGATCCATTAATGATGTAAAATTTACCCCTCGTGAAATAGATGTAATGGCTTGTCTGTTAAGTGCTCGCAGAACAAGTCAAATAGCTTCCATGTTATCTATTGCCCCAAGAACGGTTACGACTCATTTTCGCAACATTATGCTCAGACTGGATTGTAACTCACAGGAAGGCATTATTAATTTTGTTGAAAGGTCCCATAAGCTCTCTATTTTAAGAGAATATTATTCCATTCTGCTTATCGAGTTAGCTTTTCAAAAGAGCTTAAAAGAAATTTCAAAACTAAAAAAAGATGAAATTGCATCTTGTTTGATTGTCTATTGGCAAGATCACGACCTCAAAAATACTTTTCTGCGTCACTTAGAAAATCATCTATCGCAAGCTGGGATCATCGCAGAAATACGAGAGCACGGACTAGACCAGAAAATAGAGAATACAGACAATTCGAACAAAATTCTTTTGTTTCTTGTAGAGAAGAAAGATCAACAAGAGTTTCCTTCAGAATGGTCAGGATTTGTTGCAATAGATCTTTCTGGAAAGCACAATTATTATTTTTCAGTTTTTGAGTTGTTACAAAAACTTTTGCCCAGTATCAATCTTGATAAAACTACTCTAGAATTTAAGGAACGTTTTGAAATAAGGCTTAGTACTTTTGATCAAACCCATCTTCAAAAAGAACTAAGCATCGAAGAACTAAGACAAACAAATAAGAATTATACTTCTTATGAGCGAGCCCCCCCTCAAATAGGGTCAGCTATAAATGAATTTGTGAGTCAAGAGGATGCAGTCGTTAGTCTAGCTTTAGAAACCGAATCCATTCGGTCAGATTTATTTGGTCCAGCTACAGAGATGCTTCTTCAACGTCCCCAAATTATATGCCAAATAGAAGAAAAATTGAGGGGGCAACAAGGGATTCAAACAATAGCTCTTATTGGACCGGGAGGAGCCGGGAAAACGACGATTGCACGCCAATACGGACGTTCTCAAAAGTCATCTGTTGTTTGGGAAATCAATGCTGAAACCAAGGAAAATCTTATTAATTCATTTGAATGTTTTGCTAGTGCTCTTTCGAAAACAGAAGAAGAGAAAAAAATATTAAAGGGGTTGCAGGAGATACAAAAAGCTGAAGAAAGAGGAGAGAAAATAATCTCTTTTGTAAAAGAAAGACTTAAATTTCGCCCAAATTGGCTACTCCTTTATGATAATGTAGAGAAATTTACTGATATTCAGAAATGCTTTCCTTCTGATCCAATGGCTTGGGGACAAGGAAAAATTATTGTAACCACCAGAAATGCAAATATTAAAAATAATAATTCCATTAATCAAACCCTCATAATAGGAGAGTTAGATCAGACGGATAGGTTAAGCCTTTTTACTAAAATCATGGACAATGACAATATTCATCATTTTGCCTCCGTGCAAAAAGAACAAGCACAAACCTTTTTAAATGAAATTCCACCCTTCCCATTAGATGTTTCTATTGCAGCTTATTATTTGAAAGCAACAAATATTTCTTACGCCAAGTATTTAGAGAAATTGGGTCAGTATGATCAAGAGTTTGAAGACCTACAAGAATGTATTTTGAGGGATGCAAGTGAGTATAATAAAACACGTTATAATATCGTTACATTATCCTTAAAATGTCTTATGGAGACGCATAAAGATTTTATGGATCTTTTGCTATTTATAAGTTTATTAGATTCGAAATGTATTTTAAGGGATTTGCTTGTCGCCTATAAAGGTGATATTGTGGTTGATAACTTCATCTATAATTTAAAAAAATATTCCTTTTTAACAAATGAATCGTGCAATCTTTCTCACCCCCTCCCGCTTATTTCGATTCATCGCAGCACCCAAGAAATAAGTCTGGCTTACCTTACAAAAACGTTAAATTTAAAGAAAAACCCTCAATCTCTGCAATCAATTGTCCGTAGCTTGGAAAATTATATCGATGATATCTTAAATAAAGATGATTGCTTAAAATTGAAATTTTTAGTGAGCCATTGTGAAATCTTTTTAAGCCATATGATATTAAAAGAAACAAGTAAAAGTTCTATAAGTCGTAAACTTGGATATCTTTATTATTCTCTTGGTTATTATAATAAAGCAATATCTATATTAAAAGAAAGTCTTTTAATCTTAAATAAAGATGTTAAAAATAATTATGATAAAATCGCAAATATTTTAGTATACTTAGGAAATTCCTACAGAACATTAGGTGATTATAAAAAAGCAAAAAGCATATTTGAACAAAGTTTAAAAACTTACAAAAAGCATCCCTCCGTAAATAATACTGATATTGCTTGGGTTGAAGAACACTTAGGGGCAGTCTATCTAGATCTTGGTGATTATGAAAAAGCTAGGAATTTACTTGAGCAAAGTCTAAGTATTTATAAAAATAATTTTTTGGAAAACTATGTTGATATAGCCAGAGCTGAGGCTTTTCTAGGTATCCTTTATAGAAATTTAGGAAATTATTCAAAGGCCGAGAAATTACTAGAAAAGAGTCTAATTACCTATAAAAAGCATTTTTCTGAAAATAGCCTCGATGTACTCTGGATTATAGAACATTTAGGATCGGTTTATACTGCTCTTGGCGATTATGAAAAAGCTAGAGAGTTAGTAGAACCGACTCTCAAAATTTATAAAGAATATTTTCCTGAGAATCAAATTGATATTGCTGGTTCTCTACACTTTTTAGGAAACATTTATTGCGGTCTAGGCGATTACGTAAAAGCTCAGGATGCACTTGAAAATAGTCATATACTTTATTTAAAAAATTATGGTAGAGGGCATATTAAAACAGCTAACATCTTGATCAGTCTGGGACAAATTTATCTTCATCAGGGTGATTTTAAAACTGCGGAAAAATTAATTTCAAAGTCTTTACGAACATTTCAAAAAAATAATCACCCTGACACATTTGGAATTCTTGAAGATTTGGCTTTACTTCAAATTAAAAAATTTTATTTTGAAAAAAATAAAGGAAATATACAACAATCTGAAAGCTCAAAAAGACAAGCCATAAACAACTTGAAACAAGCGCAAGAAATTATTAAATTGCATTTCCCTAAGGATTCTCACCATATAGTGAGAATTCAATCCAAACTTAAAAAACTTGAGCAAGAAGTTTCTTAAAGCTTTGAGAATGTGTTATGCAAGATAATGACGTTATCATCTTTACCGAAGACATATACTCAGAACATTTATCTACCATAAACAACCTAAAATTTACCCCTCGAGAAATCGATGTAATGGCTTGTCTGTTAAGTGCTCGGAGGACAAGTCAGATAGCCTCTATGCTATCTATCGCTCCAAGAACGGTTACTACTCACTTTCGTAACATTATGCTGAGGCTCGACTGTAACTCACAGGAAGGCATCATCAATTTTGTTGAAAGGTCTCATAAGCTTTCTATTTTAAGAGAATATTATTCCATTCTGATTATCGAATTAGCTTTTAAAAAGGCTCTCAAAGAAATTTCAAAACTGAGAAAAGATAAAATTGCATCTTGTTTGATTGTCTATTGGCAAGATCAAGGTATAAAAAATGCTTTCCTATGTCACCTAGAGAATCACTTATCTCAAGCTGGGATCATCACAGAAATACGCGAGCACAGATTAGACGAGAAGATAGAGAATGTAGATAATCCAAACCAAATTCTTCTGTTTCTTATAGAAAAAAAGAACAACCTAGATATTACCCAAAAGCCTGCCGCTCATAAGTTCATCGATTTTTCAGAACACCTCAATTATTATCTAGCTATCTTCGAAATTCTCCAAGAGCTTCTCCCAAATACCGATCTCAAGATCATTTTCAAAAAATTTATAGAACAGTACGAAGGAATAAATAGCGTATCTCGAGATAAATCTCCTCCAGCTTCTAGGAAAGAAAAATTAGACATAAATGAAAATCGGATTATTTATAATGTCCTACAGACTCTAAAAAACAGAAAAAAGCCCTTCATATCAGCCTTTCTTGTCATTTGTCTTTTTGTTGTTGGAGTCATAATTTTCAAAGATAACAAAGAAGAAAGTCAAAGTTATATTCAAACACGAAATGCAGCTAAAGAGCCTACCATTCGATCAGATTTAGTTATGCCGGCAGAAACTGTTCTTCTTCATCGACCAGAGCTTATCTCACAAATTGATGAGAAATTTAAAGGACACAGCGGAATTCAAACTGTTGCTCTTGTGGGACCAGGTGGAGCTGGGAAAACCACCCTTGGACGTCAATACGCTCATCAACAAAAAGCTAATGTTATCTGGGAGATTAATGCAGAAACCCATGAGAATTTGGAAAGATCATTTGAAAATCTAGCAGAAGTTTTATCAAAAACAAAAGAAGATAAAGTGGTGTTAAGAGGGATTCAGGAAATGAAGAATTCCATTAAAAGAGAAGAAAAAATTATTCAATTTGTAAAGGAACGCTTTAAACTAAAGTCAAATTGGGTACTTATTTTTGATAGCGTCGAAAAATTCATAGATATCCAAAACTATTTTCCTCAAGACTCAGCCACATGGGGAAATGGGAAAATCATTCTTACGACTCGAGACAGTAATATCCAGAATAATAAGTGCGTTAACTACATCGTCCGCATTGGAGAGTTAACACCGCATCAAAAATTAAATCTTTTCACTAAGATCATGAAAACCAGAAATATCGATTCCTTTACAACAGCTCAAACGGAGGAAATTAAGAAGTTTTTAGAAGCAATATCTCCTTTTCCATTGGACATTTCCATTGCAGCTTATTATTTGAAATCTACGAATGTACCCTATCAGAAGTACTTAGAAAACTTAGCACAAAACAACAAAGATTTTGCAAGTATACAGGAAAACCTTTTAAAGGAAGCCGGCAATTATACCAGAACACGCTATGGCATAATTACTTTATCCTTGAAGCATCTTATTGATACCCATAAAGATTTCGCCGATCTTTTATTGTTTATAAGCTTATTAGATTCTCAAAATATTCCCAGGGAGCTGCTTGATAAATATAAAAATAATGTCATTGTTGATAATTTTATTTATAATTTAAAGAAATATTCTCTTATAACGAGTGAACCCACTTACTCTTCTCAGATTTTTACATTTTCACTTCATAGAAGTACTCAAGAAATAAGCTTAGCCTACCTGTTAAAAACTTTAGACTTGGAGAAGAACAAACTATTACTCGACCCAGCGTTGGATATTTTAGAAAGCTATCTCATAAGTGTGATAGAAAAAGAAGATTTGACTCGGTTGAAGCTTATAATAACTCATGGAGAGAAAGTTTTAAATTTAAATAACTTGTTAACTTATAAAAGAAGTGGGTCATTAGGAAGCAAAATAGGGAGCATATACTATTGTTTAAGTGATTATAAAAAAGCAGAAGAAATTCTGCGCTCGAATTTAAGCTTATTAAAAAAATACTCAAGAAATTCATATGATGTTATAGCCAGTAATTTAATATATTTGGGAACCATATATTGGGCTACTGGAAAATTTCAAGAATCCAAAAAATTCTTTGAAGAAGGCATAGAAATTTATAATGATCATTTTCCTGACAATCATGCAGGGTTTTGTCGAGGACTGGTTGAATTAGGCAATGTATATAGAACGTTTGGAAATTATGAAAAAGCAAAAAATTTACTAGAACATTCTCTTTGCCTTTATAAAAAATATTTTTCTCAAGATTATGCAGGCTTCTTAAAAAATTTAGGAAGCTTGGGGCTTGTTTATAGCGCTCTTGGAAATTATGAAAAAGCTATAGCTATATTAGAACAAGGTGCGGTCATTTGTGAAATTCATTTTCCTCAAAATCATATAAGAATTGGAGAAATTTTAGGAAAATTAGGAATCGTTTACACGGAGTTAGGCCAATATAATAAAGCAATAAATTTATTTAAACGATCTTTGGAAAGCTGTGAAAACCATTCTCCCAACCATATTGGGGTCGCTTTAGGGTATGCAGATCTAGGTAATGTTTATAGAATGGTGGGAGATTACAAAAAAGCTCAATATCTTCTTGAAAAAAGTCTTAGCCTTCATAAGAAGCAGTTCGGAGATAATAACTTCAGAACCGGCTGGGTCTTATCATTGCTGGGAAACCTCCATAGAGATTTAGGCAACTATGAAAAAGCCAGAGATTTTCTTCAGCAAAATCTTATAATTCACAAAGAGTTTGGGAAAGAGCATATTAGAGTGGCTCTTGTCTCGGTATGGTTAGGGATTACTTACAGAGAACTCGGGTTTTATAAAGAAGCCCAGGAAATTTTAGAAAACAATCTAAAAATTCATAAAAAATGCTTTGGGGAAAATCATATAAGCATTTCTTATATCTCATTTCATATAGGAATTATCCATAAAGCTTTAGGCAACCTTCATGAAGCGGAGCAGCTATTTTATAAAAGTCTTTTAGCCTATGAGAAACATTACGGCAAAAATCATATTGAAACTGCGCGGATTTTAAAAAGTCTGGGCCAAAATTATCTTTTACAAGATGATATAAAAAACGCAGAAGCTTATTTTGGCAATGCTTTAAATATCTTCCAAAAAAACAATCATTCTGATCTTTATATGATTTATGAGGATTTAGCACAACTATATCAAAAAAAATCTACTTTAGAAATAAATAAAGTGAATATTCAACAAGCACAACAATTTGAAACGCAAGCTTTTATTTATCTAAAGAAAGCCTTAGAATTAGTAAAAACTCATTTTCCAGAAGATTCACCACATATCATAAGAATCCAAAATAAGCTTAATAACATTAAGTAATATATTAACGTAGAAAAAATAAATATTATGGAGCGTGGTGAATATAATTCACTACGTGAAGCT
>MKUL01000067.1:5848-44847 GCA_001897795.1 Alphaproteobacteria bacterium 41-28 | reverse complement strand
AGGAAGGCATCATCAATTTTGTTGAAAGGTCTCATAAGCTTTCTATTTTAAGAGAATATTATTCCACCCTAATTATTGAATTAGCATTCAAAAAGGCTCTAAAAGAAATTTCGAAACTGAGAAGAGAAGACAATCCCTCTTGTTTAATCGTCTATTGTCAGGGTGAAGTCCTGAAAAAAGCTCTTATTTCTCATCTCGAAAATCACTTAACTCATGCTGGAATTTCCGCAGAGATAAGAGAACAAGAATTGGATCAGAAGATAGAGGATCTAAATAATCGAAACCAAATTCTCCTGCTTCTTGTAGAAAAAAAGGACAACCTAGATATTACCCAAAAGCCTGCTGATTATAAGTTCATCGATCTTTCAGAACACCTCAATTATTATCTAGCCGTCTTCGAAATTCTCCAAGAGCTTCTGCCAAATACCGATCTTGAGAGCATTGTCAAAAAGTTTAGGGAACAGTATGAAGGTATACATAGCTTATCTGGAAAGAAATATTCTCAGGCTTCTTGGAAAGAAAAATTAGACATAAATGAAAATCGGATTATTTATAATGCTCTACAGACTCTAAAAAGCAGAAAAAAGTTCTTCATATCAGCCTTTCTTGCCATTTGTCTTTTTGCTGTTGGAGTCATAATTTTTAAAGATAACAAAAAAGAAAGTCAAAGTTATATTCAAACACGTAATGCAGTTAAAGAGCCTACCATTCGATCAGATTTAGTCATTCCGGCAGAAGCTGCTCTTCTCCATCGACCTGAGCTTATCTCACAAATTGATGAGAAATTTAAAGGACACAATGGAATTCAAACTGTTGCTATTGTAGGACCGGGTGGGGCTGGTAAAACTACCCTCGCTCGCGAATATGCACATCAACAAAAAGCTAATGTTATTTGGGAGATTAATGCTGAAACCCATGAGAATTTGGAAAACTCATTTGAAAACCTAGCTGAGGATTTATCAAAAACGGAAGAAGATAAAAAAATGTTAAGGGGAATTCAAGAAATAAGGAACCCCGCAGAAAAACAAGAAAAGATAATTCAATTTGTAAAAGAAAGACTGAGACTTTATTCCAATTGGTTTTTAATTTACGATAATGTAGAAAAATTTACAGATATTCGCCATTACTTTCCACAAGATTCTGCTACCTGGGGATATGGAAAAATTCTCTTAACAACGCGGGATGATAACATTCAAAATAATAAGCATGTTTCCTCTAGCGTTCAAATTGGTGAGTTAGCTCCTCATCAGAAACTTAATTTCTTTACGAAAATTATTAGAGGGGGGGATCTCGATTCATTTAAGCCAATTCAAAAAGAGGAAGCAAGAGAATTTCTAGAGAAAATACCTTCTTTTCCTTTGGATGTATCAGTAGCAGCTTATTATATAAAGGCAACAAATATTCCTTATAACAAGTACTTAGAGAGTTTAGTTCAAAACAATAAAGATTTCTCAGATGTACAGGAAAACATTTTGAAAGAATTAGGTGATTATACCAAGACACGCTATAGCATAATTACCTTATCTTTAAAACGCCTTATTGATACTCATAAAGATTTTCGGGACCTTTTATTGTTTATGAGTTTATTAGATTCTCTAAATACTCCGAGAGAACTATTAGAGAAGTATAAAAATAATGTTATCGTTGATAATTTTATATATAATTTAAAAAAATACTCTTTTATAACCAGTGAATCTGTCTCTTCTCCTAAGACTTCAACTTTTTCGATTCACCGTAGTACTCAAGCTCTTACACTAGCTCATTTAACAAAGGCATTGAATTTAGGAAAAAGTAATCAATTAAAAGAGTCTATAAGTGAAACCCTAGAAGCTTTTATAGCTGATGCTATATTTGAAGAAGATTTTTTAAAAATAAAACTTTTAATAAACCATTGTAAAAAATTTTTGGCCCATAAAAATCTTTTAACTAAAGTGACACAGAGCACCATTGAAGGTGAGTTAGGGGGTGCCTACTATTACTTAGGTGAGTATGCAAAGGCCAAATCATATCTTGAATCAAGTATTGAAGGCTTGCGGAAAGATTTTAATAGAAACGCTTCTCGAATTGCTCGGGTTTTCGTATATTTAGGAAATACAAACAGAGAACTGGGAAACTATGAAATAGCTAAAGAACTTTTAACCCAGAGTATTGAAATTTATAAAACCTATCCAAAAGATCAACTTAGGGTTGCTTGGGCCTTGGGATACTTGGGAAATATCTATCGAACTTTTGGCGATGACAAAAAAGCTGAAGAATTGCTTGAAGAATCCCTCGCAATTTATAAAAAGTACCCAAAAAATTATACAGGTATTGCTTGGGCTTATGGATATTTAGGAAATATCCACAGATGTTTGGGCAATAATAAAAAAGCTAAAATCTTACTTGAGGAAAGCCTTAAAATTTACAAAGAACATTTTTCTGAAGCACATGTTGGTGTAGCTTGGGCATTAACTCACCTAGGCGGCATTGATACGAACATAGGAAATTATAAGAAAGCTAAAGAAGAGCTTGAAGAAGCCCTTATAATTTATAAGAAGAATTTCGATGAGAAGCATGTTAGGGTTGCTTGGGCAACCGGTTGCCTAAGTATTGTTTATGTAAAATTGGGAGAGTATAAAAAAGCAAAAAGCTTATTTGAAAAAATCCTGATAATTTACAAAGATCATCTTCCAGAGGATCATGTGGATATTGCGTGGACTTTGTTAAATCTTGGAAATATTTATAGAATACTAGCTGATCATAAAAAAGCGAAAAATCTTATTCAAGCTGCTTTATTGATATATGAAAAACATTTTCAAAAAAATCATTATAGAATTGCAAATACTTTGATACAACTCGGAAATGTTTATAAAGATCTTGGTGATTATAAAACAGCACAACTTCTATTTAGAAGAGCGCTTTTAATTTACAGTAAACATTATGGAAAAGATCACTTTGAAACAGCTAGAGTCCTACGAAACTTGGGTCAAGTTCATCTCTTAGAAGGCAATTTAAAAGCTGCAAACAAACTTCTTGGTATGGTGTTAACAATATTCCAAAAAAACGATCATCCCGATATTTACATGGTCTTTGAGGATTTAGCAGAACTTTATTTAAACCAATCTATGCAGTCACAAAATCAGGGAAATACGTATCAATCTAAGGTTTTTAAGAAACAAGCCAAAAATTATTTGATACAAGTGGAAGAAATTGTAAAAACTCATTTCTCATCAGATTCACCACACTTAGCCAGGATAAGTGCAAAACTTAAGGAGCTAGAAAGATAATAGAGAAAGAACTCCAAGTCATGTTAAAGGTTACTAAAAAGAACGAGGAATGCAATTCTCTTGTACAAATATAAAAATAAGCTCAAATTAATTATATAATATGTTAACTCAGCTGTAACCTCAAATTTTACTAAAAACAGGTTAGAAATCCCTAGCAAAATTAATACCAGTAATAAGGATAAACTTAAGGAATTTACCGCTCTTTTTGTAAAGTATAATAGGCTACTTACAAGTACATCGGTGGATTTATCAGAAATAAAAGCAACACCTATCGAAGTAGTAGTCCATAAGCAAGTAACATAGGGCCAGGAATACTTGTTGAAGATACATCTCTTGATATAGAAGGTCCTGATATAGGGATTAAAATAAAGTGGTTGTTGAGTAATTTAAATGACTTTCTGCCTGAGGGGAGTAGAAAAACACTCGCTCAAGAGAAACCTGATATTGTGAATGCTAGAGCATTAGCGGTAGAAGCTCTTTTTAAAGGTACTCCTATTACAATTCGTCCTATTATCATGAAATGGGATGGTCCTTCGTAGTAACATAATAAATAATAGAGTTTATATTTTTTAGCTAAATCCAAGTTGATTATTTAACGGAAAAGCCTTTGTATTAAGTATAATACGAAATGTGCAATAGGATAGGGCTTTATGTCTTGAATATCAAAGATTGAGACACGTAACGAAAGATAGATAAAATAGAATCAAGTAGACTCAAAGATAACAAAATCTAAAAGAGAAAGGAAGAGCCCCATAAGAAGATTTTAATAGGAGACTTTACAAGCTAAAAGTTGATGACTGCTGCCATTACAATCAGTTTTGCATATCATATGCAAGAATTTATCATCTAAAAAATTATCATCAACAGAGGTTAATTCCGATCTATTTTTACCACGTTTTGTAAACGCAAACCACCAACCACAAATCTTCTAAATCAAAGGGAAATACTGAAAAACCCCTGGTGCCGAAGAGGTGAATCGAACACCCGACCTACTGATTACGAATCTTCCTAGGTTCCTTTTTTATTTTTCTATCAAGTTACTCATTATAAACAATTTATTTTGGGTTATCTTCCTTACTAAATTTTGATTATCATCAAATTTCAAATTATCATCAACATAAAACGTCATTCATCTAAAAAATTTTCCAAAGCTTTCTCTGATTGGGAAAGAGGAGAATTGGGTCATTTTCAATACGTATTGACACCCAAAGCCAAGGGAGCGGGGCCACTTCCCACTAAAGGCATTGAAACAGAACATAACTCAGTCATCGTTTTTAACTCTGTCAATGGCATTTCAATGGGGGTCGACGTTGCAAAGAAGGACGGTTTTTTTAATAGAGGTTTCCCCAGAAAATCTCTATCAATTCCATCTAACCGCCTAAAAAAATGCTTCAGAGTATCCTTGTTGATCAGCCTCGGATTTTTTACGATCTCTTCAACATCCTCACGTAAATCCTCTAAGCTAAAACGATACCATCTATCGGCGCTCCGGGTATTAGCTTTAGCGATGAGGCGGTCACATCTCTCCTTAAATCTGACGAGCTCTTCCACTTGCAGATTTGTCATGTCAATAGCTTGAGGAGATCCTTGCCAAAAGGATTTCCAAGCCATAATCCACTTGGCAGGTGAATACCAGGGGACTTGATGAGAGCTGACGGCATCAGAGGTGGCAACGAGAAGAGAGCTTTCTAGTGTGTTCCTCTCTCTTTGAAAGCCACGAGCGTGCGTTTCCGATGGTGCGGGTTTGGAAATGGGATCTCCTGTACACAGCTCCCGCGCACAAGCATTTTCAATTTTCTGTTGCGTCAAAGTTTGAAGAACTCCAGCACCCTGTGTCCAGGCCACATTTTCTATTCCATTGAAAAGTTCAACCTCAAGTGTTCTTCCTTGTTTGTTAACTGTTCCTGCTAAGTCTGCCAATTTCTCGAGGAAAAGAGAAGCACTGCTTGGATCTTCATATCCTATTCTGCAATTCCCAAGGCCGAGGGATTGAAGATGAGGCCAGGAATTGAGGCCCTTGGCTAAGGCAAGGGTTGAATTGGGATCTTTACTACCTGAAGATGAGCCTATTTGATTTCCTGATAACTTCAAATGGATAAGATGGGGTTGCGCCTGTAATCCCTGTATGAGTTGAATGCCTCCTTGCCAAGTATCTGGTGCTTCAAAAAAATTGTACCAGCAAAAAGTAAGATTTATCGATGTTAAAGAATGAATGTTTTCTAGGCCTTTGCCTAAGGAATTAGCGAATAAGAAGGGAGTATCTGAAAAATCGATGTTTTGTAAGTTTGGAAGTTGGCCTATAATTTGAGGGAAAGTTATGAGCTCTTCTGGTGGGGTAATATGATAAAGATTATCAGTAGCAAATGACATTCTCAGGGATTGAAGAGTAGTGAGGTGTGGCAAATAGGTAATGAGAGCCTGTATTCCCCCAATTATGGGTGTGTTATTATAACCTACACCGAATATAAAGTTGTACGATAAATCTAGCTCTCTTAAGTTTGGAAAAAGATCAACAACTTGAGGCATGATGGTTCCCAAAGCTGAGGGATCATTTGGAATAAGTCTTGGTAAGTCCAAACGAGTTGTTGTGGAATTAAAGCTCTTTAAATAGGTTGATGCAAAGTTTAGATCTTCATCAAGATAAAAGGGAATTTTGGTGAGATATGAGGTTGCCTGCCAAAGGCTTACACGGTCAGCGGTTGTAAAATTATTCCCCCCCAAATCAAGACTTTTAAGCTTCCCCAAGGTTGATAAGGCAGGAACTAATATTGATCCTTTGGTCAGCTGATTATTTGAAAATTTAAGCGTTTCAAGGTTAGGCGTTGTTTGTAGAAGATCTCTTAATTGGATGGTATCATTAAAAAAGTTCTGGGATAACTCAAGGATAGTTAATTTTTGTTTTTTTTGAAGAGCCTTTAATAAATCTGGAGAGTTTCGAAGTTGATTATCATCTATCTTAAAAGAGGTAAGCTCAGACATCTGCTGAACTGCTTGAGCAAGAGCCTTAACGTCACCTTGGTAGTAAATTTCGTTATCACTTACATCTAAATCAGTTAAGGAAGGAGGAAGAGAGCTAAGGAGAAAACTTGCATCCTTTTTTCCTATAAAATTATTGCTTAGATCTAAAATACACAAATTCTGTTGGGCGGAGATTCCATGAGCCAGAGCAATAGTTGCTGCTTCATTAAGCGTCGTATTTGTTTGATCATTTCCACCAATCCCAGTGAATCCCAAATAAAGCTCTTTTAAGGTGGGGATTTGAGCTAAAGAATTTCCAAGGGCGATTTGCCCTTCAAGATCGGAACTAAGGTCAAATCCACCAAGGTCGAGAATGATCAAAGAAGGCTTAAAAGATTGGGCAATTTGAGCTATATTTGTATTCAGTTCCCCATAGTAGCTATCCCACCCTAGCCTTAACTCTTTGAGATAAGGGAGGTTTTGCAGGGCCTGTCCTATGGCCCCAATATTATCCGGAGAAAGGGCAGTATTCGATATATCGAAGCTTTGAAGCCCCGTCAGTCGCCCTAATTCTAAAAAGTGATGAGATGAGGAGTATCCATTATCACGATTAATAAACTCCATACTTAGATTTATAATCTCTAGTGGCAAGGCCTCAAAAATTCTAGCAATATCTGAGGAATTTGTAATCGCATTATGGCTCACATCCAAAGACTTTAAGGGAACATTTGCCTTTTTGAATCCTTCCACGATGTCTGCAATAACAGGCCCCTGAATGCCCTTATTGGAAAGGTCTAAATCATAAGGTCCGGGAAAATGATAGCGGCCTAAATCGCCAACGAGGGTGTATGCGGGCTGACCTGGAAGAGTATTAAAAGCTTTGACTTGGGCATCAAAACACTCCTTGCTATAGTCGCTGGCATAGGGTTCAAGACCCCCTACCCATGAAAACTTCTCGAGATATTCGAAAGGACAGGTGATATATTTATACAGAACATCAATGAGTCCATAAAGTACATACCAATAAAAAACGGCCCGAATCACTTTGTTGGCAGGCTCTATGATAGAAATAAACCAAGAAGGACTTTGCCCCATCTCCCATAAAAGAACCGCTGTTCTGAATTTGTTAAGAGAAATTGTGGGAAGGTCTTGATAAATCTCCTTCAAAGCATGAAAGGCTCGTAGCTTTATGTGTAACAGATCTTCCACATCATGAGGCCTCTGAATTAAATTCTTTAGATGCATGCCCTGCGACAGATGATAAAGACTCTCAATGGCTGTCATCTGGCTAAGTCCCTTACGGGTATGCGCTAATTGGGAGAGGGCCGTAAAGGCATTTTCTCGGGCTTCTGGAGGAAGTCTCCCCTCCCACAGAATGAGGGTTGTAATCGCTGGAATTTTTCTTTTGAGGGGATGAAAATTTAATAGAGAAGAAACAAAAGGTATGACAGAGAGGATATTAAAGATCACAGAGTCCCATTTGGGGGACCGATTGGTGAGACCTTCTATATCTTCACCAACAGCTTTGTCCGTTGGTTCAGAGATTTGCCAATAATTATATAAGGTTTTAGCAACGGCATAGACAAGCGGAACCCCAAGAAGTGCAAATAACTCAGGAGACTCATGAAGTGTTCTAATCATTCCTAAGTAGCTAACAATATCTGCGTCGATAAAATAAAAACTCACGAGGGAACCGAAGTCCGTCGTCCATTCACCTGATTGAATAAGTTTATAAACTTGATACCCCATCAAGGCCAAGAGGATGGTATGAATGGACTCTATGACACCTTCTTCTAAAGAACTCCCGAAGGACTTTAGGATGACGTTTCTGTTGATGGCAGAGGAGCTATCTAAAGGAATGGGCCCACCGTGAAGCCATAAAGGGGCACAGCACGTTTTCTGTTTTCTTTTATTGATGGCGTGTTTATTCGTGGTTAAGGCAAAGACGGATTTATGAAGAAGGGCTTCCAAATTTGCCCAAACAACATAATTTTTCCAGCTTCCCTCAATTCTCAGAATTGTTTGCAAGTCTTCGATTTCTTCGGGGGTTAAATCCTGAGGGTTGATTCTGAGAAGCCGTAAATATTTCTGAGAAGGAGTTTCTTGAATGAGTGAATCTTCTAGGAGAGGAGCTCCTTCTACAGGATGCAATTTTAACTGAGATCCATGATCAGGTAAGACAACGAAACTATTCTCGCCTTCTTCAGTAAAGGAAGGAGCTTCAACTTTTTCTTCATCTTCTTCAACAGATGAAAGAGACACAAAGGGTCTAATTTCTTCCTTTTCTTCAACAATAAGAAGAGATCTTTGGGGTCTAACTTTTTCTCCGTCACCTTCGGAAGGGAGGGGTACGACAGGTTCAGGACTTCCTTGGGAAGGAAGAGAATCTCCCTCTTTTTCAGGTAACGGGAGAGGCCTAACGAAAGGTTGAGGAGCAGGACTATTTCGTGTCTCTGCGTTATCTCCCTGGGGGTATGAAGCATCCGTTTCCCTAGCTTCTGGGGCGTCGGGCGGATTGTGTGGTTGAGGATGATCTAAAGAAAGGCGGCGCCCTGGAAGGAGATGTTCATGCTCCTCAGCTTCTTGCATACAAGAGGCACTATCTACAAAAAGAATGGAAAAAATAACTAAATAAGAAATAAGTTTTTTGAGCATATACCCTGTTTTTAAAATATTTTTATTTTATTTATTTAGATGGGATTAAAAAACATCTTTTTTCCAATGTCAACTACTTTAAAGACTTTTTTATTTGGGTGTATTCGAAGGAGAGGCAACTTATGGATAGTGTGCTTCTAAGGATGAAGGGTATTATGGATTCAAAGGGAAATCACTTAATCAACTCTGAAGGGCTTATTGCTGGCCTTATAGTTACGCAAGCTCATACTGGTGAAAGGGAATCATTGTGGGATTTAGTTAAAGAAATTTATGGAATGATAAGTGTTGATAAAGGCTTAAGTGGAGTTGATTTTCAAGAAGAACTGCATTATTTCACGGGGATTAATTTGCAAACTGCCCTATGCTTGAATATGCAGGAGGCGCGAAGCCAGAGCTTCTTGAAGTGGCTGGTATCAACTCGACGTCTTATTGAAACAATTATAGGACAGTCTACAGATAGGTTTCAAATTGAAAAGATTCGCGCTCAGAAACTTTGGTATCTAACAAATCGTATTGCCAGAAAGATTTTAGCTCATACTGTTATTCGTCTTTATGAACAAAAAAATTGGCAATCCTCCCCTACAATTCGAGCCCTTGATTAAATCTTAAGAGTTGAATTCCGTAAAAAAGTAACTCCGTTTTATTTTTGCTACGTTGGTGAAAATTTGGTGAAAATTATTTTTACACCTTCATTCTTATACTTCGAAAACCCTTATAAACCCTGGTGCCGAAGAGGTGAATCGAACAACCGACCTACTGATTACGAATCTTCTCAGAACAAGACTATAATGTGAACTTAAGTCATTGATTATCGATCAAATATTATAGGTCACTTGTCAGATCAAAATTTTACTATCATCAAATTATCATCAACACACATAACGTTTGAGGAGCCTTCCTTGAAAATTAGAGCGTGGCGGCTCCTGACTAAGGATCGCTTTGTATTATTTTGGTATTTAAAAAATAAGTTCCTGAAGGTAGACTGAAAGGATTAGCTATTCACGAAGCTTGAGGCATTCCAGTGAAAACAATAATAAAATTATAAAAATAAATGTATGAATTTAGAAAATGAAAATCTAAAAAATGTATTTTCTGGGGTTATTGGAAATGCTTTTGAATGGTACGATTTTGCTTTGTTTGGAGCTTTTGCGAGCACATTAAGTCAACTTTTTTTCCCTGAAAGTACTTCTCAAGTTGCAATGCTTAAAATTTACGGAATTTTTGCTGCTGGATTTATTATGCGGCCTCTTGGTTCTTTAGTCCTTGGGTATATAGGAGATAAGAAGGGTCGAAAAACGACTTTACTGCTTTCAATTCTCTTGATGGCTATCCCAACAATCTGTATAGGAATGCTACCAGCTTATTATCAAATTGGGGCGTTAGCTCCTTATTTCTTAATTCTTACCCGGTTAATTCAGGGATTTGCAATGGGGGGAGAGTATGGAAGCTCGATGGTTTTTTTGTTTGAGCATGCTCCCCAAAAACAAAAAGGGTTTTATAGTAGTTGGGTTGATGTTGGATGCTTAGTGGGTGTTTTATTAGGCACATTAGCTGGATGGGGTACAAATACATTTTTGAATCAATCCAGTTATCTTTCTTGGGGTTGGCGACTTCCTTTTATTGCAAGTATAGGGCTTGCGATTTTGGCATTATATTTTCGGCATAATCTAGAGGAAACAAATACATTCAAGGAATTTGTCTCAGAATCTTCTAGTGCGTTCTCTTTTAAAAAATTTAATTCATACATTATTCCCGTAATCTCTGTTGTGTTCGTGTATGCTTTCGGTAATGTTTGTTTTTACATATTTCTTGTTTTTATTCCAAATTATTTTATTCAAGAGCATACGGTTTCTTCTGGAACTTCTCTTCTCGTGACAAGTGCTATGAGTGCTCTAATTGCTATTGTGATTCCTTTCGGAGGATATTTATCAGACAAGTATGGTCGTCAAAAGCTTTTATCTGTAAGTATCATTGTTGCGTCTCTCTTAACCTATCCTTTATTCTTAACAATGTCTCTTTCTCACCTTCAACTAAATCTTTTATCCCAGATATTTTTTGCTCTTGCTTTAGGTACTTTTTACGGTGGGGAAGCTGCTTTTTTTGCTCAAACTTTTCCTCCTCAGGTTCGATGTCGAGGAGTTTCACTTGTTTTAAGCTTTTCTAATATATTTTTTGGGGGGATATCGCCTCTTTTAGCAACTTGGATAGTACAAGAATTTAGAGAGATTAAGTTTGTAGGGTTAATGATTACCTTTGTGGGATTATTAGCTTTATGGGGATTATTAAAAACTTCACCACAAAAATTAGATAAGTGGTCATTGAAATACAATTAATTCCTCACATTTAAGTATTAATCAAATAATTGTCAGTAGATGTTTAAATTTTACAATGTGTTAGAGAGTTTATTTGGTGTCATTGTAATTAGAGGAAAGTTTGTTCTAAACTATTTTTGAGCGAAGAGAGGTGTGTTATAAAAACCTTTGAACCCAATAACTCCTCTCAAACTCTTGAGTATTTAAAATCGCTCACCGGTATAGTAGATAGTTTTTGCCAGCCCTTAAAAAGTGTAGGCATTCAATTTTTTACTTACTCTCGTCTTTATGAAGGGGGGAAGGGTATCTTTCTTTGTAATAATGATCAATGGTACGAAACAAAATTCCAAAATGATTTATTTGATCAAAACGGCTTTGTAACGGTTCGTAATTTATATCGAAACGATTTTACAAAATCAATTTTTACTGGGGCGCCTTCGAAAGAAATTAAGCTACTTGAATTTTTATATAATTTGGATTTTTGGAATTCCATAGATTTATATAAATATGAAGAAGAATATAAAGAAGTTTTTCATTTTGCAAGCAACCGAGAAAACGTTCAAATTATGAATTTTTATGTGAATAATATAAGTTTTTTAGAGAACTTTGCTTATTATTTTAGAGAAAAAATTTCTAAAAAAATTTTAGAGGCTCCTAAGGATATTTACATTAGAATCAGAAAGAATGCTAATCCAATCATTATTGAAGATGCAAAAGAGCTATGTATCAATTCGGAATTATCTTCCTCTCATAAATTTACTTTACATCTAAATGGGAAATGGATTTCTTTTTCTCAAAGACAGATTCAATGCTTATCGTTGCTCTATAGAGGAAAAACAGCTAAGGAAATTGGCCTTATATTGAACCTTTCTTATAGAACTATAGAAAGCTATTTAGATACCTTGAGGTTAAAATTAGAGTGCCATACACGAAAACAAATTATTGATCTTCTTTTTGAACATGAAGCCGAAAGAGCTTTGCTAATGGAAATCTCAGGTATTGAACTATACCATTCTCGCAATTTTCGTTAAATTTATATGAAGAAAAATTAAGATAGGGGCTTTCTTAAATGATACATGATCGTATCATGAGCATAGCCTTCTTCCTTAAAAAAAGTGGTATATCCATGATGCAAGTAAAAACTTAATGAATTCTGAAATGAGAGGTTTTCTAAAACGACAAAGAAAGCATTGTGAAGGCGTCCCAATTCTTCGACCTTTTCAAGGAGCTTTTTCCCATAGCCTTTGCCTTGGATATTCTTTTGAACAAAGAGTCTATCAATCCAAATAGCCCCTATCCATAATTTCCCAACAACTCCTCCTAAGATTTGATTTTCATTTTTAATAAAAAATCCATAGGGAGCGGCGTTCTCATATAAAGAATTTAGACTTTGGTTGTGATGTCCGAGTTGTTGAAGAAGGCTTAGAGCATTTTCTTCTGATGGGGGTTGTTCTAAAATAATCGGATATTTCATGATTTTTATAATCCTGACTTTTTAAAAATTAATATGCATCATCTAATGATTTCTCTTCTTAAGTTGATTTTATCCATAAGAATGGATCCCTTAACTTCTAAACCAAGTTTTTAAAGTTTCCCCTTTAGGAGAGCAATACCGTATGCGATACGATATTGCAAAGGTAAGAAAATCATAAGAAAATTTTTCAATAATATATTGAATTTATAGAGGTTTTTTCACAATTACAATTTACATAATAAAGGGAGAAGTTTATGGGAGATTCATTAAAAAAAATAAACAATCTTTGTAGCAAATTTATATTTATCTTCATAAAATTTATATTAAAAAAACATCTCTCCAATTTCAACGGATTTTCTTTTCAGCTCTCAGCAACTCTTAATCAAAAGTTCCTATGCCAATTAGTTTCAAGGCTGGATGGGTATCTATTACCTAGGTATTACTCATGGGTATCTTTTCTGGATAGTTCTCTGCGAAGAATGCTCATTAAATTTACAGCATGTTCGATTAAGAATTTGCAAAGGAAGTTTAATGAGATGAAAAGCACAAAGGATTTTAGAAAAAAAAGCCCGAATAAATTTTCCAATTTTTCTTTGTATAAAGATAATTTTCTTCTCATTAGAAAGCCCACTTATCTCTTTCGAAAGATGATAGGGTACGTTGCTATAGTTTCTCTCATTTGGTCGAATTGTGTATGGGCAGTGGCTCCACTGCGTATTGTTGAAGAGGATTTTGATGTTTGTCCTATTCGAACTTATATCGGTCAAAAGATAGGTGTAGTTGAACCTGGTATCTTAACGGAACAAGGACTTGTTCATAATATCTTTGACGACTTTCAGGTTCCTTCAGGAAGCGGGGTTATTTTTAAAGGAGATTCAGAAACCCCAGCCATTTTTAATCGTATTTATAGTAAGAATCCAGTTCGCCTATCTGGAGTGATTCAGAGCAATGCTTCTTCCCCTATGGTTTTCTCAAACCCTGGGGGGCTTAATCTTGAAAACCCTGAGTTTCAGCATATTCCTTCTCTCACTTTAGCTGCAGGGGGGATGAGTAATACGGATCAAGGCTATAGTTATGGGATTAATCACGGACTCATAAGCCTTTACAAAACAGTCTTTGAAGAAGGAAACGATGTAAAGAGCCTAGCCGTTGCTGGACGAACAGTTCAACTGTCTCAATCCATCTTAGCACCTTCTGAAAGCATCGATGTAACAGCAGGTCAGCATATTGGAGGACTAGGAGATGAAGAAGATCTAAAACATCCCATAGCTTATATAGCAGATGATGCCCCTTCTTTTTCCTATGATCATTCAATTCTGATTGATCCCACCACTATCTTGCGATCTAAAAAGTTAAGTTTTAGAAGCTTTGATAAAGGAACGCCTATTTATGCTATGGGACTGTTGGAGTCAACGGATCAAGATATCCATATTCAAGCTCAAGGGGATGTTTACCTTCATCATCTAATAGCTGCCCGAAACCTTCATATTGAGACCACGGGCAGGGTCTTTCTAGGGGATCAAGCTTGGGTTGGGGGAACGGTTAATATTAAAGCAAAAGATATCCACGTATCTAAAGGTCTCAGTTCTGTAGGAAAAGCTTTTCTGCAAGCTTCCCATGTTTTGAATATTGAAGGAAGCGTGACGTCAGAAGAGAAAGTGGTTCTTAAAGGCACAAAAGGTTTGAACATTGGGGGACCAGTTGCCTCAAGAGGCAAACTAAAAGCAAAAAGCCAAGGTGACATTAAGCAACAAGGTTTTTTATACTCTGGAGATATTTTAAAGGTAAAAGGAAAAGCCTTTACTAAAAGAGGTCAAATTTTAAGCGAAGGGCCTCTTAAAGTTTCAACAGAGAATAACATTGAAAACCAAGAAGGTAACATTGCTTCCTTAAGCACGAGTCTTTTCTCAAGCCAAAAGGGAAAGATTATTAATCGGGGTGAAATCACGAGTGAAGAGGCTATGGAATTCGCTTCTTCTGAAGCCCATAACTATGGGTTACTAGGAACTTCAGATATTCTCCAAACACACAAAGGGTTTGTTAATGAGCGCCAAGGCACTTTAAAGGCCAAATCCCTCTCAAATCCTAACGCTCTATTAAGTAAAAACTCAGGTTTAATTGAACTTACAGATGACCTGCACCTTAAGGCACAAGCAGCTGTTCTTAAAGGAAAAGAAAAAACAAAAACACCCGTAACGGTTCTCAAAGGAAAAATCAGAGTACAAGGACAATTGGAGGCTTCTGGACAAGATCTTGCCATTGAAGGAGATATTGTGGCTCAAGGAGGGGTTCATTTTAATTTAAATTCTCTCGATATTTCAAAAAAAGGGAAACTCTCAGCCTTTGGCCAAGGCTTGGAAGGAACCATTGGAACTTTAACTCATGAAGGAAAGATGGATCTCTCACGCGTAAATACAACAATTAATCAAACAAAAATCCAGGAAAAGGGTGTTGTTCGTACGAAGGGTCACTTTGCTATAGGAGGAATGCATTATGAAAACAAGGGAACAGTTTTTACAGGTGGAGTTCATCAAGTCACTTTAGAAGGTTCTTATAAAGATACGGGTACCATCTATTCTCCAACTCTGTTTCTCTTAAAGGCAAGGAATGTTGAGTATTTTCCTGGCCATGTGTCCTACCTAAGGGACGGAGTTATATCAGCTTCTTCTAACTTAACAGCTGGAGAGAAAGTTCAATTTCAGATAGAAAGTGATCGAGACAAGTGCTTCCTTCAACTCTCAAGTCAAGGGAACCTCACCTATAAAGGAACGATCAAACAAACCTCAGCTCGCTTCCCTCTCTTAGATTATTTCAAAATGTTTGGAGAAGAATCCCCCATCCTTTACCAAGACTTTGCAGATAAAATCTATGGAGCCTCTTTAGAGCCTTGGAAATCAATGAAGCCCAGCGCGTCAGGCGTCATTCTAACAGCAGGTGGAGATATCAATTGTCAAAAGGCAACCATCGATCCTGAGAGTGGCTCTGTTAGTCTTATTGCTGGAGGACAATTCAATACAGATGGTGCCAAGATCAAAGCAGGATATTTTAAGGGTAACGATGCGTTGGCTAAAGGTAAAACGGTTTACTTAAAAGACACATCTCTCAAAAGCCTTTTTGGGACAGCCTCCGTGATTGCTGAAGAAACTCTTCATCTTAAGAATGCGCATATTCTCGGAGGCCAATACGCAGAAGCTAAAGGGAAATCCGTAAAAATGGAAGGAAGCTCCGTAAAAAGCTCTCATGGAGCTGCCCTTGTGCAAGCGCAAAAGAAAGCTCAATTCGATCGTTCTGTAGCTCAAGGAAAAACTTCAGCGACTTTGGAAAGTCGGAAAGTCAAAGCTAATGACAGTCAAATAGTAAGCGAAGGAACAAGTACCCTTACGACGGCGAAATCAGCAACGATAAAAGGTATGACCTTGACCGGAGAAAGGACAGTCTTAGACGTTGGCGAGACTTTAGATATGTCAATGACGTCCTTACTAGGACAATACAATAAGATCAGCGCTACGCATATCGAAGCTGATTCCCTTAAAACAAAAGGTGTAACGGCTGCAGAAGCGAAAGAAAGCTTTACACTTAAGAGCCTAAACTCTGAGGGAACTTTTGTGGGAAGGGCAAAAGATATGACCCTTTCTAAAAAGGTAGAAGGAGGGATTCTAGACTTTGAAGCTGATCATTTGAGAAATAAAGGGGACACCCATGCTGAAGACCATTTAAGAATGAAAGGAAAGACTTTTGAGCAACTCGGAACAACCAAGTCGGATAAAAGCTCTCACCTTGAAGGGACAGAAAAGTATGTTGATTCAGAGAACTCCCGAAATGAAGCTGGTGAAGTTCTCGCTCTTATAGCTGAAAAAACCAATGGGTTTAAAGGTAAACAAAAGGCCGATGTCGCTGTCCTTAAGCTTCAAGATATGAACCTGATTAATCTTTTGAATCAAACTGAGGCGCGCGTAACTCAAGCCCATCTGAAGGAAGCCGATATTAAACTTGATGCTGATCTTGGTCTTAAGACAAATCTTCATCTTTGGGCAAATAGTTTTGACAACAGAGCCAATCTTACAGGGAATGAATTCATTGTTCATACTAAAACAACAATCCTGAATCGAGGAAGTATGAATTTCCATGGAAAAGCTTTTCTGAAGGCTCAGCAGGGGATTACTAATACAGGAGATATTGCAGCAGAAGGCTTAGGATTTGAAACAGATGGTGTCTTTACCCATAAAGGCAAAGCTGATGCAAAGGGGGGAACCCTCAGTGCGAAAGCAAAAAGAATTGATGCTGACGCAGAAGTCCATACCTATCAAGAAGTAAATTCACCTAACCCGCATACGACTGTTTCAACCCGAAAGGCTCGTTTTGTGATTCCATCCTTTTCAGGAAAAAATGTTCGATTGGAATCAGATTCAAGTCTTAATGCCAGAGGAGCCCAAATTACAGCAGAACAAGATGTAGATCTGATTGCGAAGGAAGATATTCATCTTGATGCCATAGCCTATGCTGAGGGAGATCAAGAAGTCACCTTTGACCTTGGGGCTTTTGGAAAACTCACAGCCAAGACAGATCCTCGCAATAAATATCTCCAAGGTGCCATGAAAGCAGGTGGAAATATCAGAGCAAAAACCGATGGAAAACTCCATGGGCAAGGGCTTAAGGCTGATGCTGGAGGATCTATTGTTCTGCAAGCGGATAAAGGAGTGGACCTGAGCAGCTTAGCTGCTGTCTCGGTTGTCGAAAGATGGAATTACAACACAGGACTTTTTGGTCAAAATAATCATCGAGGATTTCGAGAAGATGCGGAGTTTTATCGCTCAGAGCTGACAAGTCGTGGAGGCGGAATCTTTGTCATCGCAAAACAAGGAGGAATTACAGCTCGGGGCACAGCTTTCCAAGCTCAGGATGAGATTCGGTTAGATGCGCGGGATAAGGTCGAACTAGGAGCTCTCAAAGCTACCATTCGCTACGCGTCCCATGACGAAGATCAATTTCTCTGCTTTGGCTCTTCAGATGATAAGGAAGGTTCTACGGAACGCTTTCGCCAAATGCAAGCCATCAGCAATAAGAAAATAGGGATCTTCTCAAGACAAGGAACTATTGAGGGAGAGGTTCCCTTTATGAGGGCCCCTGAGATTGAATTGGATGGAGAAAAAGGGATTCTCTTTAAGCCTCTCGAAATTCATTCTCAGGAAGATACCCATCATTACGAAAATAACCTCAATCTTAATCCTAATAGTATCGAGTTCGAGCACAAAGAAAAACATACAAAGACAAAAACCATGCAACAGGTTGCAGGGACTCTTCAAACGGATCAGTTGAGTGTCAGAACAGGAATTGGGGCAAAAGCTTCCATGACTGCCAATATTAGTGGGCACAAAGAAGGAGGGACAACCGATATCATCGCAGATACGGATGAGCTGGCTTTTACGGGCATCAAGAGCACCTATGATCACACCATGGATGCTTGGAGTGTGAAAGTAAGCGTGGATGTAAACATGATGCCCGGGGGTGGGTTTGACGTTTCCCATGATGAACTTCGCAAAACCACTTATGGAGCAACGGTTCAAAAGTTCGGAACTTTCCATAACAAAAGAAAAGGAGCCACCCTCCGCGTCGAAGGAGGAGCCCAAACGAGCATTAATGAAACAATAGGGGAAGATATGAAGGCTGTTGTGGATCATAGTGCTCAAGATCGCGAAGCTCAAGAAGGGTATTCTTTTGGAGTGAGCGCTTCTTCAACAGGGGGGAGTGCTCATTTCTCAGCAAAAGGTGGCGAAAAAGTAAGTAGTGACCAGATAACAGGTCTTCACATCGGAAAATCAACCAATAAAGTAACGCGTCAGGATATTGAGCATGAAATAAAAGATACGCGCTGGGGTGTGGGAGTTGGTGTTTCTGTCGATAAAAATGGAAAGTTCTCTGCAAGTGCTCAAGTTCAAGTAGGTAATACGAAAATCGGAGGGGATGTTCCTCTTGATGGAGAGGCTCTCAGGAAGAAGTTTGATCCGAGTGAAGCCATAAATTCCTTTAAGGAAGGAAATGTTTTAGAAAAGGCTCAGAAAGCTACAAATGCCTTATCAAGTACAAATAATACGCTCAATGATTTGGGAATGGATACAGGAGACGTAGGGAAAGGAATCAAAACAGCACAGAAAGCAACACAAGTTGCTTCTCAAGCTTATCAAAGCTATCAACAAATCCAATCAACATCTCAATCAAATTCCTTTAGCCAAGCTGCTGAGAAGGGTTTTGATACCTTAGCTCAAATAAATAAAACAGCTCAAACAGCAGGGGTCAACACAGGCCCTGTAGGTGATGCCATCAAAACAACCCAATCCGTGAAACGCACTGCAAAGAATGCAGTGGCATTTGGAGAAAATGTAGCTGACAAAGTGAAGGAGGCAGCAGAGAGAGAAGCTAAAAAGTCTGTTTCTCAAGTAAATCCTGCTTCTTTTGTTCAAAAAGTTCAAGAGAAGGAACTCTCTTCGCCAGCTATTCATGAGGAAATGAAGGAATCCGTAACTGATGAATCCAATGTAGATAAGAAAAAACAACCCGCTAAGAAAGCCTCCAAGAAACCTACGACATCAAAGAAAAAGCAAGCTCAGCGTGATCCTGCTTCAACAAAAGTAAAAGATACTGAAGGTAAAGAAATTCTCCCAGAAATAACTTCAGATAACCCATTTGTCAGCAAAGTTATCGCTCAAAGAAAAGCCCATTGTTTGAGAGAAGGTAAATCTTGGAGTAAAGAAAAAGAAGCTCAAGCCCGCAAGGAAGCTGAAACAGAGATTAAAGGCATTGATCCTGTAACTTGGCATGAAGATCTAGCGACTGGAGGAGTAGGTCTGGCTCGCAGTTTCGCAACCAAAGGACTTAAAGAAGCGGGAAAATATGGTGCCAAAAAGATTGCAGAAGCCGTTAAAGATGAGCTGCAAGAACAAGCTGTCGCTCAAGTCGCAGAAGCCATAGGTATTGCCTCCGAACAAGCCCAAACCTTTAGCCAACTTGCAGGGATGGTAGGCCACGGTGGCAAATCGGCAATGGCTGGGAAAAGTAGGTCTTCTCATGGGCAACATAGAGCTCAATCCAGACTTAAAAAAGAAAACCCTGCTGTGTCCTGCCGATCTTACGAGCATGCTCGGAATGAGGCGTTAAAAGAAGTCGGTCAAATTGACGCGAAATCTAAACGGCCTCACATCGGTAATTTAGGAGTAGGCCAGGATAAAGTTGTGGGTTTTGATACAAAGGTAAACGGAGTCCCAAAGACCTACCGTGTAGATTATGACAAACATAAAGGTCCACATATCAACGTTCAAGTAGGAAAAGGTCCTGGTAGTAATACACCGTTTACATTCCCAGGAACGGAAGAAGATGTAGCAAAAATTGTGAACCAAATTGATCACCTAAATGCACATAAAAAGGGCCACTAATGGATTGGAAGGAAAACCAAAAAGGAATTTGATTGGTAGTAGATAGTAAAAATAACAAACTCATGAAAGGAAAAAGACAATGAAAAAGACAAATTTTCTCATGTTGCTCATGACATCAAGCCTTATAACACTCAATGCTTATGCAATGGAGTCAGATGAAGATGGTGGGGATGTGTTTGGGTATGTGCCTACAGTTCATCTAAATCAGGAAAGTGGGAGTGATGGTGATGAAGAAGAGGCGGTAAATACTTCTGAATATCAGTTTGAACTGCTAGGGGATATCACAAAGCCTGCACATAAGCCCTATCAAGGGAAGTTTCGCATTACAAATAAAGATGATGAATTTGATTCTGAGGTTAAAACTCTCTCTTTGAAAGAAGTCAGGATTAAAAGTAGATTTGAAATTGAGATTCCCACTACAATTAAAACACTTCATCCTTCTGATCCTCTCCCAACACAATGGGGAAAAGCAAAAGAACAAGCTGTCTTGAAATTTAAATATAAAAATCGCAACTACCGTCAAAAGATTACAAGGCCGAAAGAATATCCTCTTCATGGAAGCTGGCACCTTACAGATGATCTCCATAATAACCAAACAGTAGCAACCTTGACTCTTAGAGCGTATAAAAATCAAAAATGGCATACTGTTGATCAGAGTGAAGTTCGAATTGACCATCAACTCATCAATACAGGCCCAGAAATATCTGGTCGGCTTTTTTTTGACGGAGATAAAATTTATCAGGCGAAGACAAAACTTCTTCATTATCGAGATCCAAGAACAGGACAGCAATATTCAAGAAACGTTGAAATCCGAGATGGAGAAATTCCAAGTCATCAAGGAAAGCAAATTGTTTATGTCGAACCTTTCGCTCTAGGCAATGATCCGCTTCAACACAGAGATACTTATCGGGGTGCCTATGATAGCATCGACAGTATCAACACTGAGAAGATCTCGGGAAGAGAAGACGGTCGCCTTATCTATAGTGATGGAACTCATTGTTATTTACCTGATGTGACACAAGAAGTTTGGAAACAGGGTCACTCTAGGGTCGGTTTCTTTATTGCATCATATAAACAGGAAAACCGACTCAACTTTACTTTAGGCACACTGGTAGGTAATGCCGGAAGTATTCCCGAAGGGCTTTACCATCTACATATGATCGAAGATCGAACTGACAAACGCATTGAAAGATGGGTAAGATTGGGAGAGGATCAGAAAGAAATTAAAATAACCACAAACCCAGGAATAGCAAGCTTACCAGGGATGGGTGCAACAGCTCCCCATTTCGTACCTGATGATGGAACGGATGAAACAATACGTAAACTTGTAAGAGGCATTGATGAAGTTAAAAGGAGAATAACTAAGAATACGGAGAAACAAAAGAATAATACAAAATCACTTATTGTTCTCGGCAAAAGTGGAAAAGGGAAGTCAACTCTTGTCCATGGTCTGGCAGGAATACCATTGTCTGTGAGAAGCGATGGTCGTATTGAGCCTAAAAATCTTGCAGACACATTGCCAGGTTTTACCATTGGCCATGGTTTTGCGGCAGGCACAAGCTTACCTGGCGTTCATTATGATGAAGGTAAAAATATTACTCTAAAAGATTGCCCTGGATTTGACGATCCAGGAGATGATGAAGATGATGGTGCAAGGCAAGATCTTATAAATGGCTATTCTATACAAGAAGTATTTAGTAGTGCTCCAGAACATAAAGTCTTACTCACGATTTCTCACTCAGATCTAAATGATAGAGCTAAAGAATTTATGGATGCACTTGATAAATTGACAAAGTTAATTCCAGATGATCACGAATTATATCAGTCAACCTACTTAGTTGTTACAAAAAAGAAAAAAGGTCTTCTCATTGATAAATTTCGAGAGATTACAAAAAAACAACCTCCTCTCTTTGCACGTAATGAAAGGGCAAAAAAACTTTTTCAATTTATTGTTAAAAACCGCGATACGCGTGTTTTTGAATTTTTAAAGCCGAAAGGACCCGGGGATTATCCATTTGATAGAGATATTATTTTAGACAAAATTTATGCAACTCCGAGTGTCCCCAATCCTAAGTTCAAATTAAGTTTTGAGCCTAAAACAGAAGTACTAGCTGGTAAATTAGCAAAAAGACTGAATGACTTTTTAACGGATTATATGAAGACAGAAGGAGCACAAAGAGTTGTAAATCATTGTAGAAGCTTGATTGATAGCCATACTGGTCCTATTGCAACATTAAGAAAGAAACTTGGGAAAGTTGTTAAAAAGCTTAAAGCACTCCAAGAGCTTAGTATAACCCCCGCTCAATTTTCTACAAAGCTAGCTAAAATCGTTGATGTTAAGGATGTTAATAGAGTCATAGATAATATTACTTTTCTTAAAGAAAAGGTAAAAGACGATATTACTTTTGATACAACTCGATGGGCAAATGCTATGAATGCTACGATTAGTGCAATTGAAAAATTAGCAGCTTCTCCAACACCTGAGTACGATGATCCAAGTAAGACGCTTACCCTTAAAGAGCCTATTCTTAGCATTACTGACATTACTGCAGGCCTTACAGCACATCCTGGAGCAGAGAAAATAAGGGTTTATAGTTCAAATACCTTTTTCATTGATGGGAATATGACACGTAATAATGCTACTTGTAGCTTTTTTGCTCCTCGCTGGAATGTAGTTGCGCAGCCTACTGTAAATTTCACTATCGATCTAAGTGGAACAGACAATAGTACAACGGTAGCCAATGGAAGCAGCGCTGGTGCTAATGGAAGTCCAGGAGCAGCGGGCGAAAATGGTGGCCATTTTTATGGTGTAGGTGTTGAGTTCTCTCAGCTTAGCAAGCTTACAGTCAAAACAAATGGTGGAAAAGGTGGAAAAGGTGGCAAGGGGGCTACTGGGAAGACAGGAGACAATGGTGTAGCAGGAGATGAAAATGCACTTCGGAGGTTTGAGGGTGTAACATGCACGACTCCCCCTCAATCTTTTACAGACTGGCACCCCACAGGGGAATTCAATGTCAAGAAAGATAATAAAGATTGGCAGAGATTTGGCACACATCACGTTCATGGACATATGAATGGAACGAAAACTGTTTATACACACGGGAATAACGAGGCAACCTCTGGTGGAGATGGAGGAAAAAAAGGTAGCGGAGGAAAAGGTGGACACCATGGAAGTGCAGTTATTAAGAACGCACCTGGGACTTCCTGGACTCACATCTCGGATGATGGCTCTGAAGGTGATAAGGGGACTGCAGGAACAGGTGGCCAAGGTGGATTAAATGGACCCATTGTTCAAGGAACTTACATCAGTGGAATGAACGGACAGTATGACAATATATGGAGAAATATGTTTGGAGAACACTGTGATAAATGGGAATGTAATAAAAGTGATCACTGGTTATCCATAACGACTATCAGTCAACAATCCCGTGCATCTTCTGGTTCAGATGGAGACGGAGCTAATGAAGATGGTAGAAGTGATCCAAAAGATCAGTTAACTGCTACCGAATTGGGAGATGCTAGGACTGTACGTGCGAAAGAATTCAAGGAGTTCTACCTCGAACAAGCTGCTGACCCTAAGGTTGGCCCGTTTGTAAAAGTGTTCCCTAATCTTAAATCTTAAAAAAGCTGCTTACTTCCTCCTCTAATTCACTAAGAATGAGAGGAGGAAGAATGCGACAAATAAAATCAAAATTACATGATTTAAAAGGAGAAACAATGCAAAAAATGAATTTATTACTAATAATATTAATGACATCAAGCTTTTTAGCCTTCGATGTTTATGCCATGGAGTCAGATGAGAAAGATAGAGATAAAGCGAGATATGTGGCTACGGTTTATCTTAATTCTGAAAGTGACAGCGAGGAAGAAGAAAATGAAGAAGAGAAAAATCTTTACACGGTGGATCTTACAGGACCCATCACTCTTTTAGGGGGCGGATATGCTAAGGGAAAATTTAAATTAATCTCAGAAGATGGTAAAAATGAGATTTCTTATGCATCTGCCTCTTTAAAGGCAGAGGTGGTAGGATTTGAGTCTCAAGATCTCCCAGGTATTTCAACCTTAAACCCCCTTGCGCCTCTCCCAAAGAGTATTAAGTTTGGGTCATCTTATAAGAAAATTCGTTACGTCTTTCAATATGAAGACCAGAATTATGAAGATGAGGTTGTTGATACATTTAGTACCCCTTATCAACATCGTGCTGAATGGATAGCCCATAAACTCACTCTTGAAGATCAGGCACATCATGAAAGTCGCTTTACTTTGCAATTAAAGGTTCGCTTAGAAGATGGGGCATTATACACAGCTTCAGAATTAGCTAAGACTCTTAAACATAGGGGTGGTAATATAGGGCCTCAACTGCCTGGAAAGCTCTATTATAATGGAAAAACGGTATCTTTACGCCGTTACCGCCAAAAAGAATGGATAGTACCTAGAGCACAAGGGCAAGCTCTTCAATCCTACAGCTGGCCTTTAAAGGATGTAGAAGAAGCTGTTCCTACCCATCAAAACTCCAAAATAGCTTTTGTTGAGGTCATTCCTATTTTAGGCGAGAGAGTACCTGCTTTAGATAAAGAATATAGAGGAGATTATGATAACCCCCCAGCAACTCTCCCTCTTCCTTATCGGAAGGGAAAGTTAGCATCTAAATATCTTATCTTCAGTGATGGAAAAGATATTTTCTCTCCCAAAATAACTCACGAGCTTTGGGAAAGAAATGGATGGCGTGTGGGGTTTGGAATTGCCTCTTATAACTATAAAAGTAAGGTCGAATTTCTTAGTGTAGCAGACGTACCAAACAATAGAAAATTAGAAGAAGGGCTTTATCGCCTTTTCTCTATTAATGAAAAGAAAGGTAAGCGCATCGAAAAATGGAGAAGGCTTGGAGATAAATTGCTTGATATTGAAATTAAAGTGCCATTGGGAGTTTCAAGCATACCAGGTCTTATGACTTATTATGTTGAGTCTTGGAAATAATGAAAAAATATAAGGTTACGAATCAAGGGATAGTGATGGTGTTAATGAATTTCTTAGACAAGGTTGTTTAGGAAATAAAATTTACAAAAAAATTAATTTATCTATTCAAGGAGATCTAAAATGAAAACCAAACATATGTTACTCTTCACCCTTTTTCTTTCTGAAACAACTCCGGCTTGGGCTATGCTGGATGAAGATGCAAATGGAATATCCCATCCCAAAACTGCTAAGAAGCGGAAAGGAACTTCTCAATCTGCAGCTGTAACGTTGTCACAACTTCAAGAAAGAAGTAAAAAAGCTAGAAATGAGACAAAAAAGCGCGTTGCACAATATGATAATACCTTGACTAAGGTAATGCTATTTGGATATTCAGCACACGGAAAAACCGCATTAGTTGAATGCTTAGCTGGGCCACTCTTTGCTAAAGAGAAAGCTGGAGAATTACGCCTGAAATCTTACAACCCTCTTCCTGGTTTCACCATCGGTAAAGGAAATGGGAAAGCGGGGACGGCTATTTCTGGTGCATGGCATGACAAAGCTCATGATATGGTTTTTTGGGATAACCCTGGCTGGGGTGATCCAGCACCTAATGGAGAAGATATTATAAATGCAGCGGCGATACGACAAATATTCACCCCAGGAACAAATGCAAAGATTCTTTTAGCTATTGATGAGGCTATATTATATCAAGCACAGCCTATAGATTTTCAGAATTTACTCAATGAAATAACGGGAATATTTCCACATATTGACGAATTGAAAAAGAGTTTGTCGGTAGTGATTACGAAAGCCTCAAAAAAGCCTCTTACTAGATTAAATTATCTTCAAAAGAAAGGCCAATTGCAAAAACTTACACCCCCTGCAAAGGACCTTTTAAAATTCCTTGTTGATAATTCTGAGAAGCGTATAGCTTTATTTCCGGCTCCTAAAGAAGAAGGTGATTATAAGTTTGATAAAGAGTCAATATATAAGGTGATAGAAGCAACAGAGCCTACTCTTAATCCTACTGTTACGCCTTATCTTAATGACGTCTCCCGGATTTTGGTAACAAATTTTGCTCAGGAACTAAATGATAATGCTGTTAATTTCTTAAAAAATCAAGGAACGCAGCAAGTTGTTGATTATTGCAATAATGAGGTAGATAATCACCAAGGATCTATAACAGCTTTACGAGCAAACTTAGGGAAAATTGTTCAAGGTTTAAGGTTACTTCAAAATGTTTCCGTAAAGGCAAAAGATTTTGCTGATGTGTTTGACAAGTTTTTTAGTACTCATAATCCACTTAGAAAATTAGTCGATAGCCTTACCTTTCTCAAAAGCATTAAAGGTGATGTTAGATATGATCTCCCCGCCTGGTCTCAGGCCTTGAAGGGCCTTATTGATAAGCTTGACCTTCGTATTAAAGCTCCACAACCCATTTACGATGCTGTTACTAAAAGCGTTTCTCTTGAAGCAAATATACTTGGAACAAAAGATCTCAAGGCTATGTTAAAAAAATATCCTTTGCTTAAGAGCATTAAGGTTCACGCTTCAGATACGCTTATAATAGATAAAAACATTACTTGCCACGGTGCTTCATGCAGCTTTATAGCGCATTCTATGAAAGTAAAGGGGAAAAAAACAATGGATTTAAGTGGAATCCCTGGAGCTTCTATAACAACCCAAGCAGCTACAGGAGCAAATGGCAAGCCTGGAAACCCTGGAAGAAGTGGGGGGCATTTTTATGCTAAAGCAGTTAGTTTTACTCACCTTGATCAATTGACCATTGATACAAGTGGCGGAAAAGGTGGAGATGGCCAGAAAGGTGGAACTGGAAAAAAAGGCGATGATGGAAAGGATGAAGAATACCCATCAGCCCAATACGTCCCTACTCGTGTAGATAGCACAAATTTACCTCAGCGCTCCAAAATTAATCCATACCGGCGTGCGCCCTTTAGCTTAGGAGGAGCATCTCCTTGGCGAATTGGCCAAATTAAAATAAATGCAGGAGGTTTTGTAGATGGGATTGAAGTCCTTGTACGTGCTGGCAAAAATGAGATGGTTTCTCTTGGCAAAGCGGGAGGCCCAGGTGGAACGATGCATGAAATTAATTTGAATTCAGATGAAAAGCTGACAGGATGCTATGGAACATATGGAATTTATAAAGAGGGACAGGTTTTAAATCAACTTTACCTAGTCACAAATAAAAGGTCTTCCATCGGTCCTTTTGGTTCGATTAAAGGGGATAGAACTTTCAGTGAGAATTATCCAGATAAAGAGGTAACTGGCATATCAGGAGATCAGGGAATAGCTGATATATTTCATGTGATAACTGTTCATAGATTCACATGGGGCAATGTAAATCCGTCGCAAGTCAGGGCTGATGGAAAGGAAGGAAAGAAAGGTGGAGATGGTGGCAAAGGTGGAATAGGCGGGTTACCTGGAACCGCTGTTATTAAGGGAGCCACATTCACTCATATCGCAAACAATGGTACCAGCGGAAAAAATGGTAACGGTGGTGATGGAGGCAAGGGAGGGAAACATGGACGGTATCATATGCTTAAAGATAGAGGGCGCGCTGATAATGGTCCAAAAGGAGGATTAAGCCAAGTTACTCCACCTGCTCCTACTGCTCTACCTGCTATAAATATGCAAACTGCCATTAACTTATATAAGGCCTATTATTTACAAGAGGCATCTGATCCTTTGGTCAGTCCTTTTGTAAAAGTTTTTCCCAATTTAAAACCATAGGCTTTTAAAGCAATAAAAAAAGCTTTTTACTTTCCCTCTGATTCATTCCGGATCAGAGGGAGAGAAAAAAGAAGAATAGATTTTTTAATATTCATGAAGGAGCTAAAAATGAAAAAGATAAATTTACTGATGATGCTGATGACATCAAGCCTTTTAACCTTCAATGCCTATGCCATGGATTCAGAGGAAGAAAATGAAGAAGAGCCCCCTTATACTGTTAGACTTGCAGGTAGAATCCAACTTTTAGGCCAAGGACAAGCTCAGGGAGAATTTGAACTTACTCCTAAAGCAGGGGGAACTTCAATAACTCACCGAACGCCTCTCTTAGAAGTTGATGTTATCGAGCCCTTTGATAGCCTGTTTCCACCTTCCCTTTCGGCTTTTGACCCTCTTAAGCCGTTGCCTAGCCCATATAATTTTGGAAGTTCGCAGAAAAGGATTCGTTGTACTTTTGATTATGCTGGGGAGGTCTATTTCTGGGAAGGCCTAGATACGTTTACCTTGCCTTATCAACACAGCGCTAAGTGGAAGTTTCCTAAAAATGGAGTTGATAAAAAGAATCATACAACAAAAGCAAAACTGGTTCTCAAAGTTCAGCTAGAAGATAATTCTATTCATACAATTTTAAGCAAAGAAAGACAAATTGATCATATCCCAGGTGCCTTCATTGGTAGCCAGCAATTGGAAGGATACTATTACGATGGGATAGATCTCTTTTCGCGATTCTCCAAATCTCAAAACTATACAGATCCAAAAAGTGGTCAATCTTATGTAGATGACTATAAAAGCAGAGACAGTAACATTAGCTCTCACAAAAACGCTAGAGTTATTTATATTGAACCTATTCCTATTACAGGTGAAAAACCAGTTTGTGACGTAAACGAATATCAAGGGAATTATACACGTCTAGGGATAGGAGTTATCCCTCAGCAAGATAGAAAGCCCTATTTTGATCCAAGCCGCTTGGTTTATAGCAATGGGGCTCAGCTTTTCCCCGTAATGGTAACTGAAGAGTTGTGCGATAAAAATGGGTGGCGTGTTGGTTTTGGGATTGTATCATATAGGGATTCTCTTCCAATAGACTTAAACCCCAATACATTGATTTCTGAATTCGTACCGCTTTCGGAAGGTCTTTATTATAAAGAAGATGTTAAAAGTGATTTGACTCATCGAGTAGAACATTGGGTAAAGCTTGAACCTTTTGTAAAGCCTACAAAAACTCTAAAAATTAAAGTTCCTAACACTGAAGAAACTTTTGAACCACTTTTTACGCTGGGTAAAACTACCTTCAAGAAAAGTATTAAATACCTTGGAGCACTTAAAGAAATCCTATTAGATTGTGACGTGCTCAACGATCTAAACTTTTTACCGCATCTTTATGCTGCGTTAACTCCTTATCAAGGATTCAAAAAGCTCAGCACTAAGGTTGGAAAGCATGTGAGTATACAATGCCTTGATAATCTTGCTCAAAACTTGCATGTCGCAAATCCACATTTAAAACTGTTTGGTTTAGTAGAAGTTGGAATTAACGGCACTCATGAAGCACAGAGTTTTGCTTCTTGTTTATCTAGCCTTCGTGATTTACAGATCATAAAACTTACAGGCAAAGTACCACAGATTCATACTGTCCTCACTGGAGCACAGCCATTTAAAAACCTTAGCTATCTTAACCTTTCTCAGAGCCAGTTAGGAGACCAAGGCTTGGCTGCAATTGAAAAGGTTGTATTAAACTCTCACGCCCTTACACATCTTGATCTTTCTGGCAATGGTATAGGGCGAAACGGAGCTGAGCTTATCGCCCGCTTTCTTTCTCAAGATCCGGTGCTAACTTTTTTAAATCTAGAAGATAACCAAATAAGTAACCCCATTAAGACATGCCTTAACTACTGGGCGGAATATGGTCGAGGGTTGGCGAGTTTAGGGCGAGCCCTTCAAAGAAACACTCATTTAAATACAATTAATTTAAGCAATAATGGGGAATTTGATGGGCCTGGTACAAGTGCATTTCTTAATACTATTAATATAACTACCCTAAGAACCATTTATTTAGATAAAAATGGTGAGGGCGCAGGAGCAAGCTATTTATTTAACACTCTTTTTCCTCGGCTTAAAGAAATGTTTCATAAAGAGAAGGCAACTCAAAATATAAGCCCTTTCTTTTTGAGTGCAAAAGATCAAATACAACCTAAATCGGCCTATGCAGAATGGTTCATTGCGCAAATAAAGGGGGGCGTAAAAAACAGAATAACAGAATTACAGGCGCTAAATCCTCTCTTTCAGTTTCAAGGATCCATCTTTTTAAAAAGCCAGGATATTTGGATAATTTTTTAGGCGAAAGAATAATGTGGCCGAGCAGGAGGATCTTATCATGAGAAGGGAAAGATAGAGAGAAGGCATTATTTAGGCTGTGGAGAATTGTAAAGCATGCAAAGGATTTTAAAAATCCTTATGTGGGAAAGAGCCAAATCATTTTGGTTGATTCAAAAGTATACCCAGAGTATACCCAGAGAAATTTGACCAACTCTTAAACATGCTAAACATCACAGAACTCCTGGTGCCGAAGAGGTGAATCGAACACCCGACCTACTGATTACGAATCTTCCTTGGTTTTTTTTAATTTTACACTCAAATAGTTCATTATAAACTATTTATTTTAGGTTATCTCCTTTGCTTGATTTTGACTATCATCAAATTATCATCAACGCAAATATCATATGAAAATTTTCAAAAACTTTCTTTTTAGATTGAGAAAGAGGAGGATTTTGTGTTAAATGCGCCGTAACTCTATATGCAGATCACTTCGTAGATATTTTCATCTTAAGCACTTTATTTATAAAAAAAGAGACACTTAAACAAAGATAGATGAAATAGAGTCGAGGTAAGGCTTAAGGATAACAGGGTTCGAAAGGGAATGGAAAAGTAATAGAGACAGATGAACCATAAGAGGACTTCTAGAGGTAACTTTAGATCTCCTCCTAAAGCGAGCGAGATGATGGCGAATATGACTGTTACTTTGCTCAATGTGAAAAATTAGATCTTTACCTGTAAAGAGCTGATCGTCAGGAATCAAACGAACAAATCCAGGTCAATCATCAGTTAGAAAATCATGGCCTTGAATTCCGACCTTGCCTAAGAGCCTCTTGCAAGAGGCATCGTCACGGCTATCCATTTCCCAGGCCAAATTCCTTGCAATAGGATCATAGGCTCTCCAGATCGGCTTTGTTGCTTAAATCTGATTTAGGCAACAAAGCCAATTTAATCTGTCTGTTTTTATTTCTGAGGGAGACCTCCTTTATTAAGCTTATCTGAAAAAATTAAGGAAGTTCAGGAGATAAAAAATAAGAAATTGACAGGCGGAAATAGTTAATCTAATTTTTTTCGAAAATTGTTCCGATAAAAGTATAAGGTTTTTTGCACTAAAAAAGAAGTAAAGACAAGGGAAAAACAAACAAAGGCTTTATGTTCAAAAAATTTATTTCCTATCTCATTATTTCCTCCATGTTTGTGCCAGATATCTTGCGAGCGATGGAGGAGGATTCCTATGAAAATTTACCCCAAGAAATAGAAGTAAGAAGAAGTATTCCTCGTTCTCTGCATACCCTAACACGAGAAGGGGAGAAGGAAGAAGAGAAAGACCTAAGGGCTAATACTTTTACTCCGGCTGAACTTGGATCTTGGAGGGAGCTTCCGGCAAGTCACCAACGCATGCTCAGAAGCATGGCTTCTTTACGGCAAGAAAGAAATGGTGATGACACAGTCCCACTTTTAGGCTCCGTTCAAATAAATGGTGATGAAGACGATGACTTTTTTTGGATGGAAGAACCTGAAGGGAGTAATGAGAGTCCTGCAGATATTTCTAAGGAGAGCTTCTGGTTTGGAATATCACATTGGGCGAAAGAAAAAATTACTGCTTTGAAAGAGAAAAAGACATCCCAAACCGAAGATAAGAAAAAGAATAAAGATAAAGGCAAAGAGAAAGTCCGAGACGGGGAAGAAGAAGATGAGGCACGTCTCCAAGAGGATGAGCTTTATGGGGAATTCGAGGACGAAACTGCTTACGATGACGCTGACAATGATGAAGGTAGATACCTTCGCCCATCCGCCAACTCAAAGCCAGGGCTAAAGATTGCGAATAGCAACCTAGAAATAAACGGTGTCATAGCTTCAGAAAATGACCAAGTGGCAGGTTTTTCTGAAGACATCCAAGCCCGTCTCTGTAAACTTTTCCCCAAAGGCATAAACGTCAGCGATCTACCGTCTTCTGTGAACTCTCTCCTAATTTCAGCCGTTGAGCTAGAAAGAGGAGACGACACCCAGAAAAGCACTTTAAAGTTTCTCGAATACATGTATGACCGCATCCTTCAAAATAGACTCACTCTTAAGCAAATGTTAGTTGGTGGAATTGGAGGACTCATAATCGCGTTGGGAGTAAGCGATGGTTTTGTTACATTATTTTTTAATGATGTTATTACTAATAATAATGGAGTAGACATAAAAAAAATAATTAGCCTTTCTGAAATAATTTTTTATGATTTATTTAATGATTATATCGCATGGGTTGTCCTTATGGATGCTGCCTCCCGTAATATCAAAACTCTTGTACAATTAGTAGCTCCTTCAAAAACTGAGTTTGAATATAAAAAAGGAAAGCTCCAAAGAATTACTATACACTCAGCCGATATTCTTTTTTATAGTGCAGGTGGCTTGGTTGGTTTACTGCTTATATATTTTCTTTCTGAAGCAGATGAGATATTTCCTTTTACAGATATGAAACGCCAATTCATACCTACAATTGCTTTTAGTATCGATGCTCTCTCTATTCTTATGGATGATCTTCTGTATTTTGGGTCACGCTTAAGCCATTTTTTTAGAGCTTTTGTTGATCATTATTTTTTTCAAAAGCAGAAGTTAACAAATTCTTCTCCTGAAGAAAATTGGCGATACACAATTATAAAAGAATTTGAAGATCTTGAAAGAATTGTAATGTGCGTACCTGACAAATCAATTCAAAATCTTTTTAAAGATATCACGAGACCTATTTTTGCTTCAAATATAGATGGAAAATTGACTCCGTCTCCTCTCAAAGCAACTGAAATTTTGAAGACGTTGATAACACTTCATACTTATCACTTTACTCATTCTCATGAGTTTCCTTCGCAAGTTATTTCTGAAAATAAAAAAAGATTTGCAAGAGTATTTGAGTGGGGCCTCCCTTTAATGGCTACATGGGGAAGATCAATGGCTTTTTATTATGTTGTTTATCAACTCCTTACAAGCATTGGAGTTGAGGATGAAAATATAAAAATAGGCATTTCTATTTCTTTAGGGGGGATTATTGCTTCTCTTATTCAATTAAAGTTCGAAATCCAAGGAATTCACCACATACTCTATAAATTTATTGGAGAAAAAAGGATAAATGGTATATCCTCTCTTTCTTTAAAACAAAAAATTCTTTCAACTATATTTGACCTTCATGATTATTTTGCGGGCCTTTGGATTACGGCTCCTTATATTTTAATAGGAATTTATGCAACAGAAGGCTGGAATTTAGGAAAACGGCTTGTGTGTCTAATTCCAACCGCTCTAACAGGGTTTTTGGGTAATTCGATGCTCTTTCAAGAATCCCACAAAGATTCCGTAGCATTTGTCAAAAGTCTTAGCCTAACTGTAAGTTCAGGGGATAACTCTTTTCAAAGAGAAAAGCTGATAAAGATTGTTCGTCAATATAAGAATTTTTTCAAGACAATAAACCCTTCTCTACTTGGCATTTTAAAAGAAATTTTGGATCAATTTGATACTCAAGTGCAGGATTCTTTGGAAAAGATGATGCAGATTGATAGTTTGGCGCCTTCTTCTCTGAGTTCTCCTCCACTTGGGGATTTTTTCTCTAATATTGCCACGCTCGAACTGTTCTCAGAAAAGGAAAACTCTAAAACCTCTCGATTTCTTATTTATGCCTACCAAACTCTTACACAAAATAAAATTACGCTAGGTCAAATGATTATAGGTACAATTGGAGGAGTAGTGATTGGGATTTTAAATGGAGGATCTGTTTATTCCCCCTATGTTTATGAAACAATATTTCAATCTTCCTTTAATAATTCAGTTACAGATTTTATTATTACTAATATACCTTCATACAATATTTATAGTACATTTTTTGTATTAGAAGGTTTATCCCGTGGTGTTATGGTTATTTCCAAATTACTGGCTACTTCAACATTTGATTTTCAAGAAAAACAAGAGGGATTAAAAAAGAAAGCAGATCTTTTAATGAAGGTACTTAATTATGGTGCTGCAAGCATTATCAGTTTATTACCGGTTTATTATTATTTGGAAGGAATACTATCTATTGAAGAGCGTGTAGGAAGTTCTATTTTCATTGATTTTGGGTATACAGCACCCTTTATTTTTCTTAATAGCTTCTTCTTTTTTGCTCCCCGTTTAATTAAGCAGTCCGAAAAACTTATAAACAAGCTTTTCTTACACATAGATCGTGAAATTCCTTCAGAAGCTGAGCTTAAACGACGACAATTCCTTAAAGAATTTAAAGGATTAAAATGGTGGTTTGCACATCTTGACGATGAAAATATACATGAGATCTATCATCAAATTTTTAGTCACCCCTTTTATGATAGCGCAGAAATCCAAGAAGAAAGGGAGAAAACTCAAGTCACAGAAGCCCTTAAAACTTTATGGATACTACGCCATACCTATAGTCAATACCAGAATAAGATAATTGAGCCTGAGCCCGATATAAACCGAAAAGCATTATCAAAAATTATGGGTTGGGGATTACCTCTCTTAGCAACTTTTGGACGTTCATTTATTTATTGGTATATTTTTTATAACCTTTTTGACATTATTGGGGTAAATGAAGAAATAGCCAAAATGACTCTTTCCATTATCTGTGGAGGAATTATCGGGTCGCTTGCTCAAGGAAGTATTGAGGTCGAAGCGACAGAAAAAATAGTATATGACCTTACAAATGGTAAGAAAATCGGAAAGGATAATAGCCACAGTTGGGTTCGTAAAGCGGTTAGAAGATTAGGAAAGGCTCATAACTTTTTTGCGGCGGGACTATTAACTCTTATTTTTATGGGGGTAGGAATAACCGCGACTTCCACTTGGGATTTAAGCTGGCGTTTAGTCACTTTAATTCCAACTGGCCTTGCAGATTTGCTCAAGAACGTATTTATATTCAACCAATCCATTGGAGGAGCAGCTCAATTCGTCGATCAAGTTGCTGCTAAGGTTTCCTATCCCACTGCTAGCCAAAAACGAAATCAGCTGGTGGCCTTGACCCGGAGGTACCGGAAAATGTTCAAAAAGCTCCACCCTGACATTCTCCTAAAACTGGATGAAATCTTGGAAAGAGTTTCAGCCGAACAACAAGATCTAAATCCAGCAGAAGAGGAAATCTTTGATGAGGGGAGTGAAATTGACGAGAGGATGAGTGAAGAAGGCGAAAATGACCACCCGAATGCAGGCTCTTCAGGAGATTCCTTGGTTAAAGAACTGTCTGGGAATCTTACAGCAGAAGGTTCAGCTGAGAAGGAAGATTAACGTCGATCTTCGATATTTCTACCTCATCTCCTTCTAGCACTCGAAAAAGGTTTTTGAAAATGGGTTATATTTTGATCATAGGGATCTAAAGGACTTTCGGCTTTGTTGCTTAAATTTAAGCAACAAAGCCCAAAAACAGTGAAAATCGCTTGAAAAGAAAATAAAGGGGAATTTCTACTCCTAATCTGATTTAAGCAACAAAGCCGTTCTGAGTCCAAAAATTAGGAGAGAAGTTGTTATTAGTTTTTAGACGTCGAAATTTTTTGTGGTGACAATTTGGAGACAATTATTAAATGATTTTTTAAATGATTAGCTAAAAACCCTTTATTTCCCTGGTGCCGAAGAGGTGAATCGAACACCCGACCTACTGATTACGAATCTTCCTAGGCTCCTTTTTTATTTTGCGATCAAATTATTCATTATAAAAAATTTATTTTGAATGACCTTCCTCACTAAATTTTGATTATCATCAAATTATCACCAACGAAAAAATATGATAAAAGGTAATCAAGAAAGACGCATAAATAAAAGGACCTCATTGCAACTGTCCCAAAGAAGGCAGATTGAAGAATGCCGATTTACTATAAAGCCAATATATTTATATTTGCGTCGAATGTGCCCAAATATGCAGCACAGCGTAGCTGCGCCACGGGCGCCATAATTGGGATATCTCTTCCGCCTCCTTAGCAGTAACGCCTCCGAGGTTCTTGCGTACAGCAATATCTTCTTTTGGGAAAGCATCCGGCCAACGTAGTGCGCGCATGGCAATGTAATGTGCCGTCCATTGTCCGATGCCTGGCAAGTTGACTAGCTCCTTCATCGTTTTTTCTGGATTTACGCCCGCGTCAATTTGTAACTCTTTAGCAACATAGGCTTTTGCTAAAGCGATGATACTTTTCGCGCGAGCACTAACGATACCAAGCTTGGCAATATCATCGATTGTTGCTTTTGCTATGCACTCTGGCAATGGTGATAGCCGATTCAACTCCGGAAAAGAAGTTTCAATCTTCTCTCCGAAGACGTCAGCAAAGCGGCTAGCAATAGTCGTAGCTGCTTTTACTGTAATTTGTTGGCCTAGGATAGCACGAATGGCCATCTCGAAGCCATCAAAAGCTCCGGGAACACGTAGGCCGGGATTTTTAAGGACAATTGCTTTGATGCGCCTATCCTTCATCAAATGGTCGGAGATCAGATCAGATCTGGCCGAGAGATCAAACAGATTACGCAAGCGGCAGAGTAACACAGGCAGTACCGGCGTAAGCGAATGTGTAAATTCCACCATCAACGCTCTTTTCTCTGGGGCGTGCGTGACCTTGATCCAGCCTTTATGTTTATCAAGACGCACCGTGCGTGCGTAGAATTCGTTAGTGATGTATTCCACGTTCTTAATCATGCGCCTTAAGAGAAACTCCAACAAATCACTCCAATTGTAAGGAGGACGATAGGTGAGTTGTAACGTCGACGTGTCAGTAAAAACCATCGCTTCATAATGCTCGGCTGCTTCTTTACGTAGTTTTGTTGGAGGCATTTTGTACTGTGTAAGAAATGACTCATTGAATCGACGTATGCTAGAGAAGCCGCTGGCAAAGGCAATCTCAGTAATCGGCCATTTAGTTTCGGTCAGCAGCTGTTTGGCAAGTAACAGGCGACGCGTCTGCAACAGCTCGATGGGTGATACGCCAAGTTCTTTCTGTACAATACGGCGTAGTTGACGAGAGCTAATTTCGAATTGTTCGGCAATAGCCTCTAGATTCGCGTCATCATCAATCAGGCTCTCCTGAATACGGTTTGCAATCAAGTATGCAATACGCTGTCCATCATCAACCGGCGCACTGCCAGGTGCAAGTTCAGGTCGGCAACGCAGACACGGCCGAAAATGCTCTTTTTCAGCAGCTTCAGGCGTGTTAAAAAATCGGCAGTTTTCCTGCTTTGGGTTTTTTACCGGGCAAATTGGCCGGCAGTAGATGCCGGTCGAAGTGACGCCAACGAAGAATATGCCATCAAATCGTGGATCGCGTGATACCAGTGCTTTATAAGCAATTTCATTCTCTATCATTTTTGTCTTTGCTAGTAATAGTTTATAATCTCATCATAGAGTATTCTGTCTATTTTATACTGGCAGTTTTCGGACATATAAATAATTTAATTTCCATGTCCGAAAAGTGCCAGAATTATTTTTCTCGGAGACACATGATGGCTCAAATAACAAGAAAAGGAGAGTAACCATGACCTATTCATATAAAATTATCGAGTCGCCTATCGGAATGCTAAAACTGGTTGCCAGCAATAAAGGACTAGCAGGAATTCTATGGGAGAATGATAAAAGCTGGCGCATTCCCCATTTGAAAGATGCTATAGAAGATAACATCCATCCTGTACTTTTAGAAGCAGAACGCCAACTGAGTGAGTATTTCATCGGAACTTGCAAGAAATTCGACCTTCCTCTCGATTTTGTTGGCAGTGAATTCACCCAGAAGGTATGGGCTGCACTACTTAGTATTCCCTATGGCGAAACCCGCACCTATGGTCAAATCGCCAAGCAGATTGGCGAGCCGACCAAGGCACGCGCCGTGGGTATGGCCAATTCAAAAAACCCAATCGCGATTGTGGCCCCATGCCATCGTGTCATTGGAGCAAATGGCAAGCTGACTGGGTTCGCAGGTGGATTGAAAGCTAAAGCATATCTATTGAGACTGGAATCGGAGGAATTCCTTAAATTATTGATGAAGAAGTGAATTTATGCCAAACATTTCGCAGCGTATCGAAGCGATTGACTGAAATCGGGTTACCGAGGAATTAAACAGCACAGGTTGGGCGTTATTGGAAGATATCCGCAAGACCGATGTAATCGGCAGGTTTTGCCAAGTTGTTAGAATGGAATCAAATATTTTTACAAACAACCTATTTTCTGCTTTTTAAGCACAATACGGCTGTGAAATAACCTGCTGCCAGAGAGCGAAAACCTTTTTTAACTTACTCCGTCTTTCTCCTGTTGAACGTTTATATACTCCAATCTTAAACCTGTTCCTAAAGATACCAAAAGCAAAAAGAAATACTTGAGCTTGCAGAGGGCTTTTACCTTGTCGGCTGATGCGACACTTCCATACGATTATTCAGCTATGGCTGCGAAAATAAAAGCACAACTAAATGCCGCTAGCGGTAAAATCAAGAAAAAGCACAGAGAGGCACAAAAATGTTTATCTGATGCTTCGGAATGCGTAACAACCCATCTTAACGGGTTATCGCATTACCTACCTTTATGGAATTTAAACCTTGCTTGTATTTAAATTTTTATAAAATACTCTGTAACGATACACCATAGAAAAAATAGTTTGCAGAAATTGGTTAAAATTCACAGCTCTCTAGTGCATTTGATGGCCTTGTCCGTTAGAACTGGTTAAAGTATATCTAACTACAAAAAGAACGATAGAAGTAAATTCTTTTAAAACAGATTTCCTTTTGGAATAACAGCACGCCATGCACAATATCTACCATTATGCCGCCCATCTCCTATAAGTACTGTGCCGCTTGGCGTTATTGCGGTTACATTAGTTAAATACCACTCTCCCCAATCAGGCGGCAAAAGATCTTTTTCAGCAGTCTCCCAAAACAGTGATTTTAAATGAGTGCCGAG
>MKUL01000067.1:0-5830 GCA_001897795.1 Alphaproteobacteria bacterium 41-28 | reverse complement strand
GGGGGGGGGGGTGATTTTTTTTTAGTAAGCAATTGTTTATGCAATCGTTCGAGCAAATATTTAACAGACTTCATGCCCTCTTTTCGGGTCCATCTAAAAGCTTCCTCCCGGTCCTTCCTACCATCCAAGCGGTTATATGCGCTTCCAACAATCACTGAACCATCAAAATTTACTGCTTGAGCAATACTATTTTTTGTTCCCTTTAAAGTACCTAAGGATTTCATACCTTCGATCGCACTCCATCTAAAGGCTATAAACTGATCCCTGGAAACATCATCTTGTGCCGAGCCAACAATTACTGAACCATCAAGATTTACTGCTTGTGCGCAACTACATTCTTTCCCTAGAGCGTCTAGAGGCTTCATTCCCTCTTCGCGAGTCCACATATAAGCTCTTATTCCATGCTCGGCATTAATATCTACCACACTACCAACAATTATTGAGCCATCAAAGTTCATTCCTTGAGCAAAACTCTCTCTCTCATTGAAATTATCTAGGAATTCCATACCTTCCGAGGTCCATCTAACAGCTACGAAATGATGGGGATTGTCATCAATTTTTGCTCTACCAATAATTGCTGAACCATCAAAATTTATCCCGCAAGCATAGCTCTCTTTCACATTCTTAGGGCTTGGTATAAATTTCATACCTGTTTTCCCGGTCCATTTAAAGGCTTTAAAATAAGGGGATGTGGCACCATCTTTTGCTTCTCCGATAATTACTAAACTATCCAAGCTAATTCCTTGAACATAAGTTAATCCTTTAAATAAAGTTATACGTCCACTGTCATCAATATACAGCCAAGGTTTAGGTCTCATGCCATCATTACGAGTCCATCTAAAGCTTTGCGACCAATTCACAGAACCATTCCTTACAAAGCCAACGACCACTGTGCCATCAAAGCTTATCCCTTTAGCACAACTATTGTTTCCACAAAAAGGCATGTCGAGGCTCATAAATGAGGGTGTACAATGATCTTTAAGAAGGGCCTTATAATCTCTCCCTTCACCATTGTCCTCTTCGTTGATACTAACAGCGGCTTTTTTTACGTACCCTTTCCAGAGATGTTTATCATCCATTAATACTTCTGCCTTAATGATATTCTTCTCTGAGTGAGAATCTACCAAATGTTGGGCTTTACCCGCTAAGATTGTTGTGAATGATAGAAAAATGAACCAAGAAGGGGCTAAAATTTTAATTCCTAAAATACTTAAGAACGGCTTCTTTTTCATTATTCCCCTTTCCTTCTTTTATAGTTGGTATAGCATCGCGATTTTTTAACTTCTTATCATATGTGAGAAAAAAGAAACCCTGGTGCCGAAGAGGTGAATCGAACACCCGACCTACTGATTACGAATCTTCCTTGAATAAAGTTGAAATTTTATTCTAAGTATTTGATTATGAGAAAATTACTATAGGCCTTTTTCGCCTTCAAAATTTTATTATCATCAATGGGAAAGTGTTAATCTTTGACTTAGTATAAGTTGCTTGTAGCTATGATTAAGTCTCCTTAAATTCGAGAATTTGTTGTTCTTCTTTTTTGAATGCAGCAAGATCAATCAAAATAACAGCAATTATTATTGGCTCCAAGCCTTTTAAAAGGTTTGGAGCCAATTGCTAAGGAATAAACTAGTTAAAAAGATTTTTTAAATTATTTATTACCATACCTTTGAGCCGTTTGAGTCTACTTTGAGTTTTTGTGTTTTCAACACCTTCCTCAATGGCGATGTCGGCTGCATCACCTATTCCGTCCACAAATTGTTTCCCGAAAGTATTCACTTTTTCAAGATCTTTTCCTTTTATCTCTTTTAAGTGATTACTTGCGTCTACAAATTCTTCAGATAGCTCTACAAGAGTTGGACCTTGATGAGAAGCTCGAGGATTAATGATGTGGTTGTTAAGACCATACTTTCTCGCTATCCTGTTATGAGTTTCTATGTAGTCTTTATTCCTTGCCTGTCCCTGTGGTTTTTTATTCTCCCAATCGTGCTTTGGGCGGGTAGGCTTTTTGGATCCAATGAGGTTAGATTCTTCAAAATCTATTGCCCCCAAGGGATAGGAGCTAAGAAATAATCCTGTGCAGATTAAACTTGCTCCGACTAAACTTTGATATTTTATTTTACGCATATTATAATTTCCTTACTTAGTGTTAGTTAAAAAAGGTTGCAGCCTTTCTTGGATTTTTATGAGAGGACCCCCATGGTCCTCTCATTTTTTGTTAAGCACTCTAGTTTTTAAGCCCTATCGCGCTCTAACACCTGAAGCGTAAGCAAAAAATTCCTTCAAACCCATCTTCATAAGTGACGTAAGAAGTGTGATTAATACAAATTTACGTAGACCTCTTTACAGAGCTTCAAGAGTAATTTAGTTTGGAAAAACGAATTAAAATTATTGTTTTTTAAGGATTCTTATTCCTGAACTGGGAAGCTCTGAGCTAAATCGCTTATGCAAAACAATGACGTCATTATCTTTACTGAAGACATATACTCAGAACATTTATCTACCATAAACAACGTAAAATTTACGCCACGGGAAATAGATGTAATGGCTTGTCTTTTGAGCGCTCGAAGAACAAGTCAAATAGCTTCTATGTTATCTATCGCTCCGAGAACGGTCACCACCCATTTTCGTAACATTATGCTTAGGCTTGATTGTAACTCTCAGGAAGGCATTATCAATTTCATTGAAAGGTCTCATAAGCTTTCTATTTTAAGAGAATATTATTCCACCCTGATTATCGAATTAGCTTTTAAAAAGGCTCTCAAAGAAATTTCAAAACTTAGAAAAGATGAAATTCCGTCTTGTTTGATTGTCTATTGGCGAGATCAAAGTCTGAAAAAATCTCTTATTCGCTACCTCAAAATTCATCTAAGTCTAGCAGGAATTAATGCAGAGGTACGCGAACAAAGATTGGACTATGAAATAGATGACCTTAAGAGTTCAAATCAAGTTCTTTTCCTTCTTATAGAGGAGAAAGCCCAAACTAAGGCTCTTCAAGAATTTTCTAAGTTTGATTTTGTGGACCTTACTGGGCAAAAAAGTTATTATTCTTCAGTTCTTGAATTATTAAAAAAACTATTATCTTTTATTGATCTTGATAAAATCATTTCTGGATTTAGAAAATACTGTGAAATAACTTCTGATTTTTCTGAGAAAATATATATTCAAACATCTTCAGAAAGAAAGGAACCAACAACAAAAAGCTGCAGTGACTTTCGCCTATTCTCAGATGTTCAAAAAAACGGGAAGCAGAGTTCTTCAGTTTGTTCTGAGTTAATTATACCTGCTGCCTCAGTTCTTCTTAATCGTGATGAGTTGTTAACTCAAATGGCAAAAGCCTTGAATAAAGAAGAGGACATTCAAACATTAGCTCTTGTAGGTGTTGGTGGTTCAGGCAAAACGACCCTTGCTCGCCAATATGCTCGCAATCAAAAATGGTCAGTAGTTTGGGAAATCAATGCAGAAACACAAGAAAATCTAATTTGTTCGTTTGAGAATCTTGCGTATGCACTCTCTCAAACAGAAGAAGAGAAAAAGACGTTGAGAGGCTTTCAAGATATAAGTAATTCTAAAGAGAAAGAAGATAAAATTGTTCAATTCGTAAAAGAGAGATTAAAAATTCAGCCGAATTGGTTTTTGATTTATGATAATGTTGAGAGGTTTTCCGATATTCAAAAATGTTTTCCTTTCGATACAAATAATTGGGGAAAAGGTCAGATTATCATTACAACTCGAGATAGAAATATCCAAAATAATAATCACATAAATTACACCATTTTTCTAGAAGAATTAAATACTGATGAGAGCTTAACTCTCTTTTGTAATATTATAGGTAGTGAGAAACCTATTAATTTCGATTATACTCAAGCTATATCATTTTTAGATCATATTCCTCCTTTTCCCTTGGATGTTTCCATCGCAGCTTATTATTTAAAAACTACGGACGTAGATTACGAAAAATATTTAGAGCACCTCAGTGGGTATGATAAAGATTTTGAAGTTATACAGGAAGATATATTAAGAGAAACAACCCAGTACGCAAAAACCCGTTATAATATCGTTACGTTATCCTTAAAAAGACTTATTAGTGCCCATAAAGATTTTGAGGGACTCTTATTACTCATTAGCCTATTAGATTCCCAAGATATTTTAAAAAATTTATTAAGTTCTTATAAAAATGAAATTATTGTAGACAATTTTATTTATCATTTAAGAAAATACTCTCTTACAATTTGTAAGATACATAATGATCTTCATTCAATTCCTTCTCTTACAATTCATCGTAGCACACAAGAAATAAGTCTAAAGTATCTTATAAAAAAGTTAAATTTAAATAAAAATAATCATCACATAAAATCAATTGCTGATGTATTAGAGAAATTTGTTACTTGTATATTTGATAAAGTTGACATTGAAATAATGAAGAATTTAAAAAGCCATTGTGAAAGCTTTTTAAGCCACAATAATTTGTTAACAGTTGAAATCAAAAAATCTGTTGGAAATATATTAGGAAATATCCATTTTTATCTTGGAAATTATAACAAAGCAAAGCTGATTCTTGAAAAAAATTTTATTAGTTTAAGTAAAAAGGAAACGGAAACTTCTATTTTACAAAATGCTTTATCTCTAGGATATCTAGGGTGTGTATATACTCAGCTCGGCGATTATAAAAGGGCTAAAGATTTTCTAGGACAAAGCCTTAGCAACTTTAAAGACAACTTTTCCGAAAATAATGTGAAGTATGCCTGGATTTTAGTAAATTTGGGAATTGTAGAGAGAAAATTGGGCAGGTTTTATGATGCAAAAAATTTATTTGAACAGAGTCTCCTGATTTATAAAAAACTATCTCCAAAGGATCAAAAAGGAATTTATTGGAACTTAATGAATTTAGGAATTATAGAAAAAGAACTAAGTAACTATACAAAAGCTAAAGTTTTTCTTGAAAAAAGTTTTAACATTTGCATCAAGAATGATCCTCTTAGCAATAGAAGAAAGGCAGGGATTTTGAGGAACTTAGCATATATTTATAGAGAAATGGGCAATTATGAGAAAGCTAAGGAATTTATTGATCAAAGTCTTATTTTTTATAAACAATATCTTCCTGAAGATCATATTAAGGTCGCTAAAGCAAATGTGGAACTTGGCAACATCAATAATATGTTAGGCAATAATGAAACAGCCAAGAGCTTACTTGAAACAAGTCTATTAACATGTGAGAAACACTTTGGTATTGATCACATTGAAACTGCGCAGATTTTAGAAGATTTAGGACAAGTTTACTCTTTGAATGGACAAATAGAAAATGCTGAAAATTTGACAATGAAAGCTTTGCATATTTTTCAACATAATCAACACCCTAAGGCTTATCAATCTTTAGAAAGGTTAGCAGAATTATATTTAAAAAAATCGAATCTAATCTTTGATAAAGGAGATTCTCAACAATCCAAAACCCTCAAGATTCAAGCTATTTCACATTTAAATCAAGCTTTTGAAGTTGTAAAAATCAACTTTCCAAAAAATTCCTCACATATCTTGCGAATTAAATCGAAACTTAAGAAACTTGGACAAGAAACTTTTTGAGGCATTGAGATTGGGGTATGGAAAACAATGACCTTCTTTTTTGTGAAAATATTTATTTAGAGCATTTATCTACCATAAACAACGTAAAATTTACGCCACGAGAAATAGATGTAATGGCTTGTCTTTTAAGCGCTCGCAGAACAAGTCAAATAGCTTCTATACTATCTATTGCTCCAAGAACGGTTACGACCCATTTTCGTAACATTATGCTTAGGCTTGATTGTAACTCTCAGGAAGGCATTATCAATTT
>MKUL01000066.1 GCA_001897795.1 Alphaproteobacteria bacterium 41-28 | reverse complement strand
GTACCGCTTGACCCTGAGTACCCTCAGGAACGTCTCCAATTTATGCTTGAAGATACACAAGCTTCTATCCTTATGACCCAAGAGCACTTAAATGAGAGGTTTAAGACTCACTCAGGGAAGATCACGAATCTCCAGCTTCAGGGAGAGGGGAAAGAGCTGTTGATCAAAGAAGCTTCTTTCAAGAAAGAAACTCTTACTTCGACAGAGTGGCAAATGCTCTCTGAAACATCGACTCACAACCCCACCTCCCTCACTCTCCCTCATCACCTCGCCTATGTTATCTACACCTCAGGCTCTACAGGAAAACCTAAGGGGGTCCAGGTACAGAACAAGAGTGTTCTAAGTTGCCTTCACGCCATTAGAAAACTGGTAAGTATAGACCAAAAGAGTAATTTTCTTGCTGTAACTTCTATCTCTTTTGACGTAGCTGCTATGGATTATTACTTGCCGTTCTCTCTTGGTATCAGAGCCGTCATTGCAAGCAATAAAGAGCAAAAAGATGCTTCTCTTCTTAATGCTCTCATAAAAAAACATCTCATTACTCATATACAAGGAACACCAACGCTTTTTCAGATGATTCGCCTACATAACGAATATACTACTGATCATAAGCTCCACGTGCTGATAGCAGGTGAAGCTCTATCAGAAGAATTAGCGTACAACCTCTCTGTTGAGAATGAAACTTTTAACATTTATGGGCCGACAGAAGGAACTATCTATTCTAGTTTCAAAAAAATAAGAAATAACCAAAATATCTCAATCGGAACTCCTATATCAAACACACAGATTTATATCCTAGATCAAAACCAAAATCCTGTACCTATTGGGATAAGTGGAGAGATCTATATTGGGGGTGTGGGGCTCGCACGTGGGTACTTGAACCGACCTGATCTGACAGCGGAGAAGTTTATCCCGAATCCGTTTGCGACAGAAAAGAATCTCAAGGAAGGCAAGAG
>MKUL01000065.1 GCA_001897795.1 Alphaproteobacteria bacterium 41-28 | reverse complement strand
GTGCTGTGCTGCTTTAGAAAAACGTCCTGTATTAAGAAAAAAAGCTCTTCAGGGCTTCTTCAGGTGCGAACGCTGGCTTATTGAGGTAGGTTGCCACCTTGGTTGCAAGGGAAACATAATCTTCAGCCCCCAGGATAACAGCATCAATGTAAAATTTTTCCGCTATTTTTTTTACCAAATCTAAAACGGCGCTCTCATCATTTGTACTCACTTGAAAAAATAAAGAAGAGGCATTGATAACTTCTTCAGGCAAAGTTCGCTGGTCAGAATGAGCTGATATAACAAACGCATCATATCTTTTCTCTTTGGCTTTGAGCACCAAAAGTTGAGACGATAAACAAGGTTCAATAAATAAAAGCGCTTTCTTATCAAGAAATCTCATAAGACTCTAACCTTCGGATAGTGTAAAGAAGCAGATAATTTTACAGATTTAATAGATTATAAGGAGTTTAGTCAATGAACTTAAAAGATTACAATTGATTATTTTTAATGAATTAATTTCATTAATTTTGGGATTTAAAATTTTTCCCCCGTTTGCGTAAAATGCAAGTGGTCTCTGACGAACAAAGAGGAAGTTGAAATTTCTTTCTTTAGTATGATTGTTAGGTATGATAAGAAAATCAAAAGACTCAAGAAAAGAAAAATCATCAAATGTCCTTAGTAAAGAACATAATTGTAAAAATTAATATTTTTGTTCTTTTAACTTCTTTTTTCTTTTCCATATCTATTTGTCATGCGGATGAATCTATTTGTAGTGTGAATGAAAACTGCGATCCAGAAAAAGAAAAGGAAGATAAGAAGGAGGAAGATAAAAAAGAAGATAAGAAAGACGACAAGAAAGAAGAAGAACCCCCAAAAATTGGCAATTTTGCCTTGCCAGCTTCCCAACAGCCTGGTCCCCTCGTCAGCTTTGGTGAAAATATCATCGATCAAAATCAAACGGTACTTGTTTTGTTTGCCGACGATTTTATCGGCCATAGAAAGCACACCATAGATTTAATCCCTGGTGTTTTGTATGGCGTACGAGATGACGTTTCTGCATATTTCAATGTGCCCTTCGCAGCAAGTTTCAAAGACGGTAGGGATCATTCTGCAGGATTAGAAGATGTCTTTGTACAACTTGAGTATGCTTTTTATTCAGGCAAGACTTCTAAATATACTGATCAAGCAACCGTTGTTGGAAGTGTCAGTGTCCCTTCAGGTTCCACGAAAAAGCAGCCTGCTACAGGTCTTGGTTCCCCAAGCTTTTTTTTAGGGGCAACATTTAACCGTACATATACAGACTGGTTATTTTTTACCTCTCACGGCGTTGTATTAACGACCTCTACTGATAAAACAAAATTTGGCAATGAATTTCTTTACCAAGCCGGGCTTGGCAGAAACATTCTAACGATAGATTCTGAGTGGATTTTTGCGTGGGGTATAGAAGCGGATGGTCAGTATACAGAAAAAAGTAAAATAAAGGGTATAGTTGATCCTGATTCTGGGGGAAATGTTGTTTATATAACTCCTTCATTATTTGTTTCTTCAAAAAAGTTTTTAGCTCAAGTGGGATTTGGGCTACCTGCTACTCAACATTTGTTTGGAAATCAAAGAAGAAATGACTACTTATTGGCTGCAAATTTGAGGTGGACTTTTTAGATTTAAAAATTTCGTAACTCCTCACTCCTTTCCCCACATATGACTTCATAAAAGCCTTTGAGAATTAAGGCATTGACCGGGGCATACAGACTCTATTAAATAGAAAGTAGAAAAAAAGTGTAAAAATCACCAAATTTTTTAATATTACTGAAGAAACTTGCAGGGGGGAATAAGTTGCTTTTTGCCAGAAAGAAAGACATTGATTATATAGATTCTCTCAAGGAAACACTATCATCTGAAGGAAGCTGTTTGCTTCCAGCTAACAACCTATTTCTGGCCGTTGATCAATGGAAAACGCTAAATTATATGGTCGATAAGTTAGAGTATAAAAAAATTTATAAGAGAGGGACTCAAACACCTGTCTCATATAAAGCCTCAAAAATAAAATTACCAAAAAGACACGCCATCAAAGATAAAATTATATACGACGTTGTCACTTCGATACAAATGACAAGTTTGGTGAGAGCCCTAACAGGAATAAATCATTTTAGTGTTGATCGCTGTGAGTCTCACCTTTGTGAAGAGGGAGATTTTATTTCCATTGATTGGGCGAAAAAAAATTTGGGGGGTTCTCATTATCTCTTTTGTCTTTTTCTGGATGGAAGTTATACCGGGGGGCAACATATCATTTCTAAACCGGGTCAGACGGACAATATTTATAGCCCAAAGTCAGGGGATATCGTGGTTTCTACTTGCGATTGCTTTCATGAAGTCAGGCCCGTTATAAGCGGGGAAAGAAAGCATGTCTTTATAAGTATCCAACCGCTTATTCGTATTTCTCCAGATAGAGAATCTTAAGAGTAACCACTTCCCATCCTCATGTGTCATCCTTGGCAAAAAATGCTTTGTTTTCTAAGGGAAAACATTAGCATTTCTTGGCCGAGGATCTCTATGAAACAACAAGATCCTCGGGTCAAGAAAGCCCTTGTTTTTCAAAGAAAAACAAAGGTTTTCTAGCCCAAGGATGACACGTCTGGGGAGACATAAGAATAGTTACTTCCTTCTTCTTCTCTAAAATGTTAAATTCTAAAAAAAGGGAGGACAACTTTATGAAATGGTCGAATACAAAAACGGAATGGGGCGGGGTTACCCAACTTTTCCATTGGGGGATGTTTCTTCTCTTCATTATTCAGTACACCCTTGCTTACACGATGCTCGATATGCCTGCCTCCAATCAAAAGTGGGCCCTGTTCGCCTGGCATAAACAAATTGGTGTGACACTCCTCTTTCTCGTGTTTCTTCGCCTATGGTGGCGGATGCGCAACCCTGTCCCGGACAATTCAATAAAATCACCACGATGGGACCGCATTTTAAGTAAATCTAACATTTGGATTCTCTATGTCCTGATGTTTTGTTTTCCCCTTACCGGCTTTTTACTCTCTATTTTAGGAGGATACCCCGTCAGTTATTTTGGGCTTTTTACAATTCCAGCTTTTATGGAAGGACCTAATATTTATGCTAAAGTTTTTTTAACAGCCCACATTTGGATCTCGTATTGTCTATATGTTTTTGTGGGTCTTCATATCCTGGGGGGCTTTATCATTACTTTATCGTAAAGGACAATGTCCTTGAAAGTATGCTTCCTCATACCTGATAGGTTTTAAAGAAATGATCATTTAAAACATAGCATACAAACCCAAATAAAAGGCTAAAAAGAAGAGCTATAAATGTCGTTCCAAGCCAGTCGTCTATATAAGAAATCCAAAGAAGAGTGGTTGTGCTCCCCAGAAGAGTAGCTCCCCAGACAAAGGGTAGCGCATTATAAAATCGCTGATAAAGAGCGAACATGAGAAGACCACTTCCTCCCAGGATCGTCATCCCAAAAATTAATGAGTCCATAAAAGCTCCTATGAGAAGTGAGAAAACAGCAATCTCACAAGAAAATATTAAATAAACCGGCATGTGCTTCTCTCCTATAGAGTGATTGCATTATACACGAAATTGAGAGAAATTTAGAGAGCAAGATCAATTATTATGCAAAGAGACAAAATGAGGAAATTAAGGAAGGTGTTTATCGTAGCAGGTGCTCTTACCTTCACAGGATTTTCGGCACAAGCTAAGATAATTTCGATCAAAACGATGAAAGATCTACAAACAAAGATTGAAACTATCCTTAAAGGCCAAAAAGCAAAAGATGTTTTGGTCGCTTTTGATATTGATATGACGTTAACTCAGCCAAATCATCCGGCCGTCTATTATCCAGCCATCAAAAAATATGTTGACGTTTATAAAATGATTTTAGGTCAGCTAGCTCCTGAACAGAAGGATCTTGCGGCAACTTTAACAACCCAACTCATTCCCCAAAAACTGGTTGAAGAAGGAACGCCTCAAATCATCAAAAATCTTCAGAAAAAAGGGGTAAAGGTAATCGCCCTCACTTCTTCTCTTGCAGGCCCCATAAAAGGCTATAAAGATAAAATTATTATCCTTCGAAAAGACCAACTCCAAAAGCTGGGATTTGACTTTTCGAAAAGTCTTAAAGATTTCGTGAGTGTCACAACATTTTTTAATTTTAAAAAATACGCCGGAGGCTACCCGATGTTTTACCACGGTGTTTTATCCGCAAATGGCGAAGGTTATGTTACAAAAGGTGAAGCTTTTACTGCTTTGCTACGCCATACAGGTCCTCTTTATGAAGATAAAGTTCGCAAACCCGGCTTTTATCCTAAGGTAGTTGTTATGATCGATGATAAAAAGAAACATTTAGAAGATATTGAGAAGCAGCTGAAATCCTATGATCCTTCAATTCAGTTCATCGGTATTGAGTACGAAGGCGCTTTTAACTACGCTCCTCAAGATATTTCAAAAGAAGATTTTCAGAAATTCTGGGAAGATCTGGCAAACAAAGCGAAATCAAAAATTTGAACAGCAAAGGAGCATAATGACAATTCGTGGCGCAGACGGGAAAGAACGTTGCTTCGGTGGAGAACCGGGTAAGGAATTTTACGCCGAGTATCATGATCATGAATGGGGAATCCCTTCCCATGATGACCAACATTTATTTGAAATGCTCATTCTTGAAGGCGCGCAAGCTGGACTCAGCTGGGAAACGATTCTTAAAAAGCGGGGTGGGTATCGCAAAACCTTTCATCATTTTGATCCTGCCAAAGTCGCAAGGATGAGCGATTCTGAACTGGAAGGTTTGCGTCAAAACCCCGAGATCATTCGTAACCGATTGAAAATTTATAGTGCACGTCAAAATGCCCAAGTATACCTCTCGATTCAAAAAGAATTTGGGTCTTTTGACCGCTATGTATGGAATTTTGTAAACGGGAAACCTATCCGATCCCATCGAATAAGTTTGAAAGATCTTCCAGCTAAGACCTCTGAAAGTGATGCGTTGTCAAAAGACTTGAAAAAACGAGGAATGACTTTTGTGGGCTCAACCATCATCTATGCCTACATGCAGGCCGTAGGGCTGGTTAATGATCACCTCATCGGGTGCTGGTGCTATGGGAAAGGCTTGGCTACATCATAAAGGGATGAGAAATGAGGCAAAAATTGTACGAAACTATTTTTCCGACTAACTGCTCTTTTCTTGTAGTCAAATCTCTGATTCCCGACGCCTCTTGCAATAAGTTAATAAAAAATAAACTCTTTATTCTTATACTAAGAACATGATAGTAAAAATTTTTTGAACTTTCTATCGTCATATAAAAGGAGAAAACACCATGTCTACCTTGTCAAAATTAACTATTAGAACATCACTTATTTCTTCATCTCTTATGGCTTGCCTTATTTCACCACTTTTGGGTTTGGAGGTCTCCAATACTACAAATTCAAAAATTTACTGTTTTGTAGATTTCGGAAGAACTCAGCTTGGGGGAAATACTTTTGCTGCAAATGACAAAACACCCTGGCATTTTACACAGACTAAATTTCCAGAGTGTGACGATCCTCAGGGATTTGGGTGTTTTCTTCGCTGTGGCTATAAGTTGTCTAAGTCGAGTGCTGAGCAAAGACTTACAAACGATGCTATGGCCAAGGGTTGCTTTCAGATTAAAAGTAAAGAAGGAAGTACTCCTCCAGCCCTTGAAATCGTGAGTTGTCAATAATAAATTAATCATGGGGACTCTTTTTTTCCAAAAATGAGGGGCCCCCTGATTCATCCATTTTGTAGATTTTGACATAGATCTGTTGCAAAAAATAAGTTTATTATTGAAAACATTCGTGGATGACCGGATTACTTTTTTCTGCAATCTTTTTTCGATACATTGCTAAGGCCTCTTTTAGAGCTTATGAATGATTGTGTATGAAAAAGATGAAGCCCGATCAAGTGAGAATGAAAGGGCCAGAAAAGAAGCATAACAAATATGCAAACTAAAAAACCACTTCCCTCATTCGGATCAGCATATCATGTACTTGCTATTGATATTGAAACGAGTGGTTCTTCTTTTAAGCAGAATGGTATTGTGAGTATAGGGGCGAGTCTCCAAGATCACAATTCCAATGAACTCGATTCCTTTCAAATTAACCTCGTCCTTCCCGAAGGTCGCAGTTATGAAGAGCGATGCGTTAAAGAATTCTGGTCTGAAAATAAAAAAATACATAACTTTGTTCAGCAAAATGCCGTAGCCCCTAAGGAAGCTATGGACAAATTTTGTGCTTTTTTAACAGAAGTTGAAACTCGCTTTTCCGACCTCATCGTCATTTCCGATAATCCCAGCTTTGACATTGCTTGGTTAAATTTTTACCTGGATGAATATACAGATCGATTGCCACTCAATTACGCGGAAAATATGACCTATCGCATCATATGGGATATCTATTCAATGCTGAAAGTTTTATTGTGTGAGAGAGGTGATTTTGAGTCGAGCTGGGAGTTACCCGAAAAACTTGGACTTAAGAGTAAATGGCCTGCAGATCACAATCCCCTAAACGATGCGAGAACAATTGCGGATTACTTTAACCAAATCGTGAAGGAAATGAAAAAGCATTCTGGAAATAAGGAGACATAAACAATGGAAAAAGGACTCTATTATCTTGCCATGCCTTATCAAGGGACTGAGGAGGAAAAAAAATATCGAACGGAACTTTCACTCAAAGCAGTCACAGAATTTCTTCGCCAAGGAATTCATGTATTTGCTCCTCTCAATTATGTGAATAAAATAGCCGAAGAACTTGCCTTACCTTCTCTCGAAAAGCGGAGAGGAATTGTGTTGCCCTACCTTCTGGATTTCCTAAGAGTTTCAAAAGGCATGGTGGTAATCAGCATGGATGGCTGGGAAAATTCCTGGGGGGTCCAGCAAGAGCTGAAGTTTTGCCATGAAATGCAGATTCCTATCTACAACATGAAGCCAGAACAGATCTATGACGATCTTGCAAAAATTTTATCAGCCCCCTTGGATCAAAAACAACTAAACGAGCTTTTAGAATAGGTGTGCCTCCCTGGGGGTTTCGCATCAGTCTGAATCAATACTCATTTCTTGCGTTTCCAACTCTCTCATTTTTTCATCACACTGCTGAACCTTCTCTTCATATCCTCCCAATCTACTTAAAAGCGGCTTTGTTGCCTAAATCAGATTTAAGTGAAAGACTCCCTCTTTAAGTTTCTTTTCAAGGGATTTTTACTGTTTTGGGCATTCCTAGTTCTGTCATTTTATTCAAGAGGCAACAAAGCCACATAAAATCCTCTCTTTCCCGGCCTAAAAAGAAAGTTTTTTGGGAAATTTTCATATTGTCTTTATGTTGATGATAATTTGATGATAGTCAAAATTTTGTGAAAGAGATAATTCGCAATAAAATTTTTAAAATAAATAGGTTAATTGTGGAATTAAAAAGCAACTTAGGAAGATTTGTAATCAGTAGGTCGTTGGTTCGATTCCGACATCCGGCACCAGTATTTTTGCGGTATTTAGGAAGTTTGAGAAAAGTAAGAAAATTGTCTAAGTAGCAAATAGGTAGCATTTGAAAACTGTTTTTTAAGAGCTAATCTAAGCAGACTTCTCTTCAGTACCCAAGATAAAGGCAACCACAAGTTCGTAATTCATAAAGAATGAGTAGGCGTAGTTGTAGCAAATAAGAACAAATAAAACATAAAAAAAGCAAGCACTATTTATTCTAAAACCAGAGGAAATAAGAGATTATGCACTTCAAATCATACAAACACCATAAAACGATTGAAAGAAGAGAATGATTTAAATTGAGAGAGTGGGGTATAGGATTTAAAATGTCAGGTAAAGTTGAACTTTACTCCTATCCATTATAAGTAATAGCAATTGTAATGGCCCCAGGCATTTTAAAAGGCCTGGAGCCGCTTGGTAAGGAATAATTTTAATTAAAAAGATTTTTTAATCCATTTGTTACCTCATTTTTAAGTCGTGAGAATATGCCCTGTGTTTTTGGGCTTTTAACACCTTCCTCAATGATGATTTCGGCTACACCACCTACTCCATCCACAACTTTTTTTCCAAAAGTATTCACTTCTTCAAGGCTCTTTGCCTCTTTTTCTTTTAAGCGCTCACTTGCGACTACAAATTTCTTAGACATTTCTTCTAAGGTCGGATCCTGATTAGAAGCTCGATGATCGATAGTGTGGTTACTAAATCCATACTTTCTCGCCATACTGTTATGAGTTTCTACATAGCCTTTGCGCCCTATCTGTCCTTGTGGTTTTTTATTCTCCCACTCATGCTTTGGGCGGGTAGGTTTCTTCGGTCCAATTTGGTTAGACTCTTCAAAATCCATCGCCTTTGAGAGCTCTGAGCTAAGAAATAACCCCGTAAAGATTAAACTTACTTTTACTAAGTCTTGATATTTAAATTTACTCATATTACAATCTCCTTGTTGAGTGTTAGTTAAGAAAGGTTGCAGCCTTTCTTATGGTTTTCGTGAGAGGGTTTTTTTACCCTCTCATTTTTGTTACTAGCGGAATTTAGTTTCATATTTAAGAAAATATCTGCTTGTAACACCCTGACTTTACGAAAAACCTCTAAGAAAAATCTATAAGACCACACACCTAAGTGGGTGTCTGGTAAGGTGTCTGATAAGGAATTTATTTTTGATTTAGTATGTGTTAACTTGATTGCCACAAGCTATAAAGCAAGAGTTTTAGAAAGATTGTGCAAAACTCTAGTTGGTAAATAATTTGTATGAGGCCTTACTTTTTTATGCAAGAAAATGAAGTTATTCCAACACATGAAATTTATGCTGAAAAATTAACACAAATAAGAGACATAAAGTTCACGCCCAGAGAAATTGATGTCATTGCTTGTATTGTAAACTCCAAACGACCTAGTGAAATAGCCTGCTTTTTATCCATTAGTAAGAAAACTGTTAGCTCTTATATAAGTCAGATTAATGGAAAAATAGGGGCTACTTCTCCAGCACAAGTAATTAATTTTGTAAAAGAATCTGATAAATTTACCATTATTAAAACCGAATACATTCCTAACTTGTATATTAGAATAATATTTGAAGAAAAGCTAAAACAGTTTCAAAAAATAAAAAAAGAAAGCTCCTTATGTTGTGAATCTAATCAACAAACTCAAAAAAATGTAAGGCCTCTTGTTGCTCAACTTAAAAATCACTTGAAACAATCTGGAATTCATATACGTGGTAGAAACACAAAAGATTATAAGCCTATTATTGATCTTATGCCGGATTTAAAGTCTAAAAATATCGATTATGCTATTTACATTATGCCAAGAGACCTAGTTAACGTGCTTAAGGGTGATATTAATATAAAAAGCTTAAAAACATTGGTTCTAGAAAGCAGCAAAAACTCTGGGAACATTATTTTTTTTCAATTTGAAAAAAAAATTATCAATAGCATTTCTGAAAAATCACCTAATCATCAGCTTATCTTGTCTTTAGAAAGGGAAAATTACTATTTCTCATTTTTTGGCTTACTAAAAATTTTTTATCCTTCTATTGGTATTAATAACCTTATTGAAGAATTTAGAAAAGTATATAAAAACCATTTTGATTGTGATAATAACTTTTTAAGTAACCTTACAAATAAAATTACATACAAAAATTTTGATTTTTTCTTGCTTTTGCTGAAAAAAAGAAAAAAATGGCTGTGGGTGTTTAGTATGTTGGGATTAATTTTTTGTTTTGTAGGAATGTTTATATTTAACAAATATAAACCTACCAGGGTTAAAGAAGACACAGGATCATCAGGATCATCAGCATCCTCATCCCCTCCATCTGAAGTTACAGTTAAGGTGGATAATAAGTTTAACAGAAGTAATGACGTCCAGTCAGTTTCTTGGAATTTACCAAGACAAGACCATATCTTTGTGGGAAGGAAAAAGTTATTAAATGAATTATATGCAAAATTGCATCCGGCATCATCTTCTTACGAAACATGTTTGGGGAAAGAACAAAGAGATAAGCACGAGCTTAATACATTAGCTATTAGCGCATTCACGGGACTTGGTGGTATTGGAAAAACACAGTTAGCTCTTCAGTATATACATCATCCAAAACATCCCTACAGCCTTCGTGCCTGGTTTCCTGCAGAAAATATTGACCAACTAAGCCAAAAATATATTGAATTTGCTAGAACAATAGGATATTCCGAAGAAAAGCCTTCTATTAAAGAAGTAATTATTTATGTAAAAAATTGGTTAACAGAGCACCCTGGGTGGCTTTTAGTCTATGATAACGTTAATATATATGAAGAAATTGAGCCTTTCTTGCCCGAAAATGGCGGATATGTTATTTTAACAACCCGCAATCAGAATTGGCCAGTTAAATTTAAGCTCCTTTCTGTAGATATAATGACGGAAGAAGAGTCAATTAATCTAGTAAAACACTTAACACAACGTGATATCGAAAAGAATGAAAAACAAGAAACAAAGGAATTAGTAAGCCTCCTAGGTTATTTACCTTTAGCTTTGGCCCAAGCAAGCGCGTATATCCAGCAAAATCAGATAACAATTTCTGAATATTTAGATCTTTATAAAAAGTATGAACAAGAATTGCTCGCTGAAGGAACTTTACCTAAGGGAACAAATAGCCTTCCGGTCGCAACAACTTGGAATATTAGTTTAGCTTCAATTCTCAAAGAATCCAAAAGTCATAAAAACCCCTTGCTTTCTCTTGACCTTTTAACAGCCTGTTCTTATATGGCACCAGAAACAATTACTCGACAAATGCTGGTAGAATGGCTTAAACGAGTTTATCCTGACTTACATTCTCCAGAATTGGTATTAAATAAAATTATCAGCCAATTATGGAGTTATTCTTTAATAAGTATTGATGAAAACGGTGATATTACCGTTCATCGTTTGTTACAAAGCATCGTACGCTACCAACATCAACACACTTTAGAACAAAAAGAGATCTATTATCCTAAATTAACTTCAAAATGGTACTATGATTTACTGGAAGCTATACACACTAGATTTTGTTATGAAACCCAACCATTGAAAGATGAAATTCACAGACGGAATTTATTACCCCATCTTCAAAGCCTAGTTAAGCATTATAATTCATGGCCTGATAAAAGTACAGAAAAGAGCTTAATTCATATACTAAATGATATTGGAATTATATTTTACCAAATGGACAACCTAATATCAGCCAAGTCTTATCATGTACATGCATTACGAATTAGTGAAGAGTATTACGGAATAAACCATATAGAAACAGCCCTTATTCTAGCTGATTTAGCTGCTGTTTATGGTTGGTTAGGACAGTCCAAACAGCACCAAGAAATATTACAAGGCATTTTGAAAATATTTCAAGATCACTATGGAAAAGATCATCCAAAAGTAGCTAAAGTTTTAAACAATCTCGCTATGACCTATACAGACTTAGGAAATCCCCGTTATGCAAAAAGTATACTAGAAGAAGCTTTTAAGATATATATAAAAAATTATGATGAAAAGCATTTAGAAGTAGGAAATATTTTAACAAATCTCGGAGTTATGTATTTATGTTTAGGAGAAGCTCAAGCAGCAAAAAACTCTTTAGAAAGAGCACTGAGCATTCATGAACAGTATTATGGAAAAACTCATCCTAAAATTGCAAGAACCCTAGGAGATATAGGAAGATCTTATATTGCTCTTGGAAATAGTAAGCAAGCCAAAGAACTGTTAGAAAACGCCTTGCTTATTTTTAAACAACATTATAAAGATGATCATCCAGAAATAGCTAAGGTCCTGACTGCACTCGGCGTTGTTTACTTGGATTTAGGAAATCCAAAAATAGCAAAAGAATTTTTAGAAAATTCTTTAAATATTAAGGAAAAATTTTATAATAATCCTGATCATCAACAGATGGCGAGAACACTTATAAATTTATCTGCAGTACATTTAATTTTAAAAAATAATAAATTAGCAATTGAATTATTAAATAAAGCTTTAAAAATATTTAGACAAGATTATGGAAATGACCACTCACATGTAGCCACTGCCTTAACCCTGTTAGCTAACGCTAATATGGTTATAGGTAATACTAATCAAGCAAAGCATCAATTAGAAACCGCTTTAAAAATTAAAAAACAATTCTATGGAGAAACCCATCCTGAGGTTGCTATGACCCTGTTCTATTTAGGAGAAATTAACATCAAACTTAAAGAATTTATATTAGCAAACTCTTTAATTGATCAATGCCATTCAATTTTTCTTCAAGCTTACGGTGAGAATGACAAGTATACAGAGAATGCTATGATTTTAAAAAAGTTATTAACTGACGTATCCTCACAACAAAAAATAAAAGAATATTTTAAAAATAGAAGTCTTCTGTTAAGGCAACTGTCTAGCTTTTAAGGCTGGTAGTACATTTGAAATTATATTTATTGTGAACGTCTAAACCCAAGATATTGACGTTCTTAAATGTCTAGATATAATATTCAAAATAAGTTTTAAGGAAGGCTAATAATTGTATGAAAAAATTTAGACTGCAAGAATTTAAAGCAAATTTTTCTCCAGAAGAACCTCAGTTTCAAAACCTTAATAGGGCAGACATAATACCTAACAATATTTCTCAAAATATGTTTATTGAACTCATTTCTCATTTAACTCCTGTTACCGTGCAGGGTTTTAATAAAATAAGGATGGGCAATCAGTTTGATGGCGGGTATATAATGTTGGATAACTTAGATGAGATAACAGCTGCTTATTCATTAGGTATTGGTGGGGACGTATCTTGGGACCTTGAAATGGCACAAAAGCACATTCCAATTTTTCAATATGATCATACAATTGAATGCTTACCTATTGAACATCCACTTTTTAAATTCAGCCAGTTAGGAGTGGGAGAATATTCTGATGTTGACAATAAAATTGAAACCTTACAAAGTATTATGGAAAAAAATGGACATGATGGTGATTGTAATCTTATCTTAAAAATTGATATTGAAGGAGGAGAATGGGAGACATTTGATAGTCTTGACGTAAAATATTTGAAAAAATTTAGTCAGATTATTTGTGAATTTCATGATTTTTCTCGGGCTGTTGAAGGCAAATGGTATAAAAGAGCAATGCAAGTTTTTAAGAAGCTACAAGTTTATCATCGAATAATACATGTGCACGGAAATAATTATGCACCTCTATTAATAATTGAAAATGTACCTTTTCCTGAGGTCCTTGAAGTAACATATCTCCGTTTGGACAATCATAGTTTCACTGAGTCACAAGAAGTATACCCAACTAGCATTGATCGTCCTAATAATCCCCAATGCGTGGATATTTTTCTTGGGAATTTTAAGTTTAGTGAAAAAAAGATATTTAAATAATGATACTTTGGTTAACATCTTGCTGATACTGTTTTAAATGTAAACTTTCTATTGTAAGAACTTATTATAAGTTAGATTGGAGTATGTACGAGTATTATTAAAGCAATTTTTTGGGATATGGATGGTACATTATTTGATAATGATGTGCTTTATGATTTATCAATCGAAAAAACTTTTCAAATGTATAATTTGTCTTTGCCAGTTGTTGTTCCTAGAGGAACTAGCTTGGAAAGTTATTGGGATATAATTTTACAACATAACAGCCCCCCCCCAATTTCTTATAGACAATGGGCTGAACAAATACATATTTCTTGTAGTAGCCTACTTAGTAAGGAGCATATCCGACTAGGCATTACAGCTACATTAAAAAAAATTTCTGAAGCCAACATCCCTCAAACTTGCGTTTCAAATACGGAAAGCAAAACGATCAAAAAGAATTTTGCCAAGACTGGGCTCAAGAATTTCTTTGCACATATAGTTGGAAGAGACAATGTCTTAACAGGCAAACCGACTCCTATTCCTTATCTCAAAGCTTGCGAAATTAATAGAAGACTTCCTAGTGAATGTATCGCTATTGAAGATAGTGAGACGGGAATTATATCAGCTAAAGAAGCAGGTTTAAATGTTATTGCCTATCCAAATAAGAATATAAAGAACTGTGGCTTTTCAAAGGCAGATTTCATAATTACCCATGCTACGGAGGTTTTAGAGATTCTTGATCTGAATTATCTTAAGTTTAAGTAGTTTTATGTAGTTCAATGTATATATAAAATACTGATAATTATTTTTTATTATTTAATTAAATAATTGATAGGAAATTTAATTTTTTTCAAATATATTTATGAAACTAGGAGTATTCAAAATTGAAGTCAGAAAAACAAAATAAGAGCGTATCTATTGAAGCTCTAAAAATTAAAATTTTTGCCGATGGAGCAGATTTAAAAGAAATGAAACGTATGGTTGAAAAACCTTTTATTAAGGGTTTGACAACTAATCCTACTCTAATGCGCAAAGCAGGAGTTAAGAATTATGAGAAATTTATATGTGATGTATTAAAAGAGTTTCCCGAAATATCTATTTCCTTTGAGGTATTTGCAGATGATTTTCCAACCATGGCGCACCAAGCAAAAAAAATCGCAAGTTATGGAAAGAATATCTATGTTAAAATACCGGTAACCAATACAGAGATGAAATCTACCGTTTCTTTGATAAAAGACCTTACAGAAGAAGGAATAAAAGTTAATGTTACTGCAGTGATGACTCTTGAACAGGTTGTTAATATAACAGAAGCGATTCGTAAAAATACACCAGCATATATTTCTGTGTTTGCTGGACGCGTTGCTGATACCGGAAGAGACCCTGTTCCTATAATGGCGGAGTGTCTAAAAATTATAAAAGAAAACCCTTCTATAGAATTACTTTGGGCAAGTCCTCGTGAACTCTTAAATATCTTTCAAGCCGATCAGATTGGATGCCATATAATTACTGCAACGAGTAATCTTATTGATAAAATGGATCTTATTGGAAAAGACTTGCCGTCTTATTCTCTGGATACTGTTAAAATGTTCTATCATGATGCTCTTGAGGCAGCCTATGATATTTCACTTCTTTAGCGAGCATGTTGGTTAGGGTATCTCTATAATTCATGGATAAGTAAGAGCTGAGGAAGAAAAGCTGATTCGTTTTGCGGATAGTATCGCAAGTCAGTCGAGAAAAAGTTTTGATCATCCTCTTATTTTAGAGAGGCAAATTTCCAATGGAACAAGTGAAGTTGTTCTAAATCCTGAGCAAAGAGCCGCTTACGAGCATTGTGTGAATTCGGATAAGAATCTTTGTCTTATTCAGGGGCGAGCAGGTGTTGGGAAGAGCACAGTTTTAAATCCTATCCGTGTGGCTCATGAGGAAAATGGTTTGCGGTTATTAGGCTTAGCGCCCACTCATAAAGTTGCCATGGATTTAAAAGAAGATGGATTTAAGGAAGCAAAGACATGTCACGCCTTTTTATTTGCTTTTAAGAATAATAGAGAAACGCTGAATTCCAATACACTTGTAATCGTAGATGAAGCAGGAATGCTGGGGACAGAGCTTTCTGTGGAGCTCTTTCATACGATTAAGACGAGTGGAGCCAAGCTTATCCTTGTGGGAGATGATCGGCAGTTAAGTTCTATAGCAAGGGGCGGAATCTTTTGGCTATTGGCAGAGCGGTATGGGGCAATAGAGCTTAAGGAGGTGAGACGTCAGACGATTGGGTGGCAAAAGGCCGTCTCTCAAGACCTTTCTCAAGGAACGTAAGGAGTGCTGTTCATCTTCTCCAGGAGAACAAAGCCATACAGTGGGAGCCTACAAAGGAAGACTCTCTTTCACAAATCTTAAGGGATTGGGCTAAAGAAAGCCTTAATAATCCCCAAGGAACCAGACTTATACTCGCTCAACGAAACATTGATGTGGATGCTCTCAATCAAGGAGCTCGAGATGTTCTCCGCCAACAAGGAAGATTAGGAGACCTAGAAGTGACCTGCATGACCCAAAGTGGTAAGATGAGCTTTGCGGAAGGGGATCGGATTCAATTTACAAAAACAGATAAAAACCAAGGTATTATAAATGGGCATTTTGGAATTATTCAAAAAATTGATGCTCCTATGAAAAAGCTTCATATTCTTCTCGATAATAAGGAAGTCAAAGAAGTTGATCCCCCCATACCTATAATGGACTCCGCCATGGGTATGCTTCAACAGTCTATAAGGGGCAAGGCTCAACGTTAGATTATGTGTATGTACTTCACAGCAAGATCGCCAACAGAAGCGTTAATTACGTAGCACTGACTCGTCAAACAAAATCCCTCTCACTCTATGTCTCGAAGGATGAAACAACTTCTGAAAGTCATTTGATTTGTCAGATGAGCCGGGAAGATGGGAATAAAACCAGCCTTTGTTTTGCCACCCAAAAAGACATTGAAAAGCGCCAAGAGGAAAACACTCTTACGATCTCTCTCAAACGAGGGGCTGAAAAGGTGATCACAAAACTCAAGGACCTCTTTCATAAAAATGAGGATTTTTATGCCTTTGATCAGACTAAAGAAAATAGGTAGCAAGACGTTTCTCTGGCTTCAGCCAAGACTTTACCTCCCTCCTCTTCTTCTTATGAAAAGGAAACGACTGTGGTTTCTGAAGACTTAAAACGCGCCATGCTGGGAGATGAATTTTATAATCGGATCTACAATTCAAAATTAAAGACCCATGAGTCTCAGACTCGAGAGTCTCAGCCTGTAACAGAAGAGCTCAAGAGAACAATGGTGGGAGACAAGTTTTATGATCAAATCCATAATCTCAAACTCAAGACTGGAAGCTCTCAACCTGTGTCCGAAGACTTAAAGAAGGCAATGGTGGGCGATGAGCTTTATAACCGTATTCATGGGAAAGAGCAGAGTTTAGAAACAACAAAAGTTGAAAAGTTATCACAAGCCCATATTGAATCAGAAAATTCAGAAGATCATAAGTCAGAAGAGCACAAGGTGACTCTTTCCTATAAACCTCCCTCCCTTGGCAAAAGAAGATGAGGATGTTGTAAGAGCACACTGGTGGCCCAAGCGAATATGAATAAGCAAAAATCCCTATCAGAATGGTTTATGGTTTTGAATGTTAGATATAAAAGTTGATATGTTCTTTCGTACAGCTCTGTTTATTGATTCATTTGCTCGTTTATATCCCGCAAAAGAATAGTTAAATGGGACAGTTTCTTCTGATTTAACAGTGTCATTATATAGGGTAGTATTAGTTGCAATATCATTTAATTTATAGTTAGCAAGCACATATGTCGTAAAATCAATGCCAAAAGATGGCACATTAATTTCTTGAATTGATACGGACAAATTTACCTTCTTTTCTGATGATTTATCAAATAATTCTGACCTTTTTAGGGCATTATAGAGAGCTACTGCCCAAGCAGGTATAACTTCTTGAGATAGCTGCTCTTTTGAAAGCTCGTCGAGTCGCATAGAAACTACAGAGACAGCGTCAGGTTCTCCATAAGATATGGTAATATTCTTTAAATCAGCATTGACTTTTTGTTTAGAAGAAACAATATCTGGAACTGAAAAATTGTAAGAAGGGATATGGGTACAACCGGAAAGAAATAAAAGGAAGGAGATAAGAGTCAAAAAATTTTTCATTTATCAAAATTCCTTATTTAGCTAGGGTAATTTGCTTCATCAAAACGTTTTTCTGATATTTCTTATCAAAACTGTTACTTTCTCTTACAACTCTTTTCTATAAACTGCCTTCTCTGGGCAAGAGAAGGTAAGGTAGAGTGTTAGAATCACTTCATGAAAAAAGCCTATTTATGGCTTCTAACTTTGTGTACATTATCTTTATACATAAGCTATATAATAGTAATTAAAATAACAATATTAATCTATTTATAATTTTTTTATAACCTGCATATAAATAATATTTCCAGTAATCCAAATCTGGAAAAAGTGATAAAGTGCTAAAACTGGCTCGTCCTATGCTTAATCCTATGATGGTTAATATGAAAAATACAACTAACACTGACAGAGGGCTTACCCCAGATTCTTTGTTTCCTTTTCTAGTCTTCTTTTCTGAAAATTTGATATATAAAGGTGCACTAATGAATCCAATTGTCGTTGCACTAACAAGATAACTAAGCATGATACTAGAAAAAGGTATAAAGTATACTAGAAATCCTAAGAGCGCGTAGAATGTAGTTAACAAAATACCATAAAGATACATTTTTCTATAGAAAAACCAATAACTTGAAAACAAAAACGCGGGAAGACAGAACGTCATTGTTTTATATATACTTCCTTTGAATTTATATTTATTAAAAAAATTCATATAATATAAAGTGTTGAGAGAAGGATTTTCGATTGATTCAGTTGATTTTGATTTCACGAAATCGAAAAATTCTTTTTGATTTTCATTAGATTGTGCGGTGATCTTTTTCTCTGAAGAAATTGATGACCGTAAATTACATTTCAGTTTGATGAGAATCCATTGTGCAAAGATCCCACAAATAAATATTTTAATTACCCAAAACTTAATAGCAATTACACTAAAAAAAACTGGCCAGTCAATATCAGTGCCATTTGCTGTATATACATGCAGTGCTATTTGTCGGCATAAATCCATCCCATAAACAACAAAAGCTAAAAGAACTAAATCTCGTGAAAGAGAAGATGTAGGATACCACTCTACTTCTCCGGAAGTATTTGTATGCTGAAAAAGCGCTAGATTCACCAAGACAAAGGGTCCGAGAACTGAGAAAATAAAAAAAGGAAAGGCTCGAAATGGCATAAGTTCATCTGAACCATGAAAAAAACTGGGAAAAACACAACTAAAATGGTTGCAAATAGACCTGCAATATAGAGTGGATGCAACCCTCTCCCTAATCCTAATAAAAAGAGAGGAAAAGGAGCAAAAAAAGAAAAGAGAGAGAAAGAGTACACTAGAATATCTTGTACTGAGATTTCCTCATAATAATGCTCTACTATATTTTGGCGATAATTTTCGATAAAAGAAATATGGCCTATATAATAAAAAAATGCAGATAAAAAACTTCCTAATGTAATTAGGATTAATATATTAATATTTCTACTGTACATAAAATTAGATGCAGATTGAAATAAGATATTAAAAAAATGATTTTTATTTATGAATTTAGTAGATAAATTTTCCATCTCAACACCCTCTTGCTATGGATTCTCTCAACTTTTTCTTATTTTTGTCATATGCTCATTCCTATAAATAAAAATATTAAAAAATAGGGAGATGGACTGATAAGATTGTAAGAGAAAAACAACAATCAAGGCCAGCTCATGAAAAAAATATCACAAATTTATTTTTGTAGATAGTATAATTTGGAAAAGATGAATGAAGCTATAAGATCTCATTCACTCTTTTTCTCCACTTGCTTCCGCAAAGCCTTTAGGTAAGCACATCAATGTCAATGAGAAAGCAGATTACTTTCAAATAAAAGTAGGTAAATCAAATTATTTTTTTATCCCAACAGCGTTGGATTGAGATCTAACCGATTTTTATACAAGGGATGCTCATAGGAAATAATCCTCTCAAGTAAAAGAGGCTTTTGGCCTCTGAGAAAACACAGCATCTTTGATTGGGACAATTCTTGGATTTCGGAAGCAGTCATAAGCTTTTCTTTCATTTGACTCACAGATTCAGATCCCGCCCCTTTGAGAAAATCCACATATTCCCTTGTCGCATTGGTTCGGGTAATAACCGTTTTATCTCCCATAAGAGAGGAAACCCAGGACGCTGTAGCCGTATCTGTCCTCCCTAAATTAAACACCCGAACTGTTGCCGAGGATCCAAAGATCACATCTGCTTCTTTGCCCCAGACGGATTCAATGGAGGATTTATCTTGAGCAACCATAAAGGCTTCAATACCTGCCCCCGCAGCAACCGTCACAATATTAATAAGCTGACGCATGGCTCCAAGGCGGGGAAACTCATCAAGAAGCAGGAGAATCTTTTCTTGAGGGTTTTTATACCCTGATTGGCGAATGACTGTCCCTAAGACAATGTTTGTAAAAAGCCGCAAAAATCCTGACATGGCTTCAACCATATCAAGAGGAATGACACAAAAAATATCTATTTTGTTATCGAGAAGATCTTCAAAGTTGAACTCCTTTAAGGAATCATTTTGAGATGTAAGAAAGACTTTTGTTTTCTCAAATCCAATCCACGAAAGATTTCGTTTAAGGGTGGTGAGGAAAGACCCTCTTTCTTCATCTCCTGCGGCAAGCAAGATATGAGCCATTTTAGCGGGGCGCCCTTCAAGAAAATCCTCTTGCCTCTCCCATTGTTTGAGTCTTTTGATAAATCCTGGTCCACAAATAAAATCATAAAGCGTATTCAAGTTAAAGGCATGTTTGGGAAGGGTGTGTTGAATGACTTCAAGACTTACCTGAAGAATATCAAAAGCCATTTTATAAAAATGTTCATTATAATGATTGGGAGGCTCAAGTAAGCCTTCAATGATGGTTTGAGAATCCCGCTGAAACTCTTCTGGTCGAATATAATTAAGGGGGTTCCAGCACCACTCATTCTTTTTGACCACATCAAAGGAATTGAGAACCACAACGGTTCGCCCTTGTTTTTCTCTTGCTTTTTTCGTCATAGCAAAGAGCTCACCCTTAATATCCAGAACAGCGACAGGACCATGGTGATCAAGGATCGCTGGGAGAACACAAGAAACACCTTTTCCCCCTTGAGAGCCAGATATGACAACATGATGACCACCCAACCAGCCTTTCTTGGAATTAGGAAGGTAACGGAGGATTTTTCCTCTGTTTCCTGATTTATGGGAAGGAACACCTAACGGAAGCCCCTTTTTATTTTTGAGAAGTTGGTTTTCCTTGGCCTTTTCTAAGAACCCAGCATTCCAAGGTCCTTGCTTAACTCGGTAGGCGCGATCTAGGAATAGGCGCCTTATGGGAACTAAGACCAGTAACCGAAACAATGAGATCAGGAGAGCAAGAGAAAAAGAGGATGTTGCAAACCAAATGAGGTAAGCCATACTCCTTTTTGTGATTCTTATATCAAGCCAAGAGACCATTTTAAAAAGCGCTGTTTCCGTGAGGTATGAAACTCTCAGCTTTAGGTAAACCCGTTTGGCCTCTAAGAAAGTGAGGTAAAAAGGCTCTAAGGAGAGAACAAACGTTAGAGCCAATAAAAGAAAGGCCAGCACCTTCAGCATTTCCATAAGGCGAGGCCCAAGGGATAGCAAAAGACAAGAAAAAAGAGTTAAGCTTATGGAAAATGCGAGAATGGCCTTGGATTGAAGTAAGAGAGGCCCATAATAATTGGGAGCCAAAAACCAAAGGCCCATTCCAAAAAGAAATGTGAAAAGAGGAATTAAAACCAGCAAGCTTTAGGCCTCCTTTGTTAAAGGAATGACTTTAGAAACCGTCAAGTTAGAGAGATTGAAGGGGGAGTCTTCTGGGGAAAGAGACTTCCACGCAGGTCCTGATAAAAATTGACCATCGTCTTTGAAGTGTAAAGCTTGAAGATCAATTTCCGGAAAAGAGAATAAGGAGAGTTCATACCAAAGTATTTGGTCTCGTGTCTTCATTAAACCACAGAGGTCCATGAGCATCAGTAAAGAAGAGCAGATATTTTCTATATCATTTGAGAGCCCTCTTCGATTCCAGTCAGGACGGCCTAATAAAATATGAAGAATTGATTCTTTTTCAAGAATGTCTAGGGTAAGGACGTGATCTCTTGGTGCTGAAGGGGAAACAAAAGGAGACTCCCGAAGCTTCATGTAACGCATTTTGATTGGCTCATGAAGGCCAATGATATAAGGTGTGAGAATCATTAAATGCTCCCAAGCTGATATCGTAAGGCTTTTAGGGGCTCGTTAAACTCCTCAGAAATCCTTACGAGAAATTCGATAAATTCTTGGGTTTCCTCAGAGTCCAGCATAAAGCTTGAGCCTTTAGCCCTAAGAAGAGCTGATATTTTTTCTTGCACTTCTGAGTCCCATAAGAAACTAAGCTTTGAGGTTTCAAACTTAATTGAACCTCTTTCATTTAATTGTGCTTTTGAGAAAGAAAAACGAGCAATATAACGAGCCATTTCCAAAAGGTCATCAAATGCAGAAAAACCAAGTGATAAAGTCGCTCCCTTTTTCTCAAAAACAAAACTTGCTTGTACATTATCTAAATCATTGGCAAAGACATGACAGCTATAGCTTGTTGATCTAAAGTGAAAAGGCTTTTCTAATTCATGTTGATGCACAAAAAGCTTTTGGCTTACCGTGTGATATGGAGGGTTTCCAGTTTGACCTCCCACTTCTTCCCTATGGAAAGCTCCCTTTGCAATTTGAATAAAGGAAGTCAAATAAGGCTGTAAAGCTTGCCTGAAAGCTAAAGGCGAGAGGATATGTTCTCCCTTACCTTGAGAAAAATAAGCAAGGCAACTCACAAAGGCCTTGAGAGGCTCTATGAGAGAATAATCTTTTAAAGGACAAGGAGATGCCTGAAGTTTTGATTTAAAAGTCTCAGCTACCTCTTCCATACATTGATAAAAGCCGCGAGACAAAAGAGAAACGACTGCATCACCCCCGACCTTATCCTCTAAGGCAATACTCACAAGATTAAATTTTTTAAAAATATGAATGGTATGGTGGTTTGCGGCATAGCATCGGCTTTTCACAAAACTTGCAAAAGCCTCTGATAATGTATGCATGGTTTCTTGATGAACAAAAGAGCGTGCAGATAGAGCCGACTCTACAGACGAGAGAAGAAAAAAGATTTCTGTATCTGAAAGCTGATCACCAAGGTCATGCTTTTGGGCGATGAAGCGAATATTTGTTTCTGTACCCTTGTTAATGAGCCCCAAGGAATTATCAAAGGTTTTAAGCCCAAGATCAACAAGATACCTTAAAGCATGGGAGAAGGATTTAACGTTGGATGAAAGAAAAGGTAATGTACTGATGCGATTTTTCAGGTTTTGATTGATACGGACTGCTGTTAGCATGGGAACCCTCCTTGTATGCTAGTTATTGAGATATGTTATACATGGTGCCTCCAAAATCCTTCTGCAAGTGGTATTGAAAATTTTTTTAAAATTTTTTTAAAATTTTAACATTCATATCACTCGCTCTTTCTTAGATTTAGATCTGATAATACTTGCCTTGATTCTGCGATCAGGATAAGCATTCATCGGCTTTATTCTCCTTTTGGTTAGGTAAGTTGGTAAAAAAAAGATAAATGCACACTTCAAATACGGACTCCCCCATATTCTGACGTATTTTGGCGGATATTTTGTTCTTCAAAGTGCTCAATATCCGAAAGACGGTACCGAATACCTTTGCCCATTTTAAAAAAGCGGGGCCCTCGCCCATTCCAGCGCCACTGGCTTAAGGTTGCGGTTGTAACATTCCAGCGAGCCGCTAAGTCCTCTGGAGTGAATAATAGTGTTTGCATAAGGGAAACCCTTCCTGTACAATGATTCTTATTTTGTACAACTGATTGTACGCTCTATGAGTATGCTTGTCAATCCACAATCAATTTTGAAACTTAAATATGTAAATTCAATAGATTATATGAAAAGAGGTAATATGACGACCCAACTAGCAAAACAAATTTTGATGCGAATGAGGGCTAAAAATCTCTCAATTCCGGTGCTTGAAAAAGCCGCGCAATTAAAGAATCACACAGTAAGAAACATTCTCCGAGGAAGATCGCTAAAGCCAAATGCTGAGACCATTAATGCGATTGCTCGTGCCTTGGGATGTACAGTTGAGGATCTTCTTGAAAAAAAAGAAATTCCTCAAACAAAAGCGCTTATTGAGCCTAAAAAAGAAAATATAGATACGCCCTATGAGTATCCAAACCTTTTAAGAGAAACAGTAGATTTTGTTATAACGTTCTTACAACACAACAAACATAATCTCTCTCTTGAGCAAGTTCTGAATTGCGTTAAGCTAATTTATGAAGGTTCCCTTGAAAATGATCCCGTGAGGATAAATGAAGAGGATGCTGCCTTTTGGATGATTCTTGCCACAGATACGAGATTACCGTATATGTACGCAGATTAAACTCTTAGAATAAAAGTTCCAAGCAGCTAAATGCATCTGTAAAAGCTAAATGAAAAGAAGGGAGCCTCAATAAGGCTTATCCTTTGGAATGATTACTGAAGCTCCCTCAAGGCCTTAATCTTGATCCTTCATATAAGCATTATTATATGTGTTATTAAGGGCAAGATAGGCCTGTCGAGCCTCAAAAGCCAAAATGTCCAGCTTGTCAGCAACAATAGAAAATTTTTGGATTTTGTATTTCAAGTCTTTGAAAAAAGACTCGGGCAAGACTATAGTATGATCAGCCATGGTTAGCTCCTTCGGGTTGATCGTGGTCAGCGGCACGCAAATGTTCAAGCATTTGTGTGTCGCGCTATCTCACTATGAGATAACTTTTTAAAGGTAATGTTTTCTTTAAAACCAGGCAAGCGGAATTTTTCAAAAAAGAGAGCCTGTCGATACGATATAATAAGGAAGAGGGAACATGAGTGAATTTCAATATTACGAATTCCGAACTATCAATCGTCAGCTAACCCAAGAGGAAATAGAAGAAGTTCGAAAACTTTCCAGTCGTGCTCGTGTGAGTAGAAATCGCGCCATTTTTATCTATAATTTTGGTGACTTCCGTGGCAATGCAGATGAAGTCCTATTAAAACATTTTGATGCTTTTCTTTATACTTCTAATTTTGGCACAAAAAAGTTGAGTTTTCGCATCCCAACACGCCTTTTAAAAACGCAGAGCTTATGCCCTTACGAATATGAATACATCGTTGAGATAGAGCCCTATGAGCACAATACTCTCGTGGCATTGCATTTCAACAATGAAGAAGGAGGAGGATGGCTTGAGGAAGAGGATTGTTCCACTCTTCTTGATGAATTGATTCCCATTAGGGAGAACTTGCTTCTGGGTGATCCTCGAGCGCTTTATTTAGCTTTGATAGCCAACCAAGAACATAAGCAAATAAATGTGTATGTAAAATCTTTGCCCGTTCCTCCTAATCTTAAAGAACTTACACCTGTTCTTAAGTCTTTCACTGAGTTTTTTGAAATCACTCCTGATTTATTGAAACAGATTGCGAGCCAAAGCAAAGATATTTCGCAACCTCCTTTTGATATAACGCAATTATCAGATGCCGAGAAAAACGCATTTCTTCAAAAAGTTCTCGAGAATGATCCTCATATAAAAGTCGAGCTTCAAAATTTACTGATGCAAAAAGGGATGAAGTAAGAAAGGGTCTTCACCCCAAACTATATCCTAACTTGCCATACCCCTTAATCCTTTTATCAGCCATTTTGGAGAGCATGATTTGAGATGAGTCAACGTAATCATAGATGATTACTTCCTTTTTGCTATGATGAAGACGATGAAGTCGGCCCGCATATTGCACGAGTGTCCCATGCCAAGAAATGGGCATGGTGAGAAACAAGGTGTCCAGCCTTGAATCATCAAATCCTTCACCTATATATCTGCCTGTGGCAATGAGGAGGCGCTCTTCCTCTTCAGGAATCGCTTCCAACTGCGTTTTCACTAACTTTCGCTGTTTTGCAGATTGCCCACCGACCATCACAACCACATTTTTACAGAATTTTGAAAATCGTTCAGCTAAGGCCATGGCATGATCTTTACGTTCCGTAAGCACCAAAGGACTACGGCCTTCTTGTAAGGTGTGTAATACATCATCAAAAATCATTTGGTTCCTGGTCTTATCTAAAACAATCTCTGCATAGAGCTGTTGAATGCTGGGTTTCAGATCATTGAGTGCTTGCAGTTGAAAAGCTGTGTTCCGAATAATGACCTTATGAGAAAATGGGCGTAGAGTGGCTTGATGCTTTGCATTCACCTTATAGCGGATAGGACCACACTGCATAAAAATGATGGGATGATGACCGTCTTTCCGTGTTGCAGTTGCTGTAAGCCCAAGAACATATTTTGCCTTTGTCACGCGCGCAACGGCTTCAAAGCTGACGGCTGAAAGATGATGGCATTCATCGACGACCAATTGACCATAGTTTGCTACAAGGTCATCAACAACATTTTTCCTCACAAGACTTTGGATAAGGGCTACATCAATGATACCTGAGGGTTTACGTTTTTCTCCTCCAATAATTCCCATGTGGTTTTCTGGAATATCCAAGAATGCTCGCAGCCTTTCAACCCATTGATCCAATAATTGCCGGCGATGGACCAAAATCAGTGTATTCGTCTTTCTTGCGGCGATAAGTTTGGCAGCGATCACCGTTTTTCCAAATGCAGTCGTTGCGGCCAGAACCCCTGTATCGTGTTTCTCTAACTCTTTGAAAGCTTTCTTTTGAGGAAGCGTCAGCTCCCCAAGAAATTTGGTTTTAAGAAGAGTTCCCTCATTTCTTTTGTCATTTATCTCCAGCTTTATTCCAAGAGAGGTCAGTAGGTTCACCACGTCATCAAGGCATCCTCTGGGAAGGCCTATATATTGGGGAAAGTCCTCAGCACAAGCAATGATACGCGGCTTTCCAAACGTCGAAAGCCGCATCGCTTGAGCGCTGTAAAATTCAGGATTTTGAAAGGCTGCCAACCGGATGAGCTTATTCATGAGAGCTGGAGGAGCATCCTTTTTAGAAATGAAAATCTGATTGCTGAGGATAACCTTGATAGATTCAGGCAATTTTTGATCAATAGGAATTTTGGGTTTAAGGCGTGAAGGAGGCAACTCCCATGGTTTTTCTTCATCTTCAAGTATAGGCATTCTCACCCCAAGGATTTGGCCTTTCGATGAAGCTTCTTCTACAATGATTTTCACTTCTTCTGCACGGCTTTGTGGCGTAAATCAGATTTGAGAAAAGAAAGCGCCTTTTTTAGTTTTAAGCTATTTTAACGGTTCGAGGCATACCCAATTTTGTCATTTCATTAAGAAGATAGCAAATGAGAAGGGTCTCTGTATTTTGATTTGCCCAACTCCTTGATAAGAGCTTCCTTCCAAAAATTGTTTTTAATCGATAAAAAGTATTTTCTACTTTATTCCTACGACCAAAGTTATTCTTATGGTACCAAGCCCAATAGCCTTTTTTTTGATGTAATCTATTGTTTGATCTCTAACAGTAGGGAGGATTTCTGAGGTAATGGCCGCGTGGATAGGAGGAGGAATAAGAGGTTTGATGTCTTGCTTTTCAAGAGAGTGGTAAATCTTATGGCTATCGTAGCCCGTATCGGCTAGAAGCTCTTCAATATATTCAATACCAGCTTGCTCCAACAAAAAAGAGACACAGGTTCTGTCGTCAGTGAGATGATCAGTCATTTCTCTTGCCACAATAAAACCTTCTCCCTCAACTCCAATATGGAGCTTCCTCCATATCTTACGCTGATACTGCTTGCCATGCTTTGTTTCCAGCCATTCCTTCTCTCCAAAGACTTTAAGACCTGTTGAGTCAATAACTATATGGGTTGCTTTCTCTAAAGAAGGTAGATGGAAATGAGATAAAGACTGACTCGTACGTTTTGACAAACGACTGAACTCAGGCACGGGCAAGGCTTTCCCTATAAGGATAAAGAGAGACTCAACAAATCCTGTGAGCTGTCTTAGAGCAAGCTTAAACAGATGTCTTAAGGTCAGCATTAAATTCATGCTGGTATCCGAATAAATAAAAGGCCTTCCCCTATTCTTATCTTCTGCCTGTACCGCTAGCCAGCTTTTCTCAAAGTCGTCACTCAGCCAAATTGTAAGGGATCCTCGTTGCTTTAATGATTTATTGTACTCTCGCCAATTTATAACCCGGTATTTCTTCTTAATCGTCGTTGCTTCTCTAATCATCAATTCTCTCCAATTAAGTATATCCTTATAAAAAATCTACTCATAGTATCTTATTTAAGCAACAAAGCCGGTATGCTCAAAGACTTGCGGAAAGTGGGCAATACTCTCGCCTTGTTGCCGATAATGAAGTCATTCGGCAAAAGAACATTGAAATTCTCTGTCAAAACCCTGCAGCTCTTATTCAAGAAGTTGCTCTTAAACGCACGGTTTTTACCCGACGTCATGTCGAAGAAGAAATCACCCGCCGTGTCGGAGGAGATGAAAAACTCTTCTCTCTTTTAAAAGCAAAGGTTGAAGAAGTTGATCTTCCATCTGAGTTGGTTTTGAAGAGAGCCAATGAGGGAGTTGTGTTTGAGAGCCGAGAACTTCGAGATCTTGCTGCAAAGCTCACCGATCGATTATTGGTGGACCAAGAGGTCGTTTCTGAGGTTGGAGGAAACCTCAACCGAGATCGAATCTTTACCTCTACTTTATACAAAAAACAAGAAGAACACCTTCTGGAATTAGCTACTGCTCTTGATCAACGATCCACTAAAGAGATTCCTGAAGATGGTCTAGGACGAGCGATTGAAAAGGGCGAAGAAGAGCTTGGAAGTCCATTCTCAGAAGAACAACGGACGGCCATTGCGCATCTATGCTCAGGTTCAGATATACGCCTTTTAAATGGAAAAGCAGGTACGGGCAAAACAACTCTTTTAAAAGCTGTGGCACATGCTTACCAAGAGGCAGGATTTGACGTTCTGGGAACTTCTTTCCAAGGTAAAGCTGTTGAGATCATGGAACAAGAAATTGGCATTCCGTGTAAGACGTTAGATAGCTTTTTATATGCTTGGAATGAGCATCAAGTTCAAAAAGATTTGGTTGAAAGTGGGAAGTTATGGGGGCGTCCTTATCTCTATGCCTTTCAGCGAATGAAAGCCTTAGAGAAAAACCGCTTTACTGCAAATAACGTTATCATTGTGGATGAAGCCAACATGGTTGGAGGCCATCTCTGGGAACCTTTTCTTGAAGAGGCTTCGAGTAAGGATGCCAAAGTTCTCGTTATCCAAGATCCCACTCAAATCAAATCCCGAGAACCAGGAGATTATGGGCGTCTTTTTGCAGAACGGTTTGGGTTTTGTGAAATACGACAAGTTGTAAGGCAACGTATCCCTTGGCAGAGAGAGTGCTCTAAATCCCTTAATGATCATAATGTTTTAGGGGGTCTAAAGCCTTACTATGATCAAGGGCATCTTAAATGGTTTGACGATAAGGACCAAACTCACAGTGCTTTAGCTCAAGCCTATGTCAAAGACTTCATTGAAAATCCCCATCAAACACACATCGCTCTGGCCTATAGGAATATAGAGATCTATGAGCTTAACCAAGCTATTCGGCAAGTATTGAAAGAGCAGGGATATCTTAAAGAGAGCTTTATAATTCAAGGAGAAGAGTATGCCATTGGAGACCGCATTCGATTTACGGAAAATGATAATCACGGACAATTTATTAAAAATGTTGATCAGTCCTCATTCTTAAGATCCCTTTTCCATGGGAATAAAGAAAAGAGAGGTGTTAAAAACGGAAGCTTTGGAACCATTGAATCTTTTGATGAGAAGAAGTCTCTTTTAACTGTTCTTCTTGAAGACAAAAGACGCATTCAATTTGATAGCAATGAATATCCCGATTTTACTCATGGGTATGCCATGGGCATTCATAAATCTGAGGGATCTACCTTTGATAAATCCTTTGTTGCCTTTGATCCCTTCATTGATCCATCTACCTTACTTGTGGCCATGACACGTCATCGGCAGGATGTTCAAGTTTACCTAAACCGAGATCAATTTACTGACTTTAAGGACGTTGTAGAAAAATGCAGTCGTCTTTCTCACAAAGAAACGCTTCAAGACTACACCATTTCAGAAGAACAAAAACTTTATTTTGGTCGAATCCAGCACTATCGAGATCTGCTCATGGAAGGAATGATCTTACGAGAAGAGATTGAAGGGCAGATTGAGGCTCAAAAGCCCCTCTATACCCATTCTTCCTATAAGGCTTATCAAGCACTTTTTGAAGAAAAGAAGGGAATTGCAAAAGAGATTCTTGCCGATTGGCCAAACCATGCACCTTATACCCGTTTGGTTGGTATCCGAAAAGATGTCTTAGAAGTTGAAACAGGAGTTCGCCCCCGTCTTCTATCTGATCTTGAATATCGGGCTTCCATTCAAGCCCAGGGCTACATAGATCTTGTAAAAGAAACACGGACATTATGGAACACAATCTCTCAAACCCATCCTGGGGTTTTAGCCAAGTCCCATCGCCTTTATGAAGAATATGCTGTAAAGAAAGCTGAAAGAGACTCTTTAGCTTTTATCTTTCAAGAAAACCTTAAGCTTTATACGCCTTTCTTAAAAGTTACACAGGATAAAACTGAAGGATCTCCTTTAGAAACTGAATCTAAATTAAGAGATTACTGGGGAAATCCTGTTCAGAAAGAAGACCGGGTTTACATCAGTGCTCTTAAATCTCATGCAGCAGCTCATAAAAAATCTCAACTTCGGACTCTCTTTTATGAAAGACTTCAAGAAAGTCAAAGAGCTGATTACGATGTGGTTAAATCCTATGTGGAAACACGTAACGAAGTTGCAGCCCTTTATAGCCATTTTCAAAAGCTAAAAGAAAGTCTTCTTCAGGTTACCTCTCCAGAAACGGTTTTTACCCTTGAGAAATTTCATGAGCTTCAAGCCAAGCGCGATACTTTAGCCCTTAAGATTGTTGAGTCTCCTGAAAAGTATCAACCTTTTCTTGAAACCCTTAAGGTAAAGGAAGATAAGCTCTTAGAACATGCCATAGCAGGAGAAATTCGAGAAAAGCTCCAAGCCTATACAACAAAAGATTTAGATAACTCTCAAAAGGCAGAACGAGCTCAAGAGCTTAAAAATATTCTTACTAAGTGCAATTCTTACCATTACAGGTTGTTTAAAGACCATGGACTTGATCAGAATCGTCTGAGTTTTGATGTGGCCTTTTATGATAAAGTAGCCACAAGAAAACTTTCACCTAACCTCCATCCTGATCAGATCTATCGTCCCATTGCTGAATATCTAAAAGCCTCCCAAGAATCGGCACGCCTTTGGAAAATCATTAAATTAAAATCCTCAGAAAATGTCGAACTCCTTAAAAAAGATTGGCAACTCGCTTTCACAGCTCGAAATGAGAATGCTCGTCTTCTAGCAAGTAATTTTGTAAGTTTGTCACTTATCTCAAGCATGCGCCCAGGGATTGAACGTCATATTTTGGGACAAGCTGGAAAAAATGTACACGCTATATCCCAAGAAAAAGATAAAAGCTTTTCTTTATATAATCACTCTTTGCCTCTTACGTCTCAATCCCACACCTCATTCATCTCAAAGGACCAGGTTCTTTCAGCAGCGCGAGGTAATTATGCTTCCTTAGCCACGGACTTGCTGGGAGAGCCCAATAAACACATGAGCAGGAAGACGGAGCTTAGATTCGGAAGCAAGGGATCAATCCTTTTTAATATTGCAGAACCTCGTGAAGGACAGTGGCATGATTTTGAAACGGGTGAGAAAGGGAACATCTTCAAGCTTGTTCAAAGGGAAAAGAACCTTACCTTCAAAGAGGCTGTTTCATATTTAGCAAACGTTTTAAATGTAAAGGCAGATTCAAATATTATATCCTCTCTCAAAGCTTCTTCTCAACCGAAAGATCAGAATTCCATTGAAGAAACCAAAGAGAGAGCGAGCCGCCTCAATGCCGTCTTAGAGATTTACATGAAATCCAAACCACTCAAAGGAACAATTGCAGAAACCTATCTCCGAAAAGAAAGAAAAATTACAGGCCCCTTAGCTCCTGATCTACGGTATATCCCCAAGGGCATTACCTTTATGTATAGGGGAGAGAGAAAGACGATTTCTCATCATAGCTTTGCAGCCTTTGGGAAAAATGAAGAGGGCCGATTAAGTTCTGTTCAGCTGACCAAACTTAATGATCAAGGACAAAGAGCCTTTACCCTTGAAGGCCAAAAATTCAACAAAATCCAATATGGTCTTTCAAAAGGATCTTTTGTTCTTCTCCAAGAAGGCCAAAACACAGATCGAGTTTTTATGGCTGAAGGACTTGAAACTGCCCTTTCTATCAAGGAAGCTAATGTAAAGGGTAAAATTATTGCTTCCTTAGGCATCCATAACATAGCCAATTACCAAGGCCCAGAAAAAGAAATTATTCTATGTGCTGATAACGACGCGCATAAACAAGATTCTCGAACCAACGAGATTATTGAAAAAACAAAAGACCATTTTAAAAATCAGGGAAAATCTGTTTCTATCATCAAACCCACTCATCCAGGTGATGACTTTAACGATGTCCTTAAAAAGCAAGGATCAAAAGGAGTGCAGGAGTATGTTAAAGAGTATCTCAGTGATGTGCCCCAGATCCAAGAATTTAAATCGATCACACGTTCTGTCCAATTTCACACCGACACTTCTACGTCATCGGAAAAAATAGCCTCATACCTTGAATCCGTGATAAAGGATATGAAAGCATTTGAAGGAACGTCTCTTGAAAATAAAGCTAAGCAAGAGCTGGACTTTTATATAAAGATCTTAGAGAAAAACGAGACCCTACCACAGGTTTTGCAGAACATGAACCCTGAACTGGCTAAGGAGATGAAAGTCTATGCTCATAGCCAAAGCCTTAGCCAGAGCAAGGGAAGAGGAAAATAAGAGGGCTCCACCATTAGAATCTCTAAGATTCTTTTTCCAAAGAAATAATGGTATGAGAAATAATCATGATGAAGAGGCATTTAAGATTTTTCAAAATTTCTAAGCCGAGGGTTATCGGGAGACTATTCCTTTATCTTTGGCCTAAGGATTCAATTGCTTTACGCTGTAGGTTTATGTTTGCTCTTTTAGCTTTGCTTCTCTCAAAGCTTACAGCTCTTGCGGTTCCTCTTTTCTTAAAATATGCAATCGATGGGTTGAATACAATATACCAGCAGGGATTACTCCTAATTCCTCTTTATTTTCTATTATCTTATGGGTTCATTCGGATTATCAGTTCCCTATTCAATGAAGCACGAATCGCAATCTTTGCTCCGGTTGAAAGTCAAGCTATGCGGCGTATAGCGGTACAAGTGTTTAGCCATCTTCATACTTTGAGTTTACGCTTTCATCTTGATCGAAGAACAGGTGGCTTAAGTCGAGCGGTAGAGCGAGGTGTTAAAGCAGTCGACGGCTTCTTATGGTTTACAGTCAATGCTTTTATCCCGGCATTCTTTGAGTTGATGTTTGTTACTATTGCCATGTGGATCTTATATGACTGGCGTTATGCAATGACAGCCTTTTTTACAATTCAGCTCTATGTTGTTTTTACAATCCTTTTTACAGAATGGCGAACACGAATTCAAAGACAGTTGAATACGGTTGATTCACAATCGAGCGCACGAGCGGTTGATGCACTCCTAAATTACGAGACAGTTAAATATTTCACCAATGAAAGCTTTGAAATTGAGCAATTTGATCAACTCTCAGAACATCATGCGAAACTTACGATTATAAGCAAAAATGCTCTGGCTTTCTTAAATTTTGGGCAGGGAGTGATTATAGCCCTTGGACTCACTTTTATTATGATATTAGCTGCTTGGGATGTCGTAGAGCATCACCTGACTGTAGGGGATTTTGTTTTGGTAAACACTTATCTCTTACAAGCTTTCTTACCTTTAGGTTTTTTAGGATTTGCTTATAAGGAAATAAAGCAAGCCATTGTCGACATGGAGGATTTGTTTTCGTTACTTGATCAAACACCGGAGATCCGGGATAAGGTTCAAGCGAAAGATTATGTGTTTAAAGGAGGTAAGATAGAATTCAAAAATGTTTCCTTTTCTTATAACCCTAATCGTGAAATCTTAAGAAATATTTCTTTCCTGATACAACCCGGAAAAACTCTTGCTATTGTTGGGGAAAGCGGGGCAGGAAAGTCAACTCTATCAAGATTGCTCTTCCGTTTTTATGATATTACTCAAGGCCAGATCCTTCTAGATGGACAGGATGTTCAAAATATAACCCAAAGAAGTCTAAGGCAAGCCATTGGAGTTGTTCCGCAAGATACAGTCCTTTTTAATGATACTCTTTACTACAACATTGCTTATGGGAATCCGAGTGCTACCTTGGAGGAAATTGAAGAAGCTTCAAAATCAGCCCAAATTCATAACTTTATTATTAAACTTCCTGAAGGGTATAACTCCATAGTAGGAGAACGGGGACTCAAACTCTCAGGAGGAGAAAAGCAACGAGTTGCAATTGCTAGAACGCTTTTAAAGAAACCGCATATTTTTGTATTTGACGAGGCAACGTCAGCTCTTGATACGCACACAGAAAAAGAAATACAAAAGTGCCTTAAAAAGATCGCTCTTCACCATACAACCATAATTATTGCTCATAGACTTTCTACCATTGTTCATGCAGACGAAATTCTCCTTATGTCAGAAGGAAGAATCGTAGAACAGGGTACCCATAAGTCTCTTCTTTCTCAGAAGGGCCTCTATGCTGAAATGTGGAAACGTCAACAATATGAAGAAAGACTCCATGAGCAATTGGAAAAGGAGGAAAGAATTGGAAAACTTACACCTTCTTATTAAGCGCAATGTATGGCTGACCTTAGCTTAAACTTTTCTTGCTTCAGCGGAGCTAACGACCAAGAATGAAGATCCAGAACCAAATTCTAGTCACAGCAAAGGAAACAGAATTTCTCTCAGGGATTGTTGAAAGGGTGACCTATCATAACCCAGAGAACGGTTATTGTGTTCTTAGGATTAAAACAAGAGGGCACAGAGATCTTGTAACGGTGGTGGGGCATTCTAGTTCCATTTCTGCAGGAGAATATATTCAGGCATCAGGAATGTGGGTCAATAATAAGATTCATGGTCCCCAGTTTAAAGCTCAATTTATTAAAGCTTCTGCTCCTACAACGGAGGAAGGAATAGAAAAATACCTAGGTTCAGGGATGATCAAAGGTATAGGGCCAGTTTACGCTAAGAAGCTGGTCCAAGCTTTTAAGGGCTCTGTTTTTGAGGTTATTGAAGAAGCTCCAGAAAAACTAGAAACAATCGAAGGGATAGGACCTCACAGAGCTTCTTTAATTGTAAAGGGGTGGGCAGATCAGAAAGCCGTACGGGAGATTATGCTCTTTCTCCACCAATATGGCGTAAGCACATCTAGAGCTGTAAGGATTTATAAGACTTTTGGAGTTCACGCTATTCAGGTCATTCGAGAAAACCCTTATAAGCTAGCGCGAGAGGTAAGGGGGATAGGATTTTTATCAGCAGACAAAATTGCCCAAAAGATAGGAATTCAAAAAGATTCTCTTGTAAGAACTCAAGCAGGCTTAAATCATGTTCTGCTGGAAAGTATGGATGAAGGTCATTGTGCTCTTCCTGTGAAAGAACTTCTAGCTAAAGCAGAGGAGCTTTTAGAAGTTTCTCAAGCTATTTTGCAGAAAGCCCTTAGAGAAGAGCTTCGCAGCGAAGACTTGATTCAGGACAAAATAGAAAATGAGAATTGCATCTTCCTTCGGGGGCTTTATCATTCCGAACGCTCTGTGGCAAATACCCTTAAAAACATATTTCAGGGCACGTTATCCTGGGGAGCTATAGATGCTGAGAAGGCAATTCCTTGGGTTGAGAAGAAATTATCGCTTACACTTTCTCCTAGTCAGCAAGAAGCTATAAGAAAAGCTTTATCCTCAAAAGTTCTCGTGATTACAGGTGGACCAGGTGTTGGAAAGACTACTCTCATAAAAAGCCTTCTTACGATATTGTTAGCAAAAGGAATAAAAATCTCCCTTTGTGCTCCTACAGGGCGAGCTGCCAAAAGACTTTCAGAATGTACCGGAATGGGAGCTAAAACCATTCATCGACTTCTTGAGATTGACCCTAAAACAGGAGGATTTAGTCGAGGGCCAGACTCTCCTCTCACATGCCAACTTCTCATTATTGATGAAACCTCTATGGTAGATATCCCTCTGATGAACTCTGTCTTAAAGGCTCTTTCCCAAGAATCAGCTTTGTTTCTTATTGGAGATGTTGATCAACTTCCCTCCATAGGACCAGGAAACGTTCTTAGAGATTTAATTCAATCAAATGCTATTCCTGTTGTACGCCTTTCTGAAGTCTTTCGCCAAGCCGCCTCAAGTCGCATTATTATGAACGCTCATCGAATCAACAAAGGTCTTATGCCTAAGTTCCCTGAGAGAAGGGAAGAGTCAGACTGCTATTTTATAGAAACCCAAAACCCTGAAGAAGCAACTCGTAAAATCTTAGAAATCATTCAGTACCGTATTCCTCAGCGCTTTGGGTTAAAGTCTCTCACAGACATTCAAGTTCTGTGCCCTATGAATAGAGGATCCATCGGGGCACGAGCTATGAATAGCGAACTGCAAAGGGTCCTTAATCCAACCTCCCTTTTAAAAGTTGAAAGATTTGGGTCAACCTTCTGTTTAGGAGATAAGGTTATGCAGACCATTAATAATTATGAGAAGGAAACATACAATGGGGATATAGGTTTTATCAGTCATGTTGACCCGGAGCTCAAAGAACTCACCATTACCTTTGAAGAAAGAGCCATCCCGTATGATTTTGATGAATTAGATGAGATTACTCTTGCTTATGTGACAACCATTCATAAAGCTCAGGGATCTGAGTACCCTGTCGTAGTCATTCCCTTAATGATGCAACATTATCCTATGTTGCAACGTAATTTACTTTATACAGGAATAACCCGTGGAAAAACCCTTGTGGTGATTGTGGGTCAAAAGAAAGCTATAGCTCTGGCAATTAAAGCAAAAAGTAAGCATGTAAGATGGTCAAAATTAAATGAATGGCTTGCTTCTTGAAATATCAGGTTTGATTTAATAGGGTACACTTGTCATTCTTGTCTTTTAAAGAGGGGTTCTATCATTATGCCTGAGCTTCCTGAAGTTGAAGTTACCTGCCAAGCTTTAAAGTCTGTACTTGAAGGATCATCTATTTCTAAGGTTCAGCTCAATAGGTCAAACTTACGTTATCCTCTCCCCCCTCATCTTAAGAATGAGCTTTCTCACCATCCCATTCAAACAGTAAGAAGGCGTGGAAAATACCTCTTAATTGGTTTTGAACACGGAATGACTCTTATTTGGCATTTAGGTATGTCAGGGCGTATAATTATTGAAAATCTTGAGCAACCTTATTTAAGAACGAGCCTTCATGACCATGTCATTTTTACAACCTCAAACTATAAGATCACTTATTGTGATCCGCGACGCTTTGGCTTTTTACAATTGGCTGCTACAGATTAACTAAACAGTATAAGTCCCTTTAATACACTTGGCCCTGAGCCACTCGATAACCCAGAATTAAATGCTTCGATATTTTATGATCAACTAAAACTGTGTAGCAGGCCCATTAAAACGGTTCTTCTTGATCAAAAAATTATTGTAGGCGTAGGGAACGTTTATGCGTCTGAAGCCTTATGGCAGGCTAAACTCTCTCCGTTACGTCTGGCGAATACACTCACACAAATTGAAACCACACTGTTATTGAAAGAACTACAAGATGTGTTAAGGCGTGCTATTGCTGCAGGTGGGTCAACGTTGCGAGATTATGCGCGTCCTAATGGCAAAGCCGGATACTTCCAGCATGTCTTTAAAGTTTACAACCGGGAAAAAGAGATCTGTGAGCATTGCCGACTCACCCCTCTGAGTAAGATTGTTCAAGGTGGGCGAGCAACGTATTATTGTCAAAAATGCCAACAATAGCTGTGCCAAAAGCTTTACTTTTGATTATCAGAAAATTATATACATGTTATGCCAAAGAATCAATTTTTGCGGCTAGAATAAAGTCGCTTTCAGTTAACCCATTTATTTTGTGGGTCCATATTTCAACAACACATCTTCCCCAAGAAATTGCAAGGTCTGGATGATGACCTTCTCTTTCAGCCAATGCGGCAATTTTATTGGCTAAATTCATAGGCCCCATAAAATCATTAAACCTATATTCTTTGTAGAGATGGCCTCTTGTATTGAGAGACCATTCCCCTCCTACCTCCTTTAAGAACCGTTCTATGTCCTCAGATGGTAGGGGTGGCACACCGCCCTGGCAGGGTTGACATTTTTTATTTAAAAGGCATTCAGTAGATTTATTCATATCTTCATTATTATCTTAAATCATGATTGTGTAAAGGATTTCAAAGTCATTTGGCTCTCAATGCATTATAAAATTAAAATGTCGAAAAAAGCATTAGGTTGTCTTTTCAAGGACTATAGATCAGTTATGAACTCAAAAATTTTTATAACGCATTAATAATAAAGAGTTAGCCTTAATTGCAGCTTGAAAAGTAACTTTACTTTCTTTAAAAACTTAACCAACACTATACATGAGGAAGAAATGGCTGTTTTGCATGTCTGGGCGATGTGGTTTTTTGCAGCTTTATTCTTTGCCTACCAGTTTATTATACGTGTTTTTCCTGGTCTCTGTGTTCCAGAAATTATGCATAAGTTTCAAATTGATGCCACCGAGTTTGGGTTTCTTTCCTCTATGTATTACTATGGATATGCAGGAATGCAAATTCCAATGGCTCTCTTACTCGATCGGTTTGGGCCAAAACTTGTTGTTTCAGTATGCTGCTTCATTTGTTCTGCCTCAATCTTTTTATTTTATTCTGCAGAAAGTTGGTATCTTGCTATTTTTGCACGTTTCTTAATTGGAGCGAGCTCTGCTGCTGGCTTTTTAGGAACATTTAAAGTTATTTCACTATGGTTTCCTTTTTCTACTTATGCCAGGATGTTTGCTCTGACAAATACTATAGGTTTGCTGGGAGCTGTTTATGGAGGCAAACCTATTAGCCAATTTATAATCTTCTATGGATGGGAAAATATCCTCTTGATGAGTGGTCTTGGTGGGATAGTACTGATGGGCTTTATTCTACTTACTATTAAACCTTATCCTCCTACCTCATACCAGGAAAGTTCTTCTCTCCTTAAAAATTTTAAATCTCTTTTCTCAATGCCCGTTCTTCTTTTTATAGGTTTGGGGACTCTCTTGATGGTGGGACCTTTGGAAGGATTTGCTGATGTATGGGGGATTTCTTATTTAATGGAGGTTTATTCCTTCGGAAAAGAAGATGCTTCTTTTATAACGTCTTCTATTTTTACAGGAATGATGATAGGTGGGCCTCTCTTAGCTTACTTTTCTGAAAAGTTCAAAGCCCCTTCCCAGATAACAGCTGGTTGCGGAATGTTAATGGCAGCTCTTTTTGCGTTTATGCTTCTTTCATATGGAAATCTTAGTTATATGACTCTCTCAGCTATGATGTTCATAGTGGGGATTTTATGTTGCTATCAAGTATTAGTGTTCTCAATGGGAGCGTCTGCTGTTCCTCTTGAAATGAGAAATGTAACTATTGCTTTTTTAAATTGCATAAATATGCTCGGAGGTATTTTTTTCCATACCATTATAGGTTCTCTTATGGATAATTTCTGGTCTGGAGAATTAGCAGGGGGGCAACGATTCTATGGTACCGGAGCTTATACATATGCCCTATGGGTAATTCCCCTAGCAGCCCTTGTGGGAGGGGTTGCATTTTTAATGCTCAACTTTACATGGAGGAGAAGATCTCTCACCATTGCACCTATAACCGAGAGACCTTAGAGTTTTGCTCGGGTTTTCTTTAAATTTATTTTCCTTTTAAGTTTCTTTAAAGAGAATCCTTGATTTGTTGCTGAAGAGAAAGGAGCTCTTCTCTTATATCAGCCTCCAAGGAGTGTAACTTGAGGACGGATTCAATTTTTTGGGAGAGTTTTCGCCGTTTTTTATCATTCTTTTTCTGTTTCACATTCCTTCTTTGAAGATCCTCCTGATATTCTGATTTTAATCTCTCAACTTCTTCCTCTAAAAAATGAACAATTTTATATTGGGTTGCTTTGAGCGATCTATTTGGTTGAGTCATATCTTTTCCCTCCCCTTGAAATAATTTGGTCTATCTGAAGCTTTCTTTAGTTTTTGTTTTTTAAATTAAGCCTCACTTCCTTTCAGCTTATAGTCAATTGTTTGAGATACATAATTCTTCCCAAAAAGGACAGACATTAATCCTATTAAGCAAACAAGCATAACATAGATGAAAGGACTTTTAGCATTTCCCAACCCATTTATGAGAGACAAAGCAATATAAGGTGTTGTTCCTCCAAATAATGCCATTCCTACACAATAACCAAAAGCTGTACCGGTATATCGAGAACGCACAGGAAAAAGTTGAGTTAGAAAGGCATTAATCGGGGCCACAAAGAGTTGTGAAAATGCCAGAAAAGTTGTTTCAGCTAAAATGATATTAACTAAAGAGCCCACATACACAACATGGAAAAAAGGATAAGCATAAATTAAAGACGCGAGGGCAGAGAAAACCATTGTTCTTGCATACCCTACCTTATCAGCTACATATCCAGCCAAGGGTATTGTAAAAGCACAGAAAATCAGGAGAATCAAATTTACAGTTGCGCTGTTTTCCAGCGTTATAACATTTAGAAAAACTAAGTAGCTGTTTAGAAATCCGATGACAAGATAAAAAGGGACGGTTCCCAAAGCTCCTACTCCAATAGCGCATAAAAAGGGAATAAGGTGATGAGCTAAGAGCTCTTTTAGAGGGTTATACTTTTCTTTAGAAAAAGACGCCTTAAAGGAAGGGCTTTCCTCCACCGTCGTTCGCAAATATAAGCCCACAATTCCTATAAAAATGGAAATAAGAAAAGGGAGCCTCCAAGCCCAAGGAGGCATAGTGGAGGACACAAAAAAAACACTGACGATGGATGCCAACAGAGCTCCAAATGTTCCTGATGCGGCTATCAAAGAACCAAAAAAACCAAGATTATAGCTTGAAATAGATTCAACGACAAAGACACCACCTCCCATACACTCCCCTCCGGCACATATGCCTTGAATAAGACGCAAAAAAGTGAGAATTAAGGGAGATAGAATACCAAGAGCAGCATAGGAGGGTAAGAACCCTATACCAAAAGTACTAAGAGCCATTCCTAATAAAGAGAAGGATAGAGCAACTCGCCGGCCATACTTATCCCCTACATAGCCAAAAAAGAGCGCTCCAATAGGATAGGCAAGAATCCAACAGAAAAAACAAGATAAGCTGACAAAAGTGCGGCAAAAGGATCCGAAGAGGGGAAAAATATTGGTGTCAAGGCTGGGAGGAGCATTGCAAAAAGAGAGAAAGAGTACATTTCCAATAAGTTTCCTATGGAAGAAGCACAAATAACCTTTTTAGAAATATTAAATGTATGTCTTAAGTTCATATAATCCTCTGAAGTGGCCCCCAAGAGCTGGCCCAACTGCATATTTTGAAACAAGTTCCCCTATTGTCATATCGCCCTTAAAAACTTCTAGGGTTATTTTTAATTTTAACGACGAGCTGATCTTTTTCTTCATTTTTTCTTCCTTTCTGATTGAATCTAGCTTTATCAAAATCTTTCGAAAAAATGGTCCACTTTTTTTGGGGTCAGTACACTTACCACATAGGAAACACTCTTTCCAGCTTCATAGGTTTCTTCAACGATGCCTTTTTTCTCATAAAAACTCCATCACCTGCGCCTCTCAACAGGGGTAACGACCTGAACCGGTTCTATCTTAGAACTAGCTATACTATTAGCCTCACTCCTGTGTCTTAGCTGCTCATCCTACCTGTCCTCTTTTATAAGGGGTTGCTCCACCTGCCCTACTTCTAGATCCCACCTCTGCCTTAATTAAGTACTTCTCTATGATATCACAGGTTGATTGAATATAAGAGTTATCAAATAGCTCCATATGTGTGCCGGGCACTTCGGTTATGCAGAGTTCTTTTATAAATTTATCCCACCCATAAGGATTTTTCTTTTGATAAAAGACACTCTTTTTTGCTACTAAGAAAATTGCCTTTCCATTATACTCCTTTAATGTGTATTTCCTAAGTTTTTTTTCCCATTCAAGTACTTGCCGAGACATTATAGCAGATACTCTAGAACTATCTGGCTGTTCTATGATTTCTTGAAGATGTTTATTCGTGTCTTGCTCTAAAGAATTTATTTGAAGATCTTCAGGACACTCTGTGTCAATCAATAAAAGACGCTCTACCTTTTCTTTTTTCGAGAACAGCTGCTGAGCAATTTCATAAGCTATTAACCCACCAGTTGACCATCCTCCTATATAGTAAGGACCAGTAGGATACAGTTTTTTAATCATGCTAATATAAAAACAAGATATTTCTTCTATTGAAGAAAAATGTTTAGGAGGATCAAAAACTTCTGGACTATTAATCCCATAGATTGGCCTATCCATGTATTGGTTTAATCCTAGATAACAATATGAAAGCCCACCAACTGGATGAATCATAAACAAAGGGTTTTTTTTCTTGCTATCATTTATGCAAAAGATATATGGATCGACTTCTTTACTCTGCTTTTTATTTATTAGTATTGCCAATGATTCAATGGTTTGGTTTTTAAATATATCTGTAATTGATAAATTAGAATAAAAAATATTTTGGATGTAAAAAAGCATTCTAATAGATAATATAGAGTTACCACCTAATGTAAAGAAGCCCTGATCTGTTGGAATGTTTGAAGTGTTTAGAATTTTTTCCCAAATACGTATTAGCGTTAATTCTGTTGTTTTAGAAATACTGTGGTAAGAAGAATTTTCAAAATTTTTAGGAGAAAAAAGATTAACTCCTATTAAAGACTTACGATCGATCTTCCCATTGGACGTCAGAGGGATCTTATCTAAGAACACAAAGAACGCAGGAATCATGTAATCA
>MKUL01000064.1 GCA_001897795.1 Alphaproteobacteria bacterium 41-28 | reverse complement strand
AGAGAAGGAATACTTAATCTTTTCAATAGCACTCCACACTTTCCCCGGACACTTGTGCGCGAAAGCGGGAATGACGAAACGGGGGCATAAAACATGGCCGTTTATTTAAGGATTGGTGAAATCCTTAAAACTCACCCCTACACAATCCTTCTCACCCTTCTTTAAGGCCTCCTCAATTAAGGCAACGCTCTCATCAAGGCCATATAGAGCAATAAAAGATCCCATGCGCGGGCCTTCGTCTTGTCCCAGGAGAATCTGGTAAAGGGCCTTAAACCAATCTCTTAAGTTTGTATAATTGTGCCGTTTTCCCACTTCAAAGACTTCTGTTTGAATTGCATCTTGATCTTTCGGTAACCCCTTTAAGCTTTGAGCGAGATCTTCAAGAGCCTTCCGCTCCTCTGGCGTGGGGACGCGATAATGCTTGTGAGGCTTTACAAAGTCGCGATAATAGGCAATTGCATAGCCCACAAGACGATCGACTATTGGCATGGTCTCTGGTTTTGCATTTGGGGCATATCGACTAATAAATCCCCATAATACAGTTTTGTCTTCCGTATTTGTGACGCTCGCCAAGTTGAGCAAAATTCCAAAACTTAAGGGAAGCTCTTCCTTTGGTGGTTTGCTATTATGTACATGCCAAGCAGGGTTATTCAATTGTTGGTCTAATGGTTGCTCAGGGAATTTCTCCAAAAAGCTTAAATACTCATCAACGGCTCTTGGAATCACATCGAAATAAAGGCGTTTTGCTTTCCGAGGCGATTGGTACATGTAGTAGGCGAGACTTTCTTCGGGAGCATACTGCAGCCATTCTTCAATCGTCAGGCCGTTACCTTTCGATTTTGAAATTTTTGTTCCATCTGCATCCAAAAACAGCTCATAGTTAAATCCTTCGGGAGGCTTGCGTCCGAGAATTTTACAAACTTGGCTTGAAAGTCTAACGGAATCAATAAGATCCTTCCCAGACATCTCATAATCAACATCAAAGGCAGCCCACCTCATCCCCCAATCTACTTTCCATTGGAGCTTACAATGGCCACCTGTTACAGGGGTTTCGATATGCTTTCCATCGTCCCGTTTGTAGACAACCGTCCCTGCCTTTTCATTGCGCTCAACAATGGGGACTTGTAAAACCTGCCCCGTTTCAGCAGAAACCGGTAAAAATGGACTGTAGGTTGCACGTCTTTCGTCCCTGAGTGTTGGTAAAATAACGTTCATGATCGCATCGTAGTGGGACAAAACAGATAGCAACATGGTATCAAAACGGCCTGTAGTATAGCAATCTGTTGAACTTACAAACTCGTAATCAAACCCAAAGACATCCAAAAAGGCTTTTAGGCGCGCATTGTTGTGATGACCAAAACTCTCATGGGTTCCAAAGGGATCAGGAACGCGAGTTAAAGGCTTTCCGAGGTGTTCTCTTACCATTTCAGGATTAGGAATATTATCCGGCACTTTTCTCATGCCATCCATATCATCCGAAAAAGCGTAAAGTATTGTTGGAATATCAAAAAGAAGGGAAAAAGCTTGGCGAACCATGGTTGTGCGAACAACTTCGCCAAAGGTGCCTATGTGGGGAAGACCTGAAGGACCATATCCAGTCTCGAACAATACATAGCCTTTGGGAGGTGTTTTACCTCCTAAGCGATTGAGAATTTTGCGTGCTTCCTCAAAGGGCCAGGCCGTGGAGGTTTGAGCCAATGATCGTATGTCTTCCATGTTTGAACCTTTAACAACATTACTTCCTTAGTTGTTACCTATTTTCTCAAAGAAATAAAGAGAAATGAACCAGGACAAATAGGAAACATTGTTCATCTCGTTATTGACCAGAGCGGCGATCTAGATCAGGTTTTAAAAAATGAGAGGATTAAAACCTCTCAGGAAAAATAAGCGGATAGCTGTTTCATTTTTATCACCACGGGCATTAGCCTGTCGTTTTTGTTGAAACCCCTCACCCGCCACTTCGTGGCGACCTCTCCCACAAAGGGAGAGGTGATTTTAGTACTACTTGCTTTACCTCTCCCCCTTGTGGGAGAGGTCGCCGCAAAGCGGCGGGTGAGGGGTAAAAGCCAGCCTTAATTTCCTACGCAGCCAATGCTTTCTGGGCTTGATCCACGATTGATTTAAAAGCCGCAGGCTCATGAACGGCAAGATCGGCTAGTACCTTCCGGTCGATGTCAATTCCAGCCTTGGTGAGGCCGTTAATGAACTTCGAATAGGTCAAACCGTGTTCACGCGTGCCTGCATTGATACGCTGAATCCAGAGTCCGCGAAAATCGCGCTTCCTGTTTCGGCGATCACGATAAGCGTATTGAAGCGCTTTTTCAACGCGCTGAATTGCAATTCTAAAGCAATTTTTAGAACGTCCCCGATAGCCTTTTGCAAGCTTCAGAACTTTTTTGTGACGGGCGTGAGTTGTTTTTCCACGTTTAATATGTGCCATGACTCAATCCTCCTAAATACCGTAGGGCATAAAACGACGTACAATTTTAGCATCGCACTCTCTCATGATTGTGGTGCCGCGGGATGTCCGCCTTACTTCTGGAGAACGCTTGCGCATTCCATGTCGTTTTCCTGCTTGAGCCATAATGACTTTACCAGTCGCCGTCAGGCGAAAGCGCTTTTTCACGCTACTCTTTGTCTTCATCTTGGGCATTTTATCACTCTCTTTCAAAAATAGTTCTGCTAAATCCCCACTTCCATGAGGATAAGGTCTAGGTCGGCATGCCCGGGTATTCCCCTCGCCTGGCTAGAGATTTAGGACCTATATCAAGATCTCCTTCAAAGCGCAAGAAAAAACCATTTTTAATAATATCAAATTTATCAAAACTAATCGAAGACACCGTATAAGAAAAAAGCCCCCGAAGGGGCTTTTTAGAGTGTTCAGAATTCAAAATCATCTTCATCTTTAGGAGCCTTACCGGCTGGTTTTAAAGCTTTTTGAGCTTTCTCGAGTTTTTTAGCTTCTATTTCCTCTTCGGATTTTTTTCCTTTTTGTTTGCCGAGTATTTTTGCAAGTCCAACTTTTAGAACTTCTTGCACTTCAGGGTTCACTTCTGGAGGTGCTGCTGGTGCTTTTGGTGGTGGAGGTGGCACTGGGGCTCCCACCACTACAGCATCTTGATCAGCTGGTGCTTGTGCTCCAGCTCCTGCTGGTGGAGGAGGTGGCACTGGGGCTCCCTCCCCTACAGCATCTTGATCAGCTGGTGCTTGTGCTCCAGCTCCCGCTGGTGGTGGAGGTGGTACTGGCGCTCCCAGATCTTGATCTGGTGCTTGTGCTCCAGCTCCCGCTGGTTGACCTTGCACCTTTACCTCGTCTTGCCATTCACCTTCATCTTCATTTTCATCAGGTGTACCATCTGGTTGATTCTGTTGAACCTTAGCTATCAGCCCTCCTGCTGCTTGAACGAGTTGTCCTTGTATGCCACCAGGAGCTGCTGCTCCTGCTCCAGGTGCTGCTTTAGGTGCTGCAGCAGGTGCGGCTTTCTTTAACGCAGCTGCTCCAGCTATAAGTGCTGCCGCATCTGGCTTAACAAGCCCTCCACCTCCAGGAACTCCTACCCCTTGTGGTGGTGGTACTGGTGCTCCTGCTGCCGGTGGGGGAGGTGCTGGTGGCGCTCCTACTGCTGGTGGAGGAGGTGCTGGTGGTGCTCCTACTGCTGGTGGAGGGGGTGCTGGTGGCGCTCCTACTGCTGGTGGAGGAGGTGCTGGTGGCGCTCCTACTGCTGGTGGAGGAGGTGCTGGTGGCGCTCCTACTGCTGGTGGAGGAGGTGCTGGTGGTGCTCCTACTGCTGGTGGAGGAGGTGCTGGTGGCGCTCCTACTGCGGGACCAGGCGCCGCTGCTTTAGGAGCAGGAGGCGCTGCTATAGGCAGTGCTGCTGGTGCTCCTGCCCCAGGCCTGTGGCCCGCTACAGGGGCTGGTACTGCTACTGGAGCTGGTGCCATTACTGGTGCTGGAGATACTACAGGAGCCGTTACCGCTCTTCTTGAACGCCTTCTCGTGGCGCCTCTCGCTCTTTTTGCACGAACATTTCTTGTTTTTTTAACGCGAGTAGTTCTTGCTTTCTTTGCACGAACAGTTTTTGCTTTCTTTGTACGAGCAGTTCTTGCTCTTTTAACACGAGAAGTCCTGCCTTTCTTTGTACGCGCCGCTCTTGTTTTCTTTATAGTCGCTGCTTCTGCTTCAGTAGAACTTGCAGGACTCGTTAAAAAGGCTAATGCCATTAGGGGGACGATAGTCAAACCACCGATAACCCGCCGAACAAATTTACTATTCATAATAATCACCATCAAAATATCAACAATTTTATTGTACCATACAATAAATTTAAAATCAAATTACTAATATTTAATTTTCACCCAATTCAACTTTTGATTTATCAAATATACGTTAAATGGGTTTATTGTTAAGTATACACTTTATTTTTTTATTTGCAATCAATTTTTTAAAAATAGTATCCAATAAAATTTATTGAATATTATTGTTTTTAGATTTATTTTGTTCTCTTTTTACAACAAAGCACCACTATTTTTCTTACCCTAGCAACCCAGGCTGCGCCGAGGCGAGAAGTGCAACGATGAAGCAATCTTGTTAAAACAAAAATTAGATTTTTTCTCCACCCCAGCTCTTCTGGTAACAGTACATCACATTCTTCCCGAGCTTAACCCAGGGAACAGCATGCATTAATTACCCCTTTAGCCAATTCACACATTAATAAGGGAAAATCCCTCCTTGTAGTCTTAACTCAACTATGAGAACTTACCCTCTCATTCAAGTCTAACGATAAAGCTAGACGATTCTTAGCAAGGTAATTTTCTCATAGTCATTCCATTTACCTAGCCTTCTATTCACCCGAAGAAGCATACTCATCTGACCTTCCATTCGCCTGAACTAAATTCACCTGTATCCCATGCATCTGTACTGTATTCACCTGAATTGATACTCCGTCGTTTGTTCTTAGGGAATTCGCTCGATTCTTCATCATCCGTTTTCTTTCTTTTCAAGCTCTCTATTTTTTTCTTTTTTTCTTCTTTCTTTTTTAGTTTTTCTTCTTTCTTCTTTGAGATCATTCTACTAATTTTAGACATCCAACCTTCACTTTTTTCCTCTTCTAGAGCTGTTTTCCCTTCGCTATTTTCTTGATTGTTATTCTTTTTTAAAGTGAATTTACCTTCCTTAATACTACCAAGCCAATCACCGCCTGCTAGTTTTTTCAATTTACCAAGAACACCCTTAGCTGCTTCTTGTTTCTTTTGCTTTTCCGCTTTTTCTAATTCGTGTAACTTTTTCTCCAAATCTTTTTTCTCTTGTTTCAAGTCTAATTTCCGTTGCTTGGCCATCTTATACTTTTTCGAGGTTTTGTTAGAAGATTTCATAATCGTCTTTTGACTCTCTATGAGAGCCTCTAGTTCTTGATTTCTTTCCTTACTACTTTCAATCTCTAAAGCATAATTATCTGTTATAACAGGATGAGTTTCTACTTCTCCAGTTGATACATTATTAAGTTGCCCTCCAACCTCTTCAGATTTTGGCAAAACGTCTGAAGATGCAAGAGGAGGAGGTGGTGGTGCTGATGGAGGTGCTATTAACCCTGCTTCTTCCATAGGTTCAGATGCCACTCCAAATGCCGATGTCTCTGCTCCAAATGCGGGCTCCGCAGAATCTTCTTCCCTCTCAGAGAGATCAACTTGTATATTAACTTTATTTTCGGATAGCTTGCGGCTCTTTTTTTCATCTTCGTTATTAAACTCATCCTCGCTATCAAACCCTTCATCCTCGGTATCAAATCCCTCTTCATCACTATCATCCTCGATGCCTAGCCTCCTGGCTGCCAGAGCTTCCACTAAATTATTACCTTCTTCAACAGTATTACCATTTACAACTGAGGGTGTTGCTGTCTCTTCAGCTAATGCATCACGTTCTCCTTCAACTCTATAAGTTATTGTCAAATCGATTGGAGGAGGAGGTGGTGGTGGTGGTGGAGCTGATGGAACTCCTGCTACTAATGAAGATTCTGTTTGAGAATTAACTTGCGCTAAAGAGACTTGATGAAGAGAAGCTCCTTCTAAATCAGAACTAGGCTGTTCTTCAAGAACCACGAGCTGTGTATTTTCTTCACTAAGATTTAGAGGAGCTAACAGTGATGTTACCGACGATGCTGCAGAATCTTCCGTTTGAACAACAGATGTTTGTCTTAATGCCCCTTCAGCCACGGGCGTCGCAGACGAAGGCAACACCGATGCTGGTGCTCCTTCTACCACGGGTGTCGCAGCAGACGAAGGCAACACCGATGCTTGTGCTCCTTCTACCACGGATGTCGCTGCAGACGAAGGCAACGCCGATGCTTGCGCTGACACTCCTTCTACCACGGGTGTCGCAGACGAAATCAAAACTGGCTCAGATATTGAGGCTGAAATTTGTATTGGTTCAATTACAGGTACAGGAGCCATCGTGAGAGATGGTGCTAAAACTGTGCTAGTTTTTTTTGATTGAATTCTTTTAGAACGTAGCATAGCTCTTTTTGAACGCGCACCTCTTGACCTCCTTAGTGAAGCTCTTTTTGAACGCGCGCCTCTAGATCTCCTTAGTGAAGTTCTTTTTGTACGCGCACCTCTGGATCTCCTTAGTGAAGTTCTTTTTAAACGTTTCGCTTTTTTTACAGTCGTTTTTCCAGATGCCGCTTCAACATCAGTAGAACTTGCAAAATTGAATAAAAAGGACAAGCTAACCAGAGGTATAACGGCAAAACGATTTAAATAACGACGGAAGATTTTATTATATTTAAGATGATGTGCTGACATATTTTCCCCCCCTTAATGATTAAGGCTAATCTTATAAGTGCAACTGACACTTCCTTAAGGAAGAGAACGATGCCTTATAAAATAAACACGATTCTTAAAATTTAATTTAAATTTTATTTTTTATCTAGGCAAGACATTTTTTAAATTAAAATATCTATTTTAATCAAATAGTTCCCTTTTTAAGTAATTTAACCCATTAGAAATCCTAATTCTTTTTTATGATAACCCTCTCATGGCTTTCTTACCATCTGCCAATTCCAAAGAAGAAGTTGCTTAGTGAGGAATAAATAGCTTAGCCCTCCCACTCATCGTCGGACCCTTTGTTTTCCAAGCTACCTAAACTACCTGAACGCCGATGCCCTTTTTCTTTTATCATTCTATGAAGAGACCCCCAACCGCCTTCATTTTCTTTTTCAGGTGTAACCACTTCCGTATTAGTATCTTTAAGTTGTATACCCCCTTTAATGCTGTCAAGCAAATTTCCCTCTGATTGAGTCCGTTTTAATTTAGATACAACTTTTTCCTGCTTATCCTTAATTGCACGTTTTTCTTCCTCCTCTTGCTCTTTTCGAGCACGTTCTTCTTCCTCCTCTTGCTCTTTTCGAGCACGCTCCTCTTCTACCTTTTTCTTTTCTTGAGCAAGTAGCTCATCAATATTAAATATATCTATTACTGATTTTCTTTTTTTCTCACCAATCTTGTTAACTTTAGCTTCAGCTTTCTTGCGTTTGGAATACGATTCCTCTTTCTTGTTGTTTAGATCTAGTTCTTTATCTTCAAGTTCTTTCTTTTTTCGGGCTATTGCTGCTTTTCTTTCCTCTAATTCTTTAATTTTATCGGTGGGACTCACTGTTGGCACGGTAGGAACGCTTTCCTTCTCACCTCTTTTCTCTTCATCTTTGTGTTCAAAAACCACCTCTACATACCCATCTCCATCGTCATCATCATCATTTACTTCACTCGAACCACGCCTACCCTCAAAGGCTTTTCTTCGATGTTGAAGACTTCCTTGTAAACTTGTTGGATCTCCATACTGCGAATCATCGACAGGAAGAAGCAGTGGAGGCGGCGGCGGTGGTGAATCGCCAGCCCCAGGCCCAAAAAGCGGTGGAGGCGGCGGCAGTAGCGGATTGCCAGGACCAGGAGGTGGTGGAGGCGGCGGAGGTGGTAGATCGCCGGCCCCAGGCCCAGGAAGCGGTAGAGGCGGAAGTGGCGGATTGCCAGGACCAGGAGGTGGTGGAGGCGGCGGAGGTGGTAGATCGCCGACCCCAGGCCCAGGAGATGGTGGAAGTGGCAGTGGCGGATTGTCAGGACCAGGAGGCGGTGGAGACACCAGTGGCGGATTGTCAAGACCAGGAGGCGGTGGAGGTAATTGCAAAACCGGTGCAGGAACGGAAACTGCTATGACTGGTGTTCGGGGTACTACAGGAGCAACCACAGTTCTTCTTGAACGGCCTCTCGCTGCTCCTCTTACTCTTCTAACACGAGCTCCTCTTGAACGCCCTCTCACTGCTCTTGTCCTTTTTACGCGAGTTCTTCTTTTTGGACGAACAGTTCTTGATTTTTTTGGACGTGCAGTTCTCGCTTTTTTATGTCTCGTTTTTTTAGGCGCGGCTTCAACTTCGACAAAATTTAAAGGACTTATTATAAAGGATAACCCGACTAAGGGTACTATAGCAAGACGAGACAAAACCCGTACAAAAAATTTATATTTGGGATGATTTGCTAACATTTTATTTATGCCTCCCATAAATTTATACAAACCTTCTTTAAATTTTCAATTTATATTTTCTTTTTCATACTTTCAAGTCGTCCTTTAAAATAAAAATATGTCTCTTAATCAAACACTTCCCTTTTAAAGTAATTTAAACCCTTAAAAACTCCTTATATTTCAAAGGCTTGGTTTTTTATCACAAATCGCCACAATTTTTCTTGCCCTTTGTTAATTCCGATACGCGGTGTAGCTTCATAAGGAGGACAAATGGGTGACTCTTTCACGTAAAAAGTTCCATGCTCCGTAAGATCCAGTGCATTATGATCACGGGTAATTCCTAAATGTCTACATAGCTTTCCTGGCCCATTAAGATGAAGAGGCGACGGTTCAATGAGCATCAAGCCCCGGATGAGAACGGCTCCAGGAAATCCCTCCTCTTCCGTTACAAAATTCAGGCAATGGTACATTCCATAAATAAAATACACATAGCTGAAGCCCGCTGGACCGAACATCACAGCATTTCGCGGCGTTTTTCCACGCGCTGCGTGACAGGCGGGATCGTCTTGCCCGATGTAAGCTTCTGTTTCTGTAATAATTCCTGCCGAAGTCCCAAAAATCATGATCTTACCCAGAAGCTCTTGGGCCACTGTTAGTGTAGGACGGCTGAAAAAATCTCGAGAAAGACGGTCAGCCATGTCGTCTCCAAGGGAATAGACTTTGCACTATCTTTTGGGGAATTTTGGGCAAAGTGAGAACTTCCTCAATACGATGATCAAGAAAGCGCCATGTCGCTTCAGAATTCGCGGAATGATCGCGAAGCCAGTATAAGAAAGTAGAAGAATAAACCCACCCCAAAAGGCCACGTTTTGTATAAAAATTAATGTCCGTAGATGTATCCCCCGCATAATACCAAATTTCACTAACGGTTCTGTAAAGAAGACGACTCGATTGGCTTAGATGAGTTGGAAAAGCTAAGTAGGCGGCTGTCTTACGTGCAGCCTCTCGATAAGGAGTCAAAAGACACAAACGTGTTTTAACACCCAAGGCTACTTTCTCTCGAACGCGCAACCCCTTAGGGTTAGGAAGAGCTGCTAACATTTCTTGATCCAAAAGCTCACTCCAATAGGTAATTGCTTCTAAGGGACCCTTTGGGAAAAGACGCCATCCATAGGAAGGATCTCCTCCGACTTCTTCCCCAGCCCGGTTTAAAAGTTCTTGCGACCATCCATCAAAAGGTACATGAACGAGGGCACGCTTTAAAATTTGACTTTTGATTTTATCCCGTGCTTTCACTATTTTTTCCTTTTCTTAATAAATGACGTATACTATAGTCACGTTTCTTTGTTCAACCTTTAGCTCAATTTTGGAAGGAGGTGTTAAAGGTTTATGCAAGTTATTGTCCGTGATAATAATGTTGACCAAGCGCTACGTGTACTCAAGAAAAAAATGCAACGAGAAGGCATTTTTAGAGAGATGAAGCTGCGCCGATATTATGAAAAACCTTCCGAACGTAAAGGTCGTGAGCGAGACGAAGCCATTAGGCGTGCTCGCAAACTCGCCCGCAAACGTACTGAGCGGGAGGGGTAGATATCTAACCCCCCTCCACCCGTCACGCGCTTTTGCGCATGACGACCTCTCCCACAAGGGGAGAGGTAACGCAGCTAGCACTTAAATCACCTCTCCCCTTGCGGGAGAGGTCGACGCGGAGCGGCGGGTGAGGGGATAATGATTGAAATGACGCTGTAATAGAGACCTCATGAAACACATCACCCTTATCGCACCCTCCTACCCTTTCCCGAAAGAGGACGTAGGCTTAACAAAGTCCTATTTTGAAAATTTAGGAATGCAAGTCACAGCCCCAGATGATCTTTTAGGAGAAGATCTTCTTTGTGCAAATCGCGATGAAATACGTTTATCTCACCTTCAAAAAGCATTAAGTGACCCCACCGTTGATATTATTTGGATGCTTCATGGAGGCTATGGCATGACACGCCTTATGCCTGACCTCCTCCAAATGAAAAAGCCAGAAAGAGAAAAGCTGTTCATCGGATTTAGTGACGGAACGGCCTTGCATGTGTTTTTAAATCAGGTTTGGGGTTGGCCTTCCCTTCACGGTGTATCGGCTCACCAGATGTCTAAGGCACGGGTGGGAGTTCAAACAATTGAATCTACTTTGCAAATTATGAGAGAAGGACTTTATAGCTATAGTCCCCCTGCCCTTCACCCCTTTAATAATAAAGCTAAAACAATGGATTCTCTTTCAGGAACGGTTATGGGCGGGAATCTTGCTCTTTTGGAATGTAGCCTAGGTACAGATTGGCAAATTGACCCATCTGGTAAAATTTTGTTCCTTGAAGAAGTTTATGAGCGTGGCTATCGCGTGGATCGGATGCTTACGCATCTTCAACAAGCTAACATTTTTAAAAACATTAAAGCCATTCTCCTTGGAGATTTTGTTAAGGGGAATGAAGCGGATGGAACGTCCTTAATTCCTGCCGTCCTCAAACGCTTTGCTGAACAATGCTCTGTGCCCGTCTTTCAATTACCAGGATATGGCCATGGGGAGGAAAACTTGCCGTTGCCTTTTGGTAAGGATCTTGATTTTTCAGTTGTCCCTACGCTATAATCATATTCACAATCAAACGAATGATGAGATCTTTATCATAAGGATCACTGTCCGCAATCATTATGGCCAAGGCAGCTAAAGCCTTCTCATTTAATGAAGCCAAAGAGATTCCTTCCTTTTTAAGATAGATGAGAAATAAAAGCACACTGATGATTTCATTCCCATCGCTGAAAGGATGATCTTTGATGAGGAAATAGAGGAGATGAGCTGCCTTTTCTTCGCGAGATGGATAAAGATGCTTTTCCTCAAAAGTCTGATCTATATTCCCAAGGATTCCTTCGAGTTTATTCTTTGGGTGCAGACCAAAGTGAGAGGTTGCTTCGCCTTTTTCCATGAGATGTTTTTTTAGCACCTCAATTGCTTCAATGGATTCTTTATAAGTTAGCATACCACTGGAAGGTATCGACTCTTCAGGAAGTGTGAGTTTTCCTTCTTCAAATTTAGACAAAAGGCTCCACGTTTTAGGATAGCTTGAAATCAATGAAAGTATATCTTCTTTTTTGTTCATGTTATCCCCATTTTTTAATGTCAGGCAAAATGCGTTTGACTTTCTCCCATGATAAAATTCATTCATTAAAACAACGTTAGGAATAAAAAGGCCACATCAATGTGTGGCCTTTTTTACAGGTCTGTGAAAGCGCTTTGGAAAAGCAGCCTTCATAGAAGCGCATAAGAAATTTATTTTAATTTCCTATAGACTTTTCCTTTTTTAGCGTAACGCTAAAAGTTACTTTTGCTTTCAACATCTCATACGGAACTCCATGGACCTGGGGATAGAGAAGGTCTTGACCGTTAACCTTTAATTGAAATCTCAACATTTTTCCTCGAGAATTTTCATGATCATCTACTGTTTCACCCCTATGAGGCCCTTGATCTTCACAAACCACAGCTGATATCCGAGGATCGGCATTTTTACCGATGGGGCACACGTTTAGAAAATTATTGATAAAATCCTTCCCTTCCTCCAGAGGTTTATCCTCAAGGCTATAGGTTCCTGAAAGAAACACGTCCAGAAATTCCTTGTTACTGATGGCTTTTTGTATATCACTGAGCATATTTCCAGTATCATCCGTTGGAAACTTGAGGCTTAACAACATGCCTGGGCGAATCTCAACAGCTTTGTATTTGAGTTTGCCGGTACGTTTACTAGGAACTTTTTCGGCAGTCATCGCAGACCAAATTTCGTTGCTTTTTAGGGGGTCTGTAAAGCTCGCACGTAATTCAGATCTCTCCTCAACACGTTCTACTCGTTCACGTAGAACTTTCTTATCTTTTTCTGTTACAGGAGGTGGCGCCCATTTTCTTTGTTGGGTTGACGGTTGAGGCTTTGGAGGCAGCGGTCTAGAAGCTTTTCCCATTGGCTTAGGATTTAGCTCTTCAGGAGGAGCCTTTGGACTGGGCTTTGCAGGGCTAGGAACTGGAAAGGCAGGTGGTGAGCTAGGGGACCTATCTCTCAAAACTGGTGGTGCTTCTGGAATCTGACGCGGTGACGTTGTCTGTGTTTTTGGAGTACTAGATGCCTTTTTAGAACCAGGATTTGAGCTAGAGGGCTTGTTTTTTAAAGAATTTTTCTTTCTAAAAAGACCAAATTTTTTTTTTGCAGGTGTGTTTTTTGAAGTACCAGGGCCCTCTTCCATTCCTAATACCGGTAAAGAAAGGAATAAGATTCCACTTACACTCGTGATTAAAAAAAATAGCTTTGACATTTTAAACCTCCTCAATAGGAAAAAATTAAACTAATTTAAACTAGACAATATTCGTTTAACCAAGAATACCTTATCAAGGATATCAAACAAATAATTTAGAAAGTCAACAACTTTTAAAAAATTAAAAAAGTATATTGACATATGGATTATTTAATGTCCTGATACTAAGGTGTAAATATGGGGTGTTAAGATGCAAAAACATATGAAAATACAAAGCTTCGTTTTGTTTCTATCAACACTTGCTTTTGCAACAGAAACCCAGGCGGATGTCAGTTTTTCAGACATTAAAGATTATGTTAAAGAAAGAAGTAAAGTTCTTCTCGTAAAAATGAGGAAGAGTAATCACGTAGAAGAAGAAAATTCCACCACGGAACTTTCAGAATCTTCGGAAACTCTTAATTTAAATGTATCCCAAGAATTTGTTCCAGATTATTTAGTTTCTTCAGGAACCTTCAAAAAATTAAACCTAAAGGAACAAAAAATTGTGCGTGGAAATGTAATTGAGGGCTTGTATCAAGCTTTTCAGGAGAGAGATAAAACGACTGGCAGTCTTACCAAGGCATTTTCATATTATGCAAAACACTTACCTTCAAAACAATATAGTGAAGACTCACCCCTAGGGATCACTCTTGAGGAAGATGAAAATGGCAACAATCGAGATGTGTTATGGGGGCTTGTGGGAAGAATTGGTAGGGTTTCTAAAGAGTACCATAGGCGTAAAGATAATGGGCAAGATAGTGAAGATAGTGAAGATAGTGATTCTGGTCGGAGCAGACGTAAACCTATCCCTAAATTCTATAAATCTTCTTCCCAAGGAGTCACCGTAGAGACGCTAACTCATCCATTACTTTCTTCGTCAAGTCAGGTCGAAACAATACAAAAAGACGAGCAAATTTTGACCCCTTCAACATCAGGTGAGCCTGAGCTTAAGGAACAGGATGAACCAACTTATGGTTTTTTCCAATCTTCAGATGGGTTTGGAATTGGGGAACAAGATGATCCAACTTATGGCCTTCTCCAATCTTCAGGTGAATTTAGAATTGGTGAACAAAATGAACCAGCTCCTGGATTTTTCTCGAAAGTGACAAGTCAGGTCAAAACGGTAACTGAAGTTGTTTGCTCTCGTATAGTGAAAGCAGCTTCTTATTTGTTTGCGTTGTGAGGGATTTAATTTAAAGACTAGATTGCTCCTCCTCATGAACTTAAACTAGATTGCTTCGCCCCTCTGGGGCTCACAATGACGAATAGGGGGAACCGTCTTTGCGAGGAGTGTAACAACGAAGCAATCCAGAAAAACTTTATTTTTAGTCTGATGGGTATAGGTGGAGCCGATTGCTAAAATCGGCTCCTTTTTTATGCTTGATTCTGGAGAGAATATCCTTTTAATCCCCCGTTTGCAAACGCTCCACAAGCTCTTTAACAGTAGGAATACGGCCATTCGCATAGAAGGGATCTTCAGAAAAACGATAAGCGGCGTGTCCTGCAAACATCAGCTGGGTATCGACTTCCTCACTATGGCTAATTGCTTGAAGGGTTTTTTGAATACAGAATGAACGAGGATCTGCTTTTCGTCCCGTCGTGCCAGTTTCATCTTGAGACCAATTACTGAAACTACAAGCACTTAAGCAACCCATACAATTAATTTGATCGGTCAGAATTTCATTTGTTTTTTCAGGTGTTACAAAAATGAGCGTTGAATCAGGTGTACGCATCGCTTCCGTAAATCCCGCTTTTACCCATGTTTCCGCCATTTCCTTATCATGAGGCGTAAGGTAGACAAGTCTTCCGCGAGCCCCTACGGGGAAACCTTCTGTATGATCACCCACAGCTGTAATGGAATAGGCCACTTGATGAGTTGACCGCTCTTTTAATTCATCTAAAAAAGGATTCGAAACGGCAGATGAATAAAATCCGGTCGGGCTAAAACGATTAAGGTAAATATCTCCGGGTTTTAAAGTTAGCAGGCGCTGCTTCCACGCATCCGAAATAGGACTTTCTTGCGTCAGAAGCGGTCTCGTCCCAAATTGAAAAGCAATAGGGCCTAAATCAGGGTTTTCAATCCAATCGGTCCATTCTCTCAAATACCAAACGCCCCCTGCCATAATAATGGGAACATCATGGAGCCCAAATTCCCGCATCACTTGACGAAGCTCAAGAACGCGTGGGTATGGATCTTCTGGCTTATCAGGGTCTTCGCTATTGCTGAGACCATTATGGCCACCTGCACGCCAAGGATCCTCATAAACCACAGCTCCTAACCACTCAGGAAACTTATGATAAGCTCGCTTCCAGAGAGCCCGGAAAGCGCGTCCAGAAGAAACGATCGGGTAGTAATAAATTCCATAGCTTGCTGTAATTTGAGCAATCCTATAAGGCATCCCTGCTCCACAGGTGACGCCATGAACAAATGAGCTGACTTTTTCTAAAACGCCATGGAGAATTTCTTCGACTGCAGCCATTTCCCAAAGAACATTCATGTGAAGGCGCCCGTCACCATTCGATTTTTCGTGAGCAATTCTCGCTTGGGTGACGCCTCCTTGAATTGCATATTCAATAAGTTCGCGATGTCGTTCCCTTCGGGTTTTTCCTTTATAAACAATAGGAATAAGATTTCCTTGCGCATCCAAGGCGTCAGCATTCACAGCAGAAAAAGTTCCCACACCTCCAGTTGCAGACCAAGCGCCTGAACTTTCACCATTAGAGATCGAAATACCTTTACCCCCTTCAATGAGAGGAAGAACTTCGCGTCCTGATATGCGTATGGAATTAAGCGATTTCAACGCTCTTTCTCTCCTAAAAAATGACGATCTAAGTTAAGCTTCGGCCTCAGCATTATTTGCGTTAGAAGAAATTTCATGCCCTGTTTTCTGATCAACGCGTTTCATGCTGAGACGAATCTTTCCACGATTGTCCATTTCCAAAACTTTCACAAAGATTTCATCCCCAACCTTAACAACATCGTCAACCTTTTCAACACGGCGAGGAGCAAGTTCACTGATATGTACAAGGCCATCTTGACTCCCAAAGAAATTCACAAAGGCCCCAAAATCAACAATTCGTACAACTTTACCTTTGTAAATAACACCAATTTCAGGTTCGTCTGTTATGCTGCGAATCCACTTTTCAGCGGCACTGATAACGTCCGCATTGGCACCTGAAACATTAATTGTACCGTCATCAGTAATATCAATTTTAGCCCCTGTGGTCTCACAAATTTCACGAATAACTTTTCCACCGGATCCAATAACTTCTCGAATTTTATCCTTTGGAATGACAAAAGTAATCATCCGAGGCGCATATTCCCTGACCTCTTCACGAGCAACACCAAGAGCTTCAGCCATTTTGCCAAGAATGTGCAAACGTCCAACGCGTGCTTGTTCGAGTGCAATTTCCATAATACTTTGAGAAACACTGGTGATCTTGAGATCCATCTGCAACGCAGTCACTCCCTTCTCCGTTCCAGCGACCTTAAAGTCCATATCGCCAAGATGATCTTCAGCACCGAGGATATCGGAAAGAACTGCAAACTTTTCGCCTTCCTTTATCAGGCCCATAGCAATACCAGCAATGGGATTTTCCAAAGGTACGCCGGCATCCATCAGGGCAAGTGATGATCCACAAACTGTTGCCATGGAAGAAGAACCATCTGATTCCGTAATCTCAGAAACAACCCGTACTGTGTAGGGGAACTTATCTCTCGTTGGCATCATCGGATGAACCGCACGCCAAGCCAACTTTCCATGTCCAACTTCACGACGACCAGGTCCCGCCATGCGTCCTGTTTCACCTACGGAGTAGGGTGGAAAATTATAATGGAGCAAGAAGGTTTCTTTATACTCACCTTCGAGGGCATCAATAATTTGCTCATCTTGACCTGTGCCAAGTGTGGCAACCACTAGGGCTTGGGTGGATCCTCTTGTAAAGAGAGCACTTCCATGGGCTCTTGGAAGGACACCTACTTCACAAATAATGGGACGAACCGTCTCCGTATCTCTACCATCAATTCGGGTACCCGTTTTTAAAATTTCGCCCCGGACGAGGTCTTTCTCAAGTTCTTTAAACTCAGAAACAGCGAGTTCTTCTGGAAAACCTTCTTCTTTAAGCGCTTCTACGGTTTGATTTTTTAAGGTCGTCAACTTCTCGGTACGAAGATTTTTTTCTTTAATTTTATAAGCGGCTCCCAAATCTTTTGTTGCGAGTTCTTTAAGACGCTCAACGAGCTTATCCCTTTGAGGATCCTCCGAGGTGAGCTCCCAAGGTTCTTTCGCACAATCCTCTGCAAGATCAATGATGGCTTTAATAACAGGTTGAAAATGACTGTGACCAAACATGACAGCTTCAAGCATCTGAGCTTCAGAGAGCTCATGAGCTTCTGATTCCACCATCAAAACGCCTTCGGCTGTCCCTGCAACGACAAGGTTTAATTTCGAGTCGAGGGTTTGAGCTAAAGTAGGATTTAAAACATATTCTCCATCAATAAACCCGACGCGTGCAGCTCCAATGGGTCCTAAAAAGGGAAGTCCAGAAATGGTCAAAGCCGCAGACGCACCAATGATGGCGGGAATATCGGAAGGATTTTCCAAATCATGGCTTAAAACAGTGCAAATGATTTGAGTGTCATTACGGAAATTTGGTACGAATAACGGACGGATAGGGCGATCGATAAGACGTGAAATCAAGGTCTCACGGTCACTAGGCTTGCCTTCTCGTTTGAAAAACCCGCCAGGGATTTTTCCCGCAGCATAAGCTTTTTCCTGGTACTGAACCGTCAGAGGAAAAAAGTCTGTTCCTGGAGTTGCTTCTTTTTTGGCAACAGCGGTGCACAAAACAATGGTTTCTCCATAGGTAACGAGAACAGCACCATCTGCTTGACGAGCTAATTTTCCCGTTTCCAGCGTCAGTTTCTGGCCTCCCCAATTGAGTTCTTTCTTGTAAATTTTAAACATTCTATTTTGATTCCTTTTATGGTCTTAGCGACGAAGTCCGAGCCGCTCAATGAGTTTCGTATAACGACTGACTTCCGTGCGCTTTAAATAATCCAATAGCCGGCGCCTGCGGCTAACCAGCATCAGAAGACCGCGGCGAGAATGGAAGTCCTTCCCGTGATTTCCCATGTGAGAGGTAAGATTTGTGATCCGCTCAGTCAACACAGCGACCTGAACTTCAGGGGATCCTGTATCTTTTGCTTGAGTTGCAAACTCTTTAATAAGTTCTTGTTTGCGCAAACTTGTAATCGACATCTTGTTACTCCTATCTTATTCCATGTTGAACACGCGTAGGGGTGTTATCCGCCCCTCCCCCACTTTCGCAAGGGCTAGCGGTTTACCCCCACACAGGATCAAAGCAACGTCTTCCCTTTCTTTATGGGAAGAGACAATGGTTTGACCTTGCCGAAGTTTTACCGCCTCAATACCTTGTATCTCAAGAGCCAGGATGTCGACCAGCGCATCTTGAAGAGGCAAGACATACTTTATCAATTCTGTGTTATGCCCTATCTGGAGAAGAGAATCTAGTAAAATCGCATCTTTTTCCTGAAAAGGACCCGCCATCAACCGTCTCAAGCTGATAATATGGCCGTAAGTTCCTAAATGCAAAGCGAAATCTCGAGCAAGACTGCGTACATAAGTTCCCTTACTACACACAACCTCAAAACATGCTGAATCCGGAGAAGTTTGAATAAGCCTTAAAGATTCGATTTCAACCTGTCTGGGCGTCAACACAACTTCTTTTCCTTGACGAGCGAGGGCATAAGCCCGTTCCCCATTGACTTTCAAAGCTGAGTAAATGGGAGGAACCTGTTCAATTTGACCTATAAATGAGGATAGCATTTTTTCAATATCTTGAGGGTTGGGCCTTATGTCAGAGGTTGCTGTAATTTCTCCTTCCCGATCATCTGTCGAGCGTTCCTCACCCCATTTAACTTCAAAACGGTAAGATTTTTTACCGTCTAACACGTAAGAAAGGGTTTTTGTGGCTTCTCCTAAGGCGATGGGTAAAACACCCGTGGCAAGGGGATCTAGCGTTCCCCCATGGCCCGCCTTTTTGGCATTAAATAAACGTTTAATTTTTGCAACCACATCTGCCGAGGACATTCCTTGGGGTTTGTCCACCACAACCCAACCATGAATCATGCGATCTCTTAATACTCTAATGTTTATTCCGGTGATTTATCTTTGTTGAGGTTAATTGCAAAAAACATACGGTTGCCTGCTTCTCATTGGTGATAAACTTCACTCAGTTTATATTTATCTTATAACACCTTTTTTGGAAAAAATCAATTTTTTGAATTTGCCATCTCTGAATTTAGGAGTAAGGAAGTATTACATGGATAACTATAATGATAGTATTAATGTATCCTGGTCACCTACATACCCCTATACCTTTTCAGGATACTATGCTACAATTAATTAGTGTAATATGTAACTATATGGATAAACAATGTATACTTCACGTTTAACACAAAAACATCAGGCCACAATTCCTCAAGATATACGTAAGTTACTAGAACTTCACGAAGGTGATCTTGTTGGGTTCGAGATCTACGATCATCAAGTGATCGTCAGAAAGGTCACTCCTCTTGATTTAGAATTTGCTAGAGCTTTAGAAAACACGCTTACAGAATGGAAATCTGAAGAAGATGATGAGCTCTATGCAGATTTATAAGCCTTATAACATAGTTAGTGTTCCTTTTCCGTTTACGGATAAGGATTTCACCAAAAAGCGCCCTGCTCTTATTATCTCTAAAGAAGAATATCAGATGCACAATCATCATTGTATTCTAGCTATGATTACAAGTGCTAAACAAAGTCAATGGAATGAAGATATAAGAATAAGTGATTTTGAATTAGCAGGTTTACCGGGACCTTCGATCATTCGATTTAAATTATTCACACTTGACGAACGCTTAATTCTACGAATCCTGGGTAAACTTTCAGAAAATGACCAAAAGGTTGTGAAAAAGATCCTAAGAAGGGTTTTAATAGAATAATGATCATGATGTCGACAAGGGCCCTGCGCACCTCATGCATTGCGTCTGTGATCTGCAAGCATTTCACGAAGGGTGTGCTGCGGAGGACATTCCTTGGGGTTTGTCCACCACAACCCAACCATGAATCATTTGGTTCCTATCATTGGTAAGAAGCATTCTCCTTTTCTTGCTGCTTAACCATTTCATACTGTTGATTTATCTTCTCAAGTGCAAGTTGTGCTTCCGTGTAGCCTTGATCTGCAGCTTTTTTAAACAATTCTATAGCCATTTTCATCCTCTCTTGTAAAACTTTAAGAGAAGCTTGTGCCGCACTATTGCCTTGATCCGCGGCTTTTTTATACCATTTTTCGGCCAATGCAGGATTGTGCTCAACATATTGACCCTTATCATAAAAAAAACCAAGCGCATTTTGGGCTTTTGTATCCCCCTGTAGAGCTCGCAGTCGACAGTACTTTAGAATCTCATCACTATCTTGTTGGACTCCCTCACACTCATTACAAAGCTGAGAAAGGATTAATTGTGCCTTCTTATCTCCATATTTAGCAGCGGTTTCAATAAATTTTATCCTATTTATCTTCCGTGAAGGGCCAAACATTTTTTTGTGGCTCAAACCAATCAATCTAAAGATATAGGGGGGTATATCCTGAACCTTCTCAGGATCACTCAAATCAGTTTCTAATGCTCGCATAATTCGTTTTTGTATTTTATCAAATCTCCCTACTTCACGCGCCAAATTTGTAAGCGAAGTTTGCGACATTTTAAATCTGCGTATATTGCGAATCAGATGAAAATAAAGTTCGAACATCACTTCATCCTTATGTGTATAAAAAGGATCTTCTTTCGTATTCTGCAAAAAAAGTGAAAAATACATAGTGGCTTGTATTTTTTGTTGAACTAAAAATTGATTCTCTTCATCAGAAATTTGGATGGGCGGATTTCTTTTATCAGAAAGTCCACCGTCTATCAGCTGTGCTAATTGATAGGCGAGAAGTCGGCTCTCCGTTAAGGGTGAATCCTTTTGTAAAGCTCTTAAATAGATGCGTACTGCTTTTTGCTCTTGACCTTGCTCCTTCAATTTTGTTGCCTTTTTTATCACCCGAAAAAGGGACTTGGCTTCTGTATCAAAAAATGCGCTATCTTCAAGCCAGGTAGGTCCTAAAGCATCCCCATCATTAAATGATTGGGGAACGTTGAGACCTCTCGGCTCAGGTTCACCTCCCTCTTCTTCCATTGCAAAAGCAGGCATTTTCATAAAAACAGCCCCTAATAAAAAACTCAAGGCAGCAAAAGTGGTAGCAGCTTTTAAAGAGAAATCTCTTGATAACATATAAGGCACTCCATTTGGTTATGTGATTAAGAATTATTGCACACCTATTTCATATATATTTTCCGATCTAAATCAATAAAAATACCCTTTATCCAATAAAAACATCTAAATTCAAATAGATAAAATTCTTGATTGCTTTTGCCATGGCGTAGGCGAAGCCAGGTCAGAGCCAATCACACTAAATAGGCAGGAATGGCTGTGTCATCCTTCGATAAAGGAATCAGCTTGTCCGTAAAACACACAATCCCCCCCTCCCCTCGTTTAATGTTTAGTTTGTCGATGAGCTGAAAATGACGCGTTGCACCCCGATTCGGAGAGCCCGTTTTTTTGATTTCAACGGGATAAAGCATCTTGTCTTGGTAAACTAAAAGGTTAATTTCTTTTTTATCTTTATCCCTGTAATAATAGAGTGGTGCTTGCTTTCCATTATGCCAATAGGATTTTAAAACTTCCGCGACAATGTATGTTTCGAATATTGATCCAGCCATTGCTCCCGCCTCTAAAGTCTCTGGGCTTGACCATTCCGTTAAGTAACAACAGAGCCCAGTATCAAGGAAATATAACTTGGGCGACTTAATCATTCGCTTATTTATATTATCAAAATAGGGATGCAAAAAATAAAGAAGATGAGAAGCTTCTAAAATAGAAAGCCAACTTTTTGCAGTAGAGGGGCTTATATCTGCATCTCTTGCTAATTCTGTTATATTAAGGAGCTGGCCAGTTCGAGCTGCAGTGGCTCTCAAAAATCTAAAAAAAGAATTTTGATCCCCCACATGTGCTAAATCTCTCACATCTCTTTGCAAATAAGTTTGAACATAAGAGCTGTAAAATAAAGTGTGATCAATATCAGGATTAAGAGCTATAGCAGGATAAGACCCCCGCCAGATATTGAAATAAACTTCCTTTAGTGAAAATTTATTTCCTCCAGCCATTCTTTCTTCAAGAATTTTTTGATCAGGAAGAAAGGGTGTTCCCAAACGAGCTTTGTCCTGAGCTTCCCATAAAGAAAGACCCAATAAGTTGAGTATCCCGATTCTTCCAGCAAGAGATTCGGAAACACCTTTCATTAAAAGGAACTGTTGAGAACCTGTCATCCAAAATTGGCCCGGCTGCCTATTTTCATCAACAATCATTTTTATATAAGGAAATAACTCAGGTGCATATTGAATTTCATCAATAAACAGAGGAGGCTTAAATCTTTCAAGAAATAATTTGGGGTCTTCTTTTGCAAGCGAAGCTAGCAAAGGATCATCAAGGGTAACATAAGTATACTTTCCTTCGCTCAAATGCTTTAAGAAAGTTGTTTTCCCAACCTGACGAGGTCCTGCAACCAACAATATGGGAAACTGCTGAGTTGCCTTCAAAAGAAAAGTTTCTAGTGTTCTTTGATAATACATCGTCCAATCCACATTGAAATTACAGATTGGACGAAAAGCATGTTTTTGTCAAACCTCGAATACCCTCATTCATAACCAACAAATGCCATCCCTCTCGCCCCTCTCCTTCAAATGAGGAACGAGAGGGAGTGAGCCCTATTTTTTCATCTGTTCATCACGACAGAACTGACGTAGCTCACGGCACGTTTGACCTGCACTATAGATTAAAATGTCCAGCTGTTCGAGAGTATCGGACAACTTTTTCATTCTGTAGTCTATCTGTTTGATGAAATCGTGAGATGAATGTATAGTCACATCATCCATGATAATCCTCCTTCTGTAAGGGTTATTGTGGTAGTGGCGCATGGGTGTTCTAGCATCTGTGCGTCACGCTAAGTGTATCAGATGAAATAAGATGATTGCAAATCAATTTTAGTAAATTTTTATCTAATTTGTCTTTTCTACTGAATTAAAATAACATATTCCTGTCTAGAAAATCATAAACTAAAAATACATTGACAAGGCGTACCAAAAATGATACATTTAAATATGAAGATACTTGCTGTTAAGTTCTATAGAACTAAAGCAGGAAGAGAACCTGTAAGAGAATGGTTCTTAGAGCTCTCAAAAGAAGATAAAAAGATAATTGGAGTAGACATAAAAACAGTTGAATTTGGTTGGCCAGTTGGAATGCCTATCTGTCGACCCCTAAGAGAAGGACTCTATGAAGTGCGTTCTAACTTGAGTTCTAATAAAACTGCAAGAGTTATTTTTACTTTGCATAAGAGAGAAATGATTTTATTGCATGCTTTCTTTAAAAAAACACAAAAAATATCAGACATCGATTTAGATTTAGCTAAAAAACGATTAAGGAGTTTGAAAAATGACAAATAAATATATTGGAGAAGATTTCAATACGTTTCTTGAAAAAGAAAATATTTTAGTGGAAGCAGAAGCTCTCGCTCTAAAAAGAGTTATTTCTTTTGAACTTGAAAAGGCTATGAAGGAAAAGAGCATTACGAAAACCGAAACTGCTCGACGCATGCATACAAGTCGCATCGCCTTTGATCGTCTTCTCGATCCAAATAATACAAGTGTCACATTGAAAAGTTTGGAAAAAGCTGCTGTTGCTTTAGGGAAGAGGATTCATCTTGAGTTAAAGAATATTTGAAAAATATTAAATATATCTCTCATGATTCATAGTTTGGGCTTTTTTCTGTATCCCTTCTCCGTCTTAGCACCCGTGCGACAGTGTGATCGCAATGACAACCCAACCATGAATCATTTGGTTCCTATTAATGAAAGTGTGTTCATGAATGACATATAGTCATTGACCCCACTTATGGAAAGACCCATTCTTGTCAGCTGATGCAATCCCTCTCGCCCCTCTCCTTCAAGTGAGGAACGAGAGGGAGCAAGCCCTATTTCCGGACGGCTTGCATTAATTAGCTCCTTATTCAAAGCTCGGGTTAGTTAACTGTATGAATCTCAGACTCTTTCTCGCCAGAACTCTTTGAAGTGGCATTGCCATTATCGGGACGAGCAGGCTTTGTCGCTGAAATATGGAGAGACCCAAGAAAAAGAGTTCCTGGTATAATATTTGGTTTCTCAAATTGTACAGTAATATCTTGGAATCCTGCATAGTCTAACAGGAAAACAGAACCATTAATGGACATGTCGTTATTAAAATTATTAGCATGTTCTTTAAACATTTTCATGTATGTATGCTCTGGGATTTTGTATTTGTTCTCACTATTATATACAAGATTAAGCATCTTTCTTTTAGAATCATAGGTAAATTTCAAATCATTTTCATGCATAGCTCGGAGAGACCACGCTGTATCATCACTACCATTGTAAAAAACGGCAAAACTTAATAGCTCGATCTTACCTCCAGGTTTTAAGACCTTATAATAGGCTTCTGCTAGTTCTCGAGTCGCAGTATCTTCGTTTGCCTTACCCAAAACAACATCATATTCAATTAACCCCTTTCCAACATGTTCAAATACCGCAGTCTCATATTTTTTAGGTGTAAGCTCTTGGATTAACTTGTGATTCCAGCCACTTCCCTTAATATCTCCACTATCATCAATGTTAATAGATAATCGACCCGGTTTATTCTTGTATCCTCCAATAACTAATATATTCCCTTCAAAATCATCATCCAAGCCCGCCTGGAGAGGAGAAAGACTTAAGTTCAGAGTCGCTATAAGTAAATATGAAAAATATTTCATTAAATAATTCCTTCACAAAAATTTAGATTAATAATATTACATATAAGTGCAGCAAAATTATTTGCAATCCTTTTCTTTCAGACGATCTCACTCTCACCCCATTTTCAAATCAAAGGAAGCTTTAATCAATGCCTTCGTATAAGGTTCTTGGGGGGATGTGAATATGGATTCGGCCGAACCACGCTCCACGATTTTTCCTTTTTTCATAACAAGAACGTCATGGCTGATGGCGCGAACAACCGCTAAATCATGACTAATAAAAAGATAGGCCAACTTATGGGTTAACTGAAGTTTTCGGAGCAAATCAATCACATCGACTTGGACAGATCGATCAAGGGCTGAGGTGGGCTCATCCAGCACCACAAGCTTAGGCTTTAGGACGATAGCCCGCGCAATGGCGACGCGTTGACGCTGCCCACCTGAAAACTCATGGGGGTAGCGATGTCTTGCTTCTGGATCAAGGCCGACTTCCATCAAAGCCTGAATAACGAGGAGATCCCGTTCCTTAGGTGTTTTGCCAATTCCATGAATCTCAAGGCCTTCAGCGACAATTTGCCCCACGCTCATCCGAGGACTTAAGGAGCTAAAGGGATCTTGAAAGACAACTTGCATTTCCCGCCTTAAAGGTCGCATATGTTTTCGAGAAAAATCTTGGATCTCTTGCCCTGCAAACCAAATGGTCCCTTGACTTTTTTCGAGACGCAAGAGAGCCATAGCAAGGGTTGTTTTTCCTGACCCACTCTCTCCCACGACCCCAAGAGTATGTCCCTCTTTTAACCTGATGCTTACATCATCGACGGCATGAATAGCGCCCACTTTTCGACGAAGAAGACCTTCTCGAATATCGAAATCTACCTTCACATGCTCGGTTTTAAGAATGAGTGGAGCCTCAGAGGATGCAGGTACGGCCTCTCCCTTTGGAAAAGAATTGATGAGATGGCGTGTATAGGGTGATTTAGGATGGGCAAAGATAGTATCTGTTCCCCCCTCCTCCACCATTTCGCCGTCTTTCATCACCACAATGCGATCGGCCATTTTACGGACAATCCCTAAATCATGGGTAATCAACAGCATCGCCATACCAAGCTTATGCTGAAGATCTTTCAAAAGATCCAATAATTTTGCTTGAATGGTAACATCAAGCGCTGTTGTAGGTTCATCCGCAATCAGGATTTGGGGCTCGCAAGCAAGAGCCATGGCAATCATCACCCGCTGACGTTGTCCTCCAGAAAGCTGGTGAGGGTAGGCTTGAAGGCGGGATTCTCCATCCTTAAACCCTGCCATCTCAAGAAGTTCGATGCAACGCTTCCGTGCTGGTTTGCCCGTAAGGCGTTTATGAATTTGGAGGACCTCACTAATTTGCCGTTCAACATTGTGAAGGGGATTGAGGGACGTCATGGGCTCTTGAAAAATCATAGAAATTTTGTTGCCACGAATGGTGCGAAGATAATCCTCTCCAGCTCCAACCAAATCGTGATTATGAAAATAAATATGTCCTCCGGGATGAGAGGCTTTGGGATAAGGTAAAAGCTGAAGAATCGAAAGAGCTGTTACTGACTTCCCCGATCCACTTTCACCTACGATAGCGACTGTTTCGTGTGGATTAAGCGTAAAGGAAACAGACTTTACAGCCTGAATAATATGATCTCCCTGGCGAAAGTGAACACTTAAATTTTCAACGGAGAGTAAAGGCTTCGTCATTGATTTGTCTTCCGAGGATCAAAAGAGTCCCGCACAGCTTCCCCAATAAAAATCAAAAGTGTCAGCATCACAGCAAGGACCACAAAGGTCGTTATTCCAAGCCAGGGAGCTTGTAAATTATTTTTTCCTTGGTTTAACATCTCACCAAGAGAAGGTGAGCCAAGGGGGAGTCCAAAGCCTAAAAAGTCAAGAGATGTGAGAGTTGTAATGGATCCATTGAGGATAAAGGGCATAAAGGTTAGTGTTGCAACCATGGCATTCGGAAGGACATGTCGATAAATAATTCGGGGTGTCGAAAGCCCCAACGCCCGAGCAGCCTTGACGTAATCCAAGTTACGGGCTCGTAAAAACTCGGCTCGAACCACAGGAACCAAGGCCATCCAACTAAAAAGAAGCATTAAGCCTAAAAGCCACCAAAAATTGGGTTGTACGACACTTGCCAAAATGATCAACAGATACAAGACAGGCATCCCCGACCAAATTTCGATAAACCTTTGGAAGAAAAGGTCGGTAAGCCCGCCAAAATATCCCTGAACTGCCCCTGCCGCCACGCCCACCAAGGAGCTAAAAAGAGTCAAAGTCAAACCGAACAACACAGAAATACGAAATCCATAAATCAGCCGCGCGAGTACGTCTCGTCCCTGGTCGTCCGTTCCAAGCCAGTTTTCTCTTGAAGGCGGTGCAGGGACCGGAACGGGCAAATCATAATTCACTGTGTTATAACTATAAGGAATCAAAGGCCAAATCATCCATCCCTTTTTATCAATCAAGTCTCGAACAAAAGAATCTCGATAATTGGCTTCTGTCTCAAATTCTCCACCAAAGGTTGTTTCAGGATATTCTTTAAAAATGGGAAAATAGTAATGGTCATCATATTTGATGAGGAGAGGCTTATCATTTGCAATGAATTCTGCAAAGAGAGTGACAAAAAATAGAATCAAGAAAATCCAGAAAGAATAATAGCCCCTTTTGTTTGCCTTAAATTGAGAAAGACGTCTCTGCGTTAAAGGAGTAAAAGCCATCAACCCATCCTTCTCTCAAAATCAATACGCGGGTCGATAAAGGTATAGGTCAAGTCTCCAATGATATGAAGCAAAAGCCCAAGGAGCGTAAAAATATACAAGGTTCCAAATACCACAGGGTAATCCCGCCCAATAGCTGATTCAAATCCTAAAAGTCCTAAACCATCTAAAGAAAAGATCACTTCAATCAGAAGAGATCCTGCAAAGAAAATGTGGATGAGGGCAGCTGGCATTCCTGCAACCACAATCAACATGGCATTCCGAAAGACATGGCCAAAGAGAACACGCCGTTCCGTTAATCCCTTAGCACGTGCCGTTACCACGTATTGCTTGTTAATTTCCTCCAAAAAAGAGTTTTTCGTCAGCAGAGTCAAACTTGCAAATCCGCTAATGACGAGAGCGGTGATGGGCAAGACCATATGCCATAAATAATCGAGCACTTTATCTATTAAGCTCAACTGATGCCAGTTGTCTGATACAAGCCCCCTTAAAGGAAAGATTGACCAGAAGCTCCCGCCTGCAAAAAGAACGATAAGAAGGATTGCAAATAAAAATCCAGGGATTGCATAGCCTACAATCACAACGGCGCTTGTCCAAATATCAAATGGCGACCCATCTCGGACCGCTTTTCGAATCCCGAGGGGAATTGAAATCAAATACACAAAAAGTGTTGTCCAAAGTCCAATACTGATAGAAACGGGCATTTTTTCAATGATAAGCCCAATAACCGAACGATCCTTAAAATAGCTATCTCCAAAATTAAATGTCAGATAATTTTTCACCATGAGTAAAAAACGCTCAAGGGGAGGTTTGTCAAACCCGAACATCTTCTCAAGCTTTTTAATGAATTCAGGGTCAAGACCCTGGGCGCCACGATATTTAGATTCAAAACCATGGGACTCACCAAACTGCTCCATACCATGGGTTGCCTCAGCTCCTGCACCGGTAAGGCGGGCCGTTGCATCAACATTGCTTCCGCGGATTTTAGCAATCATTTGTTCCACAGGCCCGCCAGGGGCTGCTTGGATAATGATAAAGTTAATGACCAAAATACCAAAAAGAGTTGGAATGATGAGAAGCAGACGTCTGAGAAGGTAGGAGATCATTTTTTGCACTCTCCCGATTCGTCATCCCGGGATTTAAAAACCTTTCCCGAGATCTTGGCTATAGCCAAGATAGAGGGATTAGGGCTTTTTAATACCCGGGACCCAGGGATCTTTTTGAAAGAAATAAAATACATTCCTAGGTCCCGGATATTAAGAAAATCTACAGCGTCCCCTAAAAAGGGGCCGCTTAGATTTTCTAAATTCCGGGATGACGCTATGTTTTTAATTAAATTCTGCATCTTATCTATACAGCTTTTTCTCTAACGAAGCATCCACCCACCAGGTATTGAATCCGACTCCGTCCTTAGGTTTCTTCTCAGGTTGCCCAAATTTATTCCAATAAACCACACGGATCTGTTTACTATGCCAACCCGGAATTCCGTAATAGCCCCAGAGTAAAACGCGATCCAACGCTCGCACACGTGCTTCCAAAGTAGGCCTGTCAGGTGAAGTGACAACAAGTTCAGTAAGCTGATCCACAACAGGATCTTTAATACCAGCAGAGTTGCGTCCATTCCTTACATCTGCAAAATGAGACCCCCAAAATTCCCTTTGCTCATTACCAGGTGATTCTGATTGAGAAATAAGGTCGATAATCATATCGTAATTATAGTCTCCAGCCCTCTGAATATATTCAGAAGGTGTCACGGTTCGGATAGCCACTTTAATTCCTAAGGGGGCGAGGTTCCTCTGCAAAACAAGTGCAATACGTTCGTAACCGGGATCTGCTATTAAGAGTTCGAAAGTAAAAGGCTCTCCCGTCCTTTCATTGACTCTCTTTCCATCTTTAATGCTCCATCCGGCTTCTTTCAAAAGTTTATCTGCCTCTGTCAGGATTTTCCTGTTATTCCCTGATGCGTTTGTGATGGGAAGTTTGAATTCTTGTGTAAACACTTCAGCTGGAAGTTGACTTTTGAAGGGCTCTAAAATTTTGAGCTCTTCTCCTTGAGGAAGTCCAGACGATGCCATTGGAGAGTTGCTAAAGTAGCTCAAGCTCCGTGTATAAGCGTTGTGGAAAAGGTTTTTATTCGTCCATTCAAAATCAAAAGCTTTAGCAAGAGCTTCCCTAACCTTCCGATCCTGGAAAATAGGTTTACGTGTATTAAAGACATATAACTGTATACCTTGTGGTAAAGTATTTGGAGATTCAGCTTTGATCAACTTACTTTCTCTTACGGCTGGGATATCATATCCAATCGCCCAATTCTTGGCAATATTTTCCGTTCGAAAATCATGATCACCACCCTTAAAAGCTTCGAAAAGGACATCTTGATCCCGATAATACACATAAGTGATATCGAAGTTATTTTGACCTTTCTTAGAGGGCACAGTCTCCCCCCACCACTCGGGGATTCGTTCATAGTTGACTAATTGTCCCGCCTTGAAACTTGCAATTTTATAAGGTCCACACCCAATAGGAGGGGTAAGATCGGCTTTTTCAAAAGCATGTTCAGTATAATGAGCTTTAGAAAATACAGGAAGTTGCCCTAAAATAGCAGCGAGTTCACGGTTTTGATCTGTTGAAAAAACAAACCGCACTTGATCAAGTCCTACCTTCTCAACACCTTTAACATCTTTGTAGTAATGAGCAAACATCGGACTTCCTTTTTTTATAAGTGTGTTGAATGAAAAAATGACATCCTCCACAGTTACAGGCGTCCCGTTAGAAAACTTAGCGTTGCTATTCAATGTAAATGTCACGCTCTTTCTATCAGGAGCGACTTCAACTTTTTTCGCCAAATAGGCATAGGTTGATAACGGCTCATCCTCAGCCGTAGTGAGAAGAGTACAGTGAAGCATGTCAGTCCCAATAGCGGCATTCCCCTTAATAATGTATGGATTAAAGGTATCAAAACTCCCAAAATGGGCCAATTTTACGAGTCCCCCTTTGGGAGCATTTGGGTTTACATACTCAAAATGGGTAAAGCCATCAGGATATTTTAAATCACCGCATACGGCAATTCCATGGGTCGGAGAGGATGATGTAGCATACGTTTCAGCATGGAGTGGTAAAATACTAATCAGGCTTAAGAAAAAACGAAATAGCTTCATATTTTTATTCTCCTTGTACCTTGAAGGAAAGGTAGCCCCATCTTATTTATTCAGTTTCTTCTCTAATGCAGGATCCACCCACCATGTACTCAACCCAATTCCATCTTTAGGCTTCTTTGCAGGCTGACCAAACTTATTCCAATAGGCAATACGGCTTTTTTTGCCATGCCATCCGGGAATACCATAATACCCCCATAGTAAAACCCGATCTAAAGCGTGGACCCGAGCTTCCAAAGTGGGTCGGTCAGGAGAACTAATAATCAGCTCCACAAGTTTATCTACGACTGGATCTTTAACTCCAGCATAATTTCGCCCATCTCTCAGGTCAGCATACTTCGAGGACCAAAATTCCCGTTGCTCATTGCCAGGTGTTTCTGTCTCAGGAATAATGGCCATAATCATATCGTAATTGAAGTTTCCAACCCTTTGAATATACTCAGAGGGTGTGACTGTCCGGGTTGTCATTGCAATCCCTAATGCAGCGAGATTACGTTGTAAGGCAAGCGCGATACGTTCATAACCTGGATCATCCAACAAGAACTCAAACGTAAAGGGCTCTCCCGTCTTTTCATTGACCCTCTTTCCGTTTTTCACAATCCATCCCGCTTCTTTCAAAAGTTTATCTGCTTCTGCTAAGACCTTCCGATCATTTCCCGATGCATTTGTGACTGGAAGTTTAAATTCTTGAGTAAACACCTCAGGTGGAAGCTGGTTTTTAAATGGCTCCAAGGTTTTAAGCTCTTCCCCCTGGGGGAGTCCCGAAGACGCCATGGGGGAGTTACTATAATAGCTCAAGCTCCGTGTATAAAAGTTATAGAAAAGGTTTTTATTCGCCCATTCAAAGTCAAATGCTTTTGCCAAGGCTTCCCTGACTTTCCGATCCTTAAAAATGGGTTTGCGTGTATTAAAGACAGACATCTGCATGCCTTGGGGCATCTTATTCGGAAACTCTCCCTTGATAATTTTGCCCTCTTTTACGGCAGGAATATTATATCCCGTCACCCAATTTTTGGCTATGTTTTCCAAACGGAAATCATGATCTCCACTTTTGAAAGCCTCAAAAAGGACGTTTTGATCCCGATAGTATACATAGGCAATATCGAAGTTGTTTTCCCCTTTCTGAGAAGGAAGGTTTTCTCCCCACCATCCAGGGATTCGCTCATAGTTAACCGTTTGCCCTGCCTTTAAACTTGCGATTTTATAAGGGCCGCATCCGACCGGTGGCGTTAAATCTGCTTTTTCAAAATCATGTTTTGTGTAGTACGCTTCTGAAAACACATAAAGTTGTCCTAAAATCGCCGGCAGCTCACGGTTTTGATCTGTTGAAAAGACAAACCGAACTTGATCAGGCCCCACTTTTTCAACCTTTTTAACATCTTTGTAATATTGAGCAAATATGGGCATAGCTTTTTTGATCAAGGTATTAAAAGAAAATATAACATCATCTACTGTCACAGGTGTCCCATCAGAGAACTTAGCATTTTTATTCAAGGTAAAAGTTACGCTTTTTCGATCAGGGGCCAATTCAACTTTTTCGGCCAAGTAGGCATAGAGTGAGAAAGGCTCATCATCGGCTTGGGCCAGAAGAGTGCAATGTAGTCCTGCAGCTCCAGCCGCTGGGTTTCCCTTAATAATAAAAGGATTAAAGTTATCAAAACTTCCTAAACCCGCGGCCTTTACCTCCCCTCCTTTGGGGGCATTCGGATTGGCATAATCAAAATGGGTAAACCCAGCGGGATATTTTAAATCCCCATATACAGAAATTCCATGAGTTGGTTGCGTTGGAGAGGAGGAAATTTCAGCGTGAAGGGAGGAAGGATAATAGATGAGTGCACTTAATAAAATAGAGTTAAACACGTTCATTTTTTTATGTCTCCTGTCATATTTTTTTAACAAAACCCACAACTTTAGGATCCCGTTTGATGATTAGTAGATTTTTCTAGCATACCCTTACAAAAGAGGTAACACTTTTCTGAACTGCGTGATTTAATACTCATGGAAGAGTTCCCAGAAAAGAGTAAACAGGAAGGTCGGTCTCCAGTTTGATCACTTCCGACTTAATCTTCTGACTTGAAATCCGGTCTTTCGTTGAATACGTTGCTTAATCCCATTAGATCCCAAATTATGCCCGTTTCCATACATTAATAATATGGGAGGAGTATTTGACGAGGAGACCTCTCGTATTCTTTCTTCTAACAAAGGATTAATTGTTCTTTCCCACCATCTTTGGTTTCGCATATCTACGCCTACTTGACCCTCTTTCATCCACCCATAATCGACATCTTTTTCTCTTTCCCTGAAGTAATATCTCACCACAGGATCCTGAAAATCTATATCATCAAGAGTTGGAATACGCTTTTCTAAATCTTCTTCGGTCTCTTCTATTAGAGATTTAAACCTTTGAAGGCTTTCTTCTATCAATAACTTGTAGGACTCAAAGCAAAATGGGGCGTTCGGTAATGAAAAGGCCGCTTCCTCTTGAGCTGCCTCATCTATGTCGCGTTCATTCTCTAATTCTTCTATTTCTCTTTGAGCTTCAAAAAAGATGCGACTAATTTGACTATCTAGGTCTATTATATAACCTTTCTCTAGATATTCATCTAAAACATAATTTAAATTGGAATAAAAGTAATATGGGTCAATTTCATTAATATACTCAATATTTTTTCCTTGCTCTTTTAATATTAAATGTAACATTTCTTTACTATCGAGGTTTAATAAATTTGTCCATCCTTGTGTAAAGACTTCATTCAGATAAATCTTCATTTCATCAAGTTTTGATTTCCATAGAGCAAGCTGATCTCTATCATTCTCATCTGTAACATAACGGCCTCTTATTAAGGAGGTAGCAATAGCAATATCTCTATCAATGCATTGACCAATATTAAGCTTTTTACGCGAGTCTTCTATTGTTGTGGGGTTATCTTCACCCTCTTCTTCAGAGGAATCATCACGAATTTCCATTATGAGTTTACTCCCTTCAGTCTCAGCAATGGAATGAATCCATTTTAAAATACGCGGATGCAGTGCCTCTAAAGGTAAGGTATGTACAACTGGTAAGATAAAGACATTCAAAGGTTTTCCCCCATAGAAAATAGAATAGAAAGGCGGGTTGGTTTGAGTTTCAATAAATCTTTGCCTCGTCATTCCAAATATTTTGTAGTTATGAAAAAGAGTATAAACATCAGGAGGAGGAAGAGGAAAAAGAACTGTTGTTCTTTTAAGGGAACGTTTTTTTTGTTGGCCTATATCTTTTTGAGAAACCTCTCTCCGAGAAAACCAATAATCTAACAAATCATGAAAGCTGACTCCCTTAATCAAAGGACTATCTGTTTGCAGAAGTGTGCGCAAACTTTTGAGATGAAGCGGAAGCGCCTTTGGAAAACAATCTTCATTTATAAAATGAATAGATACCGGAACACCATCGAGCTCAGAATGATCAGACTTTATTGCAAATGGTATTCGTGTGACTCGAATTTGTTCACTATCCATCGGCCTCAGAATAATAACGATATTCTTTTTTCCTGCATCTTCTTTATCCATCCCATGAACTTGGGTAGACAAAATAAGAGCAACAATAAGGAAAGAACTGAAAAAGGAAATTATAAAAGGTACATTTTTTTTCATAAAGCTAATCAGAAATATTAAAAGCATATTTCTATTTAGTATTTATTTTTTTGAAGTTCAATAAAAAAATCTTCTCATGAATTTAAACAAAAAAGACAATTGCTTCGTCGCTCCGCTCCTCGCAAAGACGAGCTGGGAACGCTTCCCGGTGTCGTCTTCGCGAGCCCACTAAGCGGGCGTGGCGATCCAGAAACTGCAGTTGATTACCAACTTCTCGACCTAAAGGATGGTGAGAGGCGCTGCAATGACCATAGTTCTATGAAGGGGCTTTTGGTGCAGCCGCAGGTATTTCTGGTTTTTGAGCCGGCGGTGTCTGTATTGGCTTTACTGCCGGAGGCGGCTGCTGTGTCTCTGCCCCTGGAGCTGGCTTTGTCTCTGCTGGCGCTGCCTTCACCTCAGGTATAGGTGGTGGGTTATTCGTCTCTTTGCGCAGATAAGCGATCAAGTCGGCTCTTTCTTTATCATCTTTAATCCCTGCAAAAGACATCTTTGTTCCAGGCACGTAGTCACGAGGACTATACAAATAGATATTTAAATCATCATAGGTCCATGAACCGCCCTTTTTTTCCATCCCTTGGGAATAGGTATAGCCAGCATGTTTTGCCTTTTGAGCACCCACAATGTTATGTAAATTAGGGCCAATCCTATTGGGCCCTCCGGCTTCGATCGTATGGCAACTTGCACATTTTTTAAAAACGATAGCCCCTTTTTCAGCACTTGCTGTCGCGAGTAAGGGTTCGATAGGGGCAGGTCCTTGTTTCTCTTCTTTTCCACCTGCTGCCTGTTGAGCAGTCGATACCCCTGCAATTTTAAAAGCATTTTCTTTAAGCATCTTTGGATGAATCAGAATATTGGATATCAGGTCAGCCCCTTTAATCGTCAGCAGGGCAATCAGTATTGCTGCAGCAATTTTGTTGAATTCAAAACTATCCATTTCCCTTTTGTTTCTTATCCTTACAAAATTTAGCCTACTATATAGAGCTCTCTGAAAAGATGGTAGTCATTCTTCGCGCATTTTTTCCGGTTTGTGATATGTTCCATATAAAATTTGACAAGATGAGCGAGGATTTAAGTTATAAATATCCATAACTCTTTTAAAAATTCTGTAAGGCAAGGGACTGTGACCAGGATGGGGCATCCGTCCCCCTATTGCTTTCAAACTTCGTAAAAACTCTAGAGCACTTGACGGCGTTGTCGTAACCCATTCTTCTTCTACGTGGCGAAAACCAGAAAGGGGAAGCCAATCTTTAAGCTGACCAAAAGATATAAAATCTAATATCCCACATGGCGCTTCAGCGAGAGTGTGGGCTGTGCGCCATTCATGAAAAGTATTATTTCCAAGCGTTGTAATGTAAAGCCGTCCTCCTGGTTTTAAACAGGCAGCTAGACGCACGAGGGCACTCTTCGGATCTTGAAACCAATGAAGTGCCAAATTTGACACAATTACATCAAAAGATGCTGAGAAACAGGGGCGTTCACCATCAACCACAAGAGGGAAAACGTGCCCTCCCCTCGCCTGCCCCTGTGCTTTTTGAAGAAGAGAAAAGGAAATGTCAGTTAAAACATATTGATCAGCGTGTAGAGCAAGACGGTGGCTTAGCATTCCTGTTCCACACCCGACTTCTAAAATCGTCCCTAATGAAGTCCCTTCTTTCCTTAAGATATTCGCAGCCAGCCTTTGAGCGACAAAATTTTGAACCAAAGCATATTGATCATAACTGTCCTTTGCTCGGGAAAAAGCTTGCACAACTTTAGAATGACGCGTCATTAAGTTTGATCCAGGTTTATATTATTTGCTGCCAGAATATCCTTTTGGGACTGGATTTAAAAGATATATACCTAAAAAATTTGAAGATATCTGGACTGCTCTCGACACCGCATAGGCGTAGCCGGGTCGGAGCAAAGCATGTCCCCGTGAAAATGGGGAACGGGTGGGGGACGTTTATTGGTTCCTCGCCTTAGCGAGGACAAGCTTCGTGAGCCCCCAAAGGGGACGTGGCGATCCAGAAATAAGGGGTTTTCAAGTATGAAGAGCATAAATGAATGATTTTTAATCTTATCAAAAATTAAATGCCTATTTCTTTTTTGTTAATGATTTAGTAACCTTTCTTAACGTATGCATAAAAAATAAATTTTTATGGGAGAAAAAAATGGCCACACCTCTTTGGCCCTTATGCAGATTAACACTCTTGATTACTTTTCTCTGGATGATTTTAGCTTGTTTAGCCTTAATGAGAGAAAGCTATGGGGCCAAAATACTACATACCACCCGGAAAGTGGGTCATTCCATTAACCAACAAACGTCCTTTAATATTAATAACTGTTCAGCTCACATTGAACACTATGAAAAACACCATGGCATTCCTCCGGGTCTTTTACATGCCATCTCAAAGGTAGAATCAGGGCGAAAAGATGATACAGGCCGGGTTATCGCTTGGCCGTGGACAGTGAATGCAGAAGGACAGGGTTATCACTTTCCGACGAAGGAAGCCGCCATTGCAGCTGTTCGTGAAATGCAACTCAATGGAATTTCAAGTATAGATGTGGGATGTATGCAAGTTAATCTTTATCATCATCCCCATGCCTTTAAATCTTTGCTTGATGCCTTTGATCCTGCCAAAAACGTGGCCTATGCTGCGCATTTCTTGAAAGGACTCAAAAACGAGCACGCTTCTTGGTCCAGGGCTGTTGCCCATTATCATTCGGCAAACCCAATCCACCATATCCCTTATCATAAAAATGTTATGAGGGTATGGAATCGAGAAATGAAAGCAGGTGGCGTAGTCCTTGCTGCCGGCATTTTCGAAGAAGAAACTCGGAAAAACGTCAATCGTATTCACCGCTTGGAGAATATTAAAACATTAAGTTTGAAAAGAGCTTCATATACCACTGCAGCTCATAAGAGCGCCGTCAGAAGAATCGTTGGGAGCAACTCTCGTCACATCCATCGGGTTCATTCAATGTCTCATCGAAAAACGCTAAAGATTTCTTAATCTTCGCTACTTTCCCCTTGCAGTTTTAGGGAGATTCAACTAAGAAGATCTGATTCTAAGTGCGCCCGTAGCTCAATTGGATAGAGCATCTGACTACGGATCAGAAGGTTAGGAGTTCGACTCTTCTCGGGCGCGCCAGTGGAATTAAGCGTTCTTGAGGATCATAAAATTCCTTCAAAAAATACCCAAAAGCATATCGTAAGCAAATAAGAAAAATTCAGCTCAACAAACCTCTGTAGTTAATATTCCTGCTTTCAACAGATGAGTGAAACCACGGTTTTTTAATTGCTGAGGCTATTAATTGGGCCCTTGAATGACGATTCCTGTAGCTAGGATGCAACAAAGAAAGTTTTACCAAAATTTTACTAAAATTATTTATAGACAACGTCTCAAAAAATATGCCTGAATCGACGCCATCTCCAAAAAAGATCAAAAAAAGGAAAAAAAATGAAAAAAATATTCTGCACACTCGCTGCTTATGGTGCTCTAACAGGGACTGCTTTTTCACAAGAAAAAACACCTTCAATCCCTACTCAACAACCGTGCTACCCATCAAATGTCTGTTACTTCGACGGCTTTTACATCGGCGGCCAAGTTGGTGTTTCTTCGCTGAAAACGAAAGAAAGAACATCCAACCCTAACGAAACACACCATTTTGGGGATACCAAATTTGCGGGAGGCGGCTTAGTTGGTTACGATCTTAGCTGTCAGAAGTTCAAGCTGGGTGCTGAATTTGTCTTTAATGGTTCGGGAACTAAGGCAAAAGCTATTCACCATTTCAATAATACGAAGATAACACTTAAGAATAATTATATGTGGGGTTTCCGCGCTCTACCAGGTTATGAAGTCACGCCAGGTACTGTTGCTCATATACTTGTGGGTTATGCTAATGGACATTTCAAGCTAAAGGACAATGGTACTTATGTTATAACTAATAGGAAATTTCATAAAAGTGGATTTCAGGCTGGGGTTGGGCTAAAGACCCTTATAGCATGCAACTTCGTTTTACGAGTTGACGCTCTTTATACAATCTATGGAAGTAAATCCTATGCTGCACCTCATACAGGTGATCTTACGGCAGATAGGATTAAAAATAAGCCTAGCGCTTTTGAGGGATTTGTATCTTTAATTTATAAATTTTAAGTAATTGAATAAACAGATAAATTCTGACAGACACTCTGCGGGTCAAACTTTGCGGAGTGTTTTCTATAAAAAATTCTGAATTTAAAAAATTTGACTCTTCCAGAAGAATCCTTACAATAAATGATATAAAAAAGGATTTTAAATGCGTCCCATTCAAATTGCTCCTTCACTACTCTCTGCTGATTTTGCTCGCTTGGGTGAGGAAATCAAAGCCATTGAGCCCTACGCGAATATGATTCACATTGATGTGATGGATGGGCATTTTGTGCCAAATCTAACCTTTGGCGCCCCTGTTATTGAGAAATTGCGGTTATGGACAACCCTTCCTTTTGATGTGCATCTCATGATCTCACCGGTAGATCCCTTCCTGGAAGATTTTGCTAATGCGGGCGCTAATATTTTGACAGTCCATCCTGAGGCAAGTGTTCATGTTTACCGCACCTTACAAGTCATTAAGGAATTGGGGTGTAAGGCAGGAGTTGCTCTTAACCCTGGTACCCCCCTTGGAAGGATAGAACCTCTTTTACCCGTAGTTGATTTAATTCTCGTTATGACTGTTAATCCGGGCTTCGGAGGACAAGCCTTTTTAGAGAGTCAACTTCCAAGAATAGAGCAAGTTCGCCGGCTCATAGAGGGGTCTGGTCGCGAGATTTTATTAGAGGTAGATGGGGGTATTTCTTCTATAACAGCACCGCTTGCAATTAATGCCGGAGCTGATGTACTGGTTGCAGGTAATGCTATTTTTAACAATGGAGGACCAGCCCATTATGAAGAGTCCATCCAAGCCTTAAGAGGAAAAAATGGCTAAAAAACTTTCAATATCTGAGCTTCATGAAGCCCTTAAAAAACTGCCCGGATGGGAAGAGGGAGCAAAAGGCAAAGTGATTACAAAAACGTATACATTCCCAACTTTCGTCGAAGCTTTTGCTTTTATGACGCGCGTTGCGTTTTATATCGAAAAAACCAACCATCATCCCGAATGGACCAATGCGCACAATAAAGTACACGTTAATTTGCTTACCCACTCATGTGATGGGGTGAGCGCAAAAGATATTGCTCTTGCGCTCGCGATGGATGAAGCTGCTTTTGCCTTTCTTAATCCTTGTATGACGGATCAGTCCGATCTCGTTTTTTAAGAAAGATGCTTCTCCCTGTCTCTTCAAAAGTAATTTGATTATAGTGATCAAAACATAAACTTGTTTACAAGTTCTTTCACAATATGCGAAAAAATAACATTAATGGACAATTTTAAATGATAATATATGCTTAAGAGGGTTTCTTATGAATAAATTCGCAAGTTCAAGTATTCTTATAGGTCTATTACTCTGTCTCCCTCTTAATGATGGAAACTGTATTTTCATACCAAACGAAGAGATGGACGCTCCTATAGAGGGAACAACAATACGGAAAGATAAAGATAAGAGTTCAGTTAGCCCCCAAGCTCGGATGCTAAGCCATTCTATTGAGGCAAAGTATAAAAAGCCACTCTGGACACTAGCTTCGGGGGAACTTTTTGGATCTAAGGTTACATTATCAGAAGAAGAGAAGGATCAAATTTCAAAAGATAGAATATCTGCTAAAAAAACAGTAAAAGAGTTTTTAAAGAACTATCCTGAAATTCCGTATGAAGCCCTTCGTATCGTGAAGCATCTTTTTAATACATATACAGAGATACAAGATTTATCTGACTATTTGCTCGGAGATAGAGCGGTAAATATTAAAGGAATGTACCCTTCTGATGAGAATTCATCTTCTGAGAATAGGAAATTCTTTTTATTTCCCTTACCCCGTAGCGATGATTTCGAGTGCTATAACGAATGGACACCTACTCAGAACATTTGGAAATGGGCAAAGGATCGTCAGAAGAAAGCGAGGGTAACCCCACAAATTATTAATTTAGTCGATATCGATGATCTCCCTCCACTTGTGGAAGGTAAAGAGTAACAAGGAGTACAGTTGCATCACCATAAAGACTCTGAAACCAATATTTGTTATGGAGTAAGTGCAAAAGATAGTGCTCTTGCGCTCATGATGGATGATGATGCTTTTGCCTTTCTTATCCGTAACCCCAGTTTTGGATAAAGAAATCGGTTATGTTTAGTAACTCATTGAGAAAAAACATCATTTTCTCCCTTCTCCGTGTCATCCTTGCCCCCGCTTATCCTTATAGGATAAATTGTTCCTAATTACATAAGCGG
>MKUL01000063.1 GCA_001897795.1 Alphaproteobacteria bacterium 41-28 | reverse complement strand
ATCTTTAGTTAGATGTCTCTAATTAAGAAAGGTTGCAGCCTTTCTTTGGTTTTTTATGAGAGAATTTTCAGGATCCTCTCATTTTGTTAGGTGCTCCAGTTTTTAAGCTCTATCGCGCCTTAACACTCGAAACGTATTAAAGAAATTCCCCTAAACCTATCTTCATAAATGACGTAAAAGGTCCGATTAATACAAAAAAACGTAGTTCTCTTTACAGAAGATGAAGAGTAATTTAGGTTGGTGGTTAAATTAAAACCATTGTTTCTTAAGGATTCTTAGTTTTTAAATAGAAAGTCTTAAACAAGGCAGTTTTATGGAAGAAAATGAAGTCATCTTTAGGGATGACATTTATTCGCAACATTTAGCGACCATTAATAACATAAAATTTACTCCGCGAGAAATTGATATTATCGCTTGCCTTTTGAGTGCACGAAGAACGAGTCAGATTGCTTCAATATTATCTATAGCTCCAAGAACTGTTACGACTCATTTTCGTAACATTACGCTTAGGCTTGATTGTAATTCGCAAGAAGGCATCATTAATTTTGTTGAGAGATCTCATAAACTTTTCATTTTGAGAAAATATTACTCGAGTCTAATTACCGAATTAGCCTTCGAAAAAGCTCTAAAGGAAATTTCAAAACTAAGAAAAACGGCAACTATATCCTGCTTAATCGTCTATTGGCAGGACAAGGATCTGAAAAAGGTACTCACTTATCACCTCCAAGACCATTTAAATCTGGCAGGACTTAATGTAGAGGTGCGTGAACAAAATGCAGACCAGAAAATAGAGCTTATTGAAAATACTACTAAAATTCTCTTGTTTCTCTTGGAGAAAAAAGATGATCATGAAGTTTCACAAGAATTAGCAGGTGTTAGTTTTATCGAGATTTCTCATCAGAAAAATTATTATTTATCAGTTTTTGAAATTCTTATAAAACTGCTTCCAGACGTTAATCTGAAAAGCATTATTACACTCTTTACAAAACAATACGAAAGTATAGAAGACCCTTCTGGAAGCAAACTCCTCAAGGTTTATAGAGAACAAAAGATAGGAGAAGATGAAAAATGGATTTTCCATAATGCCATACACATTTTCAGACATAAAAAACCATATTTTGTCTTGACCTTTTTTGTCCTTTGTATTTTGGGAATTGGATTTTTAAGTTTTGAGGGACAGGAAGGAAAAAGACAAAAACACGTTCAATCCAAGAATATAATACAAGAAAATCAAGAGAACCTCTCCGTTCGCTCAGATCTAGTTATTCCAACGGAATCTGCACTTCTCCATAGATCTGGGCTCATTGCTAAAATAGATAATAGACTTAAAAGTCAAAACGGCATTCAAACCATTGCCCTTGTGGGAATGGTGGGGATGGGAGGAGTAGGAAAAACGACGCTTGCGCGTTTGTATGCACGATCCCAAAATCAATCCATTGCTTATGAAATTAATGCTGAAACACAAACTGGGCTTTTTAATTCATTTAAGAACTTAGCTTATTGTCTTGCCAAAACAAAAGATCAAAAGGATGAACTCAGTTTTATTCTAAAAATACAAAATCCAGAAGACAGAGAGACTCAACTTCTTTCCTTTATAAAAAGTCAATTAAAACGCAATCCAAACTGGCTTCTTATATATGACAATGTGAAATCTCTTTTGGATATTAAAAGTTGCTTTCCACATGATCCAAAGGTATGGGGGAATGGCAAAGTCATTATAACATCAAGAAATACTAATATTGATAGCTCAAGTTATATAGGGCCATCCCAAGTTATTCAAATAGAGACGTTAAATCTATTTGAAACCTTAACACTTTTTTCTAAAATTTATTATCAGTGCGACCCAGCAAAGTTAACTATAGCTCAAAAAGAAAAAATAATATCGTTTTTGAAAAACATACCTCCCTTTCCTTTAGATGTTTCTCTCGCTGCTCATTATTTAAAGAGCACTCATATTTCATTTGAAAAATATTTAGAGAGAATAAAGCAGCATAATGATGATTTTGAAAAATCTCAGGAAATACTTATTAAAGAATCGAGTGATTACACAAAAACTCGCTTTGGTATTATTACTTCATCAATCGAAAACCTTATCCATGTGAATCCTAAGTTTAAGGATCTTCTTTTCTTTATCAGTCTCTTAGATTCGCAAAATATTCCTTTAAGCTTATTAGAAGCCTCTCAAAAAGATTTGGTTGTTGATGATTTCAAACAAAGTTTAAAAAGGGATGGATTAGTAATTTGGGAAACAAATTTACAAAACAATACAGTTGAGCATTTATTCTCTATTCACCGTAGTACGCAAGCTATTACTCTAGCTTATCTTATTAATTTACTAAAAAAAGAGGAGAGAGAAAAATGTATGGAGAAGGTTATATCTGCATTAAGAACTTATTATCATTTACATTCAGAGAAAAAATTCTCAAATATGATTTTATTAATTCCCCATCTAGAATTTTTGTTAAAGAATATGGAAATTTTAACAATATCAAACGATATAAAAGAAAAATACATAAAATATTTATATCTTAGATTAGCTTATACAAACGAAGTCTGCGCTGACAATTCTCTCTTAGCAAAAAAATATTTTATAGAAGTTTTTAATAAAGAAATAAAAAATAGACAACTTTCAGATAGAGAGTTTGCTTACATGCTTAGGTCTTTGGCAGCCGAGTGTGCTGATTTAGGTGATTTAGGTGAGGCTCTTTTTTATGCTCAAGAATGTATAAAAATATGTAACAAAATTCCGAATTTTGAAGTCTTAATAATAGAAAGTTTAAAAATTATGGGCTATGTGTATGGGAGAAAAAATAATTTTGAAAGAGCCAAATTTTACCTTCAGGCAGCACTAAATAAGATTCGTGAAATAAAAGGTGAAGAAAGTAAAGAGATTGAAGCAGAATTATACAACCAACTCGCAGAATTATATAGTAGCACATATATAAATAAAAATCTGGCATTTGAAGCCGAAGGATACATCCTTAAAGCCCTAGAAACATCAGAAGCCTTACTTCCTTTATATAGTTCAAAAATAAAAAACGAAACTTCTCATCGACGCATTAGATTTATCATAAAACATAAATGGAGACTTGGGCATATCTACTGTAGGCTTGGTAAATATAAAGAGGCAATGGAAAGAGGCTTTAAAGAAGCTGAATATATTATAAATAAAACATGGAATGATTACCCATATCAGGCTTTTAAAGGCTTTGTATTATGTGGAATGGGGGAGGCACTGCTTAGAGAAGGACAAGTGAAGCTCGCTGAAGATAAACTTACAAAAGCCATTTTAATCAATGAAAAAACACTCGGGGTAAATAATAGCGCTATTTTAGAGGCAAGAGTTTATAGAGCGGAAGCGAGAATAAGGCTGGGACAACTTGGAGAGGCTTATGAAGACTGCGTCTCTATTTTTAAAATGGAAAGAAAAGAAAAAAACAATTATTTAGACCTAATTTACTTAGCTTCAATCTACCATGCAGCAATAATAAAGTACAGACAGGAAGACATAAAAAAGTCGCTTGAGCATTTTGCTGATTTTTTTAATTATGCAGAACCATTCTGCAAGTTATTTTTAGATGAAAAAATATATAGGGAATTAGAGTCAAAAGGGATATTTATTAAAATCCTATATGATAATAGGCAACCTGCCGATAATATAAAACAATATCTCAAAAACTGTTATTTAATATTTTCGGCAATATATGGTGAGTCCCATCCTTTTGTACGTGATTATGTTCTTCAAAATGAGAAGCTTAAGGATAATGTCGTTGATCGTATAAAAGGCAGAATTCAAGGAAGAATGGAAGAGGCCTTATGGATTCCGGAGGCAAAATCTATTAATGGGAGCGAGAAACGTCTAGACCTAAATTAAATGACGGAATTTGATTTTGTTTTGTTTGTTGCAGAGTTTTGATAATCCTGACACAAAGATAAAACAAGGGTATGCTGCAGATAGAGAAGAATAGTTTAAATAAATAGCTATTTATGATGAGAGGACCTAAACGATCTACAGGAAGGACATGAAAAATTGTCATAAATGAAATAACAATAAAGGTGTCAATAAACAAAGAAATCGCCGTGCTCCCATTATTCCTTGCCCAGAGCCATTTTCCTTTCGTTAACTTACGAATCCAAAGATAGAGACTGATGTCTACAACCTGGGCAGTGTAGCAAGCTAAGATTGAGCCAATAAAGGCAACACTGTATAACCCAAACATTTTATGGAAAGTTGCATCATCAATTTTTGACCACGATGTTGCGTTAAGGTGATCCATCCCCATAATAACGCAGGCGATAAAAATGTTCATACAAATGCCAAGCTTAACGCAAAAACTTGCTTTTTCTTTTCCATAAAATTCAGTAATGAGATCAGTAAGTAAAAAGGTAAGGGGATATAATATGGCACCCAGGGATAATTCAAAGCTATGAAAAGGCAAAATGGGTAAAGAAACAAATTTTTGATAAATCAAATTACCTGTAACAATCAGGACGGCAAATAAAACACAAAGAATTGTATAAATAGAGTCATTCCGTGTCATGCGATGGCCTTAATTTTTGCAGCTAGAATAAAGTCACTCTCTGTTAGACCTTCAATTTTATGAGTCCATATTTCAACGATACATTCTCCCCAGGCAATTCTTAAGTCAGGATGGTGCCCTTCTTGTTCAGCTATTGCTGCAACTTCGTTTGCAAATTCCGTAGTTCCCATGAAATCAGAAAATGTATATCTTTTGTAAAGGTGCCTAGCGGCATTGAGGAGCCACCCATTTCCAAGCTCCTCGAGCAAATTATTTGCTACCTGAATACCTAATGGAGGAATGCCGCCTTGACAAGGTATACAGGATTTATTTGCTAAACAGCTATTGTTATTTTTCATAACACTTTCCTTAATTCGAAATTGTTCGGGATCTATTCTATCTAATTTTAGAATCATATTAACTTATTGCATAAGTTTCTTGATTATGCCAATTTAAAATCCAATAATCATCAGAAAGTTTTGGAGGATAAATGTTTGAACATTGCGAATCATGGAAAGTTGTTATTAGCTTGGAAGATCAATATTCGATTTGGCCAGCTTTTAAGGCTATTCCTTCTGGCTGGAGAGAAGAAGGAAAGACAGGAACTAAGGAAGAATGTTTGAACCACATTAAAGAAGTATGGACAGACATGAGGCCTCGAAGCTTGAAAGAGCTTATCAAAGAAAAGGAACAAAAAGCAGCATAATCCCTATCGTTGCATTTACCATTTTTTAAGCGAATTACCCCACATTTGCTTCAAATCCGTTATGGGTAGTCAGCAAAAACTGGGTGAAATTGCACATTTCCTTGTGGCACATTCTCCTCGAAAGGGAAAGCCAAAAAGTATTCGGGGGGGGGCCCCTTCCAACGTCAACTCTTCTCGCGCAGCAAAGCCAAAGCGTCCGTAATAGCCTGGATCTCCAAGCAAAACGCATCCGACACCGCCAAGTTGTTTCAGCTCGTCAAGTCCTGCTTTGACAAGTTGTGTTCCAATGCCCTGTTTTTGCAAATTTGGGCTAACTGAAAGCAGAGCCATGCAAAACCATCTAACGTCTTTTTCATCAATTGTTATAGGAGAGAAAGCAATATAACCCGCCACTTCGGAGTCTCTCTCTGCAACCAAGGCCACACTTAATGCACCTGCCATGCGCAGAGCATCAATAAACTCATCTTCGTTATTAGTACTATAGTCACGTCCAGCGAATGCATTTTTTATCACGGTACCAATTGCATCACTGTCTTGTTTTTTCTCTGCTCGAATTATGATTCTTCGGGTCTCAGTTTTACCCTCAATAATTTCCTCATTACATGCATTTAAAGATGTTGAGCTTAAAATAGCAATAGTTATAAAAAATAAGACTTTTGAATATAGAAAAAATTTAATCATGGTAATTCATTGGAGACATCTAACTAAAGATAGATAAAAGAGGATTTAGGTAGGACTGAAGGACAGAATCATCTTGAAGATGGTGGGT
>MKUL01000062.1 GCA_001897795.1 Alphaproteobacteria bacterium 41-28 | reverse complement strand
CATCTACAATCCTCTGCTGTCCTCGATTCTCTTTTGGCACCTTTTCTATCATCCTTTAGTTAATTGTCCCCCCTTTCAATATTATTCAGAATTCCACGACTTATAATATAACGCTATTCTAAACTTTTAGATGGGCTAATCGAAGAGTCAAACTGCAAAGGAGGAAAGCTGTTTAATTTATTATACCTACTATTATAAAACCTTAAAAACCTTTACTTTCGTTTTCACGTATGTGAAATAATTTCTTTGTTAATTGTATGCACTGCATTCTTTTCTTAGCTTTTTGGAGGTTGTAAAAAACTAAGGAAGATCTGCCTTTTTTGGAGTTATAGGCTCAGTTTTCCCCTTAGGTTTTTGAAGCACCTTTCTTTTTGCCTTTCTTACCGGCCTTTTGGGTTCTGTTATAACCTTTACAGAATTTTCACCTTCTTCAATTTTTTTGACGGGTGCGACTTGTTCTTCTTTTGGTCCTCGGTCATAAATGCGAATATCTTTATGCTTTTCTGTGTATAGCTGAATCAGTTCTTTTCCTTGAGGTTTTTCATCATGAAGAGTAGCAACCAAATCACCGCTATTCAGAGTCGCGAAAATAGCTCTTTCGGATATATGAACAGATCCTTCCTTACAATTATTGGAGGGTCCTACAAGAACTTTGTGAATACGAACCGTCTTAAGCCGTTCAGATTTTTTAAAGTTTTTATAAGCTCTCTTGGCAGGATGATCATGCATATGACCATTGCTGATGAGAACATACTCAGGCTGAGTTGCTTTAATGAGCTCCATATCATTAGAATCATGACTTGCAGAACCATGATGGGCAGCACAAAGAATATTTACTTTTAAAAAATCTGGAAAGTATCGATAACGGTGATAAATCTTGTTCATTGTGAGACCTGTGGCATCTCCTGTTAAAAGAACTGAGGATTTGCCATATTCAATCTTAAGAACAAGACTGTCCGTATTATCATCCTGAGAGTCTGAAAACCTAAGTATACCCCCATCATCTTCAAAGTGAGAAGGATTGAAAGCAAGGGGATAAATTTGAACCTCCTCTCCAAAGTTAAAGGCTTGAGAAAGATGATCTTCTTTTTTTCCTTGGAATTCAAAAGGTTTGTCCCTTTGGATAAAATATTCTAGTGAATTTTGAGGATTAGCATACAGATAAGGTGCGTAAGTCCTTTCTCTATTTTTACATTTTTCAGATTCAATACAAATCTCCTCCATTGAGGCTATCGGTTCAAATTGAATCGCAGGAAAATAAACCCGCGTGCCATTTGCAATACGAGCTGTAATCCATTTATAGAATTTCACTTTCCCAGAAACATCATAATGCTCTGGGAGCCCTCCAAGAACGAGATAATCGATGCGGTCATTTTTCTCACAAAACAACTTTGTAAGCCACCCATAATGATCTTGATCCGGATGGCTAATAACGACTGTTCTTACATAGATAGGTGGATTTTCTTCCTCTTCTTCTTTTTTTCTTCCTCTTTTTTTCTGCTTTTTTGTCTTTTCTTTTTTCTCTTCTTCCTCTTTTGCCTTCTCTTGTTGTGCCTTTTCTGTTGGGAGAAATTGACAACGTAGTTTAGCTATAAATTCTTTAACTTTTTCTTGAATTAATTTTGGATCAGGGTTTTGAGTTGATTCCTCAAAATCGGAAGGCGTAACAATTGATTTCCGAGGGCCTTCTCCTTTCTTTTTTTCAGGTTTATCTTTTTTCTGAGGTGTCTCAGGCTGCTGCTTAAAATAGGCAAATTCTTTGCTATAAGAAGTTGAGCCAATATCAACGAGCATTGACTCTTCTTTTCCTGTTTCTTTATTTTTACAGCGTAAAACTGAACATTGACCCTGACCAACATTGTCCATTTCGAATCTTACATCATACTTTCCTCCTTGAGCTGTTAAAAAGGGAAGAAAGCTTAAACAAATTACTCCAATACAAATTCGTCGGATCATAAAACACTCATATTTGTAAAAATAACTACCAAAAGTTTAAAGATGTAACTTTTTCTTTCTCACAAACGCTTCAATTCTTTTACAAAAAACATCTTCTTTAAAAGAAGGACCATAAAGCTTAATAAGACTTTTCCACACCTCCTCAAACGCTTCCTTGGAAAAATATTGTCTTCCCGCTCCATACGCATCAAGAGACCCTAAAGCCATGCCTTTTTTGACAGCTTCAAACATTTCGGCCATAAATGGGCCTGCTGCTTTTTTACCTTTTGTATGAAAAGCCACCCTAGCAAGAGCTCTATTGAGTCTAATTAAAGAGTCCCATCCTTCTTGATGACCAGCTTCCCCAGCGAGGGTAAAATATTTTATACCCGCTTGAATATCCTCTTCGCTAAGTCCTTTAACATTCTCAAGGTCTTCAAGATAGTCATTATCCCCTACATAAGTAACACCTAACTCTATATACCCTTCAATAATTCCTTGATTTGTAGCTTCATGATAAAGTATGCGGGCTTTCTCTTCATCATCATTATCATAATACCGGCATCCTAAATTCAATAATGCTGGAGCATATCCCTTTTCGACAGCTCTTTGAAGAATCTCGATTTTCTTACCAAATTCTTTTTCTAATCTTGCCGCTTGAACATAAGCAGGATAAAATCCCCCCTCGCCTAAGTCGTAGTAATCCTCAGGAGTTGGACGCGTAGGAAAATCACGGACATTATAGCTCTTCTCTCCTAACACTGCAAATTGGCTTCTTAAGTTCCCTTTTTCTGCCAAGTCAAAGATTCTTTTCCCGTCATGCTTTGATCTATTATAGAGAGGAGGTTGAGACCCCCTCCACAAGGTATAATAGCACTCAAAATTATCTTGCTGTTGCATTAGTTCAGCTGTTGCTTCGTCGAAGAGCTCCCAGATGATATTTGGATAACGATCTACGTCTTCTGTACAATCCTCTTGGATTCCCCAAAGAATTTTCGCTAAATAAAACTTACTTAAGGGATCATTATACCGTGCTCCAATAGCCAGTGCCCAAAGGGTATCCCTTCGTCTAAACTTATATTTATCGCTATAGTGATCCTCCCATGTCATGATGTCTTCAAGAGAAAATAAGGAGGCTCCCACAGTGTCTTTCCAACTTTTCTGAGAAGAATTCTTGGAAAGGCCAAGCTCTCTTCCCAAAGCTTCCCATTTTTTTTTGCCTTTCAGGGCTTCAAAGTCTCTAAAAGCTTGATAGATTTTATCAGCGGAGGCATCTTTAAATCCTTCTTGAACTTGAAGGCGGATGTCTTCAACTTTTTGTGGAAGAGACTTTTGGGGAAGCTTGGTAGACTCTTCTCCTACAGAAACCATAGTGATTTTTTCTTGAAGAAGAGAGGCTGTTTGTGGGGGGACGTTTTCTTTCCCTTTTGCAGATTTTTTCTTGCGATATTTTCTAGTGCGTTTCCGAGCTTCTGAAGGTTGTTTATCCTGCGCCTGTTCTTTTTTAGCGGACTGACTATTCATAGAAGTAAATGAAGTGTCTTCCTGTTCATTTTTAAAACTAGCATGAGTCATTACCGAACTCAGACTCAGAAGGCAAACAGCTCCTAAAAAGAATGTGTACTTCATAATTATGATGCTCCTTTATTGTGTAAACAAGTTTTAGTTGCTTATTTAGTAAAAAACAAGTCTAAAAACGAATTGGGATTTTATAATACTCCACGCACTTGAGCTTCCAGGAGATCAATATCTCTCCTACAAAGTATCTTCTAGTGAGAAAAATGGAGTTTAGCACGGAGTCAACTCCTTATCCACGTTATTTTTTTATTCTTCCGCCCCTTTTAGGTTTATCTTTAATGGTTAAGAAATGACTCGCAAAAGCAGTAAATTTTATAATTCCCTACTGCAAAAGGCCAATAGTACTCCCACCAAAAAAGAAACTTTGTATTTTCTCTATCCTTTGTATAGAAATGTGTTTTTGACTTCGTGGATCTCCATGAAGAGAGAGGTGCCCATTAGGAGAAATAGAAAGGCCTACAAGGAATAGGTGTGAGATCTTTATGACAGCCTCGGTGATTTAAATCTTTTCTCGTATAACGTGCAAATAAAATCAGGGAGAGATTCTTTCCAAGATTCTTGCTTATGATTCGCGATTTTTCCGAGTTTATGTGGGTTAAGACCCAATTCTATTGCCATTTGAACAGTTGCATTAGAAAGACGATATTTCTTTTTTGCTTCCTCCCATGCTAGCTGTTTTTTTATTTTTTGTGTCACTGAATGTTCATCAATTTTTATGAAAGAGTTTGATTTGCGATTTACTTTTCTTGACAGAAGCTTAGCAATAAAAATGTCAAAACCACTAAGCTAAACTCGTGGGGGCGATCTCACGACCTTTTTGCCTCCCATATTTTAGGCAGTAGCAGCCCCCTCCTGCTATTTGTGACTTTATTCTAGCAGATCATTTATAAAGGTAAAGGTATTTTTTTGACAATAATTCAAACAGTAATAAATAAGTTTTCTCAACAATTCATTTCTGATTGACCCGAGAACATCCTTATTCTTAATGTTTTTAGTAAGATAGGCCCTCATTTCTCAGCTTTATTGATTTCATGTTGAAAGTAATCTTTTTATTATCAACCTTTCTTCTGGCGGCAAACTCATTGCTGCGCAACTATTATCCTAAGATATTGTGAGGGTTTGAAGATGATTGTACACCGTGGCACGATTACAGCTTCTTTTCCTGTCTTTGGGTTTCTTCCCATACGTTTTGATTTTTGTCGTACCTTAAAGGAGCCAAAGGAGGTAATCTTAACAACTTTTTGCTCAATTAAAGAAACAATCAAGAGTTCAAGGGTTGCCTCTAAAAAGCTTTTACTATATTGGAGTGACAATTTTTCTTTCTGAACGAGCTCATTAATAATATCCTTACGTGTAAGGGTTCTTTTTTCTTTTGCCATTCTTTTTCCTTCTCGCGTCTACTTCCTAAAAACAAAACCTCTTAAGCATTAAAATACGAACCCTCGCGAAAATCACTTGATTAGACAGTGTAAAAAATAGTTTTTAGTTCATTGTTCCAAGCAACATATGTTCCCTACTCCACACGCTGATCCCCAAGATTACTGATTGAAGACGATTTTCCAATCGCTCAATATAATTTAACAAACTTAGAATTAAAATTCAGAGCCAATCAAGATCAAGTAAATAAATAAAATCCATGTTCAAGAAAAGGAGGCCACACAAGGTTTGTTCCTAAAAAAGTGGAAACCGTCAACCTTTAAGGCCTCCTTGTCGGCTTACTTCTTTATGCTAACGTTTCTCATGCTGTAACTTAACTCAAGATAAGCATGTCTTAAAGCAAAAATCGCCATGTCCATTTCATCAATGTAACGTGATAATTTCATAATTTTAATGTCTATATCTTTAAGAAAAGTCTCAGATGTGTTTATACTGGCATCAGCCATGATCAAGCCTCCTTCGTAGGTTTGTTTATGGTTAGCGACGACAGGTGTTAGAGCCACCTGTTGTCGCGCTCATTTTACCAGGGTTATTGATTGAATGCAATCTCTGCAAATTTCAAGATTTCTTCAATAGATATTGTAAATAAAGGTTCTACTACGGAAACTGCAAAACAAGGTTGTTGAGCTCTGAAAACCATGTGTACTAAGGTCCACAGAGGTACCCAGTTTTAAAATTTAGACCTAGAGCGTATGCATAATGATGATTGAGATGGCCATTGGAGAAAATCTGCAGCTTAAAAAACTGTTCTTTTAATCACACCTGTTTTGCTCTGGGTAAGATTGAGTATAAAATTCTATTGTGGTGAGGACAAATGCAATGATAAAGTAATTAAAAATAGGGAGAAAAACTATGAAAATTTTATTCTTACTTTCATTTTTAATTACTTTCTCACCTTGTTATGCAATGGAGAATAAAGATGATCATTTTACTAAAGCTACTATAAGTATTCCTATAGATCAGTATGCTGAAGAAAGGATTAAGGCTGGCAAACCGATAAAAATGCTTCTTGGTTGCGGTCATACCCCTGGAGCTGATTATGTTATACACCCTGGGCGAGGGCCAAATTCTTCACATGATATAAATGGTAAAGGAGAA
>MKUL01000061.1 GCA_001897795.1 Alphaproteobacteria bacterium 41-28 | reverse complement strand
TGTGCTAGAGCGTCTCCCAACCCATCCTCACAAAAAAATTAATGAACTGCTGCCTTATAACTGGCAACCTTCTCAGCCCGTCCTTGAGAAAAATCAAAATTTTACCGTAGCTAATTCTTTAGCAGTATAGGTGGTTGGTCTGACGTTTACGTATGTATTGCAAGAGAATAAAAGCTAAGATTTGGCAAGAGGAGTTTCTTAGGAAAGCAGTCGCCATCTTTTCCGAACCCCGAAGCAAAGGTATGAATTCATGAGAGATCACAGATCCTTTTTTCCTTGGAACAGATGGCTCGTACTTTAGAGGTAAGTCGTAGCGGCTATTACAATTTTATCAAAAGACCTCCCAGTGCAAGAGAGCTTGAAAATGAAAAAATTATTAAAAAGATAAAGACCATTTCTAAAGCGAGTCATGAAACTTATGGAAGTCCAAGGATTCATGCAGAGCTTCTTGAAGAAGGTGTATTCTGCTCACGAATACCACCTGCGCATTCCGCTGAAGATTGTCAGTGATTACGCTCCAAAGTTGCTGGCGATTACGATTAAAGTTGCCGTTTTTATCGGAGCGTTAGCGACGTAAAAATTATTTCTTTAATACCTCCTAAAATGCAAGAACATTTTTGTCATCCATACATGGTGTCCTTTCAGTGGGTTTTAGGGTTACTATTTTTTTGTGCTTGAGATGATTCTTGCTTTTCTTCCTGAGCTTTAGATAAATTGCTTATATCATTTAATTTACTTTTTTTCTTGCACATGGATTCTCCTTTCACCCTACTCACCGGATTTGAATCCTTACTTTTACCCACAAGTAGACATAAAATAATAAAAAAAGCAAAGGGAGTAAAAGGATGGAAAATAGGCCCAGAAGGCTTGAATATTGATATTTCAGAAGAGAAATGGCTAGAAAGAGAATTATAGCATATTAAACTTGGAGATAAGAGGCTTATAAGGAGGCTTATTAATACGAGCCTTCTTATAGAAGGAAAAGCCTCTGGGTCAATAAATCAAAGCTGCGAAACATGGAAAGAGGCTAAAGGAGCTTATAGGCTATTGAGTAATAAGAAACTTGATGCAAAGGAGATTTATTTTTCTCACTATAAAGAAACAGGAGCAAGGATTAAAGGAAATGAAGTTGTATTTTCGATTCAAGATACAACTTATTTAGATTTTGACTCACATGTTGAGCGTGAGCAAATTATCTGATGCATAAACTGGGGGATTTTAATTTTAATCAAAATAAATGAGGGATGCATAAAAAAACCATCAAAGAATTTGCAAAAATTCTTGATGGGTTTTACTCTTTTATTAACGTAGAAGAGCAACATTACTTACGCCAAATAGCTTAGCTATCTTGTACATAGAAACTCCACACATTCCATAGAGCACAATTCCAAACACTCTAAGAGCAAGGTGTATTCCACGTCTTTTTGTATTTGTAAAGTTGCATCCACATTCTTGACACCGGTATCTTTGTAATCCTCTTACAAAGCCATTTTTAACATATTTGATTGATCCACATTTTTTGCAGCACTTTTTGTCATGGTTCACCTCGATGACTTTATTATGCCATTCCTCTGCCTTAATGCCTATCTTTAGTTAGATGTCACAAAAATATAGGTTGTTCGAGGTTCTCAGATTTCATAATACAATAAGCCATAATGCTATAATTATCTTATAAATTCTTAAAAAATATGAAATTGTGAGAATTAAGAGATATAATTTAAATATGATCTATAGAAAAAAAACAAGCAACGAGAAGGAATCTTAAAAACTAAACCTAGTACGCAAATTAAATTATAATAAGCGGTTTTAATTGGCATTCCTTGGAAGACTTTTGCTAAACCATATAAAGAACTGCGGGGCGTATGAAAATCAATGTTAAAAGATATGGATTCTTCGAGACCCCTTACTGAGTGAATTGTCCCTGGTGGCATGTATAAAATGTCACCAGCATTAACTACGACTTCCATCATTTTTAAATTAATATTATCTTTTATGCTATTGAGTTGAGGTCTTTCAGTATCTGAGTTAAACCATCTCCAGCCAACTCTATTAAGGTAAATATGATTTTTATATTCAATTAATACAAATCGTTTTTTACCATAAACTTGGAAAAAAAGGTTATGAGTATAAAGACAGTCAAAATGTAAGGGTGTCCAACTACCTTTGGGCCCCATAAAAAATTGCACGTAACGCCACCATTTATAATGATACCATTTTGGCAAGATAGTTAAAAAAGATAAATCAATATCAGATATCAGCTCCTTCATCATGCTAAACATAGGAATATCATGGCAATAGAGAATATCTCCTTTCATTGGATAATGACAATCTCTTCTTTCTATTAAATAATTTATATAATTACACAAAGTCGTGTTGGAAACGTTTATAGAATTGTCTTTTCTATACCGCTTAACTGGAATTTTTAGATTAGGATTAATAGAAGATATAAACTCTGGGGACCATTTTTTTGACGTAGTGCGAATACATGAAGCATTACGAATTATAAATGGTTCTCTTTGCTCCATATAATTATTAATTTGTTTTTGGTTGTTTAAATCAGTAGTCTTTATCATAATGATTTTTATATTAAGTATACTGATAAGATAAAGCATGTATGCTGGTATGTCAACTAGATATAATTGATTGATATAATTGAATACCTCACCATCCATCAGTTTGTGAAGGAAGACCAAAGGGGAGGTAGAGAGAAGAAGCCCTGAAGAATCCGTATGATACATCGAAGCCCTCGTTTAAAAAGAGAAATCATACGCCTAAAAGCTTTTTTCGGACATTAATCTGGACTTTTTTCATAATAGAAAGGATGGTGAATTTCATCCTAACGTCCTGCAAAACAGCCCAATATAGAGCTAAAGCCATAACCAGAAAGAGACAGTCAAGGCGCTTAGAATGTTTACATTTAAGTTCTTACTGTTGAAATTGGAACAAGTCTTTGGACCCTGGGAAAGGTCTGAGGAACTCTCCCTTAAGAAGCTTTTCTTTCATGATTATTAATGAGAGTGCCCTTTAAATATGGATTAAAAATAGATTTAATATTCATAGGAATATTATAATGCTGGCATAATTTTATTGCTGGGAAATGTAATACATTTGAACCTTTGTTTGAAATTTTAAACATTTCAGAATAATTTAATTTTTCAATTAACTGAGCTCCTGGTTCTATCTTAGGATCATGAGTATATACTCCTGCAACATCCTTATAAATTTCTAATTCGTCCGCATCTAAAGCAACTGCTAGTATAGCTGCACTGTAGTCGCTTCCTTCTCTTCCAAGAGTAGTGGTAATACCATCTTCTGTGCTTCCAATAAAGCCTTGTGTTATAAATATGCCATCATAGTTTTGAGAAAATATAGATGAGCGGCAGACCTCTTTTATCTTGTGCATTATTGGATGAGCTCTGCCGAAATTATCATCTGTAATTATTAATTTTCTAGCATCTAGACAAGAAATATTAAATCCGCACGATTGTAAATAACTTGTTAATATTGCGCTACTGAGTCTCTCTCCTATTGATAACAGTTGATCCATTTGCATGAGTGAGAAATTAGAAGAGATTAACTCTTTCATTTCAATTTCTATCTTATTTATATAATTCGATAATTCGTTAGAATCCAAAAACAAACTATTGATGATATTTTTATGAAACCCCATTATTCTAGAAAAACAATTTTCTTTTTCTAAAGATGAACATGAAGATAATTTGATGAGCTGATCTGTTATACCTTTACAAGCACTTACAACAATGAACTTAATTTCTGGGCGATGATGAAGAATACCAGGGATATTCTTAAAATCTTTAGCATTTGTTAGCGTGCTTCCTCCAAACTTAGCAACAATCATGCGGCTTGACTGCCCATACAACTTTTTGGAAAGTAATTATAGCTAGCAAATTTTTCTAAGGCGTTTTCTAAAATTCTAATTCCTTTTTGCAAATAATTATCTTCTATATTTAAGGGTGGTAAAAGCTTTATAACTTGATTACGTGATCCAGCTGTTTCTACTAATAAACCATCTTTAAAACATATTTTAGCAACCTCCTGAGCTATATTTTCCTGCTCAAATTCTAGCCCCCAAATCATTCCCCGGCCTTTTAACTTTATAGTAAGATTGCTCTCTTCTACTAACTTTCGCAAACTTTTTTCAACTAAAAGAATTTTTTCCTGCATAGAAAGAATAAAGGTGTTATCTTCCCAGAAACTTAATGTTTCATATGATGATACAAAGGCAAGGTTGTTCCCTCTAAAAGTTCCATTATGTTCTCCAGGAGCCCAAACATCGTGTTCTGGTTTAATTAATACGATGCTAAAAGGTAGTCCATATCCACTTAATGATTTTGATAAGCATATAATATCAGGGAAAACATTATATTTTTCAAAACTAAAAAAGCTGCCTGCTCTACCGCAACCAACCTGTACATCATCTATAATAAGTAAGGAGTTAAAACGTTTTGCTAGTGCTTGTAGCTCAACTAGCCATTTTTCTGATGCCACATTAACTCCGCCTTCGCCTTGAATGGTTTCAACAATAAAAGCAGCTGGTGCTTGAACGCCACTTTCAGGGTCTTCTAAAAATCGCTCAATATATTTTATTGTGTTTACACCATCCCCAAAATAGTTATCGAAAGGCATAAACACAGCATTGCTTAGAATAAGTCCTCCACCTTCCTTTTGAGACCTCATGCCACTTACTGATAGGGAGCCAATGGACATTCCGTGAAAAGCATTTGTAAATGTAATAATGTTGCTACGTCCGGTTATTTTTTTTGCGAGCTTTAGAGCAGCTTCAATAGCGTTGGTTCCAGTAGGCCCACAAAACTGTACTTTATATTCCATATTTCTAGGTTGTAATATGGTTTTATCGAATCGCTCCAAAAAATTTTCTTTTGCATGTGTAAACATATCTAATGAATGAATGATTCCATTTTCTTGAAGATAGTTAATTAAAGCTTGTTTTATTTTTGGATGATTGTGGCCATAATTTAAACTGCCGGCCCCACAAAAAAAATCAATATATTGTGAGCTATTACTGGCTGTTAAAATACATCCCAAGGAGTGAGTAAAAACTACAGGATATTTTCTGCAATATGATCTTACGTTAGACTCTAGTTTATCAAATATATTTTGCATCTCATTTCCTTAAAAATATATTAACGCATTTTGCAAAATTTTATATAAAAAAACTACATCGAGTTTAGATGTTATTCCGTCACCCATAATTATGAAACAGGAACTACCACGTATACAGATAATTATATCAGTATATTTTGTTGTCTGTCCAGCTCCCATTTTACAATCCAGGAACGAGTTAGTAGTTTTATTTTTCTGGGCTCTTAGATTCAGTGAAGAACAAAAGAAATTTCACCACTTTGGTCTGTGCTCAACACTCAAATAGCTAGAAATCATAAATTAGATCATTAATTTTCCAAGGGCAGGGTATAAACCTTCGCCTTTAGGCGGAATTGCTTTAGCGGAATAGAGTCTTTAAGATGCAAGTATGGAAAAAGACAGATATAAACGCGGAGCACATACGGTGCTGGAACTACAATACCATTTTGTGTGGAAGACAAAATATAGCTATCCAGTTTTACAAGGAGACATAGGGCTAAGAGCGAGAGATCTAATCAAACAAATATGTGCAGAAAAAGAAATGTCTGTCGTAAGGGGTAATATACGAGCCAACCATATTCACGTTTTAGTGAGCGCTCCGAGCCACTTGTCACCCGCGAAGATGGCACAATACTTGAAAGGGAAGAGCTCTTTTCGACTTATGCAAGAGTTCCTAGCTTTAAAGAAAAGATACTGGGGTAGCCACTTATGGGGGAGGGGGTATTTTTGCAGTACGATAGGAGCAGTCACTGAGGAGATGATCAAAAAGTACATTGAAGAGCAATCAGATGAGCCAGGGAATTTTAAGGTATGGGATGAGCAGGATTTATCCTCCCAAGGCTCGCCTTTAGGCTAGCTACATACCACCGGCTTTCTCTAGCCGGTGGTCGTTGATTCCCATTTGCTCTAAATTAACAAAGTTATCTGACTACAGAGGTAAATTACTTATTTTTCTTCTGTTCTGCAATCTGTTTTCTTAAGCTTAAAGGCCTCATATCTACCCATACTTCTTCAATGTAACATAGACATTCCTCTTTAGTTCGTGGACAACCAACAGACTCTTACCCTTCTTGGATTTCTTATAATAAGGCCAAATTGAATACTGTTCTTCATGGCTTGTCACTACAAAATAAAGCTCTACTGATTCATCCCTGAATGTTAAACTATTCTCATTAGATTGCTGAAGATCTGTCATTTATTCTGCTTATTTTTAACATATAGCGGAAGGTGGAACTTACTGGAGCCTCCTATCATCAAGTAATTCTAAATAACCAAATCCTTGCCTTGCTTTTAATTTAACCCGAACGTTTAAGGAGAGTAATTAACAGATTGAAAGGATTGAGGTATTCTCTATTTTGCAACAAATAGGGAGATACCACAATGAAAATAGATTACTAAAGCGCCATTAGAGGTGCGCCAGGATAAGCCTGGTGTTTCTAGCGGGTGAAATTCCCGTCCTGGAAAGAGTGAAGCCCGCTCACCAGGAATCGAGTCTTGGGCTTATGGAGGTAACCACATGAGTTAAGCGTAGATAGAACGACATTCAGGCCGTAACGCAAGTGAAGCAACTCAGCTCCATGAAGCGCTATAGTCCGAGGGCCGACAGGGTCTCTAACCTGGAAGGCTACAACAGGCAACCAATAGTAGGGCAATGGGTGCCGGAGACCTCGGCGGGGTCTATGAGTATGACATGAATGGAAACAGAAGCACAGAGGAACCTGGGATATCCTGCCGGCTCTTCTCTCACAGGGAAGTATTAGCCGACAAGTGTAAAAGCGAGGAAGCTGAAAAGGCCGTCAGGAAGTCAGATGGGTCGTATTACCGAAGAAGTAGGGTAACGCCTACGGAGGGAAGGACCCTGGGTAAAATTGATCTTGAAAAGGAAACGTCCATGAGGCCAACAGAGCCACTATCAAAGACGGAAACGAAACTGAAAAGAATAAGATGGTTATCTGAGAAGGACTCAAAGAGGGAGTATCACAATCTGATGCATCTCTTCAATGAAGACTCTTTCAGAGAATGTTTCAATGAGCTAGACGGAAGGAAGGCAGTTGGAGCAGATGGAATAGGTAAAGAAACGTACAGAGAAAATTTGGATGAGAATCTAAGAAACCTAACAGCCAAGATGAAAAGGATGGCATATCGACCTGGGCCAGTACGACAAGTACTGATACCAAAAGCCGGGGATCCAAACAAGAAACGCCCCTTGGTATAGGCAATTTTGAGGATAAAATCGTCCAGAGGATGATGCAGAAAGTATTAGAGAGCATATATGATCCTCAATTCCTGAAATGTTCCTATGGATTCAGAGCAGGAATGGGATGTCATAATATGTGTGATTCGTAGACATGGTTACAATACTATTG
>MKUL01000060.1 GCA_001897795.1 Alphaproteobacteria bacterium 41-28 | reverse complement strand
ACTATTTTGCTTCCTCTGGATATGTAAACACTTAAATCAAGAATGCTCTAGGAAGGCAACTGGTTTGATCAAAGGATAAAGGTGGTAAAGGAGTAGCTTAGCGCGCAGGGATCACAACAACCAGAATAAAAAAATGCGGGCCAGGTTTCACGCCATATCCGCAAAACCCTATCATCTGGCGCTTTAGGTGGTTTAGGTGGGGTACACTGGTAGTTTTTATTCCCCTGAATGAGCCCCCATTTTCCAACAAGTTTCTCCTGCGCAGAGCAAACATAATGTCCAGAAATGAACACCCCGCATAACAATGGACCAATAATGTCCCATTCTCTCTCAACGATAGAGAAAAGCTAGGATTATGGTCATCATGGGCAGGGCAGAGACATGACCAGCCATTTCCTACACGCTTTGCCTTACCCAGCTTCCTTGCGATAAGATCAATGTCGAAAGCCATCATTAGAGCGCCTCCCTTGTCTGAGAAATGTGGGTAGGAGCTTGATTCCTGACGATCCTTTTCCTTGACTCAAAAGAAATTTGTTGAATGACAAAATTGGAGATGCTAAAAATGGGTTGTAAACCTTTGGTTAGCCCCTCTCCTTCAAAGAGGGGCTTTTCTTTTTTCCAATTTATCATTTATCGCACTTCTCCATTTTGGGACTCAATCCAATGAGAAAAAGCACTTTTAGAGATGAGGATCTTCCTCCCTATCCGACGGATACACTTATTAAAACCATTGCTCTCAGCTCGGAAAATAAGTGCACGAATTCCTCCTTCTGTGAAGGCTGGGTTGCTCGTGGTGAGTTGTCTGATGGTGACGAAGTCGTCTACACTTATAGAGGGTTGTGTAGATTCATTATGAATTTGCATTCTTTTTACTCCTTGATGCTATAAAAAACAGCCCTATTGCTGTCTATTCAGAGTAAAAATCAATTTTGAGAGAAAACAAATCGCAAAAGGGGTCAGGACAAAAGGGGGAAACCCGTTCCCCCTTTAAAAATATGTTTAAAATCAATAGGATGTGTAAAGATGATTTCCGATGGGGTCACCCCTTATATTTGGCTCGTCCTTGTTGGGATTCAGGCAAGCGTA
>MKUL01000059.1 GCA_001897795.1 Alphaproteobacteria bacterium 41-28 | reverse complement strand
CTTGCCAAGGATGACACCATTTCTGAAATCGATAGGTAGGTTTGCGTGACTCCTTATCCAAAACTGGGGTTATTTAGCATTACTTACAATTCTTATTGAATAAATGCACCAATGAACAGATTTCCAAATACTAAATAGTTTGAATATTATACTTTTTATAAATGATTAATACTTAAATACTTCTCATTTATACTTGAATTATTTAAAAAAATCTTATGTATAAACTAATAATTGTTAGTAAATATTATAATTTATTTTTATAACAAGGTGGTAAAAGTGAGAGTACTTAAGTGGTTATTGGTATCAGCGACAATTACGTCAAACGCATATGCTAATTTGGATGTTTTAACCGATGCAATATGGGAAGACTCTCCTGGACGTGTCATTACGACCCAGCATCGGGGAAACCTTGTTAAAGATGCTGTTATTGCATCTTCCGCTTCATACAACGATAAAGATCTGATTGCTATAAAATCAATACCTATTAGCAAGCAGAAAGGCTTTGAAGAGCGTCAGAGGTTGGTGGAGAATGGTTATCATGTGATTACCTTTAGTGCAGTATCCCGTAAGCATGGTGATGTACCTGCAGGTATCGTCACTTATAAAGAAGAGAATGGGATAGCTCGCCTTACTATTGCTTACCACGGCAGTGAATCTCTTGAAGACTTCACAGAAGCAAATCTCTGGGCTTTCAAGCAGAAAAATGATGAATTAGGAATAAATGGATATGTCCATGGAGGATTTAATACTCGCTATATGGAGAGTCGCGAATCTTTATTCGATGCCATTGAACACATTCTTACTATTAATGGCAAAAGTATACAGGATGTAGATATCTTGGTAACAGGCCATAGTTTAGGGGGGCGCTCGCTCACCTAGCTGCTTTCGATCTCAAGAAAAACTTAGTTAACGCTTTCAATTCCACATCAAAGGTTGATTTGGTAACTTTCGCATCCCCAAGGGTCTTCGACCACAAAGGGGCTGAACAGATGGAAAATCTTCTTGGTAACAATCGCATTATCCGCATCTGGCGTGAAAATGATATTGTACCTGCACTTTCATTAGGAACTCCCTTCTTTGGAGGATTTATCGATGGTTTCAAACACGTTGGGCAATCAGTAAAACTGGCTGCAAATGGTTGGTTTGGAGATCTTAAAAATCATAGCCTTCAGGCTATTAAAGCTGATGCTGTAAGTCCGAACAATGTTAAAATAGACCAAAACCACGTTGGTTTCGGCAAAAGAATAAGCAATAAGGTATCAGAGATCGCTAAGGTTCCAGCCGCAGTCGGAAGATATATCAAAAGTTGGTTCTAGTTAATTTTTTACGTCCATAAATCCTAGGCATCAATTGCCTAGGATTTTTTTTGATTTTGAAAAAATAATTCTTCTTGCACTCTCACCCACGTCAACCTAAAGATTTTCCCATGAACACAACACCACCACTTCTTGCCCTTAACAATGCCAACCTTACCTTTGGGACGAGGGTCATTCTGAAGGATACCTCTCTTTCCCTCTTCCCACGGGATCGGGTGTGTCTTGTGGGACGCAATGGAAGTGGAAAATCAACGCTTTTAAAAGTCCTTGCAGGAACCTTCGAGCTTGATGCTGGAGAACGCTACGTTAAGCCAGGACTTAAAATCGGAATTCTTGATCAATCTCTTGCTCCCTCTGAGTCAATATCAGCCTTTGATTTTTTAAAAAAACAAGCAAAAAAAGATGTTGAATCTTACGTCTTTGAGGAAACGCTGAGCCACCTGGAACTCGACCCTCAAAAGATGCTGTCAAGCCTTTCAGGAGGCGAATCCCGACGCGTCATGCTTGCCAAAGCGATCGTTGGGAAACCTGACGTCCTCCTCCTCGATGAGCCCACAAACCACTTGGATCTTGTCACGATTGAGTGGCTGGAGGATATTTTAAAAGCTTATACAGGCGCGATCCTTATGATCAGCCATGATCGGACCTTTCTCACAAAGCTTTCTCAAAGGACCTTTTGGCTGGATCGAGGACGCCTCAGAGTTCTTGAGAAAGGTTACCCCTTTTTTGAGGAATGGGCTGAAGAGATTATTGACCATGAAATCCGAACCCAAGAGAAACTCGCGCAAAAAATTGCTCAAGAAACCGAATGGCTTCATCGGGGCGTAACGGCTCGCCGCAGGCGAAATATGGGACGTCTCAGGAATCTTCTGGCCTTAAGACAGGAACGAAGACAACATCAAGGACCCCAAGGGGGGATTTCCTTTACGGCCCAAGAAACGCCTTTGGGAAGTAAGCTTGTCATTGAAGCCAAACATGTTTTTAAGAGTTTTCAGGATAGGCCACTTATTAAAGACTTTTCTTGTCGTATTTTGAGAGGAGATCGCATCGGTATCATTGGTCCGAACGGATCCGGAAAAACAACACTCATCAAGCTTCTCCTTGGTGAAGTCGCGCTCGATCAGGGACACATACGCCGGGCTAAAAATCTTGAACTCGCTGTATTTGAACAAACGCAGTCCTCCCTTAATTTGACACTCAACCCCTGGCAAACCTTGTGTGAACAAGGGGGAGATCAAGTTCTTGTTCAAGGAGAGCCGCGCCATGTCATGGGCTATTTGCAAGATTTTCTCTTTGACCGAAAGCAAGCTTTAACGCCTTTAAAAAATTTATCAGGAGGGGAGCGGAACCGCCTGCTGCTTGCAAAGATATTAGCGAAACCTAGCAATTTTCTCGTCCTCGATGAGCCTACCAACGATTTAGATATGGAAACTCTAGACCTATTGCAGGAATATTTAGCTGATTATCAGGGAACTCTTCTATTGGTAAGTCACGATCGAGACTTTTTAGACCGCACAACCACTCACATTCTAGCCTTTGAAGGGGAGGGTCACGTGCAGATGTATGTGGGTGGATATACAGATTATGCAGCCCAACATAACCCTTCCGCGCCTCCTAAAATTGAAAAAAAGAAGGCGCCTGTCTCTGAAAAGCCTAAGGCGCGCGAAAAACTGAGCTATAAGGAAGAGCGTGAGCTTTCTCTTCTCCCTCAAGACATTGAGGTCTTGAATCAAAAAATCGAACAATTGGAAGGAATACTGGATGATCATTCCCTTTATCAACGCGATCCTCAAAGGTTCGAGAAAACGACCCAAGCCCTTCAAACCGCCCGCCACGACCTTCACCATAAAGAGGAGAGGTGGCTTGAGTTGCTGGAGAAGGAGGAAACTTTAGAAAAAGGAAAACCCTCATGAAGATCCTCAAAGCCCCCTCCCCTAGCTTTAATGAACGAAAGTTGCCTGTTGATTCCATTATCATTCACTACACAGATATGGTAACAGCTGAAGGGGCTCTTATACAGCTAACAAATCCTTTTTCAAAAGTCAGTTCCCATTACCTTATTGATGAAATGGGACATGTTTACCAACTCGTCGAAGAAGATAAGCGCGCCTGGCATGCGGGGGAAAGCTTTTGGCAAGGCTGTACAGACTTGAACAGTTGTTCAATTGGAATTGAACTCGCCAATCCAGGCCATAGCCATGGGTACCTTCCCTTTCCAGAGGCTCAAATTGACACGCTCTTGAGGCTCTGCGAAGCCATCAATGCTCGGTGGGGCATTCCCTTCTCACGCATCTTAGGTCACTCTGATATAGCTCCCCGTCGCAAACAGGACCCTGGGCACCTTTTTCCTTGGGAGACTCTAGCAAGAGAAGGGCTTGGAATGTGGCCCTCCCCCCCTAACGTCATTGCGAGGAGTGTAACGACGAAGCAATCCAGGGTTGAAATGGAAGATGAGAATATAATTAAGTTTCTTGAAAAAATCGGCTATGAAACCACGTCCCCAACCCATACCCTCCTCGCCTTCCAGCGCCATTTCCAGCCCCACAAAATCGATGGAATCGCAGATCGAGAAACCCTTACCCTTCTGAAAAGCTTGTTAAAATCCCAAGAAATGCTTATATAAAAAGTGCAGATGGTCGGAGAGGTGCTGGGGCAACCCAGAGGAAAGTCCGGGCTCTATAAAGACACGGTGCCGGATAACGTCCGGCGAGGGTGACCTTAGGGAAAGTGCAACAGAAAGCAAACCGCCTGGAAACAGGTAAGGGTGAAAGGGTGCGGTAAGAGCGCACCGCGCCTTTGGTAACAAAGGTGGCATGGTAAACCCCACCGAGAGCAAGACCAAATAGGGATGACACATGGCCTGTCTTTGGGTCGTCATCCGGGTCGGTCGCACGAGGCGTCAGGTAACTGACGTCCCAGATGAATACTTCTCCCCTCTCCTTGCAAAAACAAGGATCTGGGACAAAACCCGGCTTACAGACCGTCTGCGCTTTATTCTCTTCTCTGTGTTCTCTAAGAGTGCCGCCTCTTATCATTTATTTTACAGGATTAACAGTATCTTATCTCTTTGTATTCGTGACACCTTATTTATTCAATAAGACCCTTGTGAAGAGAAAGGAGTGCTTACATTGAGCCTCTACATAACCTCCTAACGCGGCTTGCCGTAACCAAAATTCAGTATTTTCTTTCTTAAATAGTTCTAAATCGCCCCCCTGACCTTCCTCATAAATTCTGTAAATTTCATATTGCGCTTTCAAGTCACCCCGCACAGCTGCTTGATTAAGCCAATAAAAAGGATCAGCTCTCAAGTAACCATCTGTATTTTGTTAAAAATATCATTATTTTCTTTTAAAAGTAAGTAAAGCTTAAATTGCGCCCCAACGCTCCCTCCTAAAGCAGCTTTTTGGTATAAAGAGTTAACTCTATTTGCTTCTTCCCTAACATCTTCTAAGAAACTGGCAAATCGGTATTGTCCGTCTCCTTTTGATATACCCGGCCGTAAAGTTGTTAAAAATATCAATTCATTTTCATTTTTTACATTTATTTCGTACCGTTTTTCATAACAATCGCGGAGGATGGTCAAAATTCCTTCACGCTTATCCTTGTCCGTTTTTTCCTTTGCAAGATAGCGCATAGACCATTTAACGCCTGGTTTAAAACGTTTTTGAAAATTTCCTTCAAGATACTTGTTTAAATAATGCAGACTAATAGTTCTTTGACATTCAAGAGCTTCTTCCATGGCTCCAGGGAAATCTTTATGTGCTATCCGTTTGTAACGGGTATTTAATTCATTATAAAACATATACTTAGAATAACAATCGATTGCGTCACCTTGATCTGGAGACCATAATGGTACCAAAGAAAAAAGGTGTTTATATAATAAAGTAAAAAATTTAATTAAACAATCGAGATAAGTTTTTTGTGTATGCCCAATTTGTTCAGTAATTTCAAGTCCAATAGAAAGTTTTTGTCTTACTAGATTTAATTTCTCTAAATCAACTTCCATGCCAAACAAAATTAAGTACACTTGGGTTAAATATTTACCTACCCTCATGTAAAAGAAATCTTCATGAAAATCAGAAAATCTTCCCAACACTTTCTTCTCTTTAAGGATGTTAAGAAATGTATCGGCAGTCTTTCGCCCTATTTCTTTCTTCTCTTCTTTAGAAACAGATAATTCTGGATGTTGCTCATAAAGCAATAGGGCTCGAAAACCTAAAAAGGGATTGTATGTGTGAGTGAAATCATTATGAACAGCACCAAGGATTAAGACTAAAGCTGTTTTTAGTTTACCTTGAGATTCAAGTTCGTTTACTTGGTTAAGTATGCACTCTTCTTTCGAAATAGTACCGAGAGGTATGGCGAGTCTCTTGTTTTCGTCTTCCTGTTCCCATTCTCCTCCGCACTCCATCGCCCATGTGGGCTTAATCAAAGAAAATATAAAACTTAGCAATGTCAACAATATAAAATTAAATTTCATCAATACTCTCTTAAAATAAAGTTTAACAAAATAATAATAAATAACCGTCTACGTTTTTTCTTTATCCTTGATGACTCTAAAATTTTATGTCCCGCTGTTCCCATGTGGCAGCCTGTTGGATCCAACGTATGCTCGAACGCCTAATTTTGGGAACCCCGTGACCTTCTTCATAACAGGAAGCAAGCTCGCGTTGCGCCTTTCTATGACCGAGGAACGAGGCTTCTGCGAACAATCGAGCAGCCATAACCCAATTTTGCGCGACCCCATTCCCATACGCATAGCGTAAACCAAGGTTATATTGTTTCGGGGCACGCTTAAAATTTTTCTTGGCATATGCTTCCGGATTAGTACCTTGAGGGGGCTTACATTTAATTCGCAGTTCTCGAGGAACCGGATAACTATTTCCAAACTCACAAATAAGAACGACCTTAGATTCTATCATTCCGGCATCCGCAGCTCGAGCACATAAATATGTGGCTTGAGGCATGTCTGGCAGACCACCATTGAACCCTATTGCGTGTAATATGCCAAGCTCGTATAAGGATCTAGCATGTCCTCCCTCGGCTGCTTTGGCTAGCCAGTTAATTACTTCTTCCCCATCTTGTGGAATACCATTACCCGTCAGATAAAGTTGTCCAAGCTCAAACATTGCATCTAAATGACCTTGATCAGCAGATTTTCTAAACCAATTTATGGATTCGTCTAAATTACCCTTCTCCTTATAATACAGACCAAACTTATGTTGGGCGATGGCATCCCCCCGATGACTTGCTTCATCCAACAGTACCACTCGATCAGGACCATGATCTGCAAAAAATCTCAGCAGATAGGCAGGATAATTAGGGTTTTTTACATCACTTATAGCATTATTTCTTAGACCTCGAAAACCTTCCCCAAGTCGTCCCATGCCTATTTGATTCGGAAAGAACCGGGACATGATAAAGTAGAGTTCAACTTGGTACCTTCTCAGATGAAAATTTATTCTTATGGCATTTTTATTTTTTTCAAATTTATTTCGCCATGAAACTGCTGCAATTATTAATTTTTTTTCCAAATCATTTGGGGCATTTTCTGGAGAGAAAAGATAATCATTCCTTTGTAGAAATAACCCCGCTCGATAGGCTAAAAACTCATAGAGTATAGTATCTCCTAATGGAGAGCATTCCAAAGCTCTCCTAAAAACTCTTTCAGCTTCTATATTGCGAGCTTCTAATTCTAAACTCGTGATTTTTCTTGATAGATAAATGTAGGGAAAAGGGTGTTTTTCAAATACTTTTCGCTCAAATTCCTTCTGACTCTCATTCTCATATTGAGTACTAGCTATCGCAAGATGTGTTAAAATGTGCCGATCCATCACAAGATTATGTATATGTCGACAAACAAATAGGAAAGAATATAAGGATTTGAGATCGGAAAACACAGCCCGGACAAGAATAGGCTGTAGGACTTCGTCGGCTAGTTCTAGAATATTCAATGTCGTTTTATTAACATTATTTTCATTTTCTTCTGTTTTGACATTTAGATTCAGAAATGAGCCAAGAATGGGCTGTAGGACTTCGTCAGATGGCTCCATGATAAATGATGCTATTGCATCAACTTTATTTTCTTCTTTTTTTTCTCTCTTAATTCTTCTCGCTTTTCTCTGTCTCGTTTGTTTTCCCGCGACTCCTGTCTCGAATACATACTGCCTTTTAATTGGGGTATTCTCTTTATCCTCATCAGACACTTCCATGACAGGCTGAAATAATGAAAGGGTATGTTTATCCACCTCTTCCATTGCTATTACAAGCGGCACCGAAGAAACAACCAAACCTACAACCAAGATACCAATCTTAAATTGCACTCTCATAAAGTGACTTAAAAACAATTAATTTCTCCTTTTGTGTAAAAAAATACTTAATATCATTGACTCTTAGAGAAGTCTATCTAAATAAGTTTATCTAACCCATCCTTCCAATCTAAGTGTCTTTGGCAACAAAGGTGGCATGGCAAACCCACCGAAAGCAACCCGGCTTACAGACCGTCTGAGCTTTATTCTCTTCTCAGTATTCTCCACGTTGGAGTAACCCCTAGTTGTCGCCTTAAGCCATCAAAAATTAGCCCTCGTTGTGTTTCCAATGTATTGTGATTTAAGCTTTTCTTGCCTTGCTGAGCACTTTTCGGAATCCATTGTATAGCCCTACTTTCTTTTCTTTCTGTTGTCCAAACAGTGCTCTCCTGGTGGGCTTCTAAGGTATCACAATCCATACTTTCCCAATTTTTCTCAGCAATCTTTTGAATCCAATGAATTGCCAAATCTCTATCCTGAGGGATTCCTTCACTGCCCGTTTCATACCACTCAATTAGTTTATTAGAAGCTTCAACATGGCCTTGCCGAGCAGCTGCGATATACCAGAATTCTGCATCTAGAATGTTCTTCTTGAGAATCTCTCCCGTCTCATAGTGTTTTCCGAGCGCATATTGTGCGTCTACATTACATCGGTCGGCAGCCATTTTATAAAGCATTGTAATGTCAAGTTTATTTTGAGAATTTGATCTTACTTTTTCTAAGTGTTTAGCAAGCATATACAATGACGTTGGATGACGAAAACGAGCAGCTTGGCATATCAAATTTATAGCCATAGTTTCATCATTTTGAGGAATTTTCTTATCTTTTTCTATAAGCACAGCAAGCTCGTACAATGCCTGTGTTTTTTTTGGTTGGCCATCCGGAACCCTGCAAAGCCATTTGTAGGCTTCTTTCAAATTTTTAGGAGCGCCATCGCCTTTCATATAGCGTTCACTAAGCTCAAGTTGGGCTTCTGGAATATCTTGCGCAGCAGCTCTTATAAGCCAGTAAATCCCCCAATCTAAATTATAAAAAGAGCTTTTATCGTTCAAGTAAACCTTACTTAATTCGTATTGAGCTGACCTATGATCTTGCTCTGCAGCTTTTGTAAACCATTTAGCTGCTAATAATGGATTTTCAGATCTCATTTGTAACCCAAGCTTATGCTGTGCCTTTGGGTGACCATTTTCAGCGGCTTTTTTGAGCCATTTCATCGCTTCTGTATCCTCTTCAAGAGTAGATCCATCAGAAGCTCTCTTTAGGTAAGATCTACGAGCGATTTCAAATTGAGCAATAACATCTCCTCTATTGGCTGCCTCTCTTAAAAATATCGATTTTATATCGTCGGTATGACTTAAATCATCTAAAGCTAGTAGCCTTAATAAATGTCCTGGAGCTTCTTCTGGGATAATGTTGATTCCTTTATAACCTGAAAGCGAGTCTGTTAATTGCATACTTTTTGAGTTTACACACAAATATGGATTAATAAAATAAAGTTGCAATAAAGCCTCATCCAAGCCACAATCAAGGGGACGTCCTTGATTTCTATCTTGCTCAAGAAGAGAGCAAAATAAATGCGCAATTTTCGAAATTTGAAATTTCATTTGTATTGCATCTTTATAAAAAATAATTTAAAAAAATATAAAAAATTTTATCTATAATATCAAGTAGAAATATATGCACAATTATTCACCGTCTCTATTCAAGCTTAAGTAACTTGGACGCGCACATAAAAATCACTCCAACCCCAACGCCTTTCTTTGCAAAGACGCAATCTCATTAATCCCCAGACGTGCCAAGCGCATCATTTCAAAAAGAGCGGCCTCTTCAAAAGGTTTTTCCTCGGCCGTTGTTTGAATTTCGATGATCGCTCCTGCATCTGTCAGAACAAAATTCGCATCCACTTGTGCGGTACTATCTTCCCCATAGTCTAAATCGAGGATAGGAACATCTCCTACAATTCCACAAGAAACAGCTGCGACTTGATGGCCTAGGGGAAGGGATTCCAGCTTTCCGTCTTTAACTAACTTCTGAAGAGCGCGGTAAAGAGCCACATAAGCCCCTGAAATAGCTGCGGTTCGCGTTCCCCCATCAGCTTGAATCACATCACAATCAATGATAACTTGACGCTCTCCGAGGGCTTTTAAATCGACAACAGATCGCAAAGCTCGCCCAATAAGGCGTTGAATTTCTTGAGTCCTTCCCGTTTGTTTTCCCCGAGCGGCTTCTCGGTCGATACGGCTGTGGGTTGAGCGTGGAAGCATGCCATATTCGGCCGTCACCCATCCAGTCCCTTTATTACGAAGGAATGGAGGTACCTTTTCTTCAACAGAAGCTGTACATAAGACATGGGTATCCCCAAACTTAGTCAAACACGATCCTTCGGCATGTTTCGCAAACCCTTCTTCAAATGAAATCGAACGGAGTTGGTCAGGGCGACGATTTGAAGATCTCATAAAAACTCTCTTTCAAAAGATTGACGCAAGCTTAAGTCATTACTACATTCCATATAAGGTGAAAAGAGTTTATGAATCTCCACCTTGTGTCATCCTTGGCAAGAAACGCTTGCCCTTGGGAAACAAGGACTTAGCGTTTCTTTGCCGAGGATTTTTTGGAGATTTATAGCAGATCCTCGGCCAAGCAAAGCTAATGTTTTCCCTTAGAAAACAAAGCATTACTTGCCAAGGATGACACTTTTAGGAAGTGCTTTTTAGGAAGTGCTAAATAGTGATAAAAGAGCTATGACAAAACTGCAAGAATTAGACAAACGATCCCGCGAGGTTTTTCGCCATATCGTTGATGCTTACGTTGAAACGGGGGAGCCTGTCGGTTCAAAGACCCTTTCCAACCGCTTGGGCATGTCTCTTTCACCAGCAAGTATTCGCAATGTCATGGCAGAGTTGGAAGCGGCGGGTCTTCTTTATGCTCCTCATACTTCTGCAGGACGCCTTCCGACGGAAGCTGGGCTTCGCCTTTTTGTCCATGGTATTTTAGAAATTGGGGCACTGAACCCCGAAGAACAAAAAGAAATTGAGCATCATTGTAAAGCAACCAACAAGAACTTTTCTAATATTTTGGAAGATGCAACCAAAGCCCTTTGCGGTCTCAGCCGTTGTGCGGGCATTGTCCTTGCTCCCAAATCAGAAAGCATCTTAAAGCATATGGAGTTTGTAAGCTTAAGTCCTGGACGTGTCCTTGTCGTTCTTATCACAGAAGACGGACTTGTGGAAAACCGGATTATTGAAACACCCGCTGGAATTCCTCCTTCAAGTCTTATTGAGGCAGGAAATTATTTAAATAATCGCCTCTCTGGGAAAACACTTAAAGAAGCAAAGGCCCAAATTCTAGGTGAACTTGAAGATAACAGAACCCAACTCGATCTTCTCTCTTCAAAAGTTGTGGAGGAGGGTCTTGCGGTATGGGCCGGGAAAGGCACATCCACCTCTCTCATTGTCCGTGGCCAATCTAACCTTCTTCAGGACGTTCGCCATGTGGAAGAACTGGATCGCATCCGACTCCTCTTTGATGCTCTGGATACACAAGAAGAGCTTTTAGAACTGCTTGATGCAGCTATTGAAGCAGATGGGGTTCAAATTTTTATTGGTTCTGATAATAATCTTTTCCAACTTTCCGGCTGTTCGCTTATTGTCTCACCCTATTCAGCAGACAATGGACGAATTGTCGGCGCCATCGGTGTGATCGGCCCTGCAAGATTAAATTACAGCCGCATTATTCCTATGGTAGACTATACAGCAAAACTCATTAGCAAGACGATAGGTTAAACAATGACAGATAAAGAAATTCCCCTTCCAGAAGATGAAACCCTTCCCACCGAAGAAGAGGCTTCTGCTGAAGTTTCAAGGGAAGAAGAGCTCACGGCTGAAGTCGATAAGCTTAAAGACCAGCTTTTAAGAACGTTAGCTGAGCTGGACAACTACCGGAAACGAGCCGAGAGAGAACGAGAAGAAACAGCAAAATATGCAACAACAGGCTTTGCACGGGAACTTTTAACAGTAGCTGATAATTTAAGGCGTGCGCTAGAGAGTGTCCCTGAGGATCATGACCACCCTGAAAAACTGCTAAAAAGCCTTATGGAAGGCGTGGAAATTACCGAAAAGGAACTCCTCTTTGCTTTCAAAAAACACGGTATTGAAAAAATTGAACCCTTAGGCAAACCTTTTGATCATCACCTTCATCAAGCCATGTTTGAAGTCGACGCCCCTGATCAACCGGCAGGAACTGTTGTGCATGTCCTTCAAGTCGGATACCAATTAAGTGGTAGACTTTTACGCCCAGCGCTTGTAGGCGTTGCTAAAGGAAAAAATTCTGACCCCACATTGCAACCAACCGAGACCATACCTACATAAGGGAAATAGACCAATTTTAATTTTCACTACAGAAAAGAAAGAGGAATAATATGAGTAAAGTGATTGGAATTGACCTTGGTACCACAAACTCTTGTGTTGCTATCATGGACGGAAAAGAAGCCCGAGTTATTGAAAACGCCGAAGGTGGGCGTACAACCCCCTCCATGGTTGCGTTTACGAATACGGGCGAACGCCTTGTCGGACAAGCCGCAAAGCGCCAAGCCGTAACAAATCCCGAAAATACCCTTTTTGCTATAAAGCGTCTTATTGGGCGACGATTCGATGATCCAGTGACAAAAAAAGACATGAAACTTGTCCCCTATAAAATTGTAGAGGGCCCAAATGGAGACGCATGGGTTGAAGTCGAGGGCAAAAAGTATAGCCCCAGTGAAATCAGTGGATTCATTCTTCAAAAAATGAAAGAAACAGCGGAAAACTTTTTAGGTGAAAAAGTTACACAAGCCGTTATCACAGTTCCTGCTTATTTTAATGACTCCCAACGACAAGCCACGAAAGACGCCGGAAAAATTGCGGGTCTTGAAGTTCTGCGCATTATCAATGAACCAACGGCAGCAGCTCTAGCCTATGGTTTAGAAAAAAAAGCAGGTGAGGTCATTGCCGTTTATGACCTAGGAGGCGGAACCTTTGACGTTTCTATTCTCGAAATCGGAGACGGTGTTTTTGAAGTTAAATCAACGAATGGTGATACCTTTTTAGGAGGTGAAGACTTTGATCAACGCATCATAGACTATTTGGCCGATGAATTTCATAAGGAACAAGGTATCGATCTTCGCAAGGATAAGCTTGCTCTCCAACGACTAAAGGAAGCTGCTGAAAAAGCCAAAATTGAACTTTCCAGTGCCGTGCAAACCGATGTAAATCTTCCCTTTATTACAGCTGATGCCTCTGGACCCAAGCATCTCAATGTAAAGCTGACGCGCGCTAAATTAGAAAGCCTTGTTGAAGATCTCATTCAACGAACGGTCAAACCATGTAAAGCAGCTCTTGAAGATGCTGGTCTCACAGCGGGCCACATAGATGAAATTATCCTGGTCGGCGGTATGACCCGTATGCCAAAAGTCATCGAAACTGTGAAACAATTCTTTGGGAAGGATCCTCATCGGGGTGTTAATCCGGATGAAGTTGTTGGTTTGGGTGCCGCGATCCAAGGAGGTGTTTTAAGGGGAGACGTGAAAGATGTCCTTCTTCTTGATGTCACTCCTCTCTCCCTCGGCATTGAAACTTTAGGAGGAGTCTTCACCCGACTTATTGATCGCAATACGACGATTCCTACGAAAAAGAGCCAAGTCTTCTCAACTGCTGATGATAACCAAACTGCCGTTACCATACGTGTTTTCCAAGGAGAGCGCGAAATGTCGGCAGACAACAAACTCTTAGCGCAATTTGATCTCATGGGAATTCCTCCTGCCCCACGCGGAATGCCTCAAATTGAAGTGACTTTTGATATAGATGCCAATGGTATCGTTCATGTTTTCGCAAAGGATAAAGCAACTGGAAAAGAACAGCAAATCCGAATCGAAGCCTCTGGCGGTCTTTCAGAGCAAGACATTGATAAAATGGTCAAGGATGCTGAATCCCATGCGAGTGAGGATAAAAAGCGTCGAGAACTCGTGGAAGTTCGCAACCATGCTGAGGCCCTCATCCACACAACTGAAAAGACCCTTAAAGAAAATGGGGATAAAATAGGGGCAACGGATCGCGAGAAAGTCGAAGCGGCCATCAAAGACCTTCGTGAAGCTTTGGATTCTCCTGAAAAATCTGTAATCCAGGAAAAAATGGAAGTCTTGACCCAAGTCTCCATGACCTTAGGCGAAGCACTTTATAAAGCAAGTCAGGAAGGATCACAGGAAGATACTTCATCCGAAATTCCTGATGAATCGGATAAAATTAATAAAGAAGACATCGTTGATGTTGACTTTGAAGAAGTCGATGATAATAACAATAACAAGGATAAAGAGTAACTCTAACATTGTTTTCTAGATTGCTTCAAAGCAAAACTCCTCGCAATGACGTTCCCCTTATTCGTCATTGCGAGGTTCCGAAGGAATCGAAGCAATCCAGAAATAAAACAAACAACTGCCCACTGGGCGCTATTGGTTAATGAATGGCAAAACAAGATTTTTATGACCTTCTCGGGGTTTCTCGATCAGCGAAAGCAGATGAGATTAAAAAAGCTTACCGTAAGCTTGCGATGAAATTTCACCCAGATAAAAATCCGGGTGACAAAGAATCTGAGAAAAAATTTAAAGAGATCAATGAAGCCTATGATATCCTCAAGGATGAACAAAAGCGTGCAGCCTATGATCGAATGGGCCACGCGGCTTTTGATGGAAGCATGGGCGCTGGACCTCGGCCTGGTGGATTTAATCAGGGTGGTTTTGACTTTGAAGCCTCAGGATTTGGTAATATTTTTGATGATATGTTTAGTGAATTCATGGGCGGCAGAACCCGCCAAGCCGAATCATCTTCCCGTGGTGCAGACCTTCGCTATAACATGGAGATAACCCTTGAAGACGCTTTCAAAGGGTTAAAGAAAAACATTAAAATTTCCACAAATGCCACTTGCGAAACGTGTCATGGGACAGGTGCCGAAAAAGGCACGAAGCCGGAAACCTGCCCTACCTGTCATGGTCAAGGGAAGGTTCATGCCCGACAAGGGTTTTTCACCATTGAAAGAACATGCTCTCACTGCCATGGTCTTGGCCAAATCATTAAAGACCCCTGCAAAACGTGTCATGGATCAGGAAGAGTTCGGAAAGAAAAAGTCATTTCTGTGTCCATCCCTGCAGGTATTGAGGATGGCGCTCGCATTCGCTTGGCAGGTGAAGGCGAAGCTGGATTAAGAGGAGGCGCCCCAGGTGATCTCTATATTTTCCTTCATATTAAACCCCATAAGTTTTTTCATCGGGATGGTTCTAATATTTATTGCCAAGTGCCCATTTCTATGACCACAGCCAGTTTAGGAGGAGAGATCGAAGTCCCTGCTATTGATGGTCATAAAGCACGTGTCAAGGTCCCAGAAGGAACGCAAACGGGGAAGCAATTTCGCTTGAAGGGCAAAGGAATGTCTGTCTTAAGATCCTCAGCTCGGGGTGACATGTATATTCAAACCCTTGTTGAAACACCCGTAAATCTTACAAAGCGTCAGAAAGAACTCTTAGAAGAATTCGCAGGCCTCGAGAAAAAGTCTCATTCCAGCCCCCTCTCAGAAGGTTTTTTTGCGAAGATAAAGGATTTTTGGGGCGATCGGTAAGATAGAGAATAGCCCTACGATTGAGAAAAAATAAAATTTATATGACAGCTGAAGAACTAGCAGAACGGCATCCCCGACTTTATCACGTCACTGAACCCGGAGCCTGGGAGAGCATTAGGCAAAAGGGTCTCTTATCAACGACTTCTATGCTTGATCTCTTCGAAATTAAGGATCCAAGTAGGGCAACGATCGAGGGAAAACGCAGATCATCAGCAGTATTACTTGAACATCCAAATCATGGCCGCGTCATCATCAATGATAACGTTCCCCTTAATGAAAAAGCACTCGAAAAATGTTTAAATGAAAACCTAACGCCTGCCGACTGGCTTCGTATACTGAATGCACGCGTGTTTTTCTGGGCAAATGAAGAAGGTTTGAATCGTCTACTCGGCGCACGCCATAACCGCAACAGATCCCGTGAGGTCATCGTTGTAGATACGCTAAGCCTTGCAAAGGCACATGCCGAACGAATCGAGCTCTGCCCGATCAATTCAGGCTCAACCTTAAGGAAACCGGCAAGACGCGGGTTGGATACTTTCACACCGATGTTACAATACAGCTATAACGATTGGCGCAAGCTACGCGGCCGTCGTGATCAAATACTTGAGATTGTTGTTCGGGACCATGTCCTCGATATTGGGCAACATATGGTTGAAGTTTTGAGAATTAAAAATGGTTAGCCTTTGGACTGTTTCCGCACTCCCACATAAAAAGCCCCGGAGCCTCCATCCTGAGGGAAAGGTCTTTTCAAGCCAGTTTTTTGCAAAAACTAAGGATTTTTAGGGCGAGCGGTAAGGGATTCGTTTACTCTTTCTATCAATAGATATTGACTTTTTATACTCTGATTACTATGTTTACGAAAATGATTTTTTATTATGGTGTGTTTTATGTTTAAAACTCAAGTTAGTTTATTAGTTTTAGCCAGTATAATGGCTTCTTTCGTTCAACCTGCCTATGCGGATAAAACGAAACGAGATGAACTCGAAGATCCAAATCCTTCTCCTCATAAAAAAGCGAACGAAGGAAGTAAACACAGAGCTTCAGGCGAAGAGAAAGCGCCTCAAGAAAACCACGATGAGAGTGACCTAGATAAACTACCTAATGAAATTCAACAGTATATTTTTGCTCTTGCCCTCGGAAATCGAGGTTCTCAAGCAAGACAAACTTATAGAAGCCTTAAAATGGTCGACAGAAAGAGATCTGAACTGGCATCAGATGATCTCCACGTTTTAAGACTAGCTTTAAGCTTATCTGAACCTCTGTATCCCTTTGAGAATTGGAAGTTTTCTGAACAGGGAGGTCCAGATGTTAGCTGGATACGTTTTATGTTTGATACAGTAAATCAAATTGAAGAAACGTCACTCCGTAGTCAGGCTTTAAACACGGCCAAGATTTTATTAAAAGGTCTCGAAAGAAATCCTGAAAGCCCAATTCTTCTTTATTATTTAGCTTTGACTTCTTTAGCCGCGCATCCTCATAATGCACACCCCAATAACACACCCCTCTCAGTACTTTTACATTATCCACAATTTGCCCACGTTCGTAGTCCTGTAGTGTTAGAAAACACGAGGAAAGCTAAGCAATATTTCTCTCAAGCTCTTCTCGCAGATAGAAAGCAAAAAAAAACTTTTGATACGCTTAAGTATAAAGCTTATTTAACCCTCCATAGGGCATCATCAGTTGGAAAAACGAATAACCCAGATCCACTAGAAGCAGAAATTGATGAAATGGAAACTTTAACGTTGTCTGGAAAATATAAAGAACTTAATAAATTTAACAGAGAGCAAATCCGCATCTTCGCCTTATTGAGACCTAATGCTACATTTCAGCAAACTAAACTATTAGAAGCCTCAGCTCTTCTTGGTGATTCTGAATCTCAATTTTTACTTGCTAATTATTATCTCACCGGAAAAGGATGCTTTGGACCATTATCTCCTGACAGAGGCCCTTGCCCTTCAATTAAACCTCAATTACGAGATTCTTTAACCTGGTGGGTATCAATTTCCGAAGATAAACACCACCCTCACTATAGAGAGGCCTTATATCAACGCGGGGCCTTTTATTGGCCCTATGGTTCACCAGACCGCGAAGGAGCCATTCCAAAAAATCCTAAAACCAGTTTAAAATTCCTAACGAAAGCAGCTGAATTAGGTCATCCGGTAGCCCAAAAAAGGCTTATCGAGGTTTATTCTGGTGGCACAGAAGAAATCAAGAAAGACGATGAATTAGCCAGTAAGTGGCTTATTAAGTCTGCACAGCAAGGCTCTCCTGAGGCTAGCTATAGGTTAGCTAATGAATTTTTCTCGGAAGAAAATAGAGATGAAGCGATCCGTTGGCTCATTAAAGCTGCGCAAGGAGGACATACACAGGCGATGTCAGATCTGAGTAAACGTTATTCGAGTGGTAGTGGGGTGACTCAAGATGAGGAGGAGGCGATCTATTGGCTTGCATGTTGTGCTCAAAAAGGTGATGCACAAGCGGCCTATGACCTTGCCCGGTTTTATTCGGAGAAAGATGAAAGAAAGACCATACGATGGCTCATCCAGGCTATGACTAACAAACATGAAGAAGCAGAAAATTTACTTACTGAAATTGCTGCAAAAGGTAATATAGAAGCGAAATTTAGACTTGGTTTCTTTCTAATTTCTCGACCGTTTGTTAAAGGAAAGACAATTCCTGAGTCATACCAGAAAGGTCTGGATTTGGTGACTGAAGCCGCTCATCTAGGCTTCCCCGCAGCAATGCGTGAACTTGGAGGAATTTTTTCGGAAGGAAAGGTTAAAGTCGAAAAAAACATATATGAAGGCGCAAATTGGCTTCTTAAGGCCGTTGAAAGAGGAGATACCGTTGCTGTTCAAAAGCTCACGTCTCTCATTGAGACAAGCCACCACTTGTTTGAAAATAACCCATCTGGGAAGTTTATACTTGGTAAATATTTTTTCAGTTGTCTTAAGGATAAAGGTAGGGGTGTAGATTTCGTCCTTTCCGCTGCTTATACTGGTTTGAGAGCTGCAGAATGCTATATCAGCAAATGTTGTTTGGAGGGGAACCAAGTTGAAAAAAATGTAGCTAAAGCTGTATCTTGGTTTCTATCCTCCAAGATGGACGACTGCGAGGAGGAAAAGGAACTTGCCCGACAGATTGTCCTGGAGCTCGAGGCCCTCGCAGAAGTTGGAGATAATACATCACAATTTGCTTTAAGTCGGTTTTATCTTGAAGGCTATGGGGTCGCCGTAGATAAATCCCGGGGTCTTTTTTGGCTTCAAGCAGCTGTTCGGAATGGTCACGAAGAAGCAAAAGCTCAGCTTGACAAAATGATCTCCGCAGGATCTCAAGGATACCAAGAGGATGACAATGTTTACACAGAAATAATGAATATGGAAGAGGACGAGAATTTTTATCCAGGAATAGTGAATATGGAAGAGGATAACGATTCTTTTTAGAATGGAACTCTACTAGGGCATATCTGAGTCGAGATGGCTCTCACTTCTTGACCCGTTTCCGAATTCCCACATAAAAAGCCCCGGAGCCTCCATCCTGGGGCTTAGCGGGATGGTAGGAGGTAATAAGCTCGCGAAGAGGTGTCTCTTCAAGCCACCTTGGGAATTGATGACGTAAAGTATTTTCTGCACTCAAGGCTCCCTTTCCCGTAATCACCAGCACGTTTTTCAATCCCCTTTCCTGAGAACGCACCAAAAATCGTTCTAAGGCGTCAAAACCTTCCTCAAGACTCAAACCATGCATATCTAAGCGCGCGTCAATCTTGAGGTGACGAAGTTCTTTCCGACCCAAGTTTTGAAGGGGGGCTAGAGAGGGAGAGATTTTTACAATCCTTTTTAAAGGAGGCTTTTGAGGAGTCCGTATTTTCGCGACCGGTGGCTCTTTGCGTTTTGGGACCTTTTTTGAAAGAGGCTTCACATCTTTCACATTCGCCTGCCATAATTGGAGATCCTCAGGCGTCAGCTTATCTTTCATAAGGCCCCATTGTGGAGCTTTTGAAGGGCTTCTTCACACACACCTGAGGATTTCCACTGGCACCCCTCGCAGGCCTTGTGAAATGCGTCGAGGGTCATATTTTCCTTAAGCCGGTTTTTACCCATTTTCCAGCTTAACACATCACCAGGAACAATCCCTAAGACTTGAGCATGACGATCATCAAGACCTCTAATTTTATCTTCCGTCCTACACACTCCTCCTCCCTGATGAGGACAAGCTGTGCAAATAGAATCAGCCCCTGCCACAACCTCAATAAGAAGCTCTTCATTGTCTTGAAGAGCCTCCACAATATGAGTGTAGTTTTCGATAAATTCAGGAGAGTACCCCATCCCCTGAAACCCTAAGGTACAGAGGAAGTGGTGAGGCCGGAAAGAAAATTTCATCCGCGCTTATAATGGCGAAGAATTTGCAGAGCTGTACACAGGAGACCTGCTTTTACAATGCCGGGTAAAATGAAGGGTACGAGACCATGCATCAGGGCATTTGTAAACCCAACGAGTTGAGAAAGCCAGGCAACGCCCAGTATAAACACGATGATGGTTCCCAAGCCACATAGGAGTACATCGGAAATCCATGAGTTCAGTGAGAATTTCTCTTTAAGCACTGACATAAGAACGGCTGAAGTGGCGCACCCTAGGATATATCCCCCTGTAGGACCGACAAGACGGTCCAATCCCCCAGAAAAACCTGCTAATACAGGAAATCCTGCTGCCGCTAACCCAATCCACACCAGGTGCGATTCAAGAGCCCGTCGAGGTGTGTAGGTTAAACCAATCAGCATGACCCCCACTGTGAGCAAATTGATGGGCACAGGCTTTAAGGGAATTTCAACTTGTGAAACGGCAAAGAGGAGTAGAACACCTCCGAAAACGACCATGAGTTCATTTAAAACGGTAGACTTTGATTTAATCGTCGAAAGAATATCCATCTTTCTTCTCCTTTTTCGTTGTCTTACAGCCTCGTTCTAACACGCGACGAGCCATCCTGACACAGGTTATTTTGGACATCAAGCCCCGCTTATACGATGCCTCAGTGCTAATGAGTTCAGCCATCACATTTATTTATCATTTATGTCGTGATGAAGGATGTTCATTCGCTGCTATTCCCGAAGCAAAATAAATTACACAGGTGAATCGCATTTACATTGAGATTCAAATGGTTAATTCGCAATTCTTAAGCGTGTTTCCCTTCCGGAGTGACGTTAAGTTAATTAATTCAGTTTATTAATAACCCAAATATCTTTTGATTGCACTTTTAGGTAAATACTTCTATTATTAGAATTTTGAGCTTGCATATTCTTTTCATCTGAATAGAAAAAGGCAAGAGGACCAAAAAAGCTATAATTTTCATTACATAAGGCAAAGTTATTTGAAATATCAGCTCCTTTAATAATCATCCCATTTTTCAATATTATATTAACAACATTTTCTAAGTTTTTTGAAAAATAATGAGAAAACAAATATATTTCATAATCTTCTTTACCCAATTGAATAATTTCTTTTTCAAGAAGTTCATAATCTTTCTCAGATAGAGAAATATGTCCAAGCCCCATACGCGCGCCTTTAAAAACAACAGATACACAATCCTGTACGTTTTGCGTAAAGAGACCAACAATATTAATATTTAAGTCTTCTTCAGAAAGCCACTTTATTTCTCCCATTTTTACTTCTAAAAATTTTTCTTTTTCGTTCTCGTTTACATTAGTTTTATCCAGATTTATAAAATTTAATGTATATTTATCCTTCTCTTTTTTTACTCGAGCTGGTTGATAGTTAAAGCCAACAGTTTGAAAGTCATCCTCCATCCCTAGGCTAGATCTATTTAGGCCAACCCAAAAACTCGTAAACAAAAAAGCATAAAACATAAAAAACTTTGTTGAAAATTTCATATTAAATCACTCACAATAAATAAATGTTAATAATAATGTAAAATAAAAATTTGCAAAGTCAAGTGTTGCTCACAAATTATTTTCGTAATTCCACCCTCGCTATGCTTATACAAGAGCGCTCGGAATTTTCCGCTCATCGACTCAAAGGCGTACTCCTCGCCTTTGAATCTTCTCTTAACACAGAAATTCTCGATTTGAGGAAAAACGCAAACTCATTTTTGAGGTAGCGTCTGGCAAATAGTTCGCTTTGAATCCCTATCTTGGTCTAGGGTGCTTGCACCAAGGTACATAAACTGAAATCGCTTGTGTATGAACCCGAGTCAAAAATAAAAAATACCTGTCAGATTATTCCTCATCAACCACATAATCCAACAACGCATCCAATATCTAGCCACGCCTTGACGGCTAACATATGAAATTTTATAATTCTCTATTAAAAGGAGTTATTACCATGAAAATACCGTATTTGATGATAATGGCAGTTTATACTTTTTTATCAACCGATGCTTTTAGCACTGGTTGGATGCAAGAAGAAGCCAACTTTGAACCAACCAAAAAACAAATCAAACAGCTAAAGAAAAATTTGCCAGTTATTGTATTACAAAATTTCGAAGGCTTTGAGCCTAATGAATATAAGATAAAGTTTAATGTGGAAGTAGAGGAAGAAGCCGAACTTTCTTCTAAACTAGTAGTAAGAGATTTTGCTTATTGTACAAATAAGTTTTCGAGACTCCTACTTGAATTAAAATACGAAAATGTAATTAATTACACAAACGCTTCTGGTAAAAAATTTGCGATTAAATTAAGTAATCCACAATTGATAGAGAGAAATGGGGACCTCATAAAAACCCTAGAAACCAACAATGACTAAAGGAGAAGTGCACAGCTTGAGGATTATTTTTCACCAACTATGTAGCTCAATAATCTGTCTAACACTTGGGGTACGCCCTGTCGACTGAGGGAAGACATCGTAAAAACCTCTTTCCCTGTCACTTTCTTTAAGGCTTTTGACTTTTCAGCAGTAGCCTCCTCTGTCAAAGCATCACATTTATTTAGGGCCAGGACTTCCGGTTTTTCCACAAGATCTTGACCATAGAGTTCTAACTCATGACGTATTATTTTATATGCCCCCACAACATCTTCTAATGTTCCGTCGATCAGGTGTAATATAACTTTACACCGTTCCACATGACCTAGAAACCGTGTTCCAAGCCCCACGCCTTCATGAGCCCCCTCAATCAAACCAGGCACATCCGCTATGACAAACTCCTTATCGTGGATATAAACAACGCCTAAATTGGGAACCAATGTGGTGAAAGGATAATCAGCGATTTTAGGCTTCGCGCGCGAAACGACAGATAAAAAAGTGGACTTTCCTGCATTTGGTAAGCCAACGACACCCACATCAGCAATAAGTTTAAGGCGCAGCCAAACCCACATCTCCTCTCCCGGCCATCCCGGTGTAGATTTACGAGGAGCTCTATTCGTGGAAGACTTATAATGCTCATTTCCAAAGCCGCCATCTCCGCCTTTTAAAAAAACCAAGCGCTGGCCATCTTCTGTAAAATCTGCCAATAGAGTCTCTTTATCTTCGGCAAGAATTTGGGTACCAACGGGAACCTTAATGACGAGATCCTTTCCAGATGGACCCGTCCGGCTCTCTCCCATGCCCTGTCCGCCCTTCTCGGCCTTAAAATGCTGGTGATAACGGAAATCAATCAACGTATTCAGGTTTGAAACGGCTTCAAAAATGATACTTCCCCCCTTGCCACCATTCCCCCCATCCGGTCCTCCAAATTCAATAAATTTTTCCCTCCGGAAGCCTATACATCCCGCACCGCCATCTCCGCTTTTAATAAATATCTTGGCTTCGTCGAGGAATTTCATGGGGGTTCTTTCATATTATGCTATTTATCATCAAGCTATGCAAAACCCCTCACCCGCCGCTTCGCGGCAACCTCTCCCACAAGGGGAGAGGTGATTAAAACGATTACCTTACCTCTCCCCTTGTGGGAGAGGTCGTCACGCGCGGAGCGAGTGGCGGGTGAGGGGTTTCAAATTCCGGGATGACGCGGTGGAGGGCTACTGCCCGTTACTCACAACAGACACAAATGTTCTGCCATTTGCTCCACGTGAAAATTGTACGTGTCCTTCAGCAAGAGCAAAAAGGGTGTGATCCCGTCCCATTCCTACTTTGACTCCAGGGTAATATTTGGTGCCACGTTGGCGAATAAGGATGTTCCCTGGGATAACGGCTTCGCCGCCAAACTTCTTCACACCAAGGCGACGCCCTGCGGAATCACGACCGTTACGAGAACTTCCTCCAGCTTTCTTTTGTGCCATCTCTTAAGTCTCCTTATTTCTTAGACGGTTTCTTGGCTTTGGGAGCCGCTTTTTTTACACTTGGTTTCTCTGCTTTAGGAGCTGCTTGTTTAGCAGGTGCCTTAGCCTCAGGTTGAGGTGCTGCTTTCTTTGCGGGTACCTTAGTTTCAACTTTCGGAGCTGCCGTTTTTTTCTCAGCCGGCTTCTCTGCTTTTTCCTTAGCCACTGCGGGTGAGGATTTTGCTCGTGGAGACTCACCTTCCGCCAAAATATCCGTAATCTTAACAACTGTCAGATACTGACGATGCCCATTCTTACGCCGATAATTATGCCGACGTTTCTTCTTAAAAATAATGACTTTGTCGTCCCGGGTTTGGTCTAAAACCGTTCCGAGAACCCTTGCATTGGTCACTAAAGGAGCACCAATTTTTACTGAACCCTCGCGCCCCATCATCAGGACATCTTTAAATTCAATTGTGTCACCAGAAGCACCAGCTAGCTTCTCAACCCTAATAATATCATTTGCGGCAACTTTATACTGTTTTCCGCCGGTTTTAATGATTGCAAACATGCGATTCTCTCACTTATTTCATAGGCCATTCATGGCAAAAGCACCTGGAAACTCTGTCCAGATACGCCTCTTCACTACCTTTTCCTCCCCCTTCTGTCAAGGCGTTTTATGACTCATCTAATTTCTGTAACTCACACTTACGAGATGTTTCATTAAAAGCATGCTTTAAGGCACAAACCATGCATTCCTGCGTCGCCGCATGATAATGATCTTCTCCATAACATTTTCCAAGAACATCGGGAGTGCCCACACACTTTCCATCCGCATTAGTGTGGAGTCCATGGGCACAATAAATACATTCTTTAGAAGGTTCATCGAAGCATTTATGGGGTGTTCCACACATTTTCAGGTTTAGCTCGTCCGGTGAAGCACACTTATGAGCATAAGCGGAACCTACCATCATGAGAAAAGGGAATAAAAACTTTAACATAAGCTCTCTCCGCTGCAATTATTTTTAGCAATACTTATCGTCAGGCGAAAAAGTATATCTTTATTAATACTATAAACACAGGTTCTTCGCCTCGTCAAACCTCACCTTATACAGTTACTAAAAGTCAGAATTCTGAATGCTTTTGGGAAGATGTATTTTGCAAAACATCCCCCCTTGCGTTTAGGAAAGGAGTTTTTTATATATGGGTCATTATGACACAATTATTATCTCCTCAAGCGCTAAAAGAGTTTATTGAGCACTTCCTAGATTCTAAAAAAGCTGAGAACATCGTTACGGTAGATCTTCAGGGTAAATCTTCAATTGCCGATTACCTCATAATTGTCTCCGGAACATCCCAAAGACACGTGAGTTCGATGGCTGAGCTTCTTCGGGAAGAGCTTAAGAAAAATGGCATTAAAAACACGCATATCGAAGGTCTCCCTGAGGCGGATTGGGCCTTGGTCGATGCGGGAGATGTAATCGTCCATATCTTCAGACCTGAGATCAGAGCCTTTTACAACCTTGAAAAAATGTGGGGCCTGGAAATTTCTGAACACACCCAAAAGGCAGCTCCTTTCTAAATGCAAATCACCCTATCCGTTATTGGAAAACTTAAAGATCCCGCTTTAAAGTCCCTTTTTGATGAGTATAAAAAACGACTTGAATGGAAGGTTGCTTTACATGAATTCGAAGGAAAAGGCTCCTGCCAAAAGGAGGGAGAGGTTCTATTAAAATCCCTTCCTCCCTCAACTTTCATGATCATTCTTGATGAAAAAGGAGAAAATCTTAAAAGTGAAGAGTTTGCAGCTCTTTTAAAAAATATACAGATCCATCATCAGGGGAAAGTAGCATTTGTTATTGGCGGCCCAAAGGGTTTAAGTGAAGATGTAAAAACAAAAGCTGAAAAATCCCTCTCCTTTGGTCGCCTAACATGGCCCCATCTTTTAATTCGTGTGATGCTTATGGAACAGCTCTATCGAGCTCAACAGATTCTAAAGAGTCACCCGTATCATCGGAAGTAAGTTTCTTTTCTTTATCCTCACTCTCAGACTCTGGGAAGCGACCTTCCCTCAAAGCTTCATCACGAGCCCTGATTTCCTCTCGAGCTTGCTCCAACGTTTTAAACTCCCGAGAACGTGATTCTTTCTCATCCCCCTTATGGAGCCCACGAGGCCGAGTTGCCTCCTCCCTCTCAGGAACAGTGAGAATATTCGGAAAGCAGTCATTCACATACTCCGTATGGCCTTCGATCAATGATCCTATGCATCCAGTAAGGAGAAAGGGCATCATCACATAAAGATAGTTCTTATTCATAAAAGCAGGATAAAAACTTTTTCTCAAAAAAACAATGGGTTTGTTTAGATCAAACGGTTTTAAATTATACATTAGACGCTTTTGTCTATCGCGGCGAAATATCCCCAAAAACTTCCCTAAAAGCCTGGGCTTCAATGTATTAATATTTTCTTGACTTTCTTAAACGAAGTATCTAAAAGCTCGTTTCGCCTTACGGTATATATTGTTGTTAATTTTTAATTGAGGTTAAATTATGGTAAAAGTATTTATGATTTTAGCAAGCGTTGTTTTCGTAACACAAGTTCATGCAATGGAAGAAGAAACCGCCCTCCTACCTAACATGGCTCGTGTTATCTTTAAAAATAAAACTAAAGAGCCTGTAACTGTTGAAGCATCTATTCATTGGAAAGAAAAAGCTTCCAATACCACCAATACAAAAAGGTTCAAAATTAGGATTTCTGCTGATGAAACTAAAAGCCTTGATAAGAGGGATTTCACAGAACTATTTAAAAGTGGAGACGTGAAAGAGGTTAAATTTGATAATGCAACCTTTTGTTTTTCTGATAGTCCCAAGATTGAAGATGGAAGTCCACTCTATTTTAGAACCATACATAAATTTAAAAAAACGCCAGAAAAAAATGTGGTTGAGACCTCAAGTTTTTAAGATTTCAATATAAACACGATTCTCCTGGGTTAAGAAAAGGCGTTTTACTTTTTCTTAACCCGGAGATTTTTTTTATGTCTAGTCCATTTACATAAGCCTCCCCTCCTGCTAGGCTCCAGCAAATATTAATTTTCATTAAAACTCATGAAACTCATTGCATGTAACAGCAACAAACCACTTGCGGAAGGCATTGCTGAGAATTTAAAAACCTCTTTAGCTAAAGCCACCATTCGCCATTTTGCTGATGATGAAATTTTTGTCGAAATTTTAGAAAATGTTCGAGGAGAAGACGTTTTCGTCATCCAATCAACCAGCAAACCCGCTAACGACCATTTGATGGAGCTTCTGATTACCATTGATGCTTTAAAAAGAGGATCGGCTCGTCGTATTACAGCTTGCATTCCGTACTTCGGGTATGCCCGCCAGGATCGCAAAGTGGGCCCAAGATCCCCTATTTCCGCAAAGCTTGTGGCGGATGTTTTGACGGCAGCAGGGGCAAATCGAGTTCTAACCTTGGATCTCCATGCCGGCCAAATTCAAGGATTTTTTAACATTCCCGTGGATAATCTTTTTGCCATTCCTCTTTTCCAAAAGGATATTCAAGAACATTTGCCTCAAGAAGGGCTTTTAGTTGTCTCTCCTGATGTGGGTGGAGTTGTAAGGGCCCGAGGGCTTGCCAAAAGGCTCTCCTGCGGTCTTGCCGTGATAGATAAGCGTCGAGAAAAACCAGGAATCTCGGAAGTTATGAATGTGATAGGAGACGTCAAGGGTCTCCACTGCATAATTACAGACGATATCGTCGATTCGGCTGGCACGATCTGCAATGCGGCTCTGGCTTTGTTGGAAGACGGGGCAGCATCTGTGAGAGCCTATGTCACTCACGGGGTTTTTTCTCCCCCCGCCCTTGAGCGAATTGGTAAGTCTGCTCTCGAAGAAGTCGTCGTTACGGATAGTATTTTAGCGACGGATGAGGTCAAAAAATGCAAAAAAATTCGCCAAATTCCACTTGCCCCCTTGTTTGGTGAGGCAATTGATCGAATTAACTGCGAAAAATCTGTTTCAATTTTATTTGATTAGTGATACCTATTCACCATATTGTGCCAAGGATGACACCAGGTGGGTAAGTCGTTATGACCGGTGTGTGACTATGCTATCTAAAGTTTAAAGGAGTTTACTTATGACAAAAGCCTCTCACTCTCAACTTAATGTTCAGCTGCGGGAAGGAACGGGCAAAGGAGCTTCTCGCGCCTTACGTCGTGAGGGTCGTGTTCCCGCCGTTTTATACGGAGGGAAAGACGCGCCTGTTCATTTTTCTTTAGATCCGATTCAGCTGCATAAAGAACTACATTTGACGGGATTTTTGTCAAAGATTTTTGAAATTCCCCTGGATGGAAAGAAAGAAAAAGCACTTGCTCGAGCAGTGCAGTTTCATCCCGTAACAGATCGTCCTTTGCATGTTGATTTCCTCCGTGTTTCAAAGGAAGGAAAAATCACAGTCGCTGTTCCTTTACAATTTATCAATGAGCTTAGTTCCCCTGGTATTAAGCGTGGTGGCGTTTTGAACATTCTCATTCACAACTTGGAAATCATTTCTGATATCGACCATATCCCCTCTAGTATTGAAATAGATCTTACAGGCCTCGAGATTCAGGATACCATTCACCTTAAGGGCCTAAAATTGCCAGAAGGTGTCGTTGCGGCTCATCCTGAACGAGATAACGATATTGCGAATATCGTTGCCCCAACGGTTATGAAAAAGGTCGCAGGAGAAGAGGAAGAAGCTCCTTCGGCTGAAACTGCTGAAGCTGCTACACCAGAAGGGGAAGAGGCGTAAGTCTTGTTCTTTATCTGACCTATGTATCTTTTTGTGGGACTTGGTAACCCGGGGCGTGAATATGCACAGAACCGTCACAATGTGGGGTTTATGTGTATAGACGAAATCATGAATAGCTATGGGTTTTCTCCTGAAAAAACCAAGTTTTCCGGGCTTCTCAGTGAAGGACGAGTAGACCACGAAAAAGTTTATCTTTTCAAACCCTTAACTTATATGAATCGATCAGGTCGACCGGTTGGAGAGGCTTCAAGATTTTTTAAGATTCCTCCTGATCATATTATCGTTTTCCATGATGACCTCGATTTAGCCCTCGGAAAAGTGCGTGTGAAACAAGGCGGCGGTCATGGGGGACACAATGGACTTAAGGATTTGGACGCCCATCTTGGCACCCAGTATTGGCGGGTACGCATTGGGATTGGTCGTCCCCACCATCAGGGAGCGGTGAGTTCTTACGTCCTCTCAGATTTTTCGAAGGACGAACATGTGTGGCTCGATCCTCTCCTTCCCAGTTTAGCAGATGAGGTCAACCTGTTACTGACATCATCACCAGAAAATTATGCAGCAAAAATAATGCAAATGCTTCCCCCTCCCTCTAAAAAGGAGTCCTCTGATGGGATTTAAATGTGGTATCGTTGGCCTTCCCAATGTGGGAAAATCTACCCTTTTTAATGCTCTTACAGCTACTGCTGCAGCAGAAGCTTCGAATTACCCTTTTTGTACAATCGAGCCTAATGTGGGGCGCGTGGGTGTGCCCGATAAAAGGCTTGATGAACTTGCGCGTATTGCAAAGTCAGCAAAAATTATTCCCACTCAACTGGAATTTGTGGACATAGCCGGCCTTGTTCGAGGCGCAAGCAAGGGAGAAGGATTAGGAAACCAATTCTTAGGACATATTCGTGAAGTGGATGCGATTGTTCATGTCGTACGATGTTTTGAAAATCCAGACATTACCCACGTGGAAGGTGAAATTGATCCCATACGGGATATAGACGTCATTGAAACGGAACTTATGCTTGCGGATTTGGAAAGCCTGGAAAAACGTATGCCTGCGCTTGAGAAAAAGCTCAAAACAAAGGACCCTCAAGCACTCCATCAATATCCTTTGATGGAAAAGGCACTGGAGCTTCTCCGCCAAGGTAAACCTGCACGTTATATTCAATGCACTTCAGAAGAAAAAGAAGAGATGCAGCGTCTAGGATTGATCACCACGAAGCCTATTTTATATGTTTGTAATGTTGCGGAAAACGATGCAGCCACGGGTAACCAATTCACCGAGCTTGTCAAAGCAAGGGCGGAAAAAGAAGAAAGTCGTGTGGCTATCATATCGGCCGCGATTGAAGCGGAAGTTGCCTCTCTTGATTCGGAGGAAGAAAAAACTGAGTTCCTCCAAAGCTTAGGATTGACTGAAACAGGTCTTACGCGTGTAATTCGAGAAGGCTATTCTCTTTTACATTTGATCACCTTTTTTACCATCGGCCCTAAGGAAGCCCATGCATGGACCGTAGAAAAAGGAGCGAAAGCGCCTCAAGCCGCCGGAGAAATTCATTCAGATTTTGAGCATGGCTTTATTCGCGCAGAAACGATTTCCTATGAGGATTATATGGCCTTTCAGGGAGAACAAGGAGCTAAGGCAGAGGGGAAACTGCGCTTAGAAGGCCGGGATTATCTTGTTCAAGATGGGGATATTTTTCACTTTCGGTTTAATGTGTAGTTATTCTTTTGTTGGCTTCTGGATTGCTTCGTTGCATACGCTCCTCGCAATGACGATTCCCCCACTCCGTCATTGCGAACCCTGAAAGGGCGAAGCAGAAAAGTATCGTACTTCTTATCTCAACTTTCCTGATGGTCTGTTAAAAAAGCTCACTTTTAATTTATTTAACCAAATGGTTGACAATTGCAAAAACAAGGTATAATTTAACCATATGGTAGAATATCAAAGCCCTCAGAAATTAGATCTTATTTTTCATGCTCTGGCTGATTCCACCCGGCGTGAAATATTGGATTTGATTGCAAAGAGAACCTATACGGTTACTGAACTTGCAAAACCTTTTGATATGTCGCTGGCAGCCATTTCCAAGCATTTAAATGTGATGGAAAAAGCTGGACTTTTACGGCGCATTAAAAAAGGCCGCATTTGCTACTGTTCTTTAGACTCAAGACCTTTGTCAGAGGCTGCTCAACTTATCAACCAACTACAGACATTCTGGGAACAGAAATTGACTTCGCTTGACCAACTACTAGAACAAGCCATCCCAGAGTTTTCTCAACCTCAAACAAGGAATGAAAAAATGAAAATATCTCCTCTTATTATAAAAAAGAAACTCACAGCTCCACGAGACAAAGTATTCGAAGCTTTAAGTCGCCCTGAGATTATTAACTTATGGTTAAAACCAGATGAGGCGTGGAAAGTGACGTCAAAAAATACATTCGAACCCGGAGGCCACTTTGAACTTAATATGACAGATCAAGATGGTATTGCTCATAATCATATGGGAGAATATAAGGAAATTATCCCTCTCAAAAAGATTGTATTCACATGGAATTCTAAACTCATCAAGAATACCCTTGTGACGATTGAACTCGCTGATATCGATGGTTTTACTGAACTGACCCTCACTCACGACCTGTTCCCTGATGAAGAAATTAAGGAACGGCACCATCAGGGATGGAAGGGCTGTCTTGAAAATCTTAGCCACCTCCTCAGCAAATCGTCAAACAACTAAAGGAGAAACCATATGAAAGACTTTCAATGTACAATTAACATCAATGCAAAACCTAAAAAAGTTTACGAAGCTATTGCCGAGCAACAAGGACTTAAAAATTGGTGGACCACTGATTGTGATGTTGAACCTAAAGAAGACAGTATTTCAACTTTTCGATTTGATGAAACGTATACTATTATGAAGGTCGAAAAACTTATCCCTTCTGCTCAAGTTCAGTGGAGATGTATTGATCATCATCATGTAGATGACCTTTTGAAGAGAGCCAATGAATGGATTGGAACACATCTTACATTCAAAATAAAGGATAACGATAATGGTGGAACAGAGCTTAATTTTACCCATCAAGGATTGAATAAATCTTTAGAATGCTACGATATTTGCGAAGAGCGATGGGGCCACTTCCTTCGAAAAAGCCTTAAATCCTATTTAGAAACAGGTCAGGGTGATCCCTACCAAAGCCAAAGGTAGGTTTATAGTCTGGGAAACGATACTTTTATTCACTCGATGAACTTCAAGAATTCTGGATTGCTTTGTCGCATACGCTCCTCGCAATGACGATTCCCCCGCTCCGTCATTGCGAGCCCAGAAAGGGCGAAGCAATCCAGAAAAGTTCACACTTTCAAGTTGAAGGAGTATATAATAACTAAATGACACTTCAACCCAACACCCTCTTTAAGGGAAGTCTCATAACACTGATGCTCATGATTTTCGGTATGATCGTGATTGGGGGACTGACACGTCTGACCGGCTCAGGGCTTTCCATTGTTGAGTGGAAGCCCATTACAGGAATTTTTCCACCCTTAACAAGCTATGGTTGGCTGATCGAATTTAGCAAATATCAACAAAGTCCAGAATTTCAGAAGATCAACTTTGGAATGACGCTTCCAGAATTCCAATCTATTTTTTGGCTGGAATACATTCACCGCCTTTGGGGACGGCTCTTGGGACTCGTGCTTCTTATCCCAACTTTCCTGATGGTTTTTAAAAGACAACATCGAGAACTTTGGTTCCCCCTCGTTCTGTTGTGGATTTTAGGTGCTGGACAAGGCCTCATGGGATGGGTCATGGTTAAAAGCGGGCTCCTCCATGACCCCCATGTCAGCCCTTACCGGCTGGCGGCTCACCTCTTCCTGGGATTTGCTATTTTTGGTGTCGCCTTGTGGATGATCTTGAGCCTTTACAAAAACAAACTAACGCTTAAGCGAACAGGATACTCCCAAAATGCTTTTCGGGTTCTGATGAAACTTTCCTTGCTTGCCCTCTTCCTTGTCCTTCTCACGGCTTTACTAGGAGCCCTTGTGGCTGGTCTTAAAGCAGGCCTTATCTATAATACCTTTCCCTTAATGGGGGGAGACCTCATTCCCTCTGAGTTCTTATCTCAATTTCCTTGGTGGAAAGATTGTCTAGAAAATCCGGTAAGTGTTCAGTTTCTTCACAGAGTTTCAGCTATTATGACAACCGCTGTGTGTTGTGGAATTTGGATTTACCAACGAGAACTTCCGATCCCTCCGCTGCTTTCCCATGCTTTTGCTGGCGTTGTGATTGCAGCCTTTCTCCAACTCTCCTTTGGCATTGCAACCCTTCTCCTCGTCGTCCCCGTGGGTCTGGCAACGCTCCATCAAGCATTTGCCTTTATTCTATTTGGAAGCCTTGTGTATGCTCTTTATCTCCTCCATACCCGTGAAGAGAGTTGACAGAAATGAGCTACAAGGAGAAAGTACGAGTTATGAAAAAACATCGTCAGTCCCAAGCGTCATCCCGGGATTTAGCCTCTCTTCCCAAGCCTCTCCAGAGGCGAGGGTTAGAGGGGCTCAATACCCGGGACCCAGGTTTTTGTGGTTCAAAAATTCCTTTTACAAAGATGCACGCCCTCGGAAATGATTTTATCTTGATTGAGAATAAACATCTTAAAACCAAACTAACACCCAAGCAAGTTCGCGTGCTTGCCAACCGACGTCATGGCATAGGGTGTGATCAAGTCATTGTGCTTCAAGAACCCAAAGGCGTTGATGCGGATATTTTTTTCTATAATGCGGATGGAAAACAAGCTTTAGCTTGCGGTAATGGGACGCGCTGTGTGGCTAAACATTTGAGCAAGAAAAAGGGCCTTATTCAAACGCCTACCTTTCTTTCGCAATTTTGGAACCGAAAAGATAAGATCACTATTTCATTGAGAGATCCACATTTTGCCCCCTCTATGCCTTTACCCCTATCTTTATCGAAAGGGTATTGTATCGATGTCGGTAATCCCCATGTCGTCATTTTTACTGAAGATCTAACCTCCATAGACCTGGAAGGACTCGCTCTTTCGCTCCAACCCCCACAAGGGATTAATGTGGAAATTGCTCAAGTCATTTCTCCAACAACAGTTAAAGTTAGAGTCTGGGAGCGAGGCGTTGGGATAACTCCCGCTTGCGGATCGGGTGCTTGTGCTGTAGGAATACTTAGTTTAAAATTAGACCTTATTAAAAAGACTCCCGTTTTTATTGAAATGGAGGGAGGAGTTTTAGAAGTTGATTGGAGTACTGGTGCCCCCCTTCTTTTAACGGGCGCTGCTCATTATTGTTTTGAAGGAATGATTGATCTTCCATGACCACAAATGTTGTTACCTTTGGATGTCGCCTCAACGCCTACGAATCAGAAGTGATTCGTGAAAATGCCCAAAAAGCGGGGCTTCAGAACGCTATTATTTTTAATACCTGTGCGGTCACCGCTGAAGCTGAACGTCAGGCTCGACAAGCGATCCGAAAATACCGCCGAACGCACCCCGACGCAAAAATTATTGTCACGGGCTGTGGCGCTCAAATCAATCCAGAATCCTTTGCCCAAATGCCAGAAGTCGACCAAGTCCTCGGGAATATGGAAAAGCTTGAAGCCAAATATTTTAATCCAGAAATCGAACACGCAAGAGTTATCGTAAATGACATCATGTCCGTCCAAGAAACAGCCGAACACTTGATCTCTGGCTTTGATGGTCGTGCACGGGCTTTTATTCAAGTCCAAAATGGGTGCAATCACCGCTGTACCTTTTGCACCATTCCTTTTGGGCGCGGCAATAGTCGGAGCGTGCCACTGGGCGTTATTGTAGGTCAAGTTCGGCTCCTTTTAGAACGCGGGTTCCAGGAAATTGTTCTAACCGGTGTTGATATCACGGCCTATGGAGAAGATCTTCCTGGAAAGCCAACCCTTGGTCAAATTGTTAAACGGCTCTTGGCCCAAGTCCCGGAGCTTCCTCGTCTCCGTCTCTCCTCCTTAGATCCTGTTGAAGTCGACCCCGATCTTTTTCATGTTTTCGAACGGGAACCTCGGCTCATGCCCCATTTTCACCTCAGCCTTCAAGCGGGGGACGATATGATTCTCAAACGGATGAAAAGGCGACATTTGAGACAGGATGCAATTAACATTTGTCAAAAGCTACGTACACTCCGTCCTGATGTGACCTTTGGGGCCGATATCATTGCCGGCTTTCCGACAGAAACGGACGAAATGTTTGAAAATACGAAGCGAATTGTGGATGAGTGTGATTTAAGCTTCCTCCATGTTTTCCCCTATTCTCCTCGTCAGGGAACCCCTGCTGCGCGCATGCCGCAAGTCAAGAAAGATATTATCAAAGAAAGGGCTGCCCGCCTTCGAGAGGCCGGTCAAAGAAACCTTGAAAAAACTCTTGCTCGCTTTGTGAACCAAGAGGTCAATCTTCTTCTCGAAACTGAAATCCAAGGCCACAGTGAGCATTTTTTAAAAGTTGAACTCTCCACCCCCCATCTCCCTGGAAGTCTAATCAAAGCACGTGTCTCAGGGATTAAGGAATCTTCTCTTGAAGCAACGGTGGTCCTATGACCAGTTGGTTTACGCGACTTAAAGACGGACTTAAGAAGTCCTCTACCCGTATTACGGAAGGAATTACAACCCTTGTCACCCATCGGAAATTGGATGATGAGACCCTCGAAGAATTGGAAGAGCTTCTTATCACCAGTGATTTAGGCGTCAGCACAGCTGCAGATTTGATCCAAAAACTCAAGAAAAAAAAATATAATCAGAACATTACGACCGAAGAAATTCGAGCCGCCTTTGCAGAAGAAATCGAGCCCCTCCTCGCTCCTTACGCACTTCCGTTAATTCCCAAAGGCTCGTCAAAGCCATATGTTGTCCTTGTTCTCGGTGTCAACGGATCGGGAAAAACAACCACCATTGGAAAGCTCGCGAAACAATGGAAAGACCAAGGTTATCAACTCTCTCTTGTTGCTGGAGATACCTTTCGAGCAGCGGCTACAGAACAGCTTGAGGTATGGGCCAAACGAGCGAATGTCCCCCTTGAAACCGCTCCTGACAAAGATGCAGCCGGCCTTGTCTATGATGCTTTTAAAAGGGCAAAAGAACGAAATGATGATATCGTGATGATTGATACGGCCGGAAGGCTTCATAATAAGGCCGTCCTGATGGAAGAGCTGAAAAAAATTCACCGGGTGATTCAAAAAATTGATCCCGCAGCGCCTCATGCTACCCTTCTCGTTTTGGACGCGACCACAGGCCAGAATGCCTTAACACAAGTCAAAGTCTTTCAAGAAGCTGTGAATGTGTCAGGTCTTATCGTGACCAAGCTCGATGGGACAGCGAAAGGTGGTGTTCTTGTAGCCATCACCCAGCAATTCGGTCTTCCCGTTCACGCCATTGGTGTTGGCGAGTCGATAGAAGACCTTCATGCTTTCTCAGCCAAAGATTTTGCTGAGAATTTGATGGGAATATCGAAGGAATAAATCTAGAAAGAAGTGGCCCCCCATCTTAAAGTGAAGGGAACCGCACAATAGATCTAATTTGAAATCTTTTGAAAAGCGAGCTTGCCACCCCATGGCCAATATTCATCTGTAACTGAGGGGTTACTCACAGTCGCGAGATAATAAATAAAACCGTTATTGAGCTTATTGAGGATTTCTGAGTCTTTTTCAGCTAGTTTTTCTTTATGGCAATTGAGAACTTTATGGCACTCTCTATCGAAGAGGTGTTGAACAATCATGGAATATTGTTTTATTGCCGGTCCAGGGTCGCATGATTCTTTTTCAATTAACTGAAAAACACCCCCAGAAGTTTGAATACGTCCTTTTTTTGCAATATGCTTAAGATCGTCAAGAGATAAAGGTTCCCCAAGCTTAATCTGTCTGAGGGGAGATACGAGAAGGGCTGAGCCGGAAGTATCGTCAGCTTTTTCTTCCATTGCAAATGTAGAACCGTTGAAAACAAGGATAGAGACGGATAAAAATAAGGGGAACAGTTTTTTCATAATTACACCACAAACATTTCAAAAAAATAAATTTTACAGATCAACAATATTATTTATCATAATAAAAAAATAAAAGCAAATAAAAAATCTCCACAAAGAATTTGATGGTCGCTTAGAGTGACTCGTTCTCATCCTCTAATTTCGTAAAAGAAACCTCATAAGGTACTTCGCCTCCTTTTATCCACTTTGGTTCTTTTGCTGGCCATTCAGGATTTTTAAAACCTGGCGCAATATCTACAAAGGTAACCGTAAATTGATTGAGATGCTCACTGAATAGCGTCCGCTGTAACTTTTCATAATTTGTCTCCCCTTTTGTAGCTACAGGGCTCTTTAAATGAGCTAATACTCTTTTCACCTCGTCTAAGCTATTTGGCTTATAACGTCCTTCTGGTGTTTGAATAATCTCATGTTGTATTACCAATTCAAGGCCTTCAATGGTTCCAAGTTCGATACAATTTCGTAATGTATTGGAAGGATGCTCTTCTTCTTTAACGTTTCCGAGTTCCGTACGGGGTGATGCGGTAGAAGAAGGCCATTCTTCTTGTTCTTCACCTTCCATCGAGAAAACAGGATTTGTTAAAACGGAAGTCAGTATAGTCAACGATAAAAGAAAATTCTTTTTCATAACCATCACTCCATAAAAAATTTTAATAAAAATTTATTCAACGAATTAATATATCTCTATAAGGAAAAAATAGTCAACATGATTGCTTCACTCTACTTTTGGAAAAACCTCATCCGATCTGCCCATCAGATAGTTGGCAACCATTCCCAGCCATTCCCGAGAACTGGCGTGCCAAGCTTTTAGATTAAGTGCAAGGCCAATAAAAAACCATGGTTCATACTTCCCTGGTGAATGATAATCCAAGGGAAAAGGAATCACCTTAAATCCTGCTTTTCGAAAGAGAGCCACAGACCGCGGCATATGATAGGCAGATGTAATAAGAAGCCATTTTTCATCTGAAGATGGCTTTATGAGTTCAGCTGTTTTCGCAGCATTGTCCTTTGTGTCTTTCGAATTTCCCTCATAAATAACGGTATTTGGATTCAGTCTCAAAGCTTCAAATTCTTTCTTTGCTGTTTCAACTTCAAAAGGAGTACCGGTATAGACCAGTTTTAAATGAGGGTATTTTTTAGCTAATTGAATAAATTGAAAAAAATTCCCAGCATTTAAATTATAGGCTGTTTCTCCTCGTGCAAGAGTTGTCATCTTATCAAAGCTTCCGCCCAACAGAATCATGCCTTTGACATCGAGCGGAACCTGATCAACTTTTGGAAAATGATTTTCAAGTTGTTCAAACGTCCAGAGCCCTATGGGAACAATGCCAAAAAAGACAAACCCGAAACAGCTTATAAAAAGAAACCGCTTACCCCACGTCCTCTTATGAAAAAACAAAAGCCCACTTCCAATAAGAAGAAGGACCATGAAAAAAAGATCAATATTGATCACCCACCATCCAAAAAAACGGTAGATAGACTCAGAAATCGCCATGGCTTGGCTCCTATTTTTTTATTGAATGAAGCAACATTTACACGGGAAGATAAGGGAGTCAAGAATCGGTACAATTCACCTATTCTACATTTGATTTTATTTAAAAAATTCTTGCAATCATAAAATAAATTCTTATATTAGAAATCAATAGATTTTTTATTTATTTAAGGATTGTCTTATGTTTAGATCTCTTTTTTTCACTTCGCTTAGTTTTGTATCTTTCCTCGCTTTGTCGACAACTCACCTTTCAGCCATGGAGGGTCAAAACGAAGATTCAACTACGTCCCCCCCTATACATCAAGCGACAATAGAGTTTCTTCCTGAAGAAGTCCTCCTTCATATATTTGCTTCTATCAATCAAAGGGATGTTCCCTCTGTCGCGGGCACGTGCAAACAATGGGGGCAAGTAATGAACGATAATCAGCTCTGGAAGGTGTACGCACAGAGAGCACAAATCGATTTGAATGGAAGCCCTTCTGAAGTAAATGATTATAAGGCACTGCTGAAAGACCTTTGCAAGCCATCTTTTACCCAAATCAAATCCCTAGAGGACAGTTCCTTAAGAGGTATAAGCCCTGATGGTTCAATGCTTCTCGGCCAGGCAAAGGCAGGGCCTCGTGTCTACGGGATAAAGGATAAGCGTAGGGAAACAGCCTTTACGTGGACTTCGACCGATGGCTTGATTTCCTTAGGTGTCTTAAATAATGGGAGTTTTAGTTCGTCTGAGGCCGCAAGCGCTAACAATTCAGTGGTTGTTGGCAATTCAAGTGATGGTAATGCACAGAAAGCCTTTCGATGGACCCAAACTGATCGTATGGAGTCTTTAGGTACCATAAATAATGGCCACATGAGTGAGGCTGAAGACATAAGCGCTGATGGTTTAGTGATTGTGGGCAGCTCAATTGATGGTGCTGTACCTTATGATCGGAGCGGATCTGCGTATAGAGCCTTTCGATGGACCAAAGAAGGAGGCATGGAATCCTTAAGCACCTTAAATAATGGGAGCCATAGTAAAGCTGAGGGAATAAGCTCGGATAGTTTAGTCATTGTTGGTCTTTCGGCGGATGGTGCTGAACACAATCAGCTAAGAGCCATCCGGTGGACTCGAGAAGATGGCATGGAGTCTCTGGGTGTCTTACCTGGTGCAAACTCTAGTGCTGCTTATGGCGTAAACTCTGATGGCTCAGTGATTGTTGGTGGGTCAGGAAATGAACCCTTTGTCTGGACTCTAGAGAGTGGAATGAAGTCCTTGGGCGCCTTAAATAATGGAAAATATGGTATTGCTCATGCCGTAAGTGGTGATGGTTTAGTGGTTGGTGGTAGTGCAAATGATGGCGCACAAAAAGATTATCCACGCAGAGCTTTTCTGTGGACCGCCAGGAAAGGAATGCAGTCTCTAGAAGCATTGCTTATGGAAAAGAACCTTTTACCTCCTCATTGGAGATTAAGTGACGTCGTCGCGATATCGTCTGATGGGACTGTGCTGACAGGAATAGGCCACCTTTCAACTTCAACTGGAACGAGTTTAGTATGGCGTGTTGTCCTGCCAAGAGCAACTCTATTTTAAGGTAATGGAAAGTTCTTATAAAAGGTCCCTTATTGCAGAATATGATAGGGGGCCATCCTCATTCGTGCGAACCTTCAAATATCTCATCAAAATGGTCTAATCACACCCTTTAGTATATGTCTGAAATACGACCTGACAACTGACAAACCTGACAGATTCGATCCAAATATGAATATGTCAGGTTTGTCAGTTCCTCCGGTGGAAGTCTCAAGAACTTGTTAGTGGAATTGTTAGTTTAGATAATTCTTTTATTATATATGAGCGCAGTGAGTCTATCGGAAGGTCCCCCTCACCCGCCATTTGCTTCGCGCGTGACGACCTCTCCCACAAGGGGAGAGGTAATGCAGCGAGCACTTAAATCACCGCTCCCCTTGTGGAAGGGTCGCCCGAAGGGCGGGTGAGGGGTTTAAGTGAACAAGTAAATAACTGGAAATTAGACAAAATATGAACTGACAAACCTCATCAAAGAGGACTTTTGTCAGGTTTGTCAGTTGTCAATTCCTCCTAAAGGCATTTTTTTTGTGAAACGGCATTTGCCCGAAATTGCTTCTCCGCCGTCGCGCGAAGCGCTATGGCGAAGAAGCGATCCAATCTTTTTTAAGTTCGTAAGGAATTTGATAAAAAACAGAAACCCTCTGCCGAATTAGTTAAGCTAAATTCAGCAGAAGGTTCGTATTTATTAGTTATTGACCTTTTTCTTTGTCCTTGCCCTTACCCTCAGAAGTTCCTTTAACAAAACCTATATGAGTTAAATAAGGATCATACTCTCCGCTGTCTTCCATAAGTGACTGAAAACTAAATGTGTCAAACGAATCATAAAAACTGCTTTCAGTATCAACCATTTCAGTATTGTCACTCTCATCATCCTGAAAGCTTATTAACTCTCCAAAGTCTTGCCTCTTGAAAAAGTGTGCATCCGGATCATATGGCTTCCGTTTGCTTAAAAGACTATGATCAATTACACCTTTTTTCCCGTTCTTCTCAAACATTTCTTTTACTGGCGCAGGGAAATAATACGGCTTATACATCGTAGGAATACTTCTAAAACCTTTTAAAAGATAAGGGGAATTGCCACCATCTAATGATGTGCGACTTTTTTCCTGATCAGCCTGAGGCTGTGATTTCTCTTTCCCCTTACCGCTTCCCTTCAAAGGGTTTTGTTTTAAAGAATCCATCAGTTCTAATAGAAGCTCTGGCATTATTCTAATGAGTTCGCTATCACTCCTTTGAGGTTTTGGAAGGTCCGGAAAACTATCCATGGCTGTTTCTTTCTCGGAAAAGATAGAAGTAGATCGCTCTACTTTAGTTTCTTCGGTCAAGCGTTCATCGCCTATTTTTTGAGAAGAAGCGCTATTGTTCGTATCCTGCTTATCTTCCCGCCAAGATATTTCTAGCATAATTGTTTGGCTTGGCCACCTTTTAGGGAAATCTTGAATTTCTTTTTCAAAGTCTCGACCTGCTTTATAAGCTTTCAAGAATTCATGGGCTCTCATAGTGTGATCTACTTTTTGCTTAAAGTCCTTATAAATGCACCACGATGTTCTTTTTCCCGCTCCCTCTTGCCCAACTTCCTCTTTCTTCCCGGCTTCTTCTTTCTTTACAATGTGCTCTGCTTGTCTAGGAGCTCGCCATCTTTTCATCCATTCATCTACTTTTTCAAACATCCCACGAGGACCTGCATTGGATTCTAATGATCCAAAAGCGATAAAAACTGAACTTAGGATAAGCGTTTTCGTTCTGATTTTCATAACATTCTCCTTTTTTCAAATAACACCCAACTCTACGGGAAATCCGCAGATGTTTTTATTTTAAGATTAATTTTAAATTTTATGCAAGAACCTTTTTTAAACAAAATATTTACTTAGTCAAACGTGGGGATAACTACACATTCATTCTCATGTTGTCTTGTGATAAAAGAGAAAGAGAGATATAGAATCCTCATTCATTTTAAAGTACACTCAGTTTAGAGTAATTGCTCACCTCATCCCCCCACGAGGTGTCATCCTTGGCAAGAAAAGGTTGATTTTTCGAGGAAAAATCTTATCTTTTCTTGGCCGAGGATCTCTTTGGCCACAAGATCCTCGGCCAAGAAATGCTAATGTTTTCCTTTAGAAAACAAAGCATTTCTTGCCAAGGATGACACGGGTTGGTGAGTAGTTACCGTTGAGAACGCCAAAAACAGGGGAACAGAGTGAGTCGGGAACACTTTGAGCAAATGCTCGATTATTACCAGCAAGAAATGATCTACTTGCGCCGTTCGGGGGCACGATTTGCCGATCAATACCCAAAGATAGCTCAAAATTTAAATATCTCCACCGCCGGGTCAGCAGATCCCCATGTGCAACGACTTCTCGAATCTTTTGCGTTTCTAACAGGACGATTGCAAAAAGAGATTGATAATCGATACATCCAATTTACAAATACTCTTTTAGGTGTTCTTTACCCTCAATTTATTGCCCCCTTCCCCGCAGCAGCGGTTGCATCATTTCGTCTTTCACCTCACTTGGGAAAATCAACCTCAGGATATGAAGTACCACGAGGCACAGGTCTCTTTACGGAAGCTCAAGAAAATAAGATCTGCCGTTTCCAAACCGCATACCCTGTGGAGTTATGGCCTTTTGAAGTGTCAGAAGCCAGCGTCATGAATATTGATGAAAGCCCCTTCATTCCCTCTCATTTTCAAACCCAATGGATCCTTAAAATTCGTGTTCAACGCTACGATGGAACAATGAGTGAACTTGATCCTACTTTTTTACGTTTCTATCTGGCAGGTGATTCCTACACCACTCAATGTCTTTATGACAGCATATTAGGATATCATCCTCAAGATCCAACACCCGTGTTTATCCAGGCGGATACTGCGGACACCCCCACTCAACTTCCTGATGGGTCTATCGTTCCTGTGGGTTTTAAAAAGGATGAAGCCCTTATCCCTTATCCTCACAACACTCTGGATGCTTATCGTCTACTTCATGAATATTTTGTCTTTCCAGATAAATTCAATTTTTTGGATATCCAGAATTTTTCAACTGCAAATGCTAATCAATACATGGATCTTTTCATTCCCTTAGCCGACCGTAGCCGTGTGGACAAGTTCCGCATTGATCAACAGAACTTTATCCTTGGCTGCACTCCCATCATCAATCTTTTCAATAAAATTAGTGAGCCCATTGATTTGAATCATCAGTCTGTCTCTTACCGTTTGGTCGGGGATCAACGAAATGAGGACTCAACAGAAATTCACAGCATTTTAAAAGTTGTCGCAGCTGTTGGAGGAGGAAAGGAAACGGAAGTTTTCGCCCCTTACTTTTCATTTGATTATGACGTAGAAGCGAGAAACAATGGACTATTTTGGCATTCGAGACGTTCCCCTTCTGAAATTCCTGACACTTCAGGAACTGAGGTCTTTCTTTCGTTTGTTGACTATAATTTTACGCCGCAAAATCCCAGCAATCAAACAGTTTATGCCTATACTCTCTGTACAAATAGGGACTTAGCATCTTATGTCCCTGCGGGTGGAATCCTGCAAGTCGATGATATGATCCCCCCCACAACGATTACTTGCCTCGAACGTCCTAGCCCTGAAGTTCCCCCTTCTTTGGATGGAGATGCCCTATGGCGACTCGTTTCTCAACTTTCGATAAATCATCTAAGCTTAAGTGGGAATCAAAATGCTGTCTTGGTTTTGAAGGAACTCTTGCAACTTTATACGGGCTTTAATCGGACCAAATCTCATCCGGAAATCAATGCAATTGAGGATATTAGTTATAAACCCGTGATGCGCCGCTGGGGAGTCGACGGATGGAAAGGATTTGTGCAAGGAATAAGCATTACCTTAACGATGGATGAAATGCCCTTCGCAGGACAAGGAGGTTTCATCCTCGCTTCTGTACTGAATGAATTCTTCAGCCTGTATGTCGCCTTAAACTCCTTTACGGAGCTTACTCTTATTAGCACTCAAAGTGATGGAGTCTGGAAACAATGGCCCGCCCACATCGGCAGTCAATCCCTACTGTAAAAGATATTCTTTTACAAGAGCCTTATCGGTTTGAATTCCATCAAGCCATTAAGCTCTTAGAATATCTCTACCCTAAAGCAATCCCTTTCGGTGAAACGGTCAACCCGTTTGACGAAGTGGTAACGGTCAAATCCCGTGTTTATTTAGAGTCCATGGCAAGTGATATTTATTCCTTAGAAAATGTCCTCCTTGGCGCAAAAGCTCCTCGTGATAATCCTCCTATCCTTAATGTCAACTTCATGGGAATTGCAGGAATTCAAGGCCCCCTTCCCTTTCCTTATACAGAAATGATTATCCAACGTGTCCGAAATGAGGATTCAAGCCTTAAAGATTTTCTTGATATTTTTAACCATCGTCTGATTTCTATTCTTCATCGGATACGTAAACAGTACTTGATTAGCCTCAATACCCACTCACCACAGAAAACAGAAATTGCTTTTGGGCTAAGAGCTTTCTTAGGACTCGGGCAACGTGCACTTCAAAATCGCCTCCATGTTCCAGATCGCAGCCTTTTAGATTATGCAGGACTTTATTGGACACACCCCCATTCTGCAGGGGGCTTGGAATCAATTTTAAATAGTTATTTTCACATTTCTATCCGCGTGGAAAAATGCGTAGGCCGCTGGCGTCCCCTTTCTAAAGAACAACAAACCCACATTGGTCGAAAAGGTCGTTGGCAGAAATTGGGACAAGGGGCTACCTTAGGTACGAGAGTCTGGGATCAGCAGAACCATTTTCGCCTCCATCTTGGCCCACTCACACGAGAACAGCTAGATAATTTTCTGCCTATTGGAAAGAGTTTTCAACGTCTTCAGGACCTTACACGCCTTTATGTAGGCCCTCTCATGGATTTCAGCCTCATTTATTCCGTAGAAAATCCACCCTCAACATATCTTCAAAATAAAAGCTATCTGGGATGGCGATCATGGCTTGGGGCTTCTTTAGTTTCAGGGGATAACGTGAATGTCATGGTTAATGAAAAATTAAATCCTACGCACATATAAAAAAGTCTTGAATTTTACGCTCGAATATCTTATTCAAAGAATAAGAACAATTTTTAGTAAATTTTTATGCATGTATAGGGATTGGAATCTAATTTATGTTAAATTCATGGATAAGTCGAAAAAACTCCATTTATAAACAATCAAATACAAGGACTCTTTTATTTATAATTCGTTAGAAATTAGGGTTATGATTTTTTGGTCCTGTTCTTATTCTCACTTTAATATAAATATACTAATGAGAAAGAAAATTTAATATGATTAAGAAATTTGTATTTTCTTTGTGTGTGACGAGCATGTTGGTAGATATTCAGTCGCCTTATGCTCACGCAAAAATGGTCGTCAGTGAAAGTGATCCGTCCCAGGGAAGGATCCTCCGACGACTCACTCGACAAGATAAAATCGCTCGGAGAAATGCGCTAAAAATTGTAAGAAGAAAAGCGAACTTAGAAAAACGACCACGACGGGTAAGAAAAAAAGTAAGAGTTAAAAAAAGCCATTTAAGAAGAGGGAGGCCTTCAAAGAGACGCGCAATGAGGACCAGGAGAAGCAAATCTATAACTCCGGTACAAATAAGGCCACATGTCCAATTACCTGTACCTTTGCTAGAGTTGAGGGAAGAAATGAGAATCCCTTCTCATCAGGTTGTCGGACCTATAGCTCCTCATGAAGAAAACAATGGGAGAAGAGGTGGAGCCACTGAACTTCCTCTTCTTAACAATCATGAAATCGGATTTGACCAGAATAGACTGATTCCACCGATTCTAGAACAGAGATTTGCTGAATTGCAACGGGCAAGGATTGAAGATCAGCTCCAAGAAGAAGTTGCACCTGAGCGCCAAGCATCATTCTTGGAAGTAGGGCTGGAACGGGAGCAACCAGAAGATCAAGGACGTGTACGTCGAGAAGAAGAGCGTCGCCAAGAAGTGCAACAGCGCCAAGAGGAAGAACACGCTCAGCAAGAAAGAGTTAGACAAGAAGCTGAACAACGACATTTGGAGCAAGAGCAAATCCGAGCAGAAGAAGCTCGTCGGCAAGAAGAACGCCGTCAGGCCCAACTCCAACAGGAACGTGAAGAAGAACGTATAAGGCAAGAACGAGTTAGACTAGAAGCTGAGCTGCGACGCTTAGAGCAAGAGC
>MKUL01000058.1 GCA_001897795.1 Alphaproteobacteria bacterium 41-28 | reverse complement strand
GCCCGGAAGGACAATGTACAAATCATATCATTAGCGCTATTCAAGAAGCTCAATCCTCCATTTTGATTATGGCTTATTCCTTTACTTCCCTTCAAATTGCAAAAGCTCTCATGGATGCTTATGAAAGAGGGATTGATGTTAAAATTCTCATTGATAAATCTCAGCTCAAAGAAAGGCACTCTCAGCTTTCTTTCCTTCTTCAAAAAGGAATTCCTATATTTATTGATCCTGCAACTGGGCTTGCCCACAATAAAACAATGATCATTGATAGCCGTTATGTCCTTACGGGTTCTTTTAATTGGACTGAAGGTGCCAACTCTAAAAATGCAGAAAACATTCTCCTCATTCATGACCCCTCATTAGCGCAAATCTATGAATAAAATTGGGAAAAGAGAGCTATGAACGCGAGAAAGATTAACTATTATTAATGAGTTTAGATCTTAATCTTCAAGAAAAAGAGTTTTAGAGAACTGCAACATTTTTGATAAGCGTAAAACAGCCGGAAAAAATCATAAATACACAATTTCTTAAAAACAATTTGAAAAATAAAAATACTGATGTTTATCCTGCTAAACATCAGTAGATTAGTCTACGATCTTAAGCAGCGGCTTTTTTCTGACTTTTTCGATGTGTTCCAAGGCCAATGCCTTTAGCAATGGTTCTACGTGTCTTTGTGTAATTCGGCGCAACCATAGGATAGTTTACGGGTAAATCCCAGCGCTCCCGATATTGATCAGGAGTCATATTGTAGGCTGTCTTTAAATGACGCTTAAGCATTTTCATGCGCTTTCCATCCTCAAGACACACAATGTAATCTGGTTTGATAGACTCTTCAATAGGAACAGTGGGCTCTGTTCGAGCATGAAGTCTGAAGGACTGACCAGAACTGAGAGAGAGCAGGCTATGTTGAATAAGTCGAATAAAATCAGGTAGGTCTTCGGATTTCATTTCATGTTTAGACACATATGCTGCGGCAATCTCAGAAACCATTGACATAACATCCAAAGATTCATTTGTATCTGACAATTTAATTCTCCTTTTAGTTAATAATTATGTTTATATATTTAGTATTAAAGAAATAAAATCAACATCATTTTTCATATTTTTTATAATACCTTAAAGATTGTTGGAAAATAGTTTTTTAAAAATGAGTTGTACTTCTGACATATCTACGATCATCAGTAAATAAGTAAATTCTTTTTAATATTTTTTGTAGACAGCGGCTTAGAGATGACGCATCTCACCTAGCTTCGAGTATCTTCTGATCAGCAAGATAACCAAAAGCTCAACATTCTTGATTACTGCAACTCTCTTCACATAAATCTTCTTCATTTTGTCGAGGATACAGCTAGTGGAAAAGTTTCACGGAAAGACCGAAATATAAGAGATATTACATAAGGCTCAAAAAGGAGATGTTATTGTTGTGGCAGCAGTGTCCCGATTAGAAAGATCAGTTTTGCAAGTGCTTGAGATTCTTAAATTTGCAGCTAATAGTAAAATTTCGACCTTTAAGATACATTAGTTGAGAGGGGTTTAAGAAAAAATAGTGAAAGAATTATTTTATAAATTCTTCCACCATTTTTTCCTCAAGTCACTCAATTAATTGTCTTCCTCAATTTCCTCTTTTACGGCCTTATAGGCAAGGCTTATCGCAAGCCACGAACCCTCAAGGTTTTTAAAAACAATTCTCAGGACTTCCATCTGCTGATGAATAGCCACCATGTCGTCTTTGAACCGTTTTAGAAGATATTTTGAAGAATCAAGTTCTGAAAAAGGAAAATCCCGCTTATCATTACTCATGATCCCGTTCCTTCTCAGCATCTAACTCACCACAAACAGTTAAAAGTGTCCTCAGTGTTTGTTGAATAAGATCAAACTCGAACTTACCCCTGACAATAAGGTTATTCACGTTTTTAATTTGGTCAATTAGTTGTTGAGAAAGATACGCGATCTGCGCTACATGTAAATGAGCCATTGTGACTCTCCTTCGAAGTTGCAGTGGTTAGTGATGCAAGAGCATTCGCGTGCTCTTGTGTCACGCTACCTCACAACGAGATAGCAATAATTAGTTTAAGGATTTTTTCCTAAAGAGCAAGAAGAATTTATAAAAAAATAAAGTTAAAAAATCTAGTATCTTTAGTATGTTAAGAAGCCTTTGATGTTAGTTTTTCAACCTTACTTCCAAATAATTCAGTAGCTTGTCGCAAAGGCTCATCAGCTAAATGAGCATATCTTTGAGTTGTTGAGGCTTGTGTGTGACCTAAAAGCTTTCCTACAATGCTCAAACTTAAGCCACTTGATACAAGATGGGAGGCGTGGGTATGGCGCAGATCATGAATGCGCACGCCTGGAAGTCCTGCTTTGGTACTAATTGTCTTCCATGCTTTTTTAATATCCTGGAGGGGTTTTCCTGGAATTTTTCCGGGAAATATATGTTGAGTTGTAGCTTCTTCTGACATCTTCTTCAAAAGGCTCACAGCCTGAATTGACAGCGGTAAATGTTCCATCTTTTTTTGCTTCGTTGTATGAGAACGCTTTGTCCATACGCCTTTTTCAAGATCAAATTGATCCTATGTTGCGCTTAAAACTTCGTTTTTTCTTGAGCCCGTCAAAACAAGTAGTCGAATAGCATTGGCTACGCTTTGATTATGATAAAGGTCGATAACATCATATAGCCGTTGCAATTCTTGGTCATTCAACCAGCGGTCTCTTTTTTGTTCTTGATATTTATTAACTCCTTCTACAGGGTTGAGTGTTGTCCAATTCCATTGGATAGCAAGATTAAACATTTTATTTAATAAAGCACGGACACGATTTGCTACGTAGAGAGTTTCGCGTAATTCATGATGTAAGTGCTGAATATCATACGTTGTAATTTCTTCAATTTTTTTCCCTCTAAACCTCTTTAAAAGAATCGCGTTTAACATCCTTTGATCTTCTCGATAACTTTTGGGTCTTTTTTCGGATTTTGCATAAACTTCCAGATATTCACTGGCCAATTCTTCGAAGGTTGGTTTTAGTTTTGCTTTTTGAAAATCTTTTGAGGGATCTTCTCCTTTAGCAACTTCGCCTAAAAGTCTTTTAGCTTCATCCCGAGCCAGCTCTGCGGTTGTAACTCCATGAACCCCTATCTTTTTACGCCGTGTACTTCCAAATTGGTTGCGATATTGAACGAAGTAAGTTCTACGTCCTGTTGGAAAAATACGAACACCAAAACCTTTGAGCTCTGAATCCCATACAAGAAGCTCATTTTTCAGGTCCGGCTTGATACTTTCAACAAGTCTCTTCGTTAACTTTTGGTTGGTAATCATTTTCTCTCCCTTTTAGGATGATTTTAGGGTAATATCCTAATACATATAATCAGTAGGTTATTTTGAGTGAGTTTATAACGGAAGCAATTCGGAAGCAACAGAGAAAAACTCAGATGTATTTTGAACAACAAATACCAACAAAGAATGAACGTAAAGTGATTGAAATATATACATTTTAAAACATAGACAAACATATATAAACATATGGATCCCTTGACTCTTAATCAGCGGGTCGTAGGTTCGATTCCTACAGCGCCCACCAGAGAGATCGAGGGTTTTTTGGGGTCATCTTAAATAAGCCACTTCCACATTGTCATCATCGCACAAGACTCCTATACCCAATCAAAATGAAAATTAGGTATTAAAGTTCGAAGTTATCAGTCACGCGGCTCTGGACTCAAAAAGCCAACTGGCACTTTATCACCATGGATGAGGATTAAGTTGAAAAATATCCCATTCTCGATGATGGGGGCAAAATTTATGATTCACTGTACTAGCTTCTGTTGACTCTTAGAAGTATCCTAGCCCTCAATCTAAGCCTCCAGAGGTCTCTCCATATTGTTAGCCTCAGCTCCTCTAATATTTTTGAGGAAGGCCGTGATTATATTTTGTCTTGAGGAATGAATGAAAAAATGATTTGATGTCTCCTTTCAGAAAGATATGAAAATGAATAAGCTAGGCTCCCACTTCGTAAAAGATCAATTGTTCTCCTTTCATGTATTGATGCCCCTGCTAATGTTGGTGAGTTTGGGGTTGGTTTATTTGCCATTTGGGTTTAGTCAAGTTGGGTTAATCGAAGAGTGGGGGGCGCTCGGTTTCTTTACCGAATACGGTCCTTTGTATTTCGTCACAAAGTATTCACATATGGCGCAGACTCGAATGCGTCCCTTACATATGCTTCCCCAGTCTATTGGTTATCGGTTAGATACCGATTCCTTTTTTTACTGGCACCTTCTTCAGTTTTTATTTATATGGCTCAAAGGCGTCGCGATGGGATCTATTTTGTGGTGGCTCTATTCTCAACGAGGGATTGCAATCTTGGGCGCTTTGCTCCTTATGCTTTATCCAGCTGATACAATGCAGTTAGCCATTCGATCGATTAATATAAATGGTGCTGTGACATCCGCCATATGTGCCGTCGCTTGTCTGTTATGGGCAACCGAGGTCAAAAATTTATGGGCACGAGCGATATTGGCAAGTTTCGCGGGTGTTTTATTTTTTTGTGCTAGCCTTCTCTATGAAGCTGCGTTTTTTTTAGCCCCAACACCCCTTATTCTATGGTGGGCAAAATATGGAATGCATGAGGGTTGGCGGGCTCTTAAAACACAGAAGCTCGTTCTATGTTGCTGGCTTGCCTCAATATTGATGGAATTAGGTTATTTATATTGGTTATCTTTTGAACTCGATCCCTATACAAGTCATCTCAATAACACTCCGTGGAACACTTTAAAAATTATTTTTCAAAATTCACCAATGTTACTAAAAGTCGGATTTTATCGTACTTTTCTGCATAGCTGGTACGATGCAGGACGTATGCTCCTATCAGGTGGGAAGTGGGTCGCTTTTTTACCAATAGCCGTTCCTTCTATCCTACTGTTGGTTCTTTATTTGTCCGCAAAGAACGCAGATCTTGGTAAAAAAATTTCACGGAAAGATCCAGGGTTTCTAACCCGCTGGTTTGTTGCTTCAATCTTAATCACAGCACTTGGATATGCCCCCTACTTAGCACTAGTAACCCATCATAGGATTACACAACGTACTTATCTATTTGCTGCAATAGAGGAGGGGCATTGCTTTGCACTGCGCTTATAGCTGCCTTTCGAGAGCGGTTCAGGTGGCTTGGCGCTGGAATAGCGAGTTGCTTAGTGTTGCTTGGCTTATCCGCTCAATGGACACAGTTTGCACATTACGAAGCCATCTCAGACCAACAGAAGGAGATCTTATCTGGTATCCTTGAGTCAGCTCCACGTTTGGAGTCTAAGCAAACTCTTTTAATACTTGATCATACCGGTCGTTTGGGCAGTACGTGGATGTTGCGTGGTGAACTTCTAAATAGCGCGTTGACATACCTTTATGGGAAGAAGGTAGAAAGTGTTGTTTGCTTGGAGCCAGGACTTTTGTGGAACTCATTCAATCTAGATAAGTTCAATCATATGGGACGATGCGAGGAACAACAAGATGCCTGGCAGATCGGGCAAGAAATGCCTGGTACTTTTTCTCTACCTAAAGAACAATTAGTCACGTTAATTATTGAACGGGATGGACGGGTTCATTCCGATACAACCAGCGCTATGATATCTCCTTCAACCCCAAGTGAGCAAGCACGTTGGACAAAGGTTCTTGGCTGTTGGCCGGCAGAGGCTTGTCGTACTGAAGCTAAAAAAAATCCTCTCCCAGATCACTTTAGATTTGATTTTGGAAAATGGTGGAGCATGGATGAACCAATACCTGGAGCTGGCTGGGTAGATTCAACCTGGATAGTTCCGGCTTTGCAACCACGTTCTTTTGCATGGATAAACGAACCTCAAAGCACCCTTCTTTTTCGCATTGCTCCACGGTCCGAGCCTTACTTAATGCAGTTGGGTCTAGCGCAAGTTATGAGCGAGTCAACCAAAATGAGTTTAAAAGCATTTTTGAATGGGCACCCATTGCCTTATAAATGGCTAGATGATATGCATGCAGAAGGAAAAATAGACCCTACATGGTTGAAAGAAGGCATCAATGAGTTGCTCTTTCTTACTGATATGGATCCTAACCATGTCTTTAGCCTTGGGGTAGAGTATGTAAATGTGGTGCCTCAAAAAGGAGTGATATCAAAATGATAAAATATTTTGATAAAATTACAAGCTTTCACATACTGATGCCACTGATTATGTTGCTTGGTGTAACGTTGGTTTTTCTTCCATTTGGATTTAATCTAATAGGATTCATTGAAGAATGGGGCGTGTTCGATGTCCTTAAGGATCATGGTCCTTTGTATTTCCTCACAAAAAACACGCCAATAGCAACGCATCGAATGCGTCCTTTAGCTTTTCTTCCCTTTTCAATTGGCCATCAATTGGATCCTAATTCTTTTTTTTATTGGAACATTCTGCAATTTTTATTTATATGGCTCAAGGGCGTTGCCGTAGGGGCCATTCTATGGTGGCTTTATCCTCAACGATGGATTGCAATCTTAGGCGGTTTGCTTTTTATCCTTTATCCTGCTGATACACAACAATTATCGCTACGTATACTTAGTATAAATAGTTCTGTTGCAGCCCTAGTAGGCGCTATTGCATGTGTATTATGGGCAGCTCGATTCAAAGACTTATGGGTTAGAATCGTATTGGCATGTAGCGCAGGCGTTCTCTTTCTTTGTGCCTGTTTTATGTATGAGGCCGCCTTCTTATTAGCTCCGATGCCACTACTTTTATGGTGGGCAAAATATGGCATGCGTGATGGTTGGCGGTTTCTCAAATCACAAAAACTTATTATATTTTTCTGGCTTGCAGCACTATTGATAGAAGCGGGTTATCTATTTTGGGTTGGGGGTGATCCTGATATATATCAAAAAGATGTTAGCAATAATCTAGGAAATACTTTGAAACTTATCTTTAATCAAGCTCCATTGCTTGTAACTGTGGGATTCTACCGCACTTTTCTTCATAGCTGGTATGATGCTGCACGCATGCTTTTAACTGGTGGTGATTGGATTGTTTTTTTACCAATAGCGGTTGTTCCAATTCTTTTGTTAGTTCTATGTTTGTGTGTAAAAGATTCCAGTTCAGATAAAAATGAATCATGGTTTTTCATTCGATGGCTGGTTGCCTCAGCCTTTATAATAATACTTGGATATCTCCCCTTTCTTTCCTTTCCTGGGTATTACATGACGACTCAACGGACTTACCTCTTTGCAGGAATTGGCGGTGCATTAATTTGCACAGGACTGATAGCTGCCTTTCGAATGCGGTTTAGATGGGTTGGCGCCGGAATGGCCAGTGGCTTGTTGTTGTTGGGTGTAACCGCACAATGGACGCAATTTACGCATTACAATGCTATCGCAGGAAAAATGAAGACAATTTTATCTGGTATCCTTGAATCAGCTCCACGTCTTGATCCAAAGCAAAACCTTTTAATAATTGATCGTACGGGTAGTTTGGGCCATACAATGATGTTACGTGGCGAACTTCTTAAAGGCGCACTGAATTGCCTTTACGGTAAAAGTACACCACAAGTAGCCATTTGCTTGGAGCCCGGACTTTTGTGGAGCTCATTCAACCTGGGTAAATTCAATCATATGGGGCGATGCGAGGAACAACAAGATGCTTGGCAGATCGGACAAGGACTACCTGGTGCTTTTACTCTGCCTAAAAAACAATTGGTCACGCTCATTATTGAAAAAGACGGCCAGGTTCATCCCCATACAACGAACCCGGCGATACCTCCAGCAACCTCAAGCGAACAAGCCCGTTGGATTAAATTCCTTGGTTGTTGGCCAGCAAAGGCTTGTCGTGTTAAGAGTCAACCCACGATCCTTCCAGATCACTTCACCTTTAATTTTAGTCAGTGGTGGGATTTGGAAGAACCCATTCCTGGAGCTGGCTGGGGAGCTTCTCAATGGGGGCTACCCGCATGGCAACCCCGTTCTTTTGCATGGATAATCGAACCCAAAAGTACTCTTCTGTTTTACCTAAATCCACGACCTGAACCCTATTTAATGGAACTAGGCTTAGCTCATATTATAAGTGAACAAACAAAACAAGACATGAAAATCTTTCTAAATGACCATGCGATAAAGTATAATTGGCTAGATGAAATGCATACTCAAGCAAAAATTGATCCAGCATGGTTGATAGAAGGTGTAAATGAGCTTCTCTTTCTAACAGACATAGATCCTTCACAGGGTGTTAGTCTGGGGATTGAGTATGTTAAGGTTTTGCCGTGTCATTAAAATTATTGTAAAACTATGAGTCGAAATTCACTCTCTCGCGCTCAATGACCAAAGGTTTGCGTCGAACTTGATTATAGATGGCTAGTATATATTCCCCTAGAACTCCTACGAAAAAGAGCTGCACTCCGCCAAAGAAAAATAGGGCAACGATAATAGTCGGTATACCACGTCCTCCTGCAGGTAATTGTCCCGTAATAACCATAATGCCTACGCAAAACGCATATAAGATACTTAGACTGGATAGAATCATTCCAACGACCAAAGCTGAGCGCAAGGGAACTCCACTGAAACTCACAATACCATTCAGTCCTTGGCTGATCATGCTCATAAAGCTATTACGGGAAGTGCCGTTTTTACGTGCACGCCAGGTATAAGGAATGCCGTAGGAACGAAAGCCACAATCAAAGGTCATTAACCGCATGAACGGTCGTGCATCATCGATGCGTTTCAGGGAATTAAGAACAACACGGTCGACGAGTTGAAAATCACCAGCATCAACTGGATAATCAACATACGTTAAACGCGAAAGTAATCGGTAATAGGTTTTGCGAGCGCTTCTGATAAAGAAACCTTCTTCGCGCTTGGCCCGCATACCATATACAATCTCATACCCTTGCTCCCATTGCTTAACGAATTCAGGAATCAATTCTGGGGGATCTTGAAGATCGACAGGCATAAATAAGATCGCTGCGTCTCCAGAAGCGCTTAACACACCGTTATACGTATTTTTGAGGATTCCGAAATTACGCGAATTAACAATAATTTTAATCCGATGATCCGTTACTGCCAGCTGTTTTAAAATTTCTACCGTTCGATCTGTTGAACAGTTATCACAGAAGATATGTTCAAGTTCGTAGTCGGGAAGGTCACGTTCAAAAACTTTTCGTACCTCTTCTACACACTCAATAATACTGGCTTCTTCGTTAAAGCACGGAGTGATGACGGAAATTTTTTTCATGATATTAAAGTCCTTTTTTCTATATTTGACCAAAGCAAGTTAGTTTTATGGTACCAGTCATAGAAAAATTGATCCTTAGAAAGCATATCTTGAAGGCCTTGGGTTAGAAAAGGAATTCTTTGATCCATTAGTGCATCTTTTCGTGTTAGCAGGGTTTGAAATGGCTGTAAAAGGGAATAGACATGCCCGTTGCCATCGCGAACTATAAATTTTGTATTGTCACTATTGCTGGCAACGCTAATCCTACAAGGGGGGAGACCTGAGCCAACGAGTTCAGTATCCCAACTTTCAATTTCATTTTCTTGTTTTTCATTTACTTCAGAATAGGACGCATCATTATATCCAAGCTCCGCTAGAAGGGCAATGAGATGAATGCCATAAAACCGTATGGCACCACCTCCATCATCATGCTGGCGTTTCCATGTTTGAACGTTTTGCGTATAATGATGTGCCCGAAAATTCCACACTATGCTCTCGATGCTTTTTGCATTTTTCAGGATATCTTGCCCCCAAAGAGTATAGCGGAAATTATAACCTAGTCGGAATTTTTTCCCAGAAGATTCTAAGTCATTTAGTAATTCATTTGCTAAAATGGGATTGGGGGCTAGCGGTTTTTCAAGTAACATAAGACTAATATTTTTGAATCCTAAACATTTCTTTGCCCACATATATTGTTCCATGGGCGGTAATGCAATAATAATTCCTTCGGAGGTTTCTAGGAGGGCATCATCATCACTAACCCATTCAATATCATTATAAAATTGGCTAATATCAGTACGCGCTTTGAGACGCTCTTGGTAACGAGTCTGAAGAATAGGTGTAGCATTTGGTATTTGAAGCAATGCAGGTAAGTATCCGTATAGACCAAAACCTCCACCAACTATGGCAATCTTCACTTCAAATCCAATCTTCTCTGGAGATAAGATCAATAATCGGGCCATTATAACCCCGGCCTTGCAAATAAGATTTAATTTCAGCTGCAATATGCCAAGCAAAATTAAGTAGGGGGGTCATATTTTCTGAAAGATCAAACTCATCATCTGATAATATGGGAATACGTGTTCCTGGAATATAATGATTAATTTTTCCTGATTGAGGTTTCTCATAAGCTGCTTTGATCAAATCTGCGTCAAGTCCAAGCATTTTAACGAGAATAGCCGCGCGACCGGGAAATGCTTTGGCGCATAATTTTCCATGTTCCTTTACAAAATTTTCTATCTCCGAACGCTTTTTCTCGCGCCATGGCCCTATTTTTTCGGCCATCTCTTTTAAGCCATCGCCAAAGAGTTTTTCCCGTTCAAAAATTTCTTCTAGGTTTACTTGATTCCTTTGGCTTTCTTTGGGAACATATATGACACGAATATTTCCATTATAGCGTGAAGGAAACTCAACCTCGCCAATCTGAAGTCTTAAAGAATCAGCAATGTGTGCGAAAGAAGTACAGCTATAAGTACGAGGATGTTCGTGATAAAAAGTATCGAACTGGAATTTTTCAATAACAGCTCCTAAATAATGATTCTCAATAATAAGGATAGTCTTCTCATGCATGGCTATTTTTAATGCCCGAATGACCGCTTGCAGATCCTCAATATGAGCAAAAACATTTGTAAAAGTAATAACGTCTGGTTGTCCGCGCTTTTTTACGAAATCAGTTGCTACACTCTCACAAAAAAAGTCATTCACAACTTCATGATCATTTTTTATAGCATCACTAAAAGCGCTGGTTGGCTCAATCCCATAAGTTTTGGCACCTTTTTCTTTGAAAATTGATAAAAGGCTGCCATCATTGCACCCAATATCCAAAACTTTTTTACCCGATAAGTCGCCGTAATTTTTCTCACAAGATTCCACTAGAGCACGCATACCATTTAGCACATCACCCGTATGTCGAGATCGATAATGATATGTCTGTGGAAAAAGATCTTGCTTAGGAATTTGAAATCGTTGATGTGCCGTAATGCATTTTTCGCAAAATAGAATTTCGATCGGATATTCCTTACAGCGGCGTGAGTCATCTATAGGTACGAGATCATCACACATTGGGTGAAGGCCAAGATTAAGAACAGAAGATAGATTGTTATTGCCGCATACTTCGCAGTTGGTAATTTCAAGCAGCATGAGCTTTAATTTCCTCCGTTTTAAAAATTGAAGAGTAAGAAGAGATTTGTTGTAAACATACGTCTCGCATATTTTTACCTTGCAACCACGATTTATGCCAAGCTGCAATTTCAGATAAGGTTCGCTCTAGATCCCACTGCGTTTTCCAGCCTAGTAGGGTATGTGCTTTTGTGCTATCCAAAGAAAGCAAACGAGATTCATAAGGTTGAGTGCCTGGAGTTTGCTGCCAGTTTATATAACTCCCCCAATAAGACGATAAGCGATCTATGATCCATTTTACGGGGCGCACGTCATCTGTTGAAGGACCGAAGTTCCATGCGGATGCGAATTCATCCCCATTATCCCAAAGGTTTTCCGCTAGCAGAAGATATCCGCTCAGGGGTTCAAGAACGTGCTGCCAAGGTCGAGTTGCAAGAGGATTCCTAATCATTAATTTGGATTTTGTTTCTACAGCCTTGAGAATATCAGGTACAAGACGATCTTCGGACCAGTCTCCCCCACCAATAACGTTACCTGCTCTTGCTGTAGCTAAGGCAATACCCTTATCTCGAAAGAATGAATCACGGTAAGCAGCGCTAATGAGTTCCACACACCCTTTGCTACTAGAATAAGGATCCCTTCCTCCCATGGCTTCATTTTCCCGATAACCCCACAGCCACTCACGATTTTCATAGCATTTATCAGTCGTTACGATAACGACAGCGCGGACACTTTTTTGAGTGCGTATTGCTTCAAGCAAATTTACAGTTCCCATTATGTTCGTAGCAAAAGTTTCCGCAGGTTTTTCGTATGAAAGTCGAACAAGGGGTTGTGCCGCTAGGTGAAAAACGATATCGGGTTGTTGTTCGTTTAAAGCTTTAGTTAATGCATTTGCATCACAGATATCCAATAAAATGGAGGTCATATTCTCGGCCACATTTGCCAAAGTAAATAAATTTGGATCTGTTGATGGTGGAAGGGCATAGCCAGTAACATCCGCACCCATTGTCTGAAGCCATAAAGAAAGCCAACTTCCTTTAAAGCCAGTATGACCGGTTATAAATACACGCTTATTATGCCAGAATGTTTTTGGCCCTGTACCTGCCATCATAGACCTTCATTGTAAAATTGTTTCCCAAGGAAGAAGAGATTTCCATTCAGCTCAGAGATTAATTGATGCGATACCTCTCGGTCAATGGGCTTGATGGCTCAAAATACCTATTTAGGTTGTGCCCTTCAGGGATACTATATTATATAGATGAGTTAAGATCATTTTTGATGGAAAGGAGAGAGCTAATGAAAGTCGTTATTTTAGCGGGTGGCTATGGGACACGATTGGCAGAAGAAACAGATCGTATTCCTAAACCAATGGTTACTATTGGGTCAAAACCAATTCTTTGGCATATTATGAAAAGCTATGCAAAACATGGTCTGAATGATTTCGTCATCTGTGCAGGTTATAAGGCAGGTGCCATTATTGAATATTTCACTAACTATCAATTGCATAACAGTGACTTAACCGTTGATCTTGAGAAAAATGAAATTACCTTTTTGAAGCCTCCTTCTGAGAACTGGAAAGTAAGTGTTATTGATACAGCTTTGAATGTCGAAACAGGCGGCCGGCTTTTGCGGGTTCGTAATTATATCACACCTGGGGAACCATTTTGCATGACTTATGGAGATGGCGTTTGCGACGTAAATATTAAGAATGTAATTGAGTTTCATAAGAGCAAGAAGTTTGAAGCAACACTTACAGCAGTTCGCCCCCCTTCTCGTTTCGGAACTCTTGAAATAAAGGATGGGCAGGTCAGTTCTTTTTCAGAAAAGCCCGTGTCAGGAGAAAGTTATATCAATGGTGGGTTTTTTGTACTAGAACATTCAGTGTTCGATCTTATAGAAGGTGACCACGTTTCTTGGGAATATGGTCCACTTGAAACACTGGCTCAATGCGGGAAATTGGGAGCTTATATTCATGATGGATTTTGGCACCCTATGGACACATTACGTGACCGTAGATATTTGGAACAATTATGGGATACAGATCGAGCCCCATGGAAATAAATAATTGAAAAATTGAACGTAACTATAAGTGACTCATTTGGTTTGCGAATGAATAAAATATTTAGATTTATCGTTTCTGGTTTCCTTAATACAGTTATTGGGTATAGTATTATTTTTGGTTGCATGTATATTTTTAAATATTCGCCAGAACTAAGTAATACCCTTGGATACGGAATAGGAACGTGCACAGGATATATTCTTCACAGAAATTTTTCTTTCGGTAGCGATCAGAAAAAAGTAGGTGAGTTTACAAAGTTTGTTTTCGTTAATTTTATATCATTTCTTGTGAACATGATATTTCTGGTTGTTCTAATTCATGCGATGAATTTTAATCCAATTATCAGTCAAATTATATCTTGGGTGGCTTATTTATTAATTTCTTATTTGCTAAATAATTACTTCGTTTTCAAAAAAGGGCTATACACAAAAATACTCCCTTCCTCCAAATAGTATAGCGTATTCATAATAATTCCCTAGTACATTAAGTCAACAATTTTGTCCTGCGAAGACGGGTGAAATAAACCCGCATTATTTTATCAAAAATATTTGGCAGAGCAGGAAGACAGTCAGCGCTGGGTATGGGTCGCTTTTAAAGAAGATGTTTTTGCGGGCTATATGACTTTTAAAAGGTATTTTAAAAACGAGTTCAAAAATGAGTTTGCTCTTGTAATAGGGTGAAAGCATAATTAAGAAAATAAAACACCACCATTAATTTATGAGCAATGAACAACAACTGCAAAAATACTTCGCTCCCTTCTGGGTATGAAATAAGAGAAGCCCGTATAGGAGATGCGGAAGATATTGCTTTCGTACATACCATGGCCTGGAAAGCAGCTTACAAAGGGATTCTCAACCAAGCTTTCTTAGACAATGTAAGCTTGGAAGAGCGACTCAGGTTCCGGCAAAAAATTTTAACAGAGGGTAAAGGACTTCAATATGTTGCTCTTTGGAAAAACCAAGTGATCGGGTTCTGTGACGCTCATGTTCTTCACTTTCATGAAAACCAGCACCTTTCAGCAGAGCAACGGCAAAGAAGAACAGAACGGGGTGAAATTTATGCACTTTATCTTTTAGAAAATCATCAACACAAAGGAATCGGAAAAGCATTGTTTGGTAAGATTCGTATACAACTTAAGGAGCAAGGATTAACCCCATTCTTGGCTTGGGTTTTTAAAGATAATCATCGGGCCAGAAGATTTTACGTAAGTCAGGGTGGGATCCTTGTGGATGAGATATCAGCGAGAATTGGCGATCAAGATTATCAAGAAGTTGCCTATAGATTTGAAGACTAATCTAAGTAGAATTTCTCACCCGTCAAACCCACCTTACCTGGTGTCTGTCCTCCTTCGTTACCTTTTGGATTTGTATTCTTTTGGTTTGAGGCGTTAAGCGGACTTTGAGGGGGCTTGCTTTTAGGATGCTTGGTGCTTTCATCCTTTTCTGGCATAGCATGCACACCAACTAAGGGTAGCGTTGCCAATATGGCTCCTATTAATACTCTTTTTCTCATTGTATTCCCTCTCCTTTTATAGCCACCCTTTTTCAAAACCATACGTTCAGCCCAAGATATGATTGATCGTGGATATCGAGGAAAGCCACATCCTGACAAACTCAACTGCGTTTTAAGGGAATTTAATTGCTCGGGTGAAAATGCAGTTATGGTTGGAGATACTTTTATGGATATAAAAATGGCTAAAAATGCTGGTGTTTTTGCACTGGGTGTATCCTGGGGCTATCAAGATGAGCACACTCTTAAAACACATGGTGCAGATGCGGTTGTTTCTGAACCAAGTCAAATTTGGAAAGTAATCCAGACACGCGTTAGTGAATAGAAATTACTTTCCTATTGATATGAACAAGGTGTGATGATGCATTCTTAGTGGGATGGGGCGTGGGGGTGGCAATGAGTAGCTTTTCGAAAAAGGAAAAAATAGAATGGAATCGCCTGACTATACAATTAGCTCTGCAACGCAAGCAGAAGCTGACTTTATTCATGACAAACTCGGTGAATTCAACAGAAGTCAGGTGTCCGCCACTCAAGAGCCAACACTTGTCTTAAAAAATTATATCATCAAGAATAACGGCGCAATTATTGCAGGGATCAAATCGGTTATTTATAACTGGTGCATTTTGTATGTCGTAGCTCTGTTTGTTCATGAAAGCCATCGACACAAAGGGTTAGGCAGTATCCTACTGCAAAAAGTTGAAGAGGAAGCAAAGACAATAGGGGCAACCCTTTCTCACGCGGACACCTTTGACTTTCAAGCCCTCGGTTTTTATCTCAAACATGGCTATGAAGTTTTTGGTGTTCTTGAAGATTGTCCGAAAGATCATAAACGGTATTATTTGAAGAAGCGCTTATGAAAAAACACATCTATGTTACACAAGATTCTTTTGAGCATAGATCCTCATCGCTCGATATTTTTGCTAACTTCTTTACTGTGTGAGACATGCAAGGTTCTTCTGAATGATTTTACGCCATGATAAAGTACCACGTTACGTGAGGCTCAAGAATTTTTTTGCTCATATGAACTTTTTTTATGGCGAACTTGATTTTTACAGAAACCTTCTTAATTTAATGATAAATGCACGCCTTAGGTCTGAACATGAACCACTCAAAATTTGCAGCCCTCACAAAATATAATTTACCCCCTGGTCAATTTGCCATAACAGGGAGCGGACCACTTGGCATTCGAAATCTCAAAAAAATCGGGGATATCGATATCGTCGTATCACCAGAATTGTGCGATATTCTTATAGAAAAATATGGTGTTACTGATGATGGAAAGGTTAAGAAAATCATTTTTCCAGAGGATAATATAGAAGCCTTTTGGGAGAGTTCATTTTATACTCAACCGAAAGATCCAGATGCACCCACTACGGCAGACATTATTACAGAAGCAGAAATTATTGAGGGGTTGCCTTTTGCAACTCTTGAAGTTGTTTTATATTTCAAAAATAAAATGAAGAGAGATAAAGACTTAGAAGACATACGCTTAGTTGAAGAATGGCAGAGAAAGAAAAATGATGAACATAAAACAAATTCTCGTCCTTAAAGAAACTCGAGAAGGAGAGTTTCGTGTGGCTTTGACACCCGAGACTATTCCTTTGTTATCTTCACGACAGTATCGACTATTGGTTGAATCCGGAGCAGGCGTAAATGCAGGATTTACGGATTCAGATTATATCAAAGCTGGTGCCGAAATTTTTTCACCAACACCGGCAGGTTTTCCACCTGATACTTTAATTGTAAGAGTGAAGCGTGCGGATAAAGCACGTGAGCATTTAGAGAACAAACTCTTTCAAGAAAACACTTCTATGATGGGTTTCCTCTCTCCCTTTGAAGCGGATGATCATGTCGCTTTATGGCAGGCATCAGGTATTACAACCTTTTCCGTTGATTTATTTAAGTCACTCTCAATTGATGATCCCAAAAATATGCAATCCGCTATGAGCCGTATTGCGGGAAGACTCGCCTTTCAAGATGCCAGAAACCGCTATAAAGGTGAGGATCCAGTCAAGCTAACTGTGCTTGGGACGGGGCCAGCGGCTTTCAGTGCGGCATATGAAGCAAGGAAATATGATGTGCCTGTGCAGGTCTTTGGAAGACAGGAGCGTTATCGTGCTGACTTAGAATCAGCCGGGATTATCTATTACATTTTACCTGCCTCTCAAAATCAGGCAGGATTTATTCGATCTTATTTAGGTGAACAAACAATTGTGATTGCGGCAGCAAGGACCCCTCAAAAAAAGGCTCCCTTATTAATAAATGAAGATAGCTTAACTATTCTACCAAAAGGTTCTGTTGTTGTTGATCTTGCGATAAGTCAAGGAGGTAATGTTGTGGGAAGTCGGCGTGATCAGGTTATCATAACAAATGGCGTTTCGATTGTGAACGACTCAGGATACCCCAAAGCAGAACCTAAAGAAGCCAGTGAGGCCTATGCAAACTGTTTGGTTAATTTGCTAAAAGAAGTCCTGTCTCCCGTGGGGGAAGTATTCCTAGATCATGAGTTATTAAGAGAATGTTGGGTTACTCATGAGGGGAAACGTAATTCTTCGCTTTTTGAGGGATTTGAAAAAGCTCGTTCGAAACTGTAATTAAAAGATGAAGATCAAAATTTTCAGTCCCTTTAAGCCTTAAAGCGAAATAAAAAGCGCAAGTACTTGAGAAGAAAATACCTGAGCACAGAGTCAGGAAGAATTCTAATGACATAAATCGCCACAGCCACTTGGCCGAAAGCTGTTAAGAAAATAAGTGTTGGAATCGAAACATTAAGGCTTAAAAGACAAAAGGAAGCAAAGCTTGCAAAAACCATGAACCCTGCATTGATAATATTATTAAAAGCAATGACTTGAGATCGTTTGCTAGGAAGAACATGGGTTTGAATAAAGGCATAAAGAGGCACAATGAAAAGGCCGCCAACAAACGAAAGAACAAAGATATCTGCTGTCAGCCGAAGCCCTTGAAACGACCTTAAAAAAGAAAAGAGAGATAGGGGAGTTTCTGATAAAGGAGACCCAAAATTTGCAATGTCAAACAAAAGAATCGCCATAAGCAGGGCTAATAAGGGGACATGCTTTGTCGTTATTTTGGTCTCAAAAACCCAATTGCACAAAAGGGATCCGATCCCAACCCCAAGGGTGAAGAGAAGTAGGAGGAAAATAAAAACGTTTTCTTCAACCCTGATAACATCTTTGATAAAGGAAGGCAGTTGAGACAAAAGGACTGTCCCAACAAGCCAAAACCAGGAAATGGCGATAATGGCTCTATAAACACGCTCTTCCCTTTGGGTATAGCGGAAAAGTCGTTTGACCTCACCTGTCCAGGAAGCGCGGATTTTAAGATCGGGCGCCCTGCTCGGAATGGGGGGAATCAGCCAGCTGCAAACAAGACCTAAAAGCGCTACCAAGATCAATAGAAAACTTAAAAGAAAGGGAGAAATTTCGAGATGAATCATCACAGCTCCACCAAGAGTCCCCAACATAATTGCAAGAAAAATGCCCGCTTCAATATAACCATTACCGCTCAAAACTTTTTCTTCGGGAAGGATATCTGGCAAAATACTGTATTTAACAGGACTAAAAAAAGCGGTGTGTACTCCCATAAAGAAAATGGTCGCTAAAAGCAAATACGGGTCCTTATAAACAAAACCATAAGCACTCAAAGTTACAATAAGGACTTCAGAAATTTTAACCCACCGAATAATAAGAGACTTGTCAAATCGATCTGCAAGTTGTCCTGCCAGGGGTGAAAATAAAAAAGCAGGAAACATAAAGAGTCCAAAACCCGCAGACACAAAAAGAGAGATGGCTGTTTCTGATGTGCCTACCAAATGAAAGGTGATCAAAGTCACAAAGGCGGATCTAAAAAAATTATCGTTAAACGACCCAAAGAGTTGTGTTCCAAAAAGCGCCCAGAAAGGTTTGTTTTGTATGAAATTTTTCATCAATGAATGCTTAGTATTTTTTCTTATATTAACGCCATCTCTTAAAAGGGCAAACGGAAAAAAGTGGAATAAGAACGTAAATGGTTTTTCGATAAAAGTCTGATATAAGGAACATATCTATGAAAAAATCGCAATCTAAAGCAGAGGGGAATTTTTTCTCGATTATGAGAGAAGGGAATGCCTTTACCCATGATGGGAAACGCAAATTTAAGGGAACAATCTATGAAAAAAATTCTTTCTTACCTCATCATCTCTTCTCTATTTTCTCATGCAATATGTGCTTCTATTCCAACAAAAGGGAGTCCTGACCGTTGTAAAGATAAAAACATTTTACCTGTTGATGATTTATTGCCTTTAACTTACCGGGATCCCATGGATGATGGCATGAAAAAGGCCATTGAAAAAATGTCACAAGTAACTCCAGAACGTATGATTCAGAGTGTTGTCGATCACCTCTTCTCTTATCATGATTTGTGTAACGAAAAGGTAGCAGGTGTTGGCGGCTGGGCTGATGGAATAGGAACGGCTCTTTGCGAGCGACTTATTGCGTTTGATATAACTCATGAGGGGATGTTATCTCAGACTAAATCCAAGATACCCTCTTCAGACTTAACGTTTTTGCAAACCGCTTATAAAACATGTCGCTTATCAACAGAAAGGTATTGGAACTATCCTTCCGTAGCTCACATTAGCTATAACCCCACTCCTGAAGAGAGAGCCTATCTTAATAAAATGACTGGACTGAGTCGCTTTAACTATTAGATGGTTAGACATAATCTCATGAATTCCTCTCCGTCGGAGCAATCCCTCAGAAAAGTGGGAGGACAAATGTGAGATAAGGCACCAGCCTTTATACAGCCAACAACAGCTTAGCGCCGAGGGCAATTAAAACACCTCCTGTAACACGCTCAATCCAATGACTGAACGCGTTGAATTTTTCCCGCGTTCGTTTTCCAGATAAGCAAAAAGAGACAAAACTAAACCAGGCCAATGTTTCAACAAAAATAAGGAGCCCATAGATAAGCAAGATGAAGGTTGGAGTATCTGGAGAAATGACCACAGAAAAGAGACTGATAAAGAACAACATACATTTGGGATTGAGGGCATTCGTTAAAAAGCCCGTACTGATGGCAGCGAATGCCGATATGTCGCGCATGTGGTGGATAGACTCTAAAGCTAAAGTTTTTTTCTTAGCCCTTAAGCCATTCACTCCAATGTAAAGCAAATAGCCAGCACCTAGATATTTTATACCCAAGAAAAGCCAAGCATTCTCTTTGATAATAAATCCTAATCCCAGTAATGAATAGCTTACATGGACCACAATTCCAAGGGCAATACCAAAAGCCGTCAGAAATGCGGTTTTGCGTGAATATACAAGGCTATTCCTGACGATCACTGCAAAATCAGGGCCAGGACTGATCAGAGCAACCAGGTTCAACCCAGCTAAACTGATGAGGGAGGGAAGGGAGGTATAAAGCAGAGACTCCATAAAAACCATCCTAATTGATGTGATAATTAATTTTCATAATCTTGTTTTTAACCTTACATTTCGTAATTTCGAGGCCTTTCAATTCCTTGAGGCTTTTGATATGGGTTCCGCCGCAGGGTGAAAAAGGAAAATCTCCAATGCGCATAACTCGAATCGGCTGATCACCGGGTATGCTATAAGCCAAGTTTGGACACATTTCTTTCAAGTTCTGGCTTGCGACTTGATCAACGTTTATCAAACAGTCTGCCTCTATGAATTTTTCAATCTCTTTATTAACGAATTCAAGAGTTATATTTTCCAATTGGCTATTCTTTGACGAAAATTCAACATAACATTCGTCAGGGAAATGATGGCCTTTAACGCCTCTCCAGCAAGGGTAATTTTGTTCAATAACATTGCTTATTAAATGACCTGACGTATGCAGCCTAGCATGCAAAAGTCGAGTTTCTTGATCGACAGAACATTTAACTTTTTGCCCAACAAACTGGTTATATTCTCGATCTGTATAGTGCCTGATCTCATTCTCAACGGATTTAACCTTGTGGATAGGGATAACAACACTTCCCACTTCAAGAGTACCACGGTCTGAGGGCTGTCCGCCTCCTTGCGGATAGAAGATGGTTTTGTTGAGAATAAGGAAACTCCCATTTTCATCTTTGCCATTTGCCTCGATAATCGCGTGATCCTCAAATTTGTACGTATCTTCAAAATATGAAAGCAGGGTATTCATGATCTCTCTCCTGAATTGATAGAATCATTTCTAACATAATTGCTTGCAATTTGCAACTACTTATGTTAATTTTTCGTTATGAAAGGAAATTAGGCAATGCAAAAGGATCATATCAGCCAATTAAGACATGTCTCCCGTAAGCTCATCCGAGAGCTGGGGATGTTGAGCTTAAACGAAGCTCAAAAAACCCCACCCCATTGGCATGCCCTCATCGAGATTTCAAAGGAATCGGGTATAACGATTTCTAAGCTAGGTCACGTTCTTCTTTTGTCCACCTCAGCCATGTCACGTATCGTTAATGGCTTGATTAAGCATGAATTTGTTACCTTTCAAGAGGGCAATGATAGGCGTGAAAAGTATTTATCTCTTACTGACAAGGGTCAGCTTGAGCTAGAAACGATCGATGAATTTTCGAATTCAAAAATAAAGGGTGCCTTTGAGTTTTTATCGGAAGAAGATCAAAATCAAATTATCGATTCCATACAAAAATATGGAGAAGCGCTTGAAAAAAGCAGATCACTCCGTGAACAGGTAAAAATCTTCACACTTTCAACATCTCGTAAAGTTCGCAAACAGATTATTCGTATGATTGAAACGATTCAGAAAGATGAATTTTTATTGCCTATACAAAGCGATATCAATGCTGGTGTTTTAAAAGCTGAAGAAGAATTTTACTACAATAATTCTTATAATTTTTGGTATGCGGTTGATAACAATGGAACCGTTATTGGAAGTATTGGATTGAAGAAACTTGATATGTGCAGTGCTGAAATTAAAAAGTTTTTTGTCGATCAAAGATATCGCGGCAAGGGAGTTGCTCAAAAATTACTGAAGACGCTCCTTAAGTCTGCCGCCAAACATCAATTCAATGACCTCTATCTGGGGACGGTTGACATATTCAAAGCTGCCATCCGTTTTTATGAAAAAAATGGATTTTCACGCATCCCTGAGCACCAGTTGCCACAAGGGTTTATTAAATGCCCCGTAGATACAGTTTTTTTTAAGGGAAGCATAGAGTCTCTGCTTAAAAGTGATCGCGTGTTCGTGAGATGATTTTTTTCTAGGAAAAACGGGCATTACCTTGACACACATGAAACAATAATTTAGATCAAAGTTTATAATCTTTCTCATATTAAGAGTACTATATAATGCATGCGGTCATTTTGTCAGGGGGGGTTGGCAGTCGGTTGTGGCCAGTTTCACGGGATCTTAACCCCAAACCATTTATGAAATTGTCAGATGGGCAAAGTTTTTTACAGAAAGCTTTTTTGAGAAGTCATGCAATTGCATCCGTAAAAAGCATTACAACAGTGACGAATAAAGAACTTTTTTTTAGAACAACAAAAGAATATGAACAAATCGAAAAAAATTCTCCTAATAATTTTGATAGCAACTATATTATAGAACCATTTGGAAAAAATACGGCAGCAGCAATTGCGCTGGCAGCTCAAGACATATCGGGTTTGTATGGTAAAGATTCGATTTTACTTGTTCTACCTTCCGATCATCTCATTTTAAATGAAGGAGCATTTCTTAATGCAGTCAGAGAAGCAGAGAATCTTGCAAAAGAGGGAAGACTCGTAATTTTCGGGATGAAGCCAAGTTCGCCCGAGACAGGATATGGTTACGTTGAGGCAAATGGTAATGACGTCATTCGTTTTATTGAAAAGCCTTCTTTGAAGCAGGCTGAGATATATCTTAAAACGGATAATTTTTTATGGAACTCAGGGATGTTTTGTTTTTCTGCAGAAACCATCCTTTATGAAATGGGAATGTATTGTCCGGATATTTTGCTCGCAACACAAACTTGTATACAAAAATCAAAATTAACTAAGAATATAAAACTCAGAAGCCTTGAAATTGACCCAATTACTTTTGCTGAAGTTCCAGAAAATTCAATAGATTATGCGATCATGGAAAAAACAAAAAGGGCAGCAGTAGTCCCTTGTGATATTGAGTGGAGCGATATAGGGACCTGGAGTGCGATTAGCGAATTATTAGTTCCAGATTCTAATGGTAATGGCATAAAGGGAGAGGTCGTCATTCATGATGTAAAAAACTGTTATATTGAAAGCAATAAGCGAATGATTGGGGCTGTTGGTTTGGAAGATCTAATTATTGTCGATACTTCGGATGCTTTGTTGGTTGCGAATAAAAAAAATGCACAAGACGTAAAAAATATTTATAGTCAACTAAAAGATAACGGGCATGAAGCTTATAAATTGAGTAAAACGGCTTACAGACCTTGGGGAACGTATACTATTTTAGAAGAAGGTCATTGTTTTAAGATAAAACGTATCGAAGTAAACTCTGGAGGTAGTCTGAGTTTGCAAATACATAATCATCGGGCAGAGCATTGGGTTGTTGTAAGTGGGACTGCGCTCGTTATTAACGGTGACGATGAGTTCACCCTAGAAATTAATCAGTCGACTTATATTCCTGTGGGAATTAAGCATCGTCTGTCAAACCCAGGAATCGAAAAACTTGTAATAATCGAGGTGCAGACAGGGGATTATTTGGGGGAAGATGACATCATCCGCTATGATGATATTTACGGAAGAACTGCTAATGCAGCCTAGAATATCTTGTTTTAAAGCCTATGATATTCGTGGCAAAATCCCAGAGGAACTAGATTGTGAATTAGCCTATAATATAGGTAGAGCTTTTGCAAAAGAGATTCGTCCACATACTGTCGTCGTTGGATACGACATCCGTTTAGAGAGCCCAGACTTAGCCAACCATTTGATAAAAGGCCTCAACTACGAAGGTGTAAATGTTATAAATATTGGCTTATGTGGCACAGAAGAGGTATATTTTCAAACCTTTGATAAGCAATCCCAGAATATTGGGGGTGGAATTATGATTACGGCAAGCCATAATCCAAAAGGTTTCAATGGAATGAAGCTTGTTCGGGGTCAGAGTATACCTATATCAGGAGATTCAGGTTTACTTGAAATATGTAATCGAGTAGAAGAGCTACAAAACTTAACTTTAACATCGGATGATTTTGACAGAGTGAAGAAGGGTTGGACAAAAGACCAGAATGATAAAACGAAGTATATTTCCCATCTTCTAGGCTACATTAATATAGATTTAATTAAACCATTAAAAATTATTGTTAACCCTGGAAATGGTGGGGCAGGTTTAATCCTAAAATTGTTGGAGAAACATTTACCTTTTGAATTTATTTACTTAAACGATGATCCTGATGGAAACTTTCCTAATGGTGTCCCGAACCCATTATTACCCGAAAATCGCTTACTTACTTCTGAAGCTGTAAGATTTCATAAGGCAGATATGGGAATTGCCTGGGATGGTGATTTCGATAGATGCTTTTTATTTTGTGAAAATGGGGAATTCATTGAGGGGTATTATATAGTTGGCCTGTTAGCAGAGGCCTTTTTAAAGAAATATCCTCATGAAAAAATAATCCATGATCCAAGGTTGCTTTGGAATACGGTTGACGTCGTCGAAAAGGCTGGTGGTCAAGCCATTCAAAACAAAACGGGACATGGTTTTATTAAAGAGCGTATGAGGTTTGAAAATGCAATTTACGGTGGTGAAATGAGTGCTCACCACTATTTTCGTGATTTTGCATATTGTGACAGCGGTATGATCCCATGGTTATTGGTTGCTGAACTCATGAGTCTCACGGGAAAAAAGCTTTCACAAATGGTAGTTGAACGAATAGAGGCCTTTCCTTGCAGTGGAGAAATAAATTATAACGTAGAGAATACGAGTCTGGTTATTGAAGCCATTTTTAAGCATTTTTCTCCCCTGAATCCCAAAATTGATGATACAGATGGTTTGAGTCTTGAATTTTCAGAATGGCGCTTTAATATACGACCTTCTAACACAGAATCTCTTTTGCGTCTTAATGTCGAAACACGAGCTAACAAGACCCTTCTAAGGGAACGTGTTGCAGAAATTGAAGGAGTGATAAATAGCCATCTTAATGTATTGTACGGAAAAGCAGCATAGAAAAATAGATGAAAATTAGTAGTTAGCTTGTACAGAAAAAACAAAAAACATGAAAATTGGAAATGAGACCTAAGAGATAAAACTATGAATAGCAAAAGTGCATTAATTACTGGAGTGACGGGACAAGATGGAGCTTATCTTGCTGAGTTTCTTCTTTCAAAGGGCTACGAAGTTCATGGTATAAAGCGACGCACATCGCTTTTTAATACGGATAGAATTGACCATATTTATCACGATCCCCATGAAAAAGGGCATAAGTTTACACTTCACTATGGCGATATGACAGATTCGTCGAGTTTACTTCGTATTATTCAAAAAGTGCAGCCAGATGAAATTTATAACCTAGCAGCTCAAAGTCATGTTGCTGTATCCTTTGATGAACCTGAATATACGGCTAATTCGGATGCCTTGGGGGCATTGCGTATTCTTGAGGGGATACGTATTTTGAAATTAGAGAATAAAACAAAATTCTACCAAGCTTCAACGTCCGAATTATATGGTTTAGTTCAAGAAACCCCCCAAAAAGAAACAACCCCTTTCTACCCGCGCTCACCCTATGCAGTTGCTAAATTATATGCTTATTGGATTACAGTAAATTATCGAGAAGCCTATAATATGTTTGCCTGTAATGGGATTCTCTTCAACCATGAATCCCCCTTGCGAGGAGAGACATTCGTTACCCGAAAAATTACAAGATCATTGGCTCGTATAAAATTGGGCCTTCAAGAAAAATTGTACCTTGGTAACGTTAATGCTTTAAGGGACTGGGGACATGCTCGTGATTACGTGGAAATGCAATGGCTTATGCTCCAACAGGAAATTTCTGAAGATTATGTTATCGCAACGGGTGAACAGCATTCTGTTCGAGAGTTTATTGAGCTAGCTGCTAAAGAAATTGGCATCGGTATTCGCTGGGAAGGAGAAGGTATTGATGAAAAAGGATATTCTATTGAAACCGGAAAGTGCATCATTGCTATAGATCCACGTTATTTTAGGCCTACAGAAGTTGATACATTGGTCGGGGATGCGTCAAAGGCAAAGGAAAAAATGGGGTGGACTCCTAAAATATCATTTCAGGAGCTTGTTGTTGAAATGATGCATGAGGATATGAAAGCTGCTCAGGGAGATGAGATTTCTAAGTTACATGGAATGAAATATTTTAATTATCACGAATAATAACTCTGAAATAATGATACCAATTTATAAGCCATATTTGAAAAATCGTGAAAAAGAATACGTAAATCGTTGTCTAGATTCCACATGGATTTCTTCTAAAGGAGAATTCATTGATAAATTTGAAAAGCAATTTGGGCTTTTTATAGGTTCACCCCATGTGACAACGGTATGTAATGGCACTGTTGCGATCCATCTTGCTCTTACAGCTTTGGGGATTGGACCCGGTGATGAAGTTATTGTACCAACATTAACTTATGTTGCATCGGTTAATACAATAGTACAAACTGGAGCAACTCCTGTTTTTGTAGATTCTGTAGAATCCACCTTGCAAATGGATGCTGATGATGTACTGCGCAAAATAACATCCCGTACGAAGGCCGTGATGGCTGTTCATCTTTATGGATTGCCGTGCGACATGGGTAGACTTGTAAACATCTGCAAAGATCATCAACTCTATTTAATTGAGGATTGCGCTGAAGCCTTTGGATCTTTTTATAGGCAACAACACGTTGGGACCCTTGGAGATATTGCCACCTTTAGTTTTTTTGGGAATAAAACCATTACGACAGGTGAAGGAGGAATGGTTGTTGCCAAAACGAAAAATCTGATTGATAAAGTCTTTCATCTTAAAACTCAAGGTGTTTCTAAAACTCGCGAGTACTGGCATGATATCGTCGCTTATAATTATCGTATGACAAACATTTGTGCCGCAATTGGGCTTGCACAAATTGAAAAAGCAGACGAAATTCTCGCAAAAAAAAGACAAATTGCTCAATGGTATAAGCAAAATCTAAAAGATTTTCCCCTCACGTTCCACGATGAATTACCAGATACGCAACATTCATTTTGGATGTGTACTATGCTATTGGATTCTTCTGAACACAGGGATGCTTTGCGTGAGTATCTTCAACAAAATGGTATAGAGACACGCCCCCTTTTCCCACCTTGCCATACTTTTCCTCATCTTTTCATTGACAGATCATATCCTGTGGCGGAGTCTTTGAGTCAACGTGGAATAAATTTTCCCAGCTATCCAGATTTAGAATTTGAAGAGATATCTATGATATGTGAGACAATCAAAAAATATTTTAATGGTTCAAGATAAATAGCGAATTAGCATTTGATCGAGAATTTGGTTCTCGCCCGAGCATTTCCGAATAGTTTGATGATATCAACTATTCACTCTATGTCATCCCCAATTGTTGGATATGGCTTGCTTTATTATTTAATTTATAGCATTAATTTAAATCCTTGGATTTTACCCATTTCAACTAGTGGGATAGTTTTGTTTTTAGCCAGTGCGATTCATAAAGAAATCGAATCTTCTTCTATTGTTTGGAGGAAAAAATAGTTAAGAGGTTTCAATGATAAATTATATATCCGGCATTTGGGATGCCCGCTACTTTTGGGTTCATCTTTCTCTCTCTGATCTACGATCGCGTTGGCGTCGCTCTTTTTTCGGAATATTTTGGTCTATGATTCAGCCTCTCGGTATTACTCTTCTCATATCGTTTGTCTTTAGTCGACTTTTTAATACAGATATTACGAGATATGCTCCCCATGTTTTGTCTGGCATTATTATTTGGGAATTTCTCGTTGCCAGTGTTACGGGAGGAGCACTCAGTTTCCTACAGGCGGATGCCTATATTAAGCAGTGTAAACATCCTTTAGCTATCTACCCCTTGCGCACAGTCTTGGCGGCTTTGATGATGTTAATGATGGCGAGTGTGCCGCTAATAGGATGGATCTTATTCATTATGCCAGAGAATTTAGGACTTTGTTGGATATCGGCTTTACTTGCGTTTCCTATCCTGTTGTTAATTGCATGGCCTCTTTCAACATTTATGGCATATATTGGAGTTCGGTTTCGAGACTTGGTTCCAGCTTTAACCTTAATCTTGCAAGCTTTGTGGTTTGTTTCACCTGTCTATTTTGAAGTAAAAATGTTTCGTGCAGCTGGACTTGACAATTTTGTTGATTACAATCCCATTTATCATCTTTTGCAAATTATTCGAGCGCCACTTTTACAAGGAGAGTGGCCAACTGTTGAGAATTATTCGTTTTGTTTGATAACAGCTATTGTATTTTTGATTTTGGCTATATGGTTAGGATCTCGAGCTGAACGAAGAGTAATTTTTTATCTATGACGGAAAATTTCATTTCATTACATCAAGTTAATCTGCATTATGCCTCGGTTGCGTACAAGGAACGTTCTTTGAAGTCACTGATGGCGAATGCACTGAAAACAAGAAGAGCGAAGGCTGTCTTTTCTGATATTCATGCCCTTAAAGATATATCTTTGACTATTCATCAAGGAGAAAGGGTTGGGCTGTTGGGTCATAACGGGGCTGGAAAAAGCACTTTATTAAAAACAATTGCTGGGCTTTACCCTATATCCGGGGGTGAAATTCAAGTACAGGGTCAGGTGCGCTCCCTCTTTGATTTAAGTCTTGGTTTCGAACCGGATGCTACAGGACGGGAGAATATACTTTACCGGGGTCTTCTTCTTGGTCTATCACCGAAATTTATCGCCCAAAAGAAGGAAGAAATAATTAAATTTGCAGACCTCGGTGAATTTATTGACTATCCCATAAAAACGTTCTCTGCTGGGATGCAGGTCCGTTTAGCCTTTGCTATTTCAACTTCTGTGGGTGGAGATATTCTTCTCCTTGATGAAGTTATAGGGGCTGGAGATGCAAATTTTATGGTAAAAGCAAAAAATAGAATCACGTCCCTCATTGAACAATCCAAGATATTGGTTCTGGCATCCCATGACTTTTCCGCTTTAAAATCTCTATGTCATCGGGGGATCGTATTTCATCAGGGAGAATTAGTTTTTGATGGAGAAATTTTGAAGGCAATAGATATTTATAATAAAGTCAATGGAATGACGATATGACACCTCTCAAAAAACCAAGGGCCATGTGGCTCCTGAATCATGAAACAGCCAGAAAGTTTGAGATCGCAATGCTTAAACAAATTGGTATTGAAGAGATCTTTTTGCCAAAAAAGTATCCAGTTGATGCCTTCTTTAGAAGTGCTTCAATTGATGATTCAGAAGATATTAATTTGACAATCCCTGCAGAGGAACTTGCTGTCCTTAATGATGCTGATTGGTATGGTTCCCCAAGTCCTGAAGCCTGGGAAATAGCTAATCGTTACTTTGATATTTTGTTTTTTATGGTTCAAAGTGGAAGTATTGTTGAAAGCATAGAAAATAACTATAAAGGCATTGTACTATTGCGCGCGTTTGGGCTGGATCGAAGCCTCAATTATACGAAACTTTTAAATTATCATACCAGGGATCTTGGTAAAAATCTGATAAAATCGATTGGAAAACGTTTTTACTTTGCTCAAGCTTATGACCATTTACATCGTATTGAGGATGATTTTTTAAGTCAGAGAAAATTATTTTTGCCTCTTGGAGTAGCTGATTGCCATAGGAACGTGACTTGGAGGTTTTGAACGCACCCTATTTTTTGTGTGTCCAGAAATTGCGTTTAATCCTTATTATCAAGATATTTACAACAAATTTGTCCAAGATTTTAAAGGTCTTAAGTATATGATAGAGGGAGCCCAACCTGTTCCAGTTGAAGATTCGAACGTCCTCGGGTATGTTCCTGAAGAGGTGCATGAACGTCATATGCAGGAAATGCGTGTTATGTTCTATCACAGCACAGAACCATACCACATTCATTTACATCCTTTTGAAGCGATAAAAATTGGGATGCCGTTAATCTATATGGCAGGGGGGATTTTGGACCGCATAGGGGGTAAAAATTTACCGGGGCGATGTAAAAATGTGAAAGAAGCTCGTGATAAAATAGAGCGCATTCTCAATGATGACTTGTCTCTCATCGAAGATATTCGAAAAAGCCAAGCCTGCCTTCTAGATCCTCTAAGACCTGAAAATTGTGTTGAAGCTTGGCGCACAGGTTTTGAATCTATATATAGCAACATGGAAAAAAATAAAGTCGGTGGAATAATGATATGACAGCATACAAAAAACCAAGAGTCATGTGGCTTCTGAATCATGGAACGGCGAGGAAGTTTGATGTTGCAATGCTTAAACAAATCGGTATTGAAGAGATCTTTTTACCAAAAAAGTATCCAGATGATATTAGTTTTAGAAGTGCGTCCGTTGATTATTCAGAAGATGTTAATTTGACAATCCCAGCAGATGAACTTGCTGTCCTTAATGATGCTAATTGGTATGCCTCACCAAGTCCTGAAGCATGGGACATTGCCAATCGTCATTTTGATATTTTGTTCTTTATAACTCATTTTGGAAGTATTGTTAAAAATATAGTTGATAACTATAAAGGCATTGTGTTATGGCGCGCGTTTGGGTTGGATCGAAGTCTCACTTATACAAAAGTTTTAAATTATTTAATCGGCACTCGTGGTAAAAATCTCATAAAATCAATGGGAAAACGTTTTTACTTTGCTCAAGCCTATGACCATTTGCCTCATATTGAGGCAGATTTTTTAAGTCAAAGGGCATTATTTCTGCCTCTTGGGCTGCCTGACTGCCATATAAATGACACATGGCGAGGTTCTGATCCAAATATATTTTTTATTTGCCCAGATCTTGGATTTAATCCTTATTATCAAGATATTTATAATCAATTTGTTAAAGATTTTAAAGGACTGTCGTATGCGGTTGGTGGTGCACAGCCTATCTCTGTTGCTGATCCGAATGTTCTTGGATATGTTCCTGAAGAGGTGCATAAACGTAATATGCGAGAAATGCGTGTTATGTTTTATCACAGTACTGAGCCCAACCACATTCATTATCATCCATTTGAAGCCATTAAGGTTGGAATGCCTTTGGTGTTTATGGCAGGGGGAATGCTGGATCGCATGGGTGGTAAAAATTTGCCTGGGCGATGTAAAAATAGTAAGGAAGCTCGTTACAAAATAGAGCGCATCCTTAACGATGATTGGTCACTCATTGAAGATATTCGTGAGAGCCAAGTTTGTCTTCTAGATCAAATGAAACCTGAAAATTGTGTTGATGCATGGCGCGTGGGTTTTGAATCCATATTTAGCAATCTAGAAAAAGTAAAAGCAAACCAGCCATTGCCCATAAAAGAAACGAAGCGTATAGCTGTAATTTTACCTATTGAATATAAAGGAGGAAGTTTACGCGGAGCTAAATTACTTGCTCAAGCTATTGATCATGGAGCTCGACAGGCAGGAAAGAGTATAGAGGTCATTTTTTGTCATTTAGACGATTATTACACAGACGAAGACTTTGCTGATCTACCTCTTTCTATTAAAAGGCGCCCCTATAATTGGCGCATTTTGAATCGTGAAGAAGCTACTCGAGCAATGATTTATGCTGGTTTGGAAGAAACTCTAAAATATGAAAAGTATATCGTTGCCGATGATCAATGCAATCAATTGATGGAATGCGATCTTTTCGTGATTATTTCTGATCGCCTTTCGATACCTTTGTTGCCGATTAAGCCATATATCGTAATGATTTATGATTACTTACAACGTTATGAGAAGATTATATCGGCAGAAGAGAATCAATGCTTTATTAGAATTGCTCATTTTGCTGAACGTGTATTGGTGACGACCGAATTTACACGAAGTGATGCTATTCAATTTGCGGGTTTGTTAAGTGAGAAAGTCATTAAGCTGCCCATGTTAACCCCCCAATTTGCATTGCAACAGGGGAATGCAGAAAATGAGCTAGCCCGACGGTATTTCTTGTGGACAACGAATGAAGCGATACATAAAAATCATGAAAATGCCCTGAAAGCTCTCTCTTTGTATTATGAAAAATATGAAGGCCAATTAGAATGTCATGTTACGGGCATTAATACAAAAAACCTAACAAAAAGTGATTTGCCGCACCTCAAGCCATTGCGTGAGATTGTGGCACAAAACATCCCATTAAAACGAAATTTAAAATTACTCGGCGACCTAACCGAACCATACTATCATTTGAAGTTGCAGAGCTCTCAGTTTCTATGGCATGCGGGGCGTATAGATAATGGTACTTTTTCGGTAGTCGAGGCTGCTCACTTTGGTGTACCCGCACTATCGAGTGACTATCCAGCCATGCGTGAAATAAATGCGCAATTTAACTTAAACCTCAATTGGATGGATGCCTATAATCCTGAAGATATGGCAATTCAGCTTAAAAAAATGGAAGTTGAAGCGAGTGCTTTGAAATCGAGAGTGCCATCGGCTGAAAGTCTATCTAGCCAATCGGTGGAAAAATTATCTGGTGTATATTGGAAGGCGATAAAAGAATGTCTGTAAAAAAATATGGAATATATCTTGCTTGGCAACCAACTATTGATTTGCGGGCTCAAGGTTTGGGACGTCATTTAGCCGAGTTCCTGAAGGCAGCGCAAGAGCGTAAGGACGTTTGTTTTGTTATAGCGTGTCCCAGTTGGATGAAACCTAGTTTGATAGAATTGCTTAATGATGCTTGTATTCAACAGGATTATTTTGAAATATTGGCACCCCGTAAAAAGCCTTTATTATTAGTTGCATATGAACGATATATCAAAATCACAACACGACCTAAAAAAAGAAATCTATTTCAGAATTTCTATCACTACATTAAAAATTTGGTATCAAGTAAGAGATCTAAAATAGAACAAGTAATAGTGGCAACGCGAAGCAAAACATTAGTGATAATCGTCTCCTTGCTCATTCTTTTTCTTTTGCTTGTTATGGGCTTATTTGGCAAATTATTCAGGTTTGTCTCAGTGGTTTTCGTAGCGCCTTGCCGTTCAGTTACCCAAAAAACTATCAGTACATTCCTAAGTCAGATTGAAAAAATAACGACTAATCCAAAGGATGACTTGAAGATCTTAGAATTTTTTAAAATTATGAGAAAACAAGAAGCTAAATTGATAAACAATCTTATTAAAGCGCGTAAGGACATAACGGCCTGGTATTGCCCAGCTGCCTTTTGGCCTGACTTTAATGATATTAAGGCTCCTCGTCTAATGTGTATACCTGATGTTGTTCTGGCTAATTTTCCCATTTCTTTCGCATGCGCAGGTACCGGCAGAATGCTTGATAGTTTCAAGCAGGTAGAAAAGTCAATTGAAGAGGGTGAGTACTTTGTGACCTATAGTGAAGAGATTAAATGGGGTACGCTCAGTAAGCGCTATCATATTGATCCTGAAAAGATATTTGTCGTGCCGCATGGTAACAATTCCTTAAATGAGGTTATCAAACTCTCTGGTTCTTTATCTGACAATGAGGCTGCATTAATTGCTTTCAGCCATACACAGCTAAAAACAGCGCTATGTAAATCTGCATATGGCATGAATGGCGGTCTTTTTATGGGTGTATCCAACTTTAAATTTATTTTTTATGCGAGTCAGTTCAGGCCAAATAAAAATATTATATCATTATTAAAGGCTTATGATTATCTCTTAAAACGACGATATATTCCTCATAGGCTTATTTTGACGGGACTCCCTTCTATTCTTCCAAGTATCAATGAATATATTCAGACTCATGGGCTAGAAAACGATGTTTTATGCTTGCATGGGTTATCTACGCAAGAACTAGCTGCTTGTTATAAATTAGCGGATCTTGCGGTTAACCCAAGCTTGAGCGAAGGGGGGTGCCCCTTTACATTTACCGAAGCCCTTTCTGTTGATACTCCCGTAGTGATGTCCCGCATACCAGTAACCCTAGAAGTCATCAAAGACCCAGACTTAGATAAAGAAATGTTTTTTGATCCCTATGATTGGAAAGATATGGCTGACCGAATTGAATGGGCATTGCAGAATAAAGAAGCATTATTAGCCAAACAAAAATTGTTTTATAATGTTTTGGAAAAAAGAACTTGGAAAACTGTTGTGGATGAATATATCGATATTCTTGAGCATATTTCGAATAGGGATTTAGATAAAATAGAATTAAAGGATGCAGCTTGATGACCGTGAGAAAAGGACTTCTGATTCTTGGTTTTGGTGGGCATGCAAGAAGTGTTGCGGATGTTGCCTTATCTTCTGGGATTAAGCAGTTGTTGTTTATTGACGCCAATGCCAAAGACGGGGAGAAATTTCTAGGATTTCCCATTTTAAGAAGCATGGAGGGTTCTTTAACCAAAGGGTGGCAATGCTTACCTGCTTCGGGTGATAATATGACAAGAAAATTACAAGTGGAGATGGCCGAATTGCAGAATTGGCCTCTTGCGACCTTAGTTTCTCCTACAGCGACCATTGGAATGGGGAGTGTCATTTCTCCAGGATGTTTTATCGCGCATCATGCGCATGTTGGCCCTATGGTTACGATAGGACAAGGATGCATCATTAATACGAGAGCTATTGTTGAACATGACTGCATTGTTGGTGATTATAGTCATATTTCTATAGGTACATCCGTAGCGGGTCGTTCAGTTGTTGGCGATTTTTGCTCGATTTTTGCCGGCTCGACGGTTATAGATTCTCTCGAGATTTGTAGTGATGTTATCGTTGGAGGAGGGGCGGTTGTCATTCGTAATATTCAAAAGCCAGGTGTATATGTTGGTGTCCCGGCGAAACGCGTAAACAAATGAAATGAAAGTTCTACATTTCTATAAAACTTCCTTACCAGATTCCATTGGTGGCATTGAACAAGCAATCCATCAAATTGTCCGAGGAACTGCACAATTGGGAGTGACACCAGAGGTTTTATCGCTAAATCCTCTAAACACTGAGAGTATTGTGGACTTTGATGGATATCGGGTGCATCGATGCAGAACAACATTTGAGATTGCTTCTACTCCCTTCTCGATCGTGGCATTTCATCGATTTTTACAGTTAGCTAGTAAGGCAGACATTATTCACTACCATTTCCCCTACCCATTTGCAGATGTTCTTCATTTTTCCACAAGGGTTAAAAAGCCCACAATATTGACATATCATTCTGATATTATAAAGCAGAAGGTTCTACTTAAACTATATAATCCACTAAAACGTCTATTTTTGGCAGATATTGACCATATCATTGCAACATCACCTAACTACCTGGCAACGAGCGATGATCTTCGTATGTTCCAAAATAAAACGAGTGTTATTCCGATCGGCCTCGACAAGAGCACGTACCCATCTCCTTCAGATAGAAGATTGAATTTCTGGCGTCAGCGTTTTGGGGAAAAATTTTTTCTATTTATTGGTGTCTTTAGGTATTACAAGGGGCTACATATCCTTATTGATGCAGCAAGTACAATAGATTACCCGATCGTAATTTTGGGAGCTGGACCAATTGAAAATGAGCTAAAAGAACAGGTTGCTAAGCTTGGAATTCACAACATACATTTTATCGGCCAACTCCCTAATGAAGATAAAATTGCGTTGCTACAGCTTTGCTACGCTGTGGTCTTTCCCTCACACTTACGTTCCGAAGCTTTTGGTATTTCCTTACTTGAAGGGGCAATGTTTGGCAAACCTATGATATCTTGTGAGATAGGCACTGGGACAACGTACGTTAATATTGACAAAGAAACAGGGATAGTAGTTCCTCCTGGAGATCCTTCACGTCTTCGAGAGGCCTTACAATTTCTTATAGAAAGACCAGATGAGGCGCGAGTGTTGGGAATTCGAGCGGAGAAGCGATACTGGACCCACTTTACGGCAGAGAAAATGGCCAAGTCATATGCGGATATTTATGAATCTTTAGTGAGAGGCACATAGTTATCAACCAGCTCTTCAATCGATAAGTGATCAAAAAAGGGAGAACACGGAGGTGAGAAATTGTCTCACTCCTTAACCCTTTCCCAAAGCTTGCTCGCTATCACCTTAGCCGCGCTGGGGCTGAGTTTACTCTCAGTTGATTGAGGAGCTTCTACTGTCTGATAATTTTTAAGAACAGAAACTCTGCCTGCAGCTAATTCGCTTGCGATATGGGCCTGGTGAACCTCATTCATGGCACTATTCTCATAAACAAGAACCAGTCCAGGGGGCAACGTATCAATGGCTTCTGATACCAGCGAGGTGGCCTCCCCAGGGACGATCATCTTTCCATAAGTTGCTTTGACAGCGCCCAGGGCGAGATCAAAGGAATTGTAGGGAGCTTTCGATCCATGTTGGAAATCCATAACTTTGACATTTTCAATGCCATGGGCTGCAAGCTCTTTTTGGAACAGTTCCGTAATACGATCTGAATTTCCATTTCGATGGACAGTCATGATTTCTTTTTTCTCAGGGTCATACTTTCCCGTTCGCGGTCCGTTGAGGACAAGAATGCAAGCGTCGTCAGCATTTTGGGCCACATAGTTGGCAAGGTGAGTTGTATCCTCTTCTGTAAAGAGTTTTATGTCATTTGATGGGCCAGGAACGGGAGCGTCTCCGCCTAAAACAACACCAAGGTAGGTTTTACAACCAGGGAGTTCTTTTTGTCCCCATTCTGCAAAGGCTTGATCTGCAGCTTCGGGCTGCCGATTGTGAGCAACACCAGTTGTTTCGATCAACTTTTCCCCCAGTTTACCTTTAATCTCGGCAGATACGTGAATGGGAAGGGCGATAAAATTGACTTTTTTCAAAAGATTGAGGTTTTTGTACCCGTCTAAAAACATGTGGGATGTTAGACAAATCGTAAGATTTGGATTGGTAGATAGGTCTTTAATTCCTTCTATTCCTCCTTCACCCGATCCAACAACGATGACTTTTTCACTGGGTAAATTGTTTTCAATTTTTGCTTTAATTTGCGCAGGAGAAGTTGTTTTGGTGTTGAGGTCTTCTACTTGAGGCTGTTGATCGGAGAGCTTTTCAAAAGCTGAGACAATTCCTAAAAGCTGATTATGATCCCCTGCATTTGTGTGGTTTGAGAGCAGGTAGACTTTGAGGGCATATGCATCTGAGGATATTAGCGATAAAAAACTTAGTATAGCGAGTAGGCTCTTCATGAATAGCTCCTTTTATTATTTTTTAAGTCTTGAAAATTTCCAAAAAGTCTTTGAAATGTCAAGAATATTATAATGGAGAGTTTTCTATATCCCGTTTTCTTTTCTTCACCTTCTCTTCTCCCTCTCTGACATGCCGAATGGCTTCGAACTCAGCCATGAATTCGTTTGAAAGGTTACGTAAAGTTTGGATAAAACGTCCGAGCGTAAACAGAACCTTTGGCAGATCCTTTGGACCAATAATCACGAAGGCAAGAAGGGCAATAAAGAGGATTTCTGCCCAGCCGGCAAGACTCATGATTCTTTCTCGTGCTTTGACTCATCAGCAAGAAGATGCGGTTTTTCTTCACCGTCCCTCAGGCCTTCCTTAAAAGATTTTAGACCTCTGGCCAAATCCTTCATGATGGAAGGGAGACGTCCTGCTCCAAAGACAACGAGGACAGCGACGAGAACAATTAGAAGATGGCTTAAACTTAATCCCATAGGTGTACTCCTTTATAAATACATAAGGTAATATAATCACTTTTTTAAGATAATCCAGCTAAAAGCGAAATAAATTCAATAATTAAATGAATTGGATGCAAAATAAGCCAAGCTAAAACATTAATACCGAAAAAGGGCGGAATCAGAATCAACCCAAAAATAATGAAAATTCCATAGGGTTCAAGGCGGGCTAACGGCAGGGCGAGGCTATCGGGTAAAAGCCCAACAGCTACCCGACCCCCGTCAAGCGGAGGAACGGGGAGCATATTGAAAACAGCGAGGGTTACATTGATTAGTACGGAAAAAGTGAGCATTTCGTGAAGCAAAGGAACGATTGTAGGGGGGAAAAAGATCAGCACATGAAAGAGAAGGGCTGAAATAAAGGCCAGTAAAATATTTGTAGCAGGTCCAGCACCAGCAACGAGAACACTGTCTCTGCGGGGATTCCGGAGTCGGCTAAAATTGACAGGGACCGGTTTAGCGTAGCCAAATAAAACAGGCGATCCCACAAGCAGCAAAAGACCAGGTATAAGAATCGTGCCAATGGGGTCTACATGACGTAAAGGGTTCAGGGAAACGCGCCCCATAAGTTTCGCTGTATCATCCCCATATCGAAGGGCCGCATACCCATGGGCAGCTTCATGGAGGGTAATGGCTAAGAGGATCGGTATTCCAATGATAATTATGCGGAGGAGGGTATCCATCAGTTGACCTGCCTTTGTAAGAAAACGGAGAAGGGGGCAACTCCTTCCATAACCTCAATCATTTCTTCCATTATTCCAGAACAATGTAATACCGCATCGCATCCCGCTTTAAGGGATGCGCTGGCGCGATTCGCAAAACTTCCCCTCAGGGCTTTCATCCCCAAATCATCACTGATGAGAAATCCCTGAAATCCAATGTTTCTGCGAATAACTTCATGAATAACAAGAGAAGATTGTGTTGCCGTGTAGTGAGGGTCAATAGAAGAATAAAGGATATGTGCGGTCATGGCCCAAAGACAATTGGTATTTTCTTTAAAGGGTAAAAAATGGGGTAGCAGCTCATTATAAGAAAGGGGAACGACAGGCAAGAATTCATGACTATCGCACGTTGCAGCCCCATGGCCGGGGATATGCTTCATAACGGGAATGATTCCCCCTTCTTCAAGGGCTTTAATGGCGACTGATCCTAATTCAGCCACAACCTCAGGATTTGCACTAAAGGTCCGATCGCCCATGATAGGATCAGCGCTCGCGACATTAAGGTCTAAGACAGGGGCACAATTGACCGTAATTCCCACATCACGCAAGTCTTCAGCAATTCGAGCATAGGTTTCATAAACACGCTTTTTAGATTCGATAATATTATTTGTTACAAGTTGTGCGCTTGCAGGGGGATGAAACCAATGTGGCGAGGTAAGACGAGCCACGCGACCCCCCTCTTGATCAATAAGAATGGGCGGATTATCCTGTTGAAGGGTTGATTTTAAATCAGCAATGAGTGCTTTAAGTTGAAGTCTGTCTTGGATGTTACGTTTAAAGAGAATAAAACCAAGGGGTTGATTCTCTTCAAAAAAAGACCTTTCCGTAGAGCTTAAGGTATGTCCTGAACACCCAAAAATGACGGGGGATGAGGAATTAATGAATGACAAGGCAGTCTACCTTTCTTTCTTTAAGACTCGCGCATATTTTCTTAGCTTCTTCATCACTTTCAAAGGGGCCAGTGCGTAACCGATAATAAATTCCTTGATCGGCCCCCAAATCAACTTTTTGGATCATAGAGTCGAGGTCACTCAAAACATCCTGATGTTTTTGGGAAATGCGTTTCCATTCCAATTCAGCCAAATCATGACTTTTGAGAGAACCCAGCTGAACGAGGATGGTTCCTTTGGCAACCTTTTTTTCCTGCGCAGGTTTTTCTGAAGGCTGGTCTTCAATCAAGTCTTCGATAGAAGCAAGGGGAGGAGGGGTGTCCTTGGGGTCTTTGAGAGGTGACTCCTCAACTTTTTCAAGGTCGATATTTTCTGGAACATATTGGTCGACCATTTTGAGGGTGGATTCACTCTCCATGATTTGAGCTGTGGGAGGTTCAGGGTCAGGCAGAATATGTTCGACAGGGGGTGTGTCTTGATCATTACGAATCCGCCCATAAACGAGTTTATCTTGATGTTTGATGTTCGGGAGGCCTTGGTCTTTGGCCTTGACTTTATAAGGGGTTTCGTCGACTCGAATGAGAGCAAGATCAGCTTTATTATAGTTACGGCTAACAGGCGATAACAAATACCATAGAGCAACAATAAAGCAAATAAGGAGGATCAGAAAAATGAGGTACCGCAAAGGGGTGGTAAACCGAAACCAGACCCTTTGCCGAGAGCCTTTCCATAAGCGATCGTCGTCATTAGGTGAAAATGTCATTCTCTCATCTCCTCAACAGGGGTGACGCCAAATATGTTAAGTCCGGAGGCGATTACGTGAGCAACTCCTTGAATCATAGCCAATCGTGCGCGTGTGAGCTCATGGTTTTGTGCAACAATAAAACGTAGATAAGTGTTTTCTTTTCCTTTATTCCATAGCATATGAAACTGCTGGGCAATTTCATAGAGATAATAACTTAAGCGATGAGGCTCTCGGGCAAGAGCTGCAATTTCTACTTGTCGAGGCCAGCCAGCAAGAAGCTTAAGGAGTTGGAGTTCATTTTGATCCTTAAGGAGATCTAATCCCTGCGCGGGCGTTTTTTCCCAATCCGGGAAGACTTCCCTTGCCATGCGCATAACAGAGTGACAACGGGCGTGAGCATATTGAATATAAAAGACGGGGTTGTCTTTTGTTTGTTCGAGAACCTTTTGAAAGTCAAAGTCTAAATGGGCATCACTTTTGCGAGTGATCATCATAAAACGGAAAGGATCTTTCCCCACTTTTTCAATGACATCCCTAACCTCAATAAAAGTTCCTGCCCGTTTTGACATTTTAACGGGCTGTCCTCCTTCCATAAAATTCACGATTTGACAAATAATCACGTCAAGATGGCCACGATCTTTGGTAATTGCTTTTACAGCCGAGGTCACTCGTTTGACATATCCCCCATGATCAGCTCCCCAGACATCAATCATCTGATGATAACCACGAAGGAATTTATCATAATGATAGGCGATATCCCCTGCAAAATAAGTCCAAGACCCATTCGATTTTTGAAGGGGTCTATCCACATCATCCCCGAAATCAACGGAGCGAAAAAGAAGTTGGGGGCGTGGCTCCCAATCCTCGACAATTTTTCCTTTAGGAGGTTCAAGAATTCCCTCGTAAATAAGGCCATTTTCTTTAAGCGTTTTGATTGCGGCTTCTATAGCACCAGCTTTATAAAGTTCTGTTTCTGATGTGAAAACTTCATGAGAAATCCCCATAAGATCGAGATCCTTGCGGATATTTGACATCATGGCATTGACCGTAAATTCCCGGAAAGAGTCTAACCATTCTTTTTCTGAAGCAGAAAGCCACTTTGCCCCATCTCGCGTCGCTAAAGCTTGGCCGACTTCTTTTAAATAATCTCCTGGATAGTAGCCCTCCGGGATTTGATCTATTTTTTCACCGAGGGCTTCTCGATACCTAAGATAGGTAGATTGTGCGAGTTTCTCTGCTTGAGCTCCTGCATCGTTGATATAATATTCACGTAAAACGCGGTATCCAACTTTTTCTAAAAGATTGGCGAGCACATCAGCTACAATGGCCACACGCCCATGGCCTGCATGGATGGGACCAGTAGGGTTGGCTGAGACATATTCGAGATTGATTTTCTCTCCAAGCCCGATTGTAGAAGCGCCATACTCGTCTTTCTTTTCTAAAATGGTGATCAGCTCTTGATACCAAAATTCGGGAGAAAGCTTTAGATTGATAAAGCCGGGGCCTGCAACAGAAACTTCTTCAACATAGGGAAGGTTTTCTAATTCCTTCCCAATCAATTCTCCCAGCTCTCGTGGGTTTTTTTGGGTTGATTTTGCCAAGATCATGGCAGCATTCGTTGCCAGGTCTCCATGGGCTGGGTCACGCGGCGGTTCTGTTGTAATTTTCTCAAAATCAAGGCCATCAGGCAGAAGCCCTTTTTTGATAAGGGTCTCCAGAGCCTTTGAAATCTGCTCCCGGAAGGTATGGAAAAAGTTCATTTCTCTATCACTATGTGTCAAATACTAAGACAACGTTTTAGCACATAGAGAAGGATTCGTCCAACAGGCTGTTCAATACCTATTCCCAGTGGATTCCCCCCTCACCCGCCACTTCGTGGCGACCTCTCCCACAAGGGGGAGAGGTAAGTCTTTTGAACACGATCAATGCCGTAACTGTGGTTTAAGAAGTTCGTTCTTTGATCATTGTTATGGATTACCTCTCCCCCTTGTGGGAGAGGTCGCCACGAAGTGGCGGGTGAGGGGACCTTCAACATCCGAGGTATTCTAAAGTTGAATTTTAGATTACCTCGGATAAAATGTGATCAGTCATATATGTTGTCATTTATCCAGGAAGCCGTACAATTCATTTTTCCGATACGATTGTTGGTATGGGACTAGCAGAATTTATTTTCTCCCACTAAAATCTTTAAGTAAGGTACACTATATCAATCATATTGATAGATAATAGGTTTTAAATGACGTTAACACTTACCGAAAATGCTGCCCTCAAGATTCTGAGCCTTATTGAGGAAGAAACAAGCTCTGCTCCACAAATGTTCCGCATTATGGTTTCAGGAGGAGGGTGCGCCGGGTTTCAGTATGGTTTTTCCTTGGACGATAAAGTCCATGAAGATGACCTTGTTTTTGAAGACAAAGGGGTCACGGTTGCGGTTGATGAGGCTTCCCTTGCCCTTCTTGAAGGATCTCAAATCGATTATATAGAGGAGCTCATTGGTTCTTCCTTTCAAATCAAAAATCCAAACGCGAGTTCATCCTGTGGATGTGGCAGTTCTTTTTCGATTTAGCTAGGGACTGCGGCTTCTCCCTTTTCATCAAGGATTTTTGCCCGATTGTTCCAGGTAAGGGCAAAGAAAAAAGCCCCAATAAGCGAAGCTAGGATGAAAAGGAGAAATCCTCCTTCCCATCCGTAAACTTCCACTAATTTCCCGAATCCAGCACCTGAAGCAAGGGCAGAACCCGCATAGGCGCAGACACCTGTGATGCCTGTTGCAACACCAACGGCACGTTTTGATGCAAAGTCAGCTGTTGCAACACCATTAAGAACTTGGGGACCATTGAGCAGGAAACCTGCAACGATCAGGATGAGCGCATCTAACAACGGGTATCCTGGAGGAATTTTCCAAAAAATGAACAGAGTGATGGCAAGCCCAATTAAGAAAACAGTTGCAATAGGGCCTCGGCGGCCTGCAAAAAGTTTATCGGAAATCCAACCCGCAGCGATTCCCCCGAAAAGGCAAGCAATTTCAAAGGAGACGAGCTGTAGGCCAGCAGTAATAAGAGTTACTCCCTTATATTCCTTTAAAAAGGTAGGAGCCCAGAAAAAAATACCCATCCGCGGAATATAAAGACACATATTAGCAATCGCCATATACCACACAAGCCTATTGGCTAAAACTGTTGTGAGAACTTCTTTGAAAGTAATGCGCTCTTCATAGACATGGGAAACATGGTCCACATCTCCTTTATATTCTTCAACAGGAGGAAGTCCCACTTGTTTTGGGGTGTCACGAAGACGATTGAACAAGAAAAAAGCTAGGCCCATGGAAACAAATGCAGGCACAATAAAAGCAGAACGCCACCCCGAGTATTCGATAAGAAATCCCCCCATCCCAAAAATGGCAACCGCTCCAATTTGATGGGAAGAGGCCCAGAGAGCCCATTTAGATCCAAGTTCTTTGGGACTGAACCAGTGAGTAATCACCCGTGCGCAGGCAGGCCATCCCATGGACTGGAAACATCCATTGAGTCCCCAAAGAAGCGCGAAAAAGAAAAGGCCCGATCCAAGCCCCATAATAATGCTGACAACAGCAGAGAGGAAAAGACCGATGGACATAAAATAACGAGCATCAGATCTATCGCTTAAATAGCCATTGACAAGTTTTCCGACCCCATAAGTGATAGAAAAAACGGTGGCGATCCACCCTAAATCAAATTTAGAATATCCAAATTCTGAACCAATGCTGGGGATGGTCATGGAGAGATTCTGGCGAACGAGATAGAAGGCCGCATATCCAATGATGGTCGCGTATAACATACGCATGCGCCAATAAGTATAACTTCCTTTTTCAGCAGAAAAGACCCTCTCAAAGACCCCGCCTTCTTTTCGAGAAATCGCCTCAACTTCCGTTGTCATCATACCATCCTTGTTGTTAATAAAAGACGGGGAAGTGTAAGCAGGAAGTGACGATAAATTCAAATGAAATGTTGCCCTATGTTTTCAATAAGTTACACAAAAAAACGAGGAATTGGCTGTATTGTAGTCAATTTTGCATCGGTTGAGGAGGAATTAAAAATAATTATAGAAATGTAGATTTTCCGATAATAACGTTTACCCAATATACGTAGCTAAACTCAAATCGTTAAAATTCTGGATTGCTTCGGCTCTTTCAGAGCCTCGCAATGACGACCCCACCCGACTGTGCGAGGAGCTTTGCTCCGAAGCAATCCAGTTTTTTTCTTAAAATTTTTCTTAAGATGCCCAACGGCTCTGTCATTTCGGAGTTTGAAACTTCCTTAGCATTTTATATACGCATGAGTATAATACTCTAGAGTATATCCTGGGCGCAGTACAAGCAGTACAAGTTTAAAAACAACTTCATCAAAAAAGCTATTATTTTTGATAATTTCTTTAAAAAAGAATTGCATTATAAAAAAAGAGTGCTACGCTTATAAGCGTGTCGAACAAGTGCTAGACCACCTGCTCGACACTGAACATAACAACCCTTAACGGAGGATTATCATGTCTGATGATAATATAGTCGTATCTGCCCTTTTTCTCAAAAGGATAAATTACCGTCTTCAAGAACTGTCGAGATTCGCTGATCAGTTGAACATCTCTGCTTTTCATTTGCGACAACTTTGTGATTATCTAGAAGAAGATTTTCAAAAGGTTAACTGGGAGGTATAGGGATGGTGTTTTAGTTTCACCTAGCTCACAGATCGTCATTCCGAGATTAGAACCACTTCCGAATCCGCGAAGCGGTAAGGAATAGTGGTTCTTAATACCCGGAATCTGGTAATCGATTGCAGATAGCTCTAGGTTCCGGATATTAACCTCCTGTAACTCTCATCCCTGATTTAAATCAGCGATTTCGAGAAGAGGAGCTAAATTCCGGAATGACGCGCTCTAATCATCTCCACTAGGAAAATTTTTTGTCAATTCCGTGACCCCTACCCACAGCAAAGTCTTACTTGTTAAATAATCTCCTTCTCCATAAACTGATAAATCTATAGGGAGAATAATATGAGGTTATATACTACGCTCGTGACATCCAGTTTAGCATTAGGATTTATGTTAAATACGAACGCCTTTGCTATGGAAGAAAAGGTGGATGACGGATCTAAAAAGAACTATAAAGCGATATCTATCAAGAAATTAACAAAATCCGCTAAAAAGGGCAATGCAGAGGCTCAGTATACATTAGGTCAGAAATTTCATTTTGGTGTGGACGTAGACAAGGATATTAAGGCACCGAAAAAGTGGTATTTGAAAGCTGCATCACGAAAAAATATAAATGCTCAACTTTCACTTTGTATTTTATCTGAGCAAAATGGTGAATATGAGAAGGCGAGGAACTGGCTTCAGTTCGGCGCGATTAATGCCGACGAAAAGACTGAAATAAGATTACTTATAATGGCTGAAGAAAGCTTGGCTAACTTATATCGTACAACCAAGGGAGGCCTCAGAGATATGGATGCAGCAGAAAGATGGGACAAAAAGGCTGAAGCGCATAGAAGAGAACTAGAGCATTTTTGATTTAAGTTTTTACATTATAGTGTATGATATCCGTGTATTAAAGGAGG
>MKUL01000057.1 GCA_001897795.1 Alphaproteobacteria bacterium 41-28 | reverse complement strand
TGCATGATCATCCTCCTTTAATACACGGATATCATACACTATAATGTAAAAACTTAAATCAAAAATGCTCTAAAAAATCATACCGGTATTCAAGCTGTAGTTCTTATAGGACCTGGTGGAGCTGGAAAAACAACTCTTGCTCGAGAATATGCACACCAACAAAAGGTCAACGTTATCTGGGAGTTTAATGCAGAAACCCACGAGAATTTGGAAAACTCATTTAAAAATCTCGCTGGGGCATTATTAAAAACGGAAGAAGATAAAAAAATATTAAGGGGAATTCAAAAAATAAAAAACCCCACAGAAAAGCAAGAGAAAATCATTCAATTCGTAAAAAAAAGGCTGAGAATTTATTCCAATTGGTTTTTAATTTACGATAATGTAGAAAAATTTACAGATATTCAAAAATATTTTCCTCAAGATTCTGTTACCTGGGGAGATGGAAAAATTCTCTTAACAACACGTGATGGTAACATTCAGAATAATAAGCATGTTTCCTCTAGCCTTCAAATTGGTGAGTTAGCCCCTCATCAGATGCTTAATCTCTTTACGAAAATTATTAGAGAAACTTTTTCCCTGAAAATTTTACTCGTTGTAAGCTCTTTATCTTGCCTCATTATTGAAGCTTCTTAAAGTCGCTCAGGCCATACCATCAGAACCAAAAAAACTCTTTGATCATATCGTGGAGCTTAATTCCCATACTGAGAATTCCAAATATACTTTTAATAAACCTATGGTTCAATAGAACTTGTAAACTAACCTCAATTTTTAGTAATGCTCCAATACTGGTTCGCTCCGCCGTATACATCTGGATCTGGATATTTTAAAGCTAGGTTGGGAGTAACTCCAGTATATATGATGCTGTATTTGCCATAGTAGCTGTTATAGCTAAGCGTCCAACGTGTTCCGTCACCACTAGTATCATACACAAGATTCGCCCTTTTCTCTTCGGGTAGGGCATTTAAATAAAGGGAATATGGCAAACATTTTATGGCGTACTGAGTAGAATTACCCAAAGGATGCAACTGAAACACCCAATGTATTCCTGTGCGATTATCAGCCACAACGTCCACTGAACCATCAGGTTCGCCATGTAAAAAAGGAGATAGTGATGTTCCTGCGCGAATTGAAACATCTCGTCCTACAAGATCATCTGGTAAAACATCCTGTTCAATAATTTCATTCTGGATAATTGATTTTACAGTGGCTGTTGAAGAAACATCCTCTTTATCTTTCACAATTAGATTTATAGGTGCTAATGAAACATCTTTTACAATATCTTCATCTTCGGTCATTGATTTTGCAGATGTTACTAGAAAAAAAATGAAAACAAAAAAAATACTAAATACATTAACAAAATCAATTTTATTTAAAATAATCTTTTTCATAATAACTCCTTTTTTGCTTAGTAATTCTTGATGATGCGATTATTAGATAAACCTAACTACATAATTATATAAATTTTAAAAAAAATAAAATTTTAATAAAATATTTTATTTAAACAATAAATTAAACACTTAATAAGTAGTGAGCTTTGTATTAAGCTATACAGATCGTTTTTTAAAATACTGGATTTTAGTCAAATATAACTTCGAGAGAAGTCACTAAAAATACTCGAAAAAATATTGAATCGATGTTTAAAAATATCTTTAATTTTACATATTGTGTAGAGGTACCGTCTAAATGCTTTCTTGATAGCCTACAACTACGCTAAAAGGTTCAAAACCCTCAAAGGGTTAACTCCCTATGAACTGCTTTGAGTTCTGCTTGCTGTGTCATTTGATAAGAGGAGAGGTGTCTTTGATAGACATAAACATATAATCCTATAAAAATCAGAGAGCCAACAACATAAAGAGCCATGCTTAGGAAGCGGATTTTAAAATTTTCCGTAAATCATATGTGAGTCTCATAAATCAAGAGAGCCTCCTATCTTATTGTTTATTTTCTAAAGGTATAGCCAAGCGTGGAAAAAATGCTAAGTTGTAATTTTGTGGACAATTGCTTTGAGAAAATTTTTCCCTCAGTTTGTTTCCACTACGTTGGTGAAAATTATTTTTAGACTTTATCTTCGTGTACAAAAATCCTTTGTTCCCCTGGTGCCGAAGAGGTGAATCGAACACCCGACCTACTGATTACGAATCAGTTTTTATCCCTTTTTTAAATCTCTTGTGTTTTCTATATTTTCTCATTTTTATCTTATTTTTCATCAAATTTCAACCTTTTTTTGACTTCATCAGGCTACGTTCAACCACATTCATTCTTCTTCTCTTGCTGAAAATTTGGTGAAATTTTTTATCAAGTGTGTTATAACCTTTTTTAAATAATCAGTGGGGGATATATGCCGAAACTTACAAAGCGTTTTGTCGAATCTATTATGCCAGATGATCAGAAAATGATAAAGCATTGGGATTCAGAACTAAAAGGATTTGGGCTCATCGTCTTGCCCAGTGGCAGGCGCACTTATTGCGTACAATACCGAAATATTCAGCGTGTTCAAAAGATGTTTAAAATAGGCGTACATGGTCAGGTCACAGCAGAAGAAGCTCGAGCTCTCGCCAAAAAGTACTTAAGCGGTGTTGTTCATGGGCATGATCCTGTTAAAATGAAAAAGGAAAATCGTAATCTTCCTACCCTCAACGACCTTGCCCGTGATTACGTTTTATTTCATGGAGGGAAAAAACGACCAAAAAGCTTGAAAGAGGACAAGCGTCTTTTAAAAACGATTATATTACCTGCTTTTGGAAACAGTCTTGTGGTCCAGATTTCGCGACGAGATATAGAAACTCTTCATCGTGATCATCAAAAGACCTCCTATCAAGCTAATCGTTCTGTATCCGTTCTCTCCAAGATGTTTACCCTTGCGAATACCTGGGGTTGGCGTGAAGACAACCCTGCCAAAGGAATTCAACGGTATCAGGAAGAAAAAAGAAAGCGTTGGTTAACGGCAGATGAGCTAAAGATGCTATGGAAAGTCCTTGATGAATATTCGAACCAATTGACTGCTTCTTTGTTTAGACTTCTCATTTTGACCGGTGCTCGAATAGGGGAACTTCTTCCTGCTACTTGGGATCAATTTGACCTGGATTCAGGTGTTTGGACAAAACCTACACACCTCACAAAGCAAAGAAAGCAAGAGCATCTTCCCATTTCCTCTCAAGCGATTGAAATTTTAAAAACGATGAAATCTCAGAGTACTTCACCCTTTCTCTTTCCCGGTAAAATAGACGGAAAACCTACTCAAGAAGTTAAAAGGGCTTGGAATACAATAAGAAAAAAATTAGGAGCTCTTGATCTCCGCATTCATGATTTACGCCATACCTACGCTTCTCATTTGGTCTCCAGTGGATTAAGTCTCAGCATTGTTGGCAAACTCTTAGGCCACACACAGGCCTCCACCACCCAAAGATATGCTCATTTAGCAGATGAACCCTTAAGGCAAGCAACAGCGTTGTTTGGAAGTAATCTTGATAAGATCATAGAGAAAGAAGCGTGAAATTTAAAGTTTTTCTCTCTTTCTAACCCAATAATACACCCAAGTTTACATTAGGATACAGAAGCTTAAAGCTTCCTTAGCCTCGTTTTGATGTGGATGATTTTTTTGATTTGCTATAGAGCGTAGCACATTTTCAGCAAGTCTGGAACTATATTTGCTCTTCTTATATAATATTTTTGCTGCTATATATTGATGAGGGTGTCTTTCCTTTTGAGCGATTTGACATATGCTATCTTCAGCATAGCGTTCCTCTCCTCCGCAGCTTAAAAGATATTCATACGCATAAATTCCTTCTAAATGGCTATCTTTTAAGTTACCAGCGATTATCCAAAGACTTCTTAAACACTTTGATCTTTCCAAAATAAAAGCATGATGATATGCATCTTGGATGGCTTTATCACCCACGCTCTTATCTTGGTCACTTCCTTTCTCTATTAAAGTAATGGCTGTTTTTAATTTCAAAAGAAGTTGATCCGTATACACATCTTCACTAGGAGCCCGATAATATGCTTCTGGTCGATTTAAGATAGAATACAGTGTTTCCCTTGCTATATTTTTTGTTTCTTCGTTGTCAGCGTTTTTGAATAAGAACGTTGCAGCATCAGCACCATTCATGTTTATTTCTTCCACCAAAAAAAGTAACCTACTTTTTCCTATTCTCTTATAATGCTTATTAGGGCATTTAAATAAGAGCTGTGCGGTCTACAGATCCGGCTCATCTTCAGTAGTCCCCGTTAAGTTTGGAAATGAAACTTTTGGGCCATTTTCTGAAGACATTTTGCGCATAGTTTGTCCATTAGAATTCAATATTGCTGCAGGTTCCAATGGAGTTTCGGCGGAAGTTTCTGGTTTCTCTTTATCGTTGTTCTGAGTCATAGAATGTAAATTTACTTGAGCTCCTTCTTGTTGATAGGAATAATCCTTCTCATAAAGGTTTTTTTCATCATTATGGGGTATTAAAGTTTCACTTTTTGTGTTTTTTTGAGGTGTATCATTTCTCTCTTCTGAGAGAGTTGGCGAAGGAGGGTTTTTGCGAGAAGAATGCGAATCTTCCTTATTCATAAGACCATGGAGGTCTTCTTAAGTTGGATTCTTTTCACGAACCCAACCGCCCCATGCATTGACAAATATAAGCGTTTCAGGAAGTACACTACTCATATCCCTATGATAATTTTCATCTGGTTCTGACAGCTTAACTTGCCATTTTTGATCTGGAATCCATTCATCGTAATTATCATCATTTGCTATATCGCCGAACCAGAATCTCCCATATACATGCTCTCTAACGGCCATTTGAAAGTTGGTGTATGCTTTCATTAATTCTAAGGAAGATTGAATCGACAGTGCACTGGCTGCCTCGAATTCTGGGTCCTCAGAGATTGTCGAGGGTGAGTGAGTGTGTATAAATAATTCTTGGAGAGCCTCGGAAGCGGATTGCAATACAAAAGACAGAGACGGTAAGCGAAAAGTCTTGAGCGAATTAAAATGACGCTTGGCGACCTCCTCCACCTCCACAGCAAACCAGAGTTCATTAGCAGCCTGCTTCACTAGGGCTGGGGCAGGATTGCCCCCTTTGTCGTTCCACTCTTCATCTTCAGGTCGAACCGCTAGCGTGCTGGTCCCGCTCCATAAAAAGGCTAAAAGAATAGATGTATAGATAAATTTTTTATTCATTATACGCTCCTTTTTTAATATTGCTATTGTTGATAGTTTCCATTTTCCTCATAGCACTCACCACTTTTTGATAAGACAGAGAAAAATAGGCGTTTCGATCTTTTTCATTAATAAGATTGTTGAGCTCTTCCTGACTCAGATTTTTTCGTGAAGCTAAAGTAGATTGCATAAAAATTATTATAGAAGTTATGCATAATAATTTAAAAAATAATATTTTCATGATATATTCTCCATTTCTTTTCTTTTAAAATTATCCATATATTTTTAATAGTGTATTGATTATAAAGGGAAAAAATTATCATCACCATTATCCTTTAGTAAAGGAGATTTTGAAGTGAGATCACTACTTGGTTGAGGATGAAGAGCATTACCAATAGAACAAGTCTCTTCCCCCTCTATCTCATAATAAGCTCTAATAACCTCGCTACAGGTAAGAGCATCTTTGGTAATTCCTGGTGAGCTTGAAGAGGAAGCTTTTGGAGCATTTTCTGAAGATTCTTCTCGTACAGTTTGTCCAATAGAATTCGCCATTTTTGCAGGTTTCAATGATTTTTCAAACCAAGCCTTATAATCCTTATAAACCTTAGAACAAATCCCATAGAATATGTCTGATTTACCTTGTATTAAACGATCTATAAGACTTTGCCCCTCATTCTTGAGAACCTCCAAGTGATTACAAAAAGCACGGAGAGTTTCCCTTCTGAAATCCATTTTAGATATTTTACAGTAGGTAGACTCACGTTTCTCAAATTGCAATAGCTTAGTTGCTATTACACTGACTAATTCAAAGTGAAATCTAAATATCTGGTATTGTTTCTGAGGAAATTCTTTAAGCCGAATCATACGATTTTCTAGAGCTCCTAGATCCTTTTCTGATTCAGAAACAAATCCCCACGTTGGAAATCTTCCATCTTTTCGAGGGCTTACTGTTCTCCACAGGGCTTGTATCTGATTAGGTTGTCCGAGAAAAATAGCATGCCCGGGGATAAATTCTAGGAGTTGTGGTTTCCAGTACCGTTCTATGATTGAAGAGTTTCCTAAAAGCTTATCTATGGCTTCTGCCTCCTTCTGTTCATCCCGTGAACTCATAAGAGTTAGCAACGCAGATATATTGTAAAGTTTGCTAACCTTTTTTTGCAATTCGGGCTCCATTTCAAGAGTCGGTAACACTTGATCCGTTAACCATATACGGCGTTCTTCAATTTGTTTGAGAAAGGCTGCTTCTTCATTTTTTTTGCGAAGGGCTTCTTTTTCCTCTTCTGTAAGGTCTTTTTCTTTCCCTTTTCCTTCCGGACTTTCAGAAGAAGCAATAGGTACAATTTCTTCCTTTGGAGAAGAAGATTGTAGACTATTCTCTTCTGATTCAGCATATGGTGCTGGTACTACCTCGGTAACTCGCTCGTTAACTCGAAAACGTTCTTTTTTTATTTTTATTATTTCATCTTCAACCCGCGCTCTTGCATCACGAATCGAAAGAATTTTTTGTGCCTCTAGTATTATATTTTTCTGTTCTTCTCCTTCAATTTTTAATTCATATCTCTCTAACATGTTATATCTCTCTAACATGTTCTTCAAGTGTTGTTCGAGTAAATCTTTCTTTGCACTTTCCTCAAGTCCTGTACACTCAATTTCTTTTACGCGGCTTCTTAAGGCTTTATAAGGATCTGAGTCAGCATCTACAGTTTTCTCAGGTGCTGTAGTAGAAAGAATAAAATCATAAACCTTGTTCATTGCTGCTAAAAGAAGGATAGCTTCTTGATCACCAAGCTCTTTAGCTTTTTCGAAATGATTTCTCGCTTTTTCTTTTGCTTCTTTTTGATTTTGAAGTCCCTTTCCTTCTAATTCAAGTTTTCCAAGTTCAGTATGAAGGATAGCTACTTCGTCTCTTTCCATTTTTACTGCTGATTCTTTTTCCTCTTGTTTCTCTTTTGACTTTTGCTCTCCTAATTGTTGAGATTTAATGACAACCCGCATAAGCTCTAACATAGACGCATTGGAAATTTGAAAAGATTTTGGTTTAGGTATTTCATTATTTGCAGTAATAATAAATACCAAATCCTCTATTGGTAAATATTGATCAAAATAAAAACTAAAAAACATCTTTTTTCTTGGATCTAAATAATCTAGTAGCATTGCAAGGGTTTGGGTTGCTGTGGTTGGATCTAATAAAAGACGATCAAAGTCATTAAGAATAATGACTGTATTTTTATAAGTTTCTTGTGCTTTTTTTGTTCTTACTCTAAAAGTGAATTCTGGCTGAGCACCATATTTAGAAGCTTTTGGGTTAGCAATTTTAAACGTTGTAAATTCATCTTCTTGATCTTTTTCTCTACGGCCCATTAGCAATGCTTGGGCAATACAACCAAGATTTGAATTTTGACTCGAAAACGGTTTACCTTCTAACGATGATTGAGAAATATCTTCACTTGATCTTATATTGGTTGTATAAAAAGGTAAACCTAAGTGGTTTGCAATAGCTTCTGCGGCATTAGTTTTTCCAACTCCAGGTTCTCCTTCAAAATAAAAAGCCCGTCTAGCGGGTGGCTTGTCAGAGCTAGAAGAAGCCATTAATTGCAAAATTACATGGGCAAATTCATTTCTTGTATTATCATTATAAGCGCATAATTCCTTTTTCGCCTCGGTGCCATCACCGGGAGACTTTTTAAGATCAGAAAAATAAGGATTATTAGGAATAACTTTTTTTTGAATGGGGAAATTTAAACAATTACCCAAATATTCTCTTATAGAACTTATTGAGGGAAAAAACGCTGAGCTTCTTGTACTCAGTAAAGAATTTTCAATTGTTGTATGCAAACCACGAGGATAAAAACGTTTTCTTAAGACGTATTCAAACTCTAAGTCAGAAATATTTTCATGTATAATTTGATTAATAAGATCCTTTTTTTTGCTTTCGAGGATAGCTCTCATTCCTACAAAGTTTAGTTCATTGCTACTAGGATCCCAAAAATCGTGAATAGAGACCAGTCCTGCTCCTAATACGGGAGCTCCTACAGTAACTCCTTTAACAAGTGTCTCAGCAAGTTTTGCACCAATTCCTACCGCAGCCACAGCACTTTTTGTAGTAGCCGTACCTGGGCTGAGGACCCCTAACAAGGCAAAGTTTGTTCCTGCTGAGAGAACACTTCCCATAATTTTTAAAGCTTTTTTAGCCGAAGTAGGTTTATGAAGTGCTATCTGAGATTCTAGCCTCTGTAACTCTGACTCAAATCTTGGAAACATTTTTGTAACGAGGCAATTAATTTTCTTTTTTATAAGTAACTCCAGAATCTCTTTTCTGATTTTAGGATCATTAAGAGTTTTAATATCATCCCAAACTTTTTCCCCATCCTTGTATCTTTTTGCTACTTTTCTCTGGTCATATATAGATTCATCAAAGACATCTAAATAAGGATTCTGAGAATTTTCGGCTTTAACGGGAATTTCAATAATTAAATAGCTTAAAAATAGAATGGATAGCTTCTTATTATTAAACATGTGTAAGTCCTTTCATTATTTTTTACTTTTTTTTAAATATTAATTGTCATTTATTACAACCAGAAAAACCAATTTTATAAGTATTAAAGTTGTACGATTTTGTTTTTTGAGTAACCAATTTTTTATTTAAATTCAGTATGTTATCAGCATTACCCACCATAAAAGGACGGTGAGTAATGATAACTTTGGTCATATGAGGGAGAAAATTTTCAATATTATTTTGAATGGTGATCTCAGTATTTCTATCCAAAAAGGAAGTTGCTTCATCGAAAATACAAATCTTTGGTTTTTTTAGAAAAAGGCGCGCTATGGCGAGTCTTTGCTTCTCTCCCCCTGAAAGCTTCAAGCCTCGATCTCCAACAACCGTATGGATTCCTTCTGGTAAACGTTTTATGAAATCGAGGAGGCATGCTTTTTCTAAAGCCCATTCAATTTCAGCAATTGAGGATTCAGGTTGAACAAAACTGATATTATTTTGAAGCGTATCATTTAATAAGTAGGTTTCTTGAGGAATCCAGCCTATGGTATCGTAAAGAGACCTGAAGGAAAGATGTTTTATGTTTATTTGATTGATAAAGATCTGACCTTTATTTGGGTCGTATAGTCTGAGAAGTAACTTTGCAAGTGTAGACTTTCCTATACCCGTTGGACCTAAAATAAGAAGGGTTTTCCCTGGCCCTATTTTAAAAGAAACGTCATCTAGAATCGTTCTATCTTTATATTTAAAGGTAACGTTTTTAAACTCAACATCACAAAGATGATTAGGCAAATGGATGGGGTGAAGAGATTCTTGGATTTCACTTTCTGTAAGAAGGATATTAATGATGCCCTTCATATCGAGAAGAGCTTTTTTAATATCTTGCGTAACTTGACCTAAAATACTGATGGGAAGAATGAATTGTAAAATGTATCCATTAAAAAGCACAAAATCGCCAATGGTTAATGTTCCTTTTAGCACTCCTATTCCTACAAGATAAGTAAGGGTAGAAATTCCAAGTCCTAAAATGAAAGATTGCCCTAAACGCGCCATGCTGAACTTAGTCATAAATTTGACTTCAGCAGTTTCTCGTTTTTTTAGCTCCTTTTCGCAAGTACGGATTGCTAAATCACGCCTCCCAAAAATCTTAACGGCTTCATAATTCGAAAGCCAATCTGCCACAATCCCGTCTGTATTTTTGTCAACATCATTGGCAATTTGCCTGTCATTTAAGACGGATTTCATGGATATGAATGTATAGCCAAAAAACACAACCAATGTCCCTGCAAGTAGCAGCGTATACATAAAGGGATAAAGGCTTGAGATAAGAATAAGGACAAATAAAAATTCGAGAACTGTCGGAAGAACGTGGAAAAAGACACCTAAAATAATAGAAGGAACATCTCTTTGAGCTTTTCGAATTACATTCATTAAGGCTCCTGGTTTTTGATCGAGAAAATAGCTCTGAGAAAGACCATAGAGATGGGACAGAACTTTCAACCCGAGAATAAGAGTAATGCGTTGTTCAATTCGATAAGTAAAAAGAGCTCTTATATGAAGAGATGTCTGACTGACCATCCAAATGAAACCATAACCTAATAGGATTAAGGTAACAGACCCCATTCCAGAAAATGATAAAATCTCAATAACTTTTTTTAAAAGAAGAGGAATAGCTACAGCTGAAATAATGCCAATAATGAGAAAACAAACTCCAAAACAAAAGTGTACTTGAAGGCGCTTGTCTTCAAAAGTTTTGTGGACAATCTCTTTTAGGCAGTTCCAATATTGCTTATAATGCATCTGCTGGCTCATAGCGCTTTTTCATCCCAATATCTTAAGAAAATTTCAGCGGAAGCTAAGTGCATAAATGGCCAGAAATTCTTTGCATCACCATTTGCAATCAAATTTATTGTTTGGTACAAACCCTCTTTATCAATAAGCTCTTGTCTGACAAAATGACCTTCCAAACAAATGGCTAGAACGTGCTCAAGGTTTTGTTTCACACCTAATTGGAATAACCCAGTGGTTTGGCTTTTATCTCGTCTCCAGACAGTGTCAGTTTTGAAAGTTTCGCTCACCGCTTTGCGCAGAGGATAGCGGTCATACCCTTTTTCAAAAAGTTTATAGGTCGGAAAGGAGAGGGCAAATTCCACTGCCGGCTCATAAAGAAAGGGATAAAAAGTTGGATCAACCTGGTTCATCATTTCTACTTGAATAGAGGCGAACCCGTCATAGAGGGCTTCAATCTGATCATACTTTCCAGGGAGAACTTTCTGAGGAAGAGACTCGTAAATGGGATGAAAATAGGCGCAAGAATTGTTCTGTATAAACTCTTTTTTGATCCACTTTGGAATTTTATTTATTTTTTCTTTACGGTATCTACTTTCTTTTTTTATACTAAGAAAATGAGAGGATAGGCTTTTAAAATTCAGTTTGAAGGTGGAAAAAAGAGGATCTCGATAAAACTGAGCTATACTCTTAAGCTGCCCTTTATACTCTGTTATTCCTTTCTCAAGAATATAATCTGAGACTAATTTTCGGGAAGGAGGGCACATAAAAATATGGTCACTTCCATGTCCATTTAGAAAAGTACAAGAATCAGTTAGAGAAATGTTGTTCAATATGGTTTCTTGCCACTTTAAGCTTACTAAACCTGGAAAGGGTTTATTGGGTTTTAATGGTTGATTATGTTGGGATGAGCTAAAAGGAAGAGAGTTTGATGCATCAACTTCAATAAGCTCAATACCAGCTTCCTCACAAACCTTACGAGCATAAATAAGCTCATTTGAAGACTGAACGTGAGAGTGAAAATAATTTAAAGCCTTTAAGGTTTGACCTTTTGCCATGATATCTTTTAAGCAATAAACAAGGGTAGAAGAATCGAGCCCACCAGAAAGGCTCACACAAACTGATTGATAGGGTTTAATCCAAGGTTTTAAAGTGCTCTGAAGAACATTGACGGCGTCTTTTTCTTGTAATTTTGGCTTTTTATATGAGTTTAGAGGGTCCCAAAAGGGGGCTGTCTTTCTCTCATTCTTTGTTAATGTTAAACTACACCCAGGCGGAAGTTCAAAAATGTTTTTGAAAGGTGTTTGAATAGAGCTACTGTTTCCATAGATCAGATAAGAGCAAAGATACTTCCAATTATAGTCTGACTTTTGGCCAAGGATCTTAAAAAGTATCTCTACATGAGAGGCAAATAAAAGGCTCCCATCGGGAAAAGTATGGTAGAAAAATGGAAGCTGTCCTGTTGAGTCAACAACAATTGCAAAGTGAGAGTCCTTTTTATCCGCATTAATATAAACATATTTTCCCCAAACCTTATTTAAAACAGCTTCTTTACTTAAAAGAGATAGATTTTTGAACGTTTCTTTAGCCAATGCGCAAGAGTGTTCTTTATCAAAAACTCTTCCGATCAAGATTGAAGAATCATTCTCCCAGACCCCATCCATATCTTGAGTCGTGGAAAGTTTGCCATAACAAAGAACAAGTGCTTCCCTTCGGATTACCGAAGGTGCATCTTGCGTAAAAGATTCTATGGCCTTGATAAGTTTTTCTTCTTTGATCGAGAAAGAGGTAAAATTTAGGAACCCTGCGTAAATCATATTACTCTCCGAAAAGGTTCATTTAAAATAATACCCAATCCTTTCCTTAACTCCTGAGAATCCATGACAACATTGCCGTCACATTCCACCCACGCGTGAGCAAAGAAAGGATAGTTTTGAACACCAATTTCTAAATTGCATTTCCATTCTCGTTTCAAAGCGAGAAGGACAAAAGTCATGGCCCACTCTAAGCATTTTGTTCTGGTCGGATATATAAGACAGGCCTTGTTCACTATATTTGCCAGGTTTCTTAACTCTTCTGCTTGAGGAATAATGTATTCTATGTGATTTTTTCGAGCTCTTTTAATCAACTGAATCGTGGAATATAGGCCTTCAACCTTCATGTAAAAATTAACTTGGATGAGTATTATCAGTGCTTTTAACACCTGGATATTTATACATATGTTTTTGTTCTCTAAGGGCAATCGCCAATCAACATTTGAAACTCCATCGGATGTAAGCTTTCGATCAATATAAAAAGGATAAGGAGACTCTTTACTTTGAATGATATAGTCATCTAAGAGTTTCTGAATATAAACTGAATCTTGAGATGAGTATGCATAATCAGAAGCAGCTATATCTTTGTCATCTGGGTCCGCCTTATTCTTTTCAAGGATATTTGCAAATAATGTAGAGAGCTGTTTGAAACAAATAGTATACTTATCTTCTTTCGTGTCTAAAATTATACTTTCTTCACGAAATTGAGTAATGTAAATATGATCACTTAGATGGTAATACATTTTTATTTATCTTTTCATAAAAGTTTTTATTTAATTTTCAGGCTAACTGAGAAAAACAGGCATTACGCTTGTAATTAAGGCTTAATGCCTGCTTTGTTATCTCTGATTTCTTATGTCACCAAGGGTTATAACGGTCTCCATTGCCTTCCGCCCAAAGCCCTTTTTTCCCTTGCGTTAAAGAAGAAGCTTTACTTTCTAAAGACACCCCATATGAAGCATTCAAATTTACTGATATATTTTTATTTTCAATATTTTTCATTTTTTTCTCCAATTATTTAATATTATTTCTTTTTTAACAGTGTTGTGATCCACGAAAGCCACCCCAGGCTTCTCCCCAATCACATTGGTTTCCTTGAGTTAAGAAAGAAGCACTTTCTTCCAAAACAACACCGTATTGTATAGTTTTCATTTTTTTTCCTTTTATCTATTAGTGCCCCCAATTTCATTTTTAGAAAGAACCTTATTTGGGAGGGGGCTTATCCAATAAGGTTCTTCGAGAAAATCATTTCAGCTTTGAACGATTGTGAATATCCGTAGAACATAAGGAATTTGGCTTAAATGAATACGCAAAGAGGAAAATTTGAGCTAAAAGCAAGGTTTTTAGGGTGACATTTTTTTCTTGTAACTTACCTCATCTACGTAGAAAGTACGTAAACTGATAGAGGTTCTTTCTCCCTTAAGTTATTTAGAACTTATCTCTAACAGGATAAATAAATAAGAAATTGGAGAGTAAAAATCGATTTTATGCAGGACATGCAAACTTTCTTCCTTCAAGACCTTTATGCAAAACATTTATCAACCATTAATAATATCCATTTTACTGCTCGAGAGATTGATTTGGTCGCATGTCTTTTGAGCGCAAGGAGAACAAGCAAAATAGCATTTCTTTTATCAATTGATCCAAGAACTGTGGAAACCCATATTCGCAATATAATGTCTAAGCTCGGATGTCACACCCGCGAAGGCATTATCGATTTTATTGAAGCATCTGATAAGCTTCTCGTTTTAAGAAAATATTACTCTCTTTTACGAATAAATGTTCTTTTTGAAAAAAGCTTACAGGACATTTCAAACTTAAACCAAAGAAGAGACCTTTATTGTTTCCTTATCTCCGGAAAAGATAAAGTCCCTCTCATTCCTCATCTTAAATCTCATTTAAAACTTGCAGGCATTACAGTTTCAAACGCAGCTCGAAAGAAGGATAGAGATTATGTAATTTTTGTCCTACCTAAAACCCCAACAGATGAAGATGCTTCTCTTCTTCAAAAAATAATCCAAAGTTCAAATAAAATTCTCTTCGTTCTCCAAGAAAGAAGAAATTATAAGGAGTGCCCTAAGGAGACTATGAACTTTGCTGTTATTGATTTGGCAAAATATGAAAATTATTATTTTTCTTTTTTTGTAATCCTCAAAAAAATCCTCCCTGATCATCATTTGGAGAAGATTATTTCTGAATTTAAAGATAAATATAAACAAATAGATATCGAGCCTAAGCAGATTGGAGCCTCTTCAAATGAAGAAGTTCATAAAAATCAATTCTTTAAACGAATAAGGCATAACTATTTCTTAATAGTATTAATTTTCATTGGGCTTTTTGGAAGTGGGCTTTTCCTCTTTCAATGGAGTCAAGCAAATAAAAACCATTCTTTTCGATCAAATTTGGTTGTTCCGGTGGAATCTGTTCTCCTTAATCGCCCAGAACTTATCACTCAGATTGATGAGAAACTTAAAAAAAGAGATGGTATCCAAACAGTAGCTTTAACTGGGCCAGGGGGATCAGGGAAAACAACCCTTGCACGTCAGTATGGCCATTTACAAAAGACAAATCCCATATGGGAAATTAATGCAGAAACAAGAGAAAGTCTCAATGCATCTTTTGAAAAGCTAGCTCAAGTTCTGGCAAGTACAGAGATTGATCAAAGAATTTTAAGAGGGTTTCAAGAAATTAAAGACCCAACAGAGAAAGAGGACAGAATTATTCAATTCGTAAAAGAACGTCTGAAATTGATAGAAAATTGGGTTTTAATCTATGACAATTTAGAAACATTTGCAGATATTCAAAAGCATTTTCCTCATGATTCTGACACATGGGGACAGGGAAAAATCATCTTAACGACACGGGATGCTAACATAGAAAACAATAAGGAAGTTACACATACTATTCCCATTGGAGAACTGAGCCCAACTCAAAAACTTAATCTTTTTAAGAAAGTTATGGAAAAAGGCAATGCACGCCTTCTCACAGTCTCACAAACGGAAAAAGCAAAACAATTTTTAGAGAAAATCCCTCCCTTTCCTTTGGATGTCTCCATAGCTGCTTATTATTTAAAGGCTACAAGCGTTCCATATGTGACCTATTTAGAAAACTTGTCACAATTTAATAAGGATTTTGCAAATGTCCAGAAAAATCTTTTAAAGGAAATAGGAGATTATACAAATACACGGTATCATTTGATTACTTCGTCTTTACAAAGTCTTATAAATACACACAAAGACTTCGGAGATCTTTTGTTGCTGATGTGTTTGATTGATTCTCAAAATATCCCAAGAAATTTATTGAATAATTTTAAAGGTGATGTAGTGGTCGATAATTTTATTCTTAATTTAAAAAAATATTCACTTATTACTCATGATTTTTCAACTCCGTCTTCCCCAAATCCGTTTTTTTCAATTCACCGGAGCACGCAAGCCATAGCTTTATCTTATTTTACGGAAACATTGGGTTTAGAAAGAAACAAAAAATTAATAGAAGCCATCTCGGAAAATTTAGAGGATTATGTAAACGAAATTATAAACAAAGACGATCTAGTTGAGATGAAATCTTATGTGAGCCATTGTGTCACTTTTTTAAAGCATAAGTATTTGCTAACACCCTCCATTGAAGGTACAAGAAAAGGGGAATTAGGAATTATTTATTATTTTTTCGGTGATAATATAAAAGCTAGGATGTTATTCGAAGAAAGTCTTTTAAAATTGGATCAATTTGCTTCAGAGAACCCTACTCGGATTGCTTTGTCTTTGGGTTTCTTAGGAAATGTTTTCAGAGATCTTGGAGATTACGGTAAAGGAAAAATGTTTTTAGAAAAAAGCCTCTCCATATATGAACAGTATTATCCGAGAGAGGCCCTTAGATATGGATATTTTGTAACGTATTTAGGTATCATTGAAAGAATTTTAGGAAAATATGAGGTAGCTAAAAATTTGTTTGAAAAAGGTCTTATGATTCACAAAAAACATTTTGCAGAAAATGAAAATTACATGGCATGGGTATCAGGACAGTTAGGAATTATTGATAGAGAACAAGGAAATCATGAAAAAGCAAAAAATACCTTGGAAAGAAGTCTTATAATCTATAAAAAAATTCGTTCATCTAATCATTTTGATGTCGCTTGGGCATTAGAACACTTAGGGGTGGTGTATACGAAGCTCGGTGATTATGAGAAAGCTAAAGAAACATTGGAAGAATGCCTTAAAATTTATGCGTACTATTTTCCTGATCAAATCGGCCCTTCTTGGATTTTGGCTTATTTTGAACCTCTTTCTGTTTCTGGAAATCATACAAACATAAAAAACCTATTTAACCAGGTTCTTGAAACCTATAGAATTCATTTTCATGAAAGTTATATTTATGCGGCTTATCCTATGAGACAATTAGGGATTCTTCATATCAAATTAGGGAACTACGAAAAAGCTAAAATAATATTGGAGCAAAGTTTAGCAATTTATCAAAAAAATTATGGAAAAGATCATCTTACTGTAGCTCAAATCTTAGATGATCTTGGACAAGTTTGTCTTCTTGAAGGTCATATAGAAAAAGCTGAGAATTTTTTTCGAAAAGCCATGAAGATATTTCAACAAAGCAAACATCCAGAAAGTTATTCATGTTTGGAAAATTTAGCAGCCGTCTTTATCAAAAAATCTATGTTAGCAAAGAATGAAGGAGATTCAGAGCGATCGCAAAGCTTTAAAGCTTTAGCTATTTCATACTTAGATCAAGCCTTAAAAGTCGTAAAAACTCGTTTTCCAGAAAACTCCTTACATACCAAAAGAATTCAAGAGACTCTAAAAAAACTCTAAATGAGGAGGGGCTAGGTAAAGCCCACAAAGTTATTTTTATTCATTTTAATAAAATTCTCTCTCCCAAATTAAATGATTTCTCATCATACGCACCCTGATTTGGGGCCAAATATAAAAATGACTTTCTCTCATTCCATATGGACTTATCATTTTATATTGTTCATATTTTTCTTCTTTTATTTTTTTTCTGTTTTCCAAGATTTTTATAGCTCTGGGATGATTTAAATGAGCAGCTTTACCTAGGTTTCCCTCCTTAAACCAATAATGAGCGAAAGCAACCTTTTTGAAGGAGACAGAATCACTCCATATATCCCATTTATGTATTTTAAGGTACGTTTTCCAAAATCTATCATCGATTTTTCCTTCAATATTTTTTGAAGCCATTGATAAGTAGAGAATGTTTAAAGGAGAAAGCTCGTAGCAAATTTTATGCAAAACCTCCGTGGGGAGGGCTGTAATCCCACTTTGACTAAAGAAATCTGAAGAATATGAAAGAAATTCATTTTCTTCTTCCTGTATTGATGAGTTACATATGATGTAATTTAGACATTTTTTTAGAGAAATTAAAATATTACATGGCCCTTCTTCTTCAAATTCTCTTTCTTCTAAGGCATAACAATTTTGGTTTATGAAAAGAATCACCATTACAATTTTAAATAAAATTAGGGAGCTTTTCGAATAATGTTTTTTCTTCTTGCACATAGCTTCTTCAATTCAGTCTTTTAAAAAGATCCCCACCAAGGCAAGTGCATGAAAAACCAAAAAGAAATTAGTATCTCAGTTTTTCAATCTGATTGTTTGGTAAAGAACTTCTCTATCCATAAGATTTGTTACACGTAACTAAAATTTATAGTGTTGTGAGCAACAACTTTCAGTGAAGCGTCCACCAAGACCTTGCGTTAAAGTAGATGCACTTGCTTCTAAAGCGACACCATATTGAATATTTTCCATTTTTTTATCCTTTCATGTTAATGCTCCCAATTTCATTTTTAGAAAGAACCTTATTTGGCAGGGAGGCTTATCAAACAAGGTTCTTGGAGAGAATCTTTTCAGCTTTGAACGATTATGAATATCCGTAGAACATAAGGAAATTGACTTAAATGAATACGCAAAGAGGAGAATTTGAGCTAAAGCAAGGCCTTTTAGAGTGACATTTTTTTCTTGTAACTTATTGCATCTACGTAGAAAGTACGTAAATTGATAAAGGTTCTTCCTTCCTTAAAGTTATGGAGAACTTATCTCTAGCAGTAAAATAAGAAATTGGAGAGTAAAGATCGATTGTATGCAAGAAACACAAACACTCTTTCCTCAAGACCTCCACGCAAAGCATTTATCAACCATTAATAATATTCATTTTACAATTCGAGAAATTGATGTAATTGCTTGTCTTTTGAGTGCAAGAGGAACAAGCAAAACGGCGTTTTTTTTATCGATCGATCCAAGAACTGTCGAAACCCATATCCGCAATATAATGTCTAAGCTTAAATGTAATACACGCGAAGGCATTATTGATTTTATCGAAGCTTCAGATAAGCTTCCTATTTTGAGAAAGTATTACTCCCTCTTACGAATGAATATGCTTTTTGAAAAAAGCTTAAAAGATATTTCAAAGTTGAATCGAGAAGAGGACTTTCGTTGTTATTTTATTGTTGGAAAAGACAAAATCCCTCTTATAACCCACCTCAAATCTCATTTAAATCTTACCGGCATCGTAGTCTTAAGTGCTGCACGAAAAAAAGAAGGAGATCATGGGATCTTTATTTTGCCAAACACTTTGAAAGACCAAGAGATTTTTCTTCTTCAAAAAGCAGTCCAAAGTTCAAATAAAATTCTTTTTCTTCTTCAGGAAAGAAGAAATTATAAAGATACTCCTAATGAAATCATGAATTTTGATGTTGTCGATTTCGCAAAACATGAAAATTATTATTTTACGTTTTTCACAATTCTTAAAAAAATCCTTCCACATCATAACATTGATACTGTCATTGGTGAATTTAAAGATAAATGTAAGAAAATACATGTTGAGCCAACATGGCGCAAGATGTCTTCACATCAAGAAAAATCAAAACCTTATTTTGTCAATCGAATAAAAGGCAACCCTTTGTTAGTGATATCCTTTATCGTAGTGTTTTTTTTTACTGGATTTGCAGCCTTCTATTGGACCCAAAAGAATGAGAGTTTCTCTTTTCGATCTGATTTGGTCATTCCTACCGAATCTGTTCTTCTTAATCGCTCGGAGCTCATTGCTCAGATTGATGATAAACTTAAAAGGGGAGATGGCATTCAAACGATAGCTCTGGTAGGACCAGGGGGGGCAGGGAAAACTACTCTTGCTCGTCAGTATGCTCATATGCAAAAGGCAAGCTCTATATGGGAAATTAATGCAGAAACTCATGAAAGCCTCAATACATCATTTGAAAAATTAGCCCATGCTTTGTCAAAAAGAGAGGTAGATCAAAAAGTTTTAAGAAGTATTCAAGCAATTAAAGATACTCTAGAAAAAGAGGATAAGATAATCCAATTTGTAAATGAACACCTAAAATCAACAAGAAATTGGATTTTAATTTATGATAACGTAGAAACATTTACAGATATTCAAAAATATTTTCCTCAAGATTCCAATATATGGAGGCAAGGGAAAATTATCTTAACCACACGTAATAGTAACGTTGGAAGCAATAACCATGTTAATCATGTTATTTTCCTCGGAGAATTAACACCCCTTCAAAAACTTTACCTTTTTAAAAAAATCATTGTAAAAGAGAATTCACCTGCTTTTACAGAGACTCAAACTGAAGAAGCAAAATATTTTTTAGAAAAAATCCCTCCCTTTCCTTTGGACGTGTCCATCGCTGCTTATTATATAAAAACAACAAATATTTCATATAGAAAATATCTAGAAAATTTATTTAACTTTAATAATGACTTTGCAAGCGCTCAAGAAAATCTTTTAAAGGAAATAGGTAATTATACAAATACACGATATCGAATAATTATTTTATCTCTACAAAATATTATAAATGCACATAAAGATTTTTGCGATCTTTTACTAATGGTAAGTTTAATTGACTCTCAGAACATTCCAAGAGATTTATTAAACAAATTCAAAAATCAAATTGTTGTCGATAATTTTATTTTTAATTTAAAAAAGTATTCTCTTATTACTAATGATTCCTCTACTGCTACTGTGGAGCCAACGTTTTCTATTCACCGAAGTACTCAGGAAATAAGCTTGACTTATCTTATAAAATTATTAGCTTTAGAAAAGAATAAAGATTTTTTACAAAATATTTCTAGTGTTCTGGAAAAGTATATGGCAAAGGCCATAGACGAAGATAATATTTTAATGATCAATCTTTTAGCAGGACATTCTGAAAAGTTTTTAACTCATATTAACTTATTAAATAATATTATAAAAGGACTTATAGGTGGTCAATTAGGGTTTATTTATTTTTATCTAGGTTATGATATAAAAGCAAAAGAAACACTCGAGAAAAGTCTTTCATATTTAAATAAAAACTATATCGAGAAAAATTCTAAGGTTGCGCGGATTTTACTAAACTTAGGTAGTGTTTATAGATACTTAGGACATCATGAAAAAGCTAAGAAGTTAATAGAAAAGAGTCTAATTATTTATAAAAAATCCTTTTCAGAAAATCACATTGAGATTGCCTGGAGTATAGTTGCTTTAGGAATTGTTAATAGGGAATTAGGAAATTATGAAAAATCTAAAAAATTGCTTGAACAGAGTCTTTTAATTTATGAGAAATATTTTACTGAAAATACTCTTGATATTGCTTGGTCTTTAACACAATTGGGACACACATATAAATATCTAGGAAATTACCAAAAGTCCAAAAATTTACTGGAACGGGCTTTTAAAATTTATCAAAAAAGTTTTGGGGACTCTCACCCCAAAACTGCTTTAGTTTTTGGTTACTTGGGGAATGTCTATATGGAACTAGGCCATTATGAAAGAGCTAAGAAGTTAATCGAAACAGGCTATATAATTAATAAAGATCATTACCCCGAAAATTGTCTTCAGCAGGGCTGGAGCTTACTAAATCTAGGAGTTATCTATCAAAAATTAAATAATTTTGAAAAGGCTCAAAGCCTAATTGAGCAGAGTGTTGTTACTTTAGAAAATCTACTTGAAAGTGAAAATATAAAGCTTTTAGATGCCTTGGTATACTTGGGGGAGATCTATAAAGAACGAGGCTATTACGAAAAAGCAAAGAGTTTATTTAAAAAATGTCTCTTAATGTGTGAAAAGCGTTATGGAAAACAACATCTTGAAATAGGGCGACTTTTAAGGAGCATTGGACAAACTTATCTTAAAGAAGGGCGTTTAGAAACCGCTGAAAATCTCTTAAAAGAATCCTTGAGAATATTACAACAGAATGAACATCCTGATAGTTATACATGTTCAGAAAGCTTAGCAGAAGTGTATCTGAAAAAATCCATTTACACACGAGAGAGAGGAGACACAAAAGTCGCCCAAAACTTTAAAATCCAGGCCATCGATTGCTTAAAACAAGCCCTTGAAATTGTAAAAGCCAATTTTACAGAAGATTCTCCTCATGTCAGAAGGATTCAATTCAACCTCAAAATTCTTGAACAATAGTTTTATTATCCCGAATTATCTTTATTTTTTATTCAGCGATAGAGGCCTTATAAGAAGCGATTAAACTTTTGAGTTCTTCAATATTTGTATATTCTTTCCATTCCTGACGAAGGGAATTTCATTTAAGGCCAGAGAACTTCTCATCTCATTCGAAGGTTTTTCTTCAAACTTCACAATGACGGGCTTCATGGCTTGACTTTTTTTTCAGAAGAAAAAGCAACACCTCCTTTATGAATCCACGCTCCCATTTGTTTCGGGTCAGATTCTTTTTCTTTTAAAAAGAGAAGGCCTCCTAAAAGTGCATTCGAATTCCAGTCGTCTAATCGAGCTTTAGAAACAAGCCCCCCAACTCAATGAGTCTGCGGGTTCGATTTTTCCTGTCTTGAACATTTAAGGATGCCTCGAGTTGCTTGAGACGATTTTTTCGTTGCTCAAGCTTTTTTCGTTTTTCAATGAGATTGGTTTGTGTCATACGCTACTCCAACAGAAAAGCTATGTTTATACTAAGACAAGCAACAATATTATTTGGGGACATTCTTAATAAGATCATAAGGGAGGAGGAATAAAAAAAATAAGGAGACTAATCATAAACAATTTTGAAAGATATATGATTTTTGAAGAAAGGCAGATTTAATGAAAATTGCTTCCTGCTTTTCAAGGCCTAATCCTTTTTGCGGACTCATGTTCCAGGGATGAAAAACTGAAGCGCTGTGGCCTAAGCATTAAGGATCCAAGTAATCGAAGTGATTGTTATGGGAATGGAGGAGATGGATTATTTCAGCTGCAGGGTTCCAGTAGTATTCATGAGCAAGAGAGCAGCTTAACTAATGCCCTCTTCTCAGGAATTGGTCACAACTTCAGGCTCCTGCTCCGCCGGATCTGAGATCTTTTTGTCTTTATTTTAACCCTCACTTTGGGAAGAAATTGCTCCCCTCGACTCTTAATCCTTCTTTCTTATAACTTGAATTTAGCCTCTTAACAGGCGACTATCCAACAATTTAGGGTATCGCGACTGATTGAGAATATAGAGATGACTTCTTCCCAAAACTGGCCTAATTCTATATTTTTCAACACATTTACGAAAGACCATGCTGTAAACCATTTATTTTCTCTCTTTTTATTATTACTTCAGACTTACAGCCTAACCTACTTTAGTACGCTCTTAAGTGATTTTTCTATAATTCTTCTAAAAAATTACTATATTATTAATACTAAATTTTTATTTGATTTGAATTAAATTCCTCAGGAAGCACTCCAAATTTAATAAAATTTTTGCATAGATTAAGCCAAAGAAGTTAGAAATAAATATAAGTTAGAACATTTCGTCAAGCAAAGCCTGAGCATCTGTATTTCCCTGATCAGCAGCCAAACTGAGTAGACGTATTCCCTTTTCTAAGTCTTCTTCAACCCCTTGTCCAGTCAGATGCATCGCTCCCAAAATTAATTGCGCCTTAGTATGTCCTTGACCAGCGGCTAGACGATAATAATCTGCTCCTTTTCGTTCATCTTTTTCAACTCCTTGTCCATTCCTGTACACTCCAGCAAGGTAAAATTGAGCTTCAGCATCTTTCTGATCAGCAGCCAAATGAAGTAGACGTACTCCTTCTTTTTCATTTTTTTTAACTCCCTCTCCATTTGTGTATGCCAGAGCTAAAAGGTATTGACCAACAGCATCCCCACGTTCGGCAGCCATACGAAAATAAGCAACTCCCTTTACCTCGTCCTTTTCTACTATGTCTCCACAACAATACATCCCCCCCAACATTAACTGAGTCTTAGTATGTCCTAAGCGGGCAGCCGTGCAATAATAATGTATTGCTTTTTGTTCATTTTTATCGACTCCTAGTCCAGTCATGTACATTTCGCCAAGGAAAAAAGGAGCTTCAGCATCTCCCTGATTAGCAGCTAAAAGGAATAATTTCTCTGCTTCTTTTTCATCTTTCTCTACTCCTGTGCCATCTCGATATAGCACCCCTAAATTAACTTGAGCTTTAGCATTTCCTTGGTCAGTAGCTAAATGATATAGGGAAGCTCGAGCCTTGGAGTGTTCTTGTTCAGTAGCCAAACTGAGGAGACGTATTCCCTCCTCTTCATCTTTTTCTACCCCTTTGCCTTCCAAATACATCATTCCTAGCTTATATTTATACCCAGCTTTAGCATATTTTTCATGGGCAACCAAACGAAGTAGACGTATTCCCTCTTCCGTATCTTTTTCCACCCCCTTATTCTCCAGGTACATCATGCCTAATTTGTATTGAGCTTTTGTATCATTTTGTTCGGCGGCTAACTTGAATAGCTTAGCTGCTTCTTTATCATCTTTTTCAATGCCTCGTCCGTGATAATACATCATTCCTAACTTACATTGAGCTGTTTGATCCCCTCGATCAGAAGCCATTCTAAACCATTTAGCTGCTTCTCTCAAATCCTTTGCTACTTTCTTGCCTTCATAAAATATGCACCCCACGCTATATTGATAAATTACATTTCCTTGAGCTGCCAAACACAGTAGACGTATTCCTTCTTTTTCATCTCTTTCTACTCCTTTGCCATCCAAATACTGATATGCTAAAGAATATTGGGCCTCTGCAAGTCCTTGGTCAGCGGCCAAACGATATAAACGAACTCCCTCTTTTTCATCTTTTTCTACCCCTTTGCCGCATAAATACAGAGTTCCTAACTCAAACTGAGCATTTGCCTCCCCTTTCTCAGCAGCTGACTTAAATAGCTTGGCTGCTCTTTTGAGCACCTCGCTCTTTGCTTCTTCAGATAACATAAAGTCAATCGATTCAAATTCACAAAATCCAAGGATGCTAAATTCATTATACATATCTCCTAACTCAAATTCCGTTTTTGCATCTCCCTGTTCTATAGAAAGTTCTAATAGTTTAAGTTGAGCTTTTGTATGTCCTTGCTTAGCAGCAAGCTTGAATAGCTCCATTGCTTCTCTGAGAGATGCTTTCTGGGCGTCTTCTCTTGAGTTATCGTTTATCTTCATCAGCAGACCTTTGCCCTCGTTTTCGCTGTACCATTTTTTTATGGCTTCATTCTCATCTACTTTTACTGGTGTTGCTCCTTTCTCAAGTATCGACCACAAATCATCTGAAAATACTTCTTGGTTGTAATACATTATCCCTAACTGAAATTGAGCATCTGCATGCCCTTGTTCAGCAGCTAAATTGAAGAGGTATATTCCAGCCTCTTTATTCTTTTCTACCCCTTCGCCGTTAGAATACATACTTCCTAACTGAAATTGAGCATCTGGATCTCCTTGCTCAGCAGCAAGCGCGAATAGCCTAGCTGCTTCTTTTTTATTTTCTTTTATTTCCAATCCCTCGAAATACAACTTGCCCAAATAGAATTGAGAGTTTATATCCCCTTTTTCAGCAGCAAACCGATAGAAAGAAACCGCCTTTTGTGCGTCCTTCGTAACTCCGAGGCCATACAAATGTACATAGCCTAAACTTCGGTATGCAGGTATGTGCTGCTTCTCAACAGCTTCCAAAAATAATAAGACGGCTTTTTTCTCATCTTTTTCAACTCCCTCGCCATCCAAATAGAGCAATCCTAACTCACGTTGAGCGGGAGCATGGTTTTTATTAGAAGCTAAGCTAAACCATCGAGCGGCTTTTACTGGTTGTTTTTTATTAACGCCATTGCCTCCATCTTTAAATAACAATCCTAGTTCATATTGCGCTTGTGAATCACCTTGCTTTGCCCTTTGTTTTAGTTCCTTTTTGGATAGAAGCACGTTTCCAGAACTTCTCTCAAACTCACCACCCTCTTCCATTGCAAAAGCACTTGCTGTAAGAACAAATCCCAATGCTAAAACTGAGGAACTTGTTTTAATGAATGTGCTTACATTGTTTTTTTCTAAAAATTTTATTTTTATCATTTTATCCTCCTAAAGTTTTATTTCCTCTCAGCTCCATTCTTAGAAAGAACCCCATCTGAAAGAGAGGGATATGGGATGAGGTTCTGGGAAAATTTTCTCAGTTTTGACCAACTAGGAATATCCGTAGAACATAAGTAGATTCTCTTAAATTAATTTTGGGGAAGTGAATTTCAGGTGAAACAAGGCTTGCTGGACTTACATTTTTTCTTGAAACTTACCGTATCTACGTAGAAAGTACGTAAACTGATGGAAGTTCTTCCTCTCTTAAGTTATGGAGAACTTATCTCTGGCAGTATAAATGAAATAAGAAATAGAAGAATAAAGATCGATTTTATGCAGGAACCACAAACACTCTTTCCTCGAGACTTCTATGCGAAGCATTTATCAACTATTAATAATATTCATTTTACACCTCGCGAAATCGATGTGATCGCATGCCTTTTGGCCGCAAGGAAAACAAGCAAAACTGCATTTTTTTTATCAATCGATCCAAGAACTGTGGAGACCCATATCCGCAATATAATGTCTAAGCTCAAGTGTAATACACGCGAGGCTATCATTGATTTTATAGAAACGACGGATAAACTTACCCTTTTGAGAAAGTATTACACTCTCCTGCGAATTAAGGTGTTTTTTGAAAAAAGCTTAAAAGACATTTCAAAGATAAATCAAAATACTCCTCTTCGATGTTTCTTAAGAGGAGGAACAACCAAAGATCCTCTCATTGAACATTTAAAATCTCATTTAAATCTTGCCGGCATTACAGTTTCAAGTGCAGCTCGAAAAAAGGAGGGAGATTATCTGATCTTTGTCCTACCCAAAACCCTGACCGATAAAGATACTTCTCTTCTTCAAAAAATAATTCAAAATTCAAATAAGATTCTCTTCCTTCTTCAAGAAAGAAGAAATTATGAAAAAGAGCCTAAGGAAATTACGAACTTTGGTGCTGTTGATTTTGCAAAATATGAAAATTATTATTTTTCTTTTTTTGCAATTCTCGAAAAAATCCTTCCAGATCATAAACTTGAGAAGATTATTTCTGAATTTAAAGATAGATATAAAAAAACCCATATTGTGCCTGAAGTTCTAAACGTGCCTTCAAACGTAAAAGGCTCTGAAAACCTTTCTTCTTCTCAAACAAAGAGAAATCTTTTATTAATATTTCTTATTGTTGGTCTTCTTGGCAGTGGGCTTTTTGTCTTTTATTGGAATCAAAAGAATGAAAGTTTCTCTTTACAATCTGATTTAGTCATCCCAGCCGAATCCGTTTTTCTTAGCCGGCCTAAACTCATTGCCCAGGTTGACGATAAACTTAAAAAAGGAGATGGCATTCAAACCATCGCTCTCGTAGGACCAGGTGGTTCAGGGAAAACCACTCTTGCACGTCAATATGCTCGCTCTGACAAAGCTCCTGTTATTTGGGAAATTAACGCGGAAACCCCTGATGGTCTCAAAAGTTCAGTTGAGAGCTTAGCTTACAACCTTTCGAGATCTGAGGAAGATGATAAAACCCTAAAAGCCCTTCAGGATATTCAAGAGCCTAAAAGGTGGGAAGAGAAAATTCTTGCCTTCATTAAAGAAAAACTAAGATTCCAGCCTCATTGGCTGCTTATTTTTGATAATGTGGGAAAATTCTCTGATATTCAGCCCTATTTTCCTTCAAATCCTGCAGCCTGGGGTAATGGAAAAGTTCTTCTTACAACACGAGATAATCACATCCAACAAAATAACCAAGTCAAAGCCTTTTTAGAGATTGGAGAACTAACTCCAGAAGAAAAATATGATCTTTTTGCAAAAATCATGAACTATGAAAAAAGAAACACCTTTACAAATAAGCAACAAGAAGTAGAAAGCTTTTTAGCGCAACTTCCCCCTTTTCCTCTCGATATCTCAGTTGCAGCTTATTACTTGAAAGAAACAAAAATTTCTAATAATGAATATTTGAAGAATTTAAGAAATAGCGATGCTACTTTTTTAACAATACAAGATGATCTACTGAGAGAAAAAAGCAATTATACAAAAACGCGTTACCGTATCATTGTCACTTCTTTGAAACATCTGATAGATACCCATGAAGATTTTACAGATCTTTTGCTTCTGGTTAGCCTTTTAGATTCTCAGAATATTCCTAGAGATCTATTGAATGCACACAAAAATAATCTTGTTGTTGATAGTTTCATCTACAATCTAAAAAAATATTCCCTTATTACAAGTGAATCTTCTCTTTTTTCTTTTGGATTAGCATTTTCCATTCATAGAAGTACTCAAGAGATAAGTATGAATTATCTTTTTAAGAAACTAGGGTTACACAAAAATCATCAACTTTTATCTGCTACTGCTAACACTTTAGAAAATTATATGGCTAAAGCGAGTGAAGATGATGACTACGAAAAAATGAAATTACTAACTTTTCATGGAGAAAAATACCTAACTCACAGCAACATAATTCCACAAAAAATAAGGAGTATTATAGAAGGTCAATTAGGTAGCGTTTATTATAATTTATCTCAGCCACAAAAGGGAAAAAGATTGCTTGAAACAAGCCTTAGTAACTTAAAAAAGGACGATAGTCAAAACTACGATAAAATTTTTTGGATATCACATGTACTTGGTGATGCTTATAAAGTTCTCGGTGATTGTAAAAAATCAAAGACTCTTCTTGAGTTAACATGGAATAATTTTAAAAACTATTATTCTAAAGACCACATAAGCATTTCCAAAATTTGTTGTGCACTAGCAGACACGTATAGGACCATTGGGGAATATAAGAATGCAATAGATTTTTTTGAAAGGGTGCTCCTTATTTATAGAAAACATTACCCAGAAGATCATAAAAGAGTGGGACGAGTTATGGGCTTTTTAGGAAATGCCCATGTACTAATCGGAAATTATCAAGAAGGTAAATCACTTTTAGAAAAGAGCCTTATTATTCAAAGAAAACATTTTCCAGAAGATCATGTTAATATAGCCCGAGTTTTGAAATTTCAGGGAATCCTAGAGAATAAATTAGGTCATTACGAAAAATCTAGGTCTCTCTTGGAAAGCAGCAGTCGTATATATAGCAATAAGTATTCAAAAGAAAATTTAAAAGTTGCATGGCGCTCAATATACTTAGCGCAAACTTATATAAATTTGAATAAAGCTGCAGAAATTCTACCTCTTCTTGAACATGCTCTTAAAATTCATAGAAGCTTTCTACCTGAAAATCAAATAGGGGTAGGTATGACTCTAGCTGTCTTAGGAGATGTGTATCGAACAATAGGAGATTACCAAAAAGCTAAACAACTTCTTAAAGAAAGCCTGAAGATTCATTGTAGTCATTATGGTTCAAGCAACATTGAAACGGCCAGAGTTTTGCTTAGCGTAGGACAAGTTTACCTCAAAGAAGGAAATTTAGAAGCAGCAGAGAATCAATTGCACGAGGTTCAAAGTATATTTCAAAAAAATAACCATCCTGACATTTATATGGTTTATGAGGCTTTTTCTGAGCTTTATAATGAAAGGATGGCACGCACAATTAAAAAAAGGGATATCCATTTACTGAAAACTCAATCTTTGCGATATCTTAGAGAAGCTCTAAATGTCATTCAAATCCACTTCCCTAAAGACTCCTCTCATATGGAGCGTATTCATGGAAAAATTAAGAAACTGGAGAGGTGACCCTGCTACCATTTGGTAAACACAAAGAATGCGTTTACAGGAGAATAAAATAGATAACTATGGAGGCGATAAAAATGAGAACTTATGACAATAATTTTAAAATAAATGCTATGGATTTGTATAAAAATAGTGGCCGTTCTATTAAGACAATTGCGGAAGAATTAGGCCTCGCAACATTAACACTTAAATAGCAGGTTCAAGAGTATAATAAAGAAGGTGGATGATTATGAAGAAACCATATGAAATAGAGCAGATTATAGGAGGGCAAGTCAATTTTCATCAAGGTTTTTTTATCAAACCTCACAATGATAGGAATCTCATAGTTTGTTCGATTTTTCAGAAGAAAAAGCAGCACCGCCCTTATGAATCCACATGTCTATTTGTTGCGAGTCAGATTCTTTTTCTTTCAAAAAGAGAAGGCCTCCTAAAAGAGCATTTGAGCTCCAGTCATCTAATTTAGCTTTAGATATAAGCCCCCCTAACTCAATAAGTCTTCGGGTTCGCTTTTTCCTTTCCTGAACATTTAAAGAAGCTTCCAATTGCTTGAGACGGTTTTTCCGTTGCTCAAGCTTTTTTCGTTTTTCAATGAGATTGGTTTGTGTCATACGCTACTCCAACAGAAAAGCTATGTTTATTAAGAAAATTATACAAAATTTGAAGATAAAAATCAAAAATAACAGACCAAAACCTATTGAAAAAACTAGGGCAACAATGACAAAATACTAAAATCGCCAAAGGCGTTATAGGCGGATTCTTCAAAATCTAGCCACTAGTCTGGTAGCCAAGGGGTGTTACCACCCCTCAGCCCCATAAGAACCGTGCATGCGAGTTTCCCCGCACACGGCTCAAGCCTTTCAAAGGCCTTTTTGAAACGGCCCGGTTGTCCGAGTATTATTCCTGGAGGTGAAAGGTTTAAGCCGAAGCGCCCATTGATTTCGCATTAGAAGACTACTCCTCATTCGTTTCCTGTTGAGAAAGTAATCTTTAAATGTTGGATCATAAGGGGTTGCCTCAGCTTTGACTTTCACATGCCGGCGAATAGGAACATGAACGGCTTTGAAAAGGTCAAGAAAGGCTTTATTCCCTTTCTCATCTTTTACAACAGCATGAAAGATCCAACGTTGGAGATCTTGTGAACGGAAGTACTTTTTGTACTGCCATTGTGGTCCCTTGTTAGGATGCCTTCTTTTCATCCACTTCATAAGCGCCATATAGATGCATCGGTCTACATAGGTAAAGGCCTCTTTTGCAACCGCATGACAGTAGTAATTCGCCCACCCCCTAATCTTAAGATTAAGTTGATGGATGAGGTTTTCTGTTTTTGCCGCTCCATTAGATTTGATTGTCTTTCGGATGTCAGCAAGGAAAGATTTGATCTTGCAAGCATTTAATGGACAGTAAGAAGAGATATTTTTTCCTCCCCAAAAAATTCATTTTCAAATTGAACAGGTGATAAATAACCCAAAGTGGAATGCCTCCTCCTTTGGTTATAAAAGCCATAAACATAGTGAAAAATATTCATTTTAGCCTCCTCTAAATTTTTATAGGTTTGAAAATAAACAAGTTCTGTTTTTAAGGTATGAAAAAAGCTCTCTGCAACAGCATTATCATAGGCATTGGCAATTCTTCCCATGCTCAGCTGGATGCCGTATTGATCGGCTAAAAGCTTCAAAGCTTGGCATGTATACTGAGACCCCCTGTCTGAGTGATGAACAATGCCTGCAGGAGGGCGCCTGTGCGTCAAAGCCTGCCTTAAGGCTCCTAAGACAAGGCCAGCAGTCATGCGAGCTTCAATGGACAAACCTACAATTTTTCTGGAAAATAAATCCAAAATCATGGCACAATAAACCCATCCTTCTTGGGTAGGAATGTAGCTAATATCACTTACCCAGGCTTCATTAGGTGAGTCCGCTTTAAAATCTTGCTGGATAAGATCAGCGGCTACGAAGTAGGGCTTTTCAGATTGTTGGGTTGTTTTTTTAAAACTTTGAGACATTTTTGCTGCAATACCATGCTTCTTCATGAGCCTGGCCACTCGTTTCCTAGAGCACGTCTCTCCACTGGCCTTTAACTCAGCATGAATACGAGGACTCCCATATGTCTCAAAGCTTGATTGGTGAATGAGGCCAATTTTCTCAAGCAATTGCTCATTCGCTTGATCTCTTAGGCTTTGTTTTTCCTTTAAGAAACGATAATAGCCGCTGCGAGAAACCCCCATCACTTTGGCCATTCTTTCAATAGGAAACTCTTGATTATATTGCTTCATAAAGAGATACCTTTCCCTTGGGGTCCTGAAAAAATGGCAACTGCTTTTTTTAAGATGTCTCGCTCTTGACGAACATGGGCTAACTCTTTCCGTAAAGCTTTCAGCTCCTCCTCAGAAGATTTTACCTTCCCTTTTCCAGGAAAGCTTTGACCACCTTCTTTCTTATAGTCTTGAACCCATTGGCTAAGTGTTGATGTTGCTGGGCCTAGTTCTTCTGCAATTGTCTTGAGAGAACGGCCACTACTTTTATACAAATTCACTGCATTTATTTTAAAGTCTTTGTCATAAGTTCTCATTTTTATCGTCTCCAAAGTTAGATGTTTTTACTCTCGTATAAACGTCTTCTTTGTGTCTACCAAATGTTAGCAAGATCAGAAATCAAACCCTTCATCGATATGCGTGATCTTGGTTTTCGTGAGAGAAAGTTCCAACCCACGCTCTTTCAAGAAAGACGCCACAACAGGCATGACTTTTGCTTCCAGTACTTCTTTTGTAGCTGCTGTCACAATAAAATCATCGGCATAAATCACAACATTCACTTTGTCTTTTGGAGAAGCAACAGATTTTATTGCATTCTCCAGTCCACTAAGGGCTAAGACAAGAAGTGCGGGTGATATAATGCCCCCTTGCGGAACCCCATCAAAAGTAGGATGAAGAGAGTTCTTTTCTACGTAGCCTGCAGTTAACCACTTGGAGAGGAGCTGTTTATCCATAAGAATATGCTCTTCTAACCAAATTCCCGAGAGGGTATCAAAACAGGCTCGAATATCTCCTTCCAAGATCCAGGACGGAGATACTTTTCGGGACAGTATATTAAAGCACTGTCCTATAGCATCTGCCGTAGAGCGCTTAGGGCGAAAGCCGTAAGTATTCCGGTCTGCCTTCGTTTCTGCAACCGGCTCTAAGGCGAGAAGATGCAAAGCCTGCATACTCCTGTCCTTCAAAGTGGGTATAGAAAGAGGCCGATGTCCACCTGATTTCTTAGGAATTTGAATCCGATGCAGTGGCTGAGAAAGATATCCTCGCCTCTGTAATGAGGTTACTGCTTGCATCTTTTGTTTTGGCGTTCTCCAGAGAACACCATCAACGCCAGGAGTATTTGCTCCTGTGTTTTGTGTCACCTTCCTAACTGCCAAGAGCTTGGCAGAGTAGGAATGTGTTAAGAGCCATTGCAAAGCTTTCGCCTTGCCATGGGCTCCTTCTCGGACAGCCTTTGCAATACGCATTTGCAGCCGTTTGACTTCTTTGTTAATATGGGGCCACTTGATGTCGCCCCACGTTAACTTTGAAGCTGAAGACGCACCAGTTGATGATAAAGTCATAACTGTCATTTGCTTTTCCTCATAATTACGGTTCTCCAAATTCTCTCACAAAGAAAGACCAGTTGGACGTGGGCCTGCTTTCGCATGGGGTAACGTTTAAACCCCTATCTGCCCCATTACAGGACAGCATTCGCTTCTTCCAACCCCCCAAACCTGCACGGCCATAGGCTCATTTTACAATTCGCTGTCCCAATTCTGGGAGCTGTACAGGGTTTCCACGTTTCACACCAACGAGTATGTGTGGGGTTAGGTACCTGCTTTAGACCGGGAGATATTCTGACCACGAAGGTGGATGCGTATTCCATTCTTCCTATCTCCTTACCTTTTGGTTCAAACGTACCAACGACTTTCGCTTGTTCGCATTAACGGTCCAAACACAGATTCACATATGTTTACCATACCCACTTGCTAGCACTCACCCGGGCGTCGTTACCAGGAGGGACGCCCTCTTACGATTCGGTCCCCGCAGAATTTCTTCCACTTCGTTACTTTGTCAGAGTCGCTCTTTATTCAGACTCCTAGCATCACCTGGTGGTACAGATGGTCCCCATTTTGCGAGTTGGGAACAACTCGTTAGTGCAACCTCGTGTCGCACTACGCAATATGTGTTGTGGCCAACACTGCTTTAAGGTATGATATTCCCATAGCAAATACTTATTTAAATCAGAAGAATAAGCGCGTTAGCTTTATCTCACCGAAGCTTTTTATAGCCGACAACTCCAATTCATAATTCTGAAGTTTTTTTACTCATGAGAGGAATCTTCTTATGGAAATTCTTACTTTCATAAGCCATCTGCAACAAACTCACTTTGTTAGACGAGGGGCTAGGGTGCAGATTGATCTTTGGACAAAGGCACTCTAAGACATGGCCATTCAATTTGCCCGTTGCGCGTACGTATCAAGAAGTACAGGAGGGAATGCTTGCCGAAAGGCTTCTTATAATCAAAGAGAAGTTGTTCGATGTGAACGCACAGGAGAGCTCTTCTCTTTTAAAGAAAGAGGCGGGAATGTTCACCATGAGATTCTTTTACCAGAAGGAGCAGATGTAAGATTTAAAAACTCAGGAGTCTTATGGAATGAAGCAGAGAAATGTGAGAAGCGAAAAGATAGCCAAGTTGCTAAGGAATTTGTTATTGCTCTTCCTGATGATAAGCAAGTAACTTTAGAAGATCGCATTGAGCTCACCCGTCGTTTTAGTCAGATTTTTGTTGGGCGAGGAGTTGCTGTTCAACTCGATGTGCATTCTCCTCACGAGGGAGAAAAGAACTGGCATGCGCATTTATTGGTGACAACCCGGCGTTTCTCGGAAGATGCACTCACATTCTATTCTAAAAAGGCGACGGACTTAGACCCTGTCTTCAGAAATGGTGTTGTCGTTGAAGCAGATGTATGGGGTGAGATTTGGCGAGATCTCCAGAATACGTATTTTGAAGAAAAGGGCTATGATATTCAGGTTGATCCAATTGGAGTCCTGCCCCAAGAACATCTTGGACCCGTTAGAATGCGCCATCATCTGAATGAGGCTATTTTGAGAGCTCAAATGCTTCAAAAGGCAAATGAAAAATTTGCCCTGGATCCGTTAAGTGTTCTTGAAACCATCACCCACACACAAGCTGTCTTTTCCCAGAAGGATGTAGAGATATTTTTGCAAAAACATGTGCCTGTTAATGAAAGAGGAGGGCTTCTTGAGAAGGTGATGAGCTCTTCGGATGTTTTGCAATTGTATGAAAAAGATACGGCAGATATCACCCAGTTCTTTACAACGGCACAAGTTAGGGCTGAGGAAGAAAAACTCCTTAGGTTTGCTGATGCTATTGCAAATAAGCCTGCTTTTGGATTGCATCCCATTTGTATTGAGAAAGGATTGGAAGGAAAGAGCTTAAATCATGAACAGAAAGAAGCCTATGACCTTTGTATTAATTCTGGTCAAAATCTTGTAATTATTCAAGGACGAGCTGGGGTTGGAAAGAGCTATGTTTTAGATTCCATTAGAAGTGCTCATGAAGCCAGCTGCTTCCGAGTTTTAGGGTTGGCGCCAACCCATAAGGTGGCTGCGGATTTAAAAGAAAGCGGGTTTAAAGAAGCCAAAACCTGCCATTCCTTTTTGTTTGCCTTTAAAAATCATAGAGAAAAGTTAGATAGCAATACCTTGGTGATTGTAGATGAAGCGGGTATGTTGGGGACGGAACTTTCCGTTGAGCTTTTCCATGTGATCAAAAGCAGTGGAGCCAAACTCATTCTTGCAGGAGATGATCGCCAGCTAAGTTCTGTTGCAAGGGGAGGAACCTTTGGCTTTTTAGCAGAGCGCTATGGAACTGCTGAACTCAAAGACGTTAGGCGCCAAAGTATTATGTGGCAAAAAACCGTTTCTGAGGATCTTTCTAAAGGAGATATTAGAAACGCCGTTCAACTTCTTCAAGAAAATAAAGCTATTGTGTGGAGCGAGAAGAAGGAAGGTTCCTTGAATGCCCTCTTAAAATCCTGGGGAAAAGATAATTTTCTTAAGCCTCGTCAAACCCGCCAAATTCTGGCTCAAAGGAATGTTGATGTAGATGCTCTCAACCAGGGAGCTCGAGATATTCTCCGTCAGCAAGGAAAGATTGGAGACGTAGAAATCACCTGCATGACCCAACGGGGAATGATGGCTTTTGCGGAAGGAGACCGCATTCAATTTACAAAAACAGATAAAGAACAAGGCTTGAGGAACGGATACTTCGGAATCATTGAACACATTAATCCAAAAACAAAAATGCTGAGGGTTCTTTTAGATAATAAGGAACTGAAAGAGGTCAATCCAAACACCTTTGATGGGCTTCGCCATGGGTATGCGACAACAGTCTATAAAGCTCAAGGATCGACTTTAGATCATGTATATGTGCTGCATAGTAAAAGAACAAACCAAGCGACAAACTATGTGGCTCTCACCCGTCAAACGAAATCCTTATCTCTTTATGTCTCTCAAGAGGAAACGCCCTCCATAGCTCATCTTATTCATCAAATGGGAAGAGAAGAAAGAAAATCAACGAGCCTTATGTTTGATACGAGAAAAGATATTGAAAAACGGCAAGAAGAAAAACCCTTTTCGGCCCAATTTAAACATAAGGCAGAAGCATTTTTTACAGGATTCATGGACATCTTTCATAAAAATACAGATTTTTATGAGATTGAAAAGCCCAAAACCAAATCTCAAGACCTAGCTACACTTTCTGTATTTAAGCATCCTGAATTTAAAAGTAGTGAAGGAAATATGCTTGTTGAGAAAGAAAGCGATGGCAAAACTGTCCTTTCACAAGGACAACCATTTATAGATGCAAAGCTTGTAGAACACGTCCTAAAACAAAACATGGCTGCATTTGCGGATGATATCTTTTCTTCAATGGGAGAACATTACCATAGAGCTTCTTCTTCAGCTATTGAGCGACGGTATGGGAAGAAAGGACATATCGCTGTTAATCTCAAAACAGGGGCATGGATTGATTATAAGGATAGCTCGTTGTCCGGAGGGCCCCTTCATCTTTTGACAAAGTTAAAAGGGCTTTCTTTTAAAGAAGCCGTAGAATATGGAGCTTCGTGGGCAGGACTAGATTCCCACCAAAGAACACTTCCATCAAAAGTTTCTCTCAATTTGCAGTCTGAAGGAAAAGAAAACACAATAAAGGAAGATCAACAGAAAATTCAAAAAGCTCAAGCCCTTTGGGAAAAGGGCGTCCCTATCCAAGGAACCCTTGCTGAACGGTATTTACGAGAACATCGCAAAATAGAAGGAGATCTACCGCAAGATCTTCGATATCTCCCTTTCTTTAAAACTCGTCCTTACGAAAGTAGGGAACTAGGAAATAATGTGTCAGAAAAAACTTATCCTTGCTTAATGGCAGCAGCCAGATCGGTCGAAGGAAAAATAACAGCGGTTCAACCCACCTTCTTAGATCCTGAAATAGCAGCTAAAGCAACAATAGAAACCCCTAAGAAATCCTTTGGGATCTTGAAAGGCTCTGCTGTCGCACTGCAGACAAGCAAAGATTCAAATATTCTTTTTGTCGCTGAAGGAATTGAGACAGCCCTCAGCATAAAAGAAGCGGGGGTTAGAGGCACAATCAAAGCTACTCTGGGTCTTTCTAATATCAAACGCCTTGAGACAGAAGGACAGAAATTCTCCATTGTAGTTTGTGCAGATCATGATCCTCCAGGCTCTCCAGCATCTAAAAGCCTTGAAAAATCTGTTCAGGCCCTTCAAGAAAAGGGCTTTATGATTACGGTCATTAAACCAGAGCATATTCATGAAGACTTTAATGACGCCTTAAAAAGGGACGGTCCTCAAGGTGTAAGGTCTATTCTTGAAAAGAAACTTCCAGAAAAATTAAGGCAGATTATCTTTAACGAACCGATTGCATCGCCCCAGATAGCTATTCAAAGACAATCAGAAGCACATTTTCCTAAATTTGGGGTCAAAGATAAAACATTTGCCGAAATCGCCACTCTTTGTGAAAAGCGACTTTTCTCAGTGTTTAAGTCAGATAATGGAAGAGACCCAACAGTAGAAGAGAGATCAGATCTCGTACCTCAGGCTCACAAAACAGCAGAGTTTATTTTCCAAAGCTACGCTCTTAAAGGCATTAACCCAACACCTGAAGTAGTAAAGCTTCTCTCAAGCCGAGCTGGCTATGAAGTTGACCGAATTCCTGAACTTCGCAAAGAACTGATAAAGGAATGGATGGATAGGGATGATTATGAAAAAGATGAGGGATTTAAGGCGCATATGATGGCGGAGCGATTGGCTTCTATTGAAGGGAGACTTCTACTTGAAGCAAAGCAACAAGGGTTGCCTTCACCAAAAGATCTTGCAGATCTTGCTCGTCGAGAGCTTAACCAACATATCGACAAAACAGAGAAGCTTACGCAAGACTTGTCTCAAAAGCATGATCTTTCTGAAAAAGTGGCTCTTTTGTGCGCCAATCATACTTTAAGATACAAAGAAACCCATGGAGAAAATCCCTCAGACGGGCAAATGGCTAAAATGGTTCAGATCTCCCGAGAACTCGAAGAGAGGAAAGAATTCCTTTCTAAAGATGGGCAGAGCTCCCATGAAATTCATTATTTGGTAAGACAAGAAGGAGATTTACTTTTACGGGACATCTCTTCTCATGGCAAAATTCCTTCATCGCTTGACCTCCATCACATTCAAGCCCAAGCAAAAGAATCTTTAGAAAAAACCTCTCAACAGCTCGCCCAAGACCTATCGAAGATTCATCAAAGAGAGCTTTCTCTTTAATTATTAACATATTGTAATAGCGCCTTGAGATAGGGGAGAATGTCTCCTAGAGCGCACAGCTCTAAATTTTGTATGCAAGAACAAAGAGGAGACATTCAATAAAGTATTATGCAGGATTAGACTGTGAAACGTCATTTATAATTTCCGGGGGCTTGTTGCCGATAGCCAATCTATTAAAACAACCGAAAAAGGAGTAAAAGGATAGGACAGAGCAAAGAAAGTTAAAGGAAGAAAACGCCATATTGCAGTTGATACGCAAGGGTTTCTTCTTATATCTCAAGTCACTTCCGCAGATGTCAATGATAGGTTTGCACTGGATGACCTACTTGCTCCTCTTTCTCGTAAATTTAAAAAATTAAAAAAGTTATGGGTGGACATGGGCTACCAAAGTAAGGACTTAAAAGAAAAGGCTATAGGTGTAGAGCTGTACTTTCTTCCACCATATTCTCCCGATCTCAATCTCATAGAGAAACTCTTTGTAAAGCTCAAGGCATTACTCAAAAAAGCTGCTCATCGCACTGTCGAGGCTCTTATCGGAAGTTTACTAAACTCAGTCTCTTCAGATGAGTGTAAAAATTATTTCGAATCTTCAGGATATGTGCATTCTTAAATCAAAAATACTCTAGATTCAGTTTTTTAAATATGTCTAAGTTAAATTAAAAGGCAAATGCAGTGTTATAAAGAAGATCTATGGAAGATCTTGAAGCCTACGTAGGGTTACTTTTCTTGGGACCCACCCTTTTCTTTGGAAGATATATTTTCTCCTGTTACTTTTCTTTTCTTTGAAGGGCTTTCTTGCTTTTTTGTATCAGATGTGGGCACATTTTTTTGTATTGATGAATTTATTTTGATAGTTTGCTCTGATTTCTTTCCCTTTTTCTTTGAAGAATCTCGCTTTCTTTTAGATTTAGCAGCTGTAGCAGCAATTTTTTTCACTGTTTTCTGAGTAGTAGGTTTCTCTTTTGAAGTAGCAATTTCTTCATTTGATGGTTCTTTTCCAATTGAAACTGTCTTAGAAGTAAAATAATCAGTAATCGCCTTTTTTTTATTACCTCCATGCCCTACTCTCGTATGCACAATTTGTTTTGCCAACGTTTGTGCTAATTCATCACTTGAGTGTAGAGAGAATACAGGTGCTACATCTACAGAGGAAGATGATAAAGCTAGCCCCATTCCAAGTGAATCAGGTTTTGAAGCTGGGTGTAAGCCCGATCGAGTGGAAAGCCTTGTATCTGCATTTAGCGCAGGCGGGGGTATTAAATCTGCATTGGGTTCTGATGCTTGTGATTCTGACGCTGCAATTCCTTTATTTTCTAACGGGGAAGCTGCCAGTTCAAGGGAGCTTTCGAAAGACAAAGGAGCGGAATCATCCATGGTGTCTTGTGCAGTACCCAAAGAAGTGTCTCCAAACTGCTGACTCTCTAAGCCTTTTGATGGCTTCTTTTTAGAAGCTTTTTGCTTTGCTTTTGACCTTCCATCAATGAGTTTCGCTACTACTTTTCCATGTAATCCTTCAATAATTTTAGATTTATTATAAAGGCTTATTAAGCTTGTAAAGGAAATTTCTCTAAAATCTAGGCCACCTTTGGTAGAAGCAATTAAATAAAAAACTGTGTATTCTTGAGGAGCAAAATCTTCTAAAGGCATAAGCCTATGGAAAGTCTCAACCTTACTTAATACTCTAGATTTAAGTATTTCAAGTGGAATACCAAGCTGCTTTAATAAGGAACATCCATTGATATGTTTTGTTACACATTCTGTAATAGTAAAGGAATTTTTCTGTGAAGCTTTTTGTTCTTTCTTAATTTTACTGCTGGTAGTATTTAATTGGGTTTTTACTCTTTCAAAAAACCTTTTTTTAAAAAAGTTTTTAAGAGTTTCTTCTGTATAAATAAGATTATGTTCTTTTTTCTTCTTCTTGCTTTTTAATGTTTCTTGATAAGATTTTTCTTTATCTTTTTTTGCTTTAAATTCGCATTTGAATTTTTTACTTGACCATTCCTTTACCTTTTGAAAAAGCTGCTTCTGTGTCCAATTTTTATTAAAGCATAAATCATTATTTTCTTGTGGCATGAGATAGTCTGCTATTTTCGCCATCTCACTGCGTAGGTATGTTAAGAATACATTTAGCCTAAAAAAACTGTTTTTAGATAAAATTTGAAAAGAGGCACATCCTTGATCAAACAAATAGGATAATTTAGCTAGATCAACCCCAATTTTTACATGAATTAGTTCTTTATTTAGTGTTAAGAGATCGCACATCTCTACTTTTGAATTTGGTCTGCCTTCTATTGCTCGCGGCGTTTGCCTATCGAGTAAAATCCATTCTTTTTCATGATCTCTTACTACCCTTTCACTATACTCTGCTTCCTCTTCATCGCTTCTAATAGGCGGTAGGTTCGTTTTTTCGAAAAGCTTTTCTGTGTGCTTGTAAATTGTTTCTACATATTGAGCATCATATATGCGCCATGTTCCTTCACGTAAGACAATAAGACTATCTTTTTTAGAGCATTCAAAAATTAGCCAATCATAGACTGTGGATGTATCCTCTTTATCCTTGTTGCGTTTTTTGAAGTATTTAATCTCAGTTTTCAAAAAAGCTTGAAATTTTTCTAAACTATCGCACTCAGTAATTTTCTCTCTTAAAAAATCGATGAGTTCTTCAAACTTACTTACAACTTTTTTCTCTTCCGGAACACCAAGTTCATATTTATAACCAGGAGGTACTATAAGCTCCTCACTAGGAAAAACAAGCGAATAAGCTCCTTGAGATTTTCTTCTTGCAAATAATTCCTTTTCGAATTTTTGAATTAAAACGGGATCGGTTATTACTGTAAATTTTTTCATCATTGGTAAAGACTCAAGAAAGTCCTCTCTCTTATGTGTCCGCAGGAGACGATCCCCTAACGAGGAAAGCTTAGACAAACATAATTTTTTTGGAAGTGATAAATATTTATCACTCCCTTCTAAAGTAACAAATTTTCTTTTTTTAGGATTTTCTCCTTCCCTAGGTAGCTGGATACTCACTTGTCTTAGCAGTTGAGGACCAAATTCATCTCCTACAGAGAAACTATGAATGTCTGTAGGCTTATTATAAGCTGTTTGTATTTGCCGTGTATTAGTTGAAGGTTCTTCAAGTTTTATTTTTTTAAAACTTCTTGGCCTAGCTTGATTTCCTACCATGCGTAGACCGAACTCTGGCTCAAGTTGGTCTTTTTTTAGCAAATGTCTTCCTTGTCCCCAAGTAAGAACCATTTTTCTGTCTTCACCGGTATCCACAAATAGAACGGCTCCCAAGGGAATGGGGGAAAGGTTTGTTGGATACTCAAACTCAAAAGCATCCAAAACAGAGCGCATAGGTTGACTAGGTCCAGGATTTCCTTCGGAGATAACCAATGTCATACCTGGCTTGTCAATGTAGTGGATTTTTTTATCTTTTTTATCTTCTTTCTCTTTTTTATCTTCTTTCTCTTTTTTATCTTTTTTATCTTCTTCCTCTTTTTTAATGGCCTTTTTAATATCTGTAATTCCTTTGCGAAGGAAAGCTATTCTTGAAGGAGGTAAAAGCTTATCATTTTCTTCCACTATTATTTCTTCATCAAAAAAACCTGATAAAGACGGAGGATCCGTTTCTTTTGGGGAGCTTTCTTTAGCGTTATCTAGTGAATTAATGGTTTCTTTCTGGCTCTCTTCTTCTATAGAGTTTTCTTCGTCTGAAGAGTTATAAGTCAAGCTGCTTTCTCCTGTATTGCAAGCAGCTTCTTCAGCAAAAAGACTTAGAGCAGTTGAAAGTTCTTGTTGAAGCTTTAAGGCTTTATATTCATCATAATTTCTAGCAGCTTGAATAATGCCTTTGCGGCGCTCTTCACTCTCTTCAGGATGATAAAGAGCCCAAAAATGATTTCCATTTTGCAAGATATTTACAATGTTCTGGGATTTGGTATTTCCTAGAGATTCTTTATAATTCAAAACAGACTTTTTAGTATCGTAAAGAAAACAGTGAATAAGCGTATCATTAGAATCAGCAATAACACTTGCTATTGAAGCTATATCTCCTCTGCCTCCTTCTGGAATTCGGATATACTTACGGCTGACATTATCTGTATAGTGACCTACATATTCTTTTATACCCTCATCTCCAATCAAATTTAAAAGGTCTTCATCACGGTAGGGATGCGATGCACTTTTAAGTTCAGTTGGAAGTTGATCAAGAGTCTCAGTCTCAATTTCATCTCTTTCTTGCCGACGATGAATATCATTTGCAAGCGTTGAATGATCTATTCCAAAACGCTTACGAGCCAGTTCATCAGCTATTGCAGTGCGAGCAGAAACTCTTTTCTTTTCATATTGAAAATTTTCAATAATTTTTTTGTAAAGATTTTCTAAAATGCTTTCTTTTCTATTACTGTTACCGTCCAATACCTTGTCTTTGCAATCTTGTAATATTTCACGACGCATTATATTTTTATATTTGTTATTTGATATGACTATGCCTACTAATACGGTACGGAAATCAGCTGAAAATACATCCATTTCATGCATTGCTTTACCATCCATTGTAAAGACCGCGTGAAAAAAGCAATTTCCATCCTCAATTATAGGGCCCAGTATATATTTATCGTAAAGTCCTGGCAGACTTAACGGATTGGTCCCTTTATATTCAACGTCTAATAATGAGTAAGGTTCTAATTTTCCAGTTTTAAGAGGATTTTCAAAAGATGTCTCTAAATCCTCTTGTTTTTCCATCGTTTGATGCTTAGCTATATGCGGATCAGAGATAACCTCCTCATCCGGTTCTAAGTTAATTGTTGCTGGTTCGCTTTTACCTGCCCATATATAGGGGGCAAAAGCAATATTAATGATAATATTTAAGTATATAAAATGATATTTTTTTAAAACACTAAAGCTCTCACACATATATTCTTTTCCTTACTTTATTATCTGAGGATGGAACGAGTTTGCATCCAAAAAGTAAAAAAAAGATTAATGGATATAACTTCAAGACAATAAAAGGGAAATAGCTTTGTACCGTACTAACTGACTTTACACCCCCAAAATCACTAAAATTCGACCTGTGCACCTCGCCGAGAGCTTAATCAGCATATCGATAAAACAGAGAAGCTTACGCAAGACTTGTCTCAAAAGTATGACCTTTCTGAAAAAGCCGCTTTTCTGTGCACGAATCATAACCTAAGATACAAAGAAATTCATGAAGACAACCCCCCAGAGGCGCAAATGAATAAAATGGTCAGATTTCCCGAGACCTCGAGGAGAGGAAAGAGTCTCTTTCTAAAGATGTGCATAGCTCCCATGAGATTCACTATTTAGTGAGACAAGAAGGAGATCTACTTTTACGGGACGTCTCTTCTTCTGGCAAAATATCTTCTTCTCTTGAGCTTCATCACGTTCAGATCCAAGCAAAAGAGTCTTTAGAAAAAACCTCTCAAGATCTTGCTCAAGACCTATCGAGGATGCATCAAAGAGAGCTTTCTCTTTGAGAATGGAATAAAAAGAGTATAGATACATTGTGCGAAATGTTTGTTTGATTACTCTCGTTTTTCGGTTTCAGATGGAATCACCCACTGTTTTTGTATATTACATTTACATTTTAGTTGAAAAAATAAAAACAAATGGTAAACTTGATATATGAAATATCACGGATTGTCGTCTGAACGAAGAAAACATCTTGCACGTATCCTTGCGATTGGCAAGGGAGCGATTACAATTAATGATGCTGCGAAAACTCTCAATTGGGATAGGGAAAAGGCCAGATTATTTCTCTCCTCTCTCAATCGCTCAGGCTGGCTGAAGCTTATTAAATATGGTGTCTATGTTCCAGTTCCTCTTGAAGCTGATGAACCTGGTTTAACGAGTGAAAATGAACTTGTTCTATCGAATTATCTCTTTGGTAAGTGCTATATAGGCGGTTGGTCAGCGGCCTCTTTTTGGGGGTTAACCGATCAACTTTTTCGAAAGGTATGGGTGCTGACAACGAATTTTGTTCGAAAAAAAGAAGAAATTAAATCAGGTCACACATATCTCTTACAACATATTTCAAATGATTACTTTTTCGGACTTCATACTGAGTGGATTGGCCAAGATAAAGTTCACTTAAGTGACCCCCATAAGACAGTCATAGATTTTGCAAATTTTATTGATGCGTATGGATTACAGAGCCTTATAGATGTTTTGACTTCTTATTTGCACTCAGAACATAAAAATTTGAATGTGCTGCTTGATTATGCACATAAGGCAAACAATAGAACACTTTTCAAACGCATTGGATTTATGCTTGAAAAATTGGCACCTGATGAGGAGATGGCTATTTATCACTGTTTAGAGAATATAAGTAAAGGCCCTTCTAAACTCTCACCAAAACTTTCATGCGAAATTTATATATCAAAATGGAAACTTAAAGTCCCACAGTATATGGCAAGGCAATGATAACAAAGCAAGAATTAATAAAGAAACATAAAAGCTTAAACATTCCGTTGCCAACAATCGAGAAGGATTATATTTTAGGGTTAATGCTTTCTTGCCTTTACAGGCATCCTATCATAAAAGATCAATGGCTTTTCAAAGGAGGGACATGCCTTAAGAAGCTTTATATTAAAGATTACCGATTCAGCGAAGACCTGGATTTTTCTTTAACAAATGAAGCTTCCATTAATCCGCAGGAAATAGAAAACTATCTTTTGGAAGCGTTTGCATTGGGAGAAAGATTATTTGGCCTTATGATCGATAAGGCAAATATCAACATTAATCCTTTTCCTGATAAGGATGGCCTTTTTATCCAAATACGAGTTCCCTTCCAAAGTCCCCTAATGACGTCTGGATCTTTGCCAAAAATAAAACTAGACCTCTCAAAAAATGAGATTTTAGTTGATAAACCTTCTATAATGCCGCTTTTGCATTCCTATTCTGATGGAGATGATGTTTCAGTTCCCATCCTTAGTTATAGCTTAGACGAGATTTTTTCCGAAAAATGTCGAGCGTTGGTTGAGCGAACGCGGCCTCGAGACCTCTATGACGTCATCCATTTGTATGAAGCTTTTTATCAATCTCATACTGATTGGGATAAATTTCTGAAGATTGCCTATGCAAAGTTTAAATTTAAATCCTTATCCTTTCCACAAGACTTCATGAATTTATCACCAAGCCTATTTGAGGGGACTCGTGAAGCTTGGTCTTCTATGCTTTCCCATCAAATATATCCATTGGGAGCGATTGACGACTATATCCAAAAATACTTTCATATAGTAGAGCGATATTTGAAAATGTAAGAAAAAATCAATTGTGAGAGTTAATGAACTTAAACAGCGAAGAAAGATACACATTAATTTGAATTATAGAAAAAATAATAAGGAGGAAAAACAATGAATAAAGGCCGAGAACAAGACTCCATGAAAGAAATGCTAAATATTCTTAAAGGACATTATAGCGCCCCTACTAAATTATGGATCTGGGGAAAGGTTATTAAAGAATGGTCAGGAATTATCCTTGGGGGAGGAATTTTTATTTTTGCATTTTTTTATATCATATTTTCAATAAGTGGGTCAGTCTCACATGTTCAATATGTAAATGGCTCACAGCAACCTGTCGTTCTCCCCATGAAAGACATCGTTAAGTTCATGGCGATTTGCCAGCGTTCTATTAACAAACGCCAAGAGATTTTAGAAAGCCTCAGACTCTCAAGACGATTACTCATATCAAAAAGGCCCGGCTGGATCATAAACAACTCCCTCTCATTTATGGATTCCGCGAGTATATCACCTCCAACTCTCTTCGTCAGAGGTTCTTAGAGGCGCCCAATTGATTGAGGATCATAATGATTTTTTTAAGAAAAATAATCAGGTCCTGGATTTCCAGCAAGAAAATGAACAATGGGAAATGCTTTGTACGCTATGCCAAAGTGAAGTAAAAAAAGCCAATCAAGAGCTTATTCAAATTCTACATCCAGAGGTGGATACTCAAGAGGCTAATTTATTCAATAATCAAAATTGATATTTTATTAATGCAGGAAGCCTATTTAAGGATAAATAGAAAACCCATTTTTTTTAGTTACCACTAAAAGTCATTCCCATTATCTTCACCTATTCAATATGCAAAGGTATTTCTTTTCTAATTTACCGCCTAGACGTTGCTTCTAGAGCAACCTTCTCCTGATAGCATATAAAGGCCCTCCCCCTATTTAACTCTTTTAGCTAAAATATCTTCTAATTTTTCATGAGCCTCAGAAAGATATGATAATTTTTCCCCTGGTTTTTCTTTTAAATCTTGTTTACCTTTTAGTTTCTTATATTGGCTATAGTTATGCATAGCCTCTTCTTCATTTCCCCAAAGGGCATAAATATAACCCATATTTAAAAAGTCTAATGCATTTCCTGCTGTTTTAAAATGACCTGATATGCGTTTAATCATTTCTTGAAAGTTGGAAGTTAGTTTATTATTTCCTGCTTCAAAGTTAGATAAGACTGCATATACATAATCAACTGAAGATACGTTGCAACAAGGTCTTGTAGAAAGCCATAAATCTTCTTTGTAGATTTCTAATGTTTTAAAGGCTACAATGTAGTGACGAAGAGATTTTTTATAGTTTTTTAGCTTATAATAGGCCCTTCCTATAGCTGCAGAATGTGTGGGATCAAAGAACCGATCTGGTTCAACCTCAATTGAGGGGTTCTTTTTATAAAGCTCTAATGCTTTTTCAAATTGCTCCTCATAAGCATTAACCTCCCCAGCATCTATATAAACTTGTCGAGGTAACCTTTTTTCTTGGACATCTCTTTTATATGCGAGATCATACAATTTAATTGCTTTGGAATAATCATCATCCTTAAAAGCCTTTAAAGCCTGATTGGCATAAACTGGAGCCTGTTGCTCAAATAATGTGACGAATGAATAAATTAAGCTATCTTTGTAATAAATTTCTTTCGGCCATTTTATTAAACTACAATCATAGCGAAATTGATCTCCTGAAAGATTATATTTAACATCCATAGTTTCTTCATAAGAATATCCGTCTTCTAATAATGGCTCCTCTTTTGGGCAGGGAATAACAGGGATTGTTGTATCTATATTTGTATTCTCAAAGAGACGATAAGTGCTTATTCCCTCTCTATAGGGCCTGTAAGAATAAAAAAAGGTATAGAAAGGTGTCTCATCTCCCTCATAACCACTTTGGTAACCATTTTCAGAAAGATAAGTATGGAGACCCCGTCTTATATCAGGAATTGTTTGATAAATACGTTCATTACATTCATCACAAGCATCTAGAGAGGAAATAAACCTTACTCCAAACCCACATATTTTATAATCTTTTTTTGGCAAGAGATCATAAAAAAGTCGGGGATTCTCTTTTAGAACTCTAAGGGCTATCTGATCCCCATGATGAGTTGCTTCAGAAGAATCGCTATGTTCTAAGGGTTGAGAACTTACTGCCAGGTATCCCCCGTATATTTCTACAAAATTCTGCAATAAATAATCAGCAGGGGTAAGAGAATCACGCCTATAACAACTCATTTCTACAAGAGTTTCATAATCATATGAATCATATTCATTTTCCCTTTTTTTGGGGTTAAAGCCTTTTTCAGTAGCACTAATAAAATCCGCAACGTATGGTCCGACTATAGAAGCATCAGCATCCAAGGAATCAGATGGGGGTACCCCTTCAACTTGAAAAAGTAATCCTTTATTGTTGCCCCTTTGATCTGTATAAGATTGAGCTAATAAAGGAGATTCAAATATTTCTATAGGACCTTCACTATCTACGGGAGCAAATAAGCCAAATAACCTGCAAGACAAATGATTTATACAATACTTTGCTCCCTGCTCAGAAAATTTTGATATGAAAAATTTGTTTGCTTCTTTCAACATAGAATAGGTTGCTAATCCACAAGAATTATTGAAATCATGCAAGACTACTTCGTCTGAAAAAACTCTTATTTTAATTTTTGTATCTCTACCAAAATAAAGATTTCTCAAAGCAGGTATATCATTTAACTTAACTACAACATTTGTGCGTTGTAAGGAATATAAATGCTCCTTTCTTTCGCTTTCATTTGTAATTTCTCGTTTCGTTTGTTTCTTTGGAGTGGCAAAAGTATCGTCTTTCTTATCTCTTTTGCGTTTGCCGCTTGAATAATTATATCTTTGATCTACTTGGCAAGGTTTTTCTGTCTCCTTCTCTTTTTCTTTTTCCTTTTCCTTAAAAATAACGGCCGTGTTCATCCCTGCTTCAACATAACTAACCTCACTCCCCCATTCATATTGGGCCTGCATATTACCATGTAAAGCCGCTGTAAGAATTTCTCTTTCTTGCTCCGATACGTTTTGTGGGGCTCTCATACCAGATCTTGATTGGTTGCATGAAGATCTAGCTTCCTCTGAATTTTCCATAGCCCATACCTTAGAGAGCCCTAAAAGCAAAGATGTAGAAAGTAAAAATGATTGTTTGAATAAGTTCATAAAGCCTCAGTTTTGTTTATATTTTTGGTTAACAAGAGAAATATAAAGTAATAATTATAAGTAAGAAATAAAGCAAGCTGAAAACTAACTTAGCACATTTAGGAGGGGGGCTTTTAGTTCTTCATAATGAGCCTCAAGTATTTGCTTAGGAAACCTAGTACATTAATCATAAATTATGTCCATTTGTATGGATGGAAGGATTGAGCCTAAGTGAGGGGCATAGGAGGTGTTAGGTTCGCCTTTTTGATGATCTGGATTGCAGTATTATGTAGAGAAACTACGAGCTGAGGGGAAAAGCCTTTACGAAAGGTCGACCTATCTTCGTTAAATGTCACGTCCCTTATTCTGTGTAGCTGATTTTCAATAGGCCAATGATTGCGGTTGAGGGCTAATAATAACACAAATCTCCTCACAGACCCTTTTCTTCAAGCTGAAGCCTGGGCCTTTTAAAAGGAGGCTCTTCTTGAGTATTCTCTTTTTCTGTCTTATTGAGTAAAAATTGAATCGTCATTCTAGAAGATTGTGGACTCTCTTGACGTTCTCTTATCAGCTTGACGAGATCGGCAGCTTCTTTTTGCATTTGCTTTTTTGCTACTCCTTGAGATACCTTCCCTAATTGTTGCAAAACTTCCAACTTTAGCTCTAATGCCTCATCATAGGCTTTCTGACTTTCTACGGTACGAAGTGATAGGAGTTTATTGCAATTTGCTAATGCAATATTCAAATTACCAACTGCCCCTAGAGCTTGCTTTATGCGACTAATTAAATGAGCTACACTTTTTTGAGTACTACTTTCCATAGGTTTGGCTCTCACCTCTCTGTTGGTACTCTGATTGCCTTGAGGAGGCTGTTTACGTTTTCTGTTGGCAGACATTTGAATAGAAAACAACTTATATGGGCTTGTTTGTGTTTCCGTTATCCTTTCAAGAACCCTTTCTAGATGATATTTTGAGTAGGCAGGAAGTATACCCTTTGCATCTTTTGTAGCATATGCTAAATTGTAAGCTTTACATGAAGCCTGGGATGGCCACCTCTTCTCACGTACTGACTTGTTATGCAATATATTTCCAATTATTTCATACCTTTTTGCAATTTCAAAGGGTGGTAATTCTCCCTTCTCCAAATCTTGCAAACAACAATTTAATACTGCATTTTCCTGTTCTTCGTCTGTCAGTTCAGTTTCTCTCTGTAAATTTATATCTTGTCCTTTGAAACCTATGGATACCTTTTCTTCTTTCATCACTTCACTAAGTTTTTTAAAATTCATATGATAAGAATTAACAGCTTCTTGTGTTAAGATTTTTTTAACTTGCCCCATCTGGTTTCGTGATCTTAGTATATTCAGAAATTGTAAAAGGGTTTGGGTTCGTCGCTCTTCTGTAAGGATATAATAACTGTTTTCATTTGTCACATTTATGGCTTTATAATAATATGAGGTTGCCTCCTCATCCCGCTTTAGCGCGCTTAACGTCCCAGCCAGCCGTGTGAATGTTCTAATTCTTGCAACACCTTGCAATAAATGAAGACGTCCGTTTTTTGCATCTAAAGCTTTATGATAATAAGCGACTGCTTCTTGATTTCGTTTTTCAGCTCTTAACATATTCGCAAGAAAGCAGTATGTATTCGCCCGCTCAAGGCCCCCTATTACAACACGACCCTCTTCGTTTTTAAGCTCTAGAACATCCTTATAAGCTTCAATACTTCCAAGTTTTTTTGCACGTTCCTTTAATACTCCTCCTAAGCAGGAGAAAATTTTAGATCGATCCAATGCATTTGATGGATACAAACCTGATTGTTTTGGTTGAGATGAATCTGATCGAGTTACTTTTTTCAAAGCATAATGGCAAAGCTCGATCGCATAGTCGTATTTCTCTATTTTCTTGTAAGCCTTCGCCGCATAATAGCAAGTTCTAGCTCGATTATCTCCTTTAATTACAAAATCACCTTTTGGACTCTTTATTTCTAAGGCGTATTGAAAAGACAATGCGGCTTGTTCATTTTGACACAATTTCAAACAAGCCCCAGCATAATTGAGCCTAATGTTAGCTTCCTGCAATTCGGTAAGGTTTGGTATCTTTAAAGCTTCTACACAAAGGCCTTGAACATAAGAGGGAGTAAGCGTTTCTAATTTAAGGGAAAGATGGATTGGTAACGAGCCTAGATAAAGTTTCTTGTCCTTTACTAATTCAAGATGAGTTTCTCTCGATCTTTGCTTAACAGGCCTCCTGGTATTCTCCTTGATATCCTCCATAGCATAAGACGTGGGAGATACAACGAGTGCTAATATTGAAACAGCATACCAAACAGCCTTCATCTATAAATACTCCTAACTTATAAGTCCATTTGTAATTGTATCTTTTATCACAATGATATACTGGAAAAAACACATAAAAAGGGAATTACTTGCAAACGTAAAACAGCAGATTGGAATCATCAATATTTAATGAGGGTGCTTAATATGGGAAAAGTTCAAAAATTCTAACAAATACGTCCTTCTTGAGTGCGTTTGCCATGGGGGGCTCCGCAGAAAAATTTTAAAAAAAGAAGGAAGCCTTATGAAGGCAAACACCCAGGAAAGGAAGAAACCACTAGCCTTGAAAAGCCTCCTTCTTGGGTTTAGTCCTTTTTCTTGGGGTACTCTATTTTATTGGCTTCCTGAAGAGCACGACAGACTTGCCGTGCTTCATATGCCAAAATATCCAGCTTATCTGAAATGATAGATAATTTTTGGATTTTATAGTCGAGACCTTTGAAAAAAGACTCAGACACGTTTATAGTGCTGTCAGACATGATCAAATCTCCTTCGTTAGATTTGGTTGTGTTTAGCGACGGCAGGTGTTTCCGCACCTGTTCGTCGCGCATAGTTTATCAATGAAATTAAACCAAAGCAATCCCGTTCTATAATTTTTTAATTAAATTTTCTGATCTTAAAGCATCCAATAAAATTGCTTTTGGGAAAAAGTAAGTTTAGGACCATCTACAAAATGCTTCTCTTTGCTTTTACTCTTGTTACTGGCCAGTTTGCAGAGGGGTAAAATAAGAGAGGCTCTAAAATTCATAGAAGAGCAATTTAGAGCTTCAGTTATTGCTTGTGGTCCACTTGTAAGGATCAATTATTTTTAGGTTTAACCTGCCAGACTTTGTTCATTTTTGATGCTTCCTTTGTGACGGCAGGAAGGCTTGGTGATGATTTTTTTAATTCTGGCTCCTTAGAAGCTATAGTTGAAGACTCAGATTTCTTAGGAGGGGTGGTTGGGTTACGTTTCGGTTGTGGCTTTTGGGAGTTAGATGTTGTAGTGCTTGCTAAACCTTGTTTTTTTTGTTGCGGCCTTCGTTTTGGCGATTGTTTAGGTTTTTGTGTACTAGATAAGTGTTGAGAAGTTTCCTTATAAGAATGAGGAGCTTGTCTTTGTAGAGAAGTACGGACAGGGGCATCTGCAGTTCTTGCAGTAGAAGAAGGGGGGGTATTTGGTAATTTATTAGGTTTCGTTTGCTGAGATTGGTTAGAATGAGGAACTTTTGAAGACCTTTGTTTATGTTGAGGAAATTGTGGTTTTTGGCTATTCTTCTTCATAGAATTAGGGGGAATATCAAAATTAGAGTTTTGTTTGGAAGGCTGTTTCTTAGGATTTTTTTGTAATTTTCCTTCTTTTTTCTGAGGTTTATTTAAAGAAGGGGGCAGTCCTGTACCAGCGTTCATTTTCTGAGCTGCCAAACATATTTCTAGATTATAGATAGCATCCACATTTCCTTGACTAGCAGATTGACGATACAAATCTATCGCCTTTTGTAGATCCTTCTCAACACCGTTACCTTCTTCATACATTAAAGCTAATTTATATTGTGCAGTTGAATCGCCTCCTTTAGCAGCTATATCTAACCAAACTTCATCCTCTTTGGCTTTTTGAGGGCTTTGGCTTTTTTCTTTCAAAGCTAATTTATCTTGCCCATCAACATAACCTAGGTCAGTTGCCAAGTTATTTAATCGTACTACTTCATATTCGTCTTGCTTATTATCCTTAAATGCGCTTAACATACTAAGCATATATTCAGCTTGTGTAACGCCTTGCGCTGCCGCCAACTTAAACAGCTTAACCGCCAATTGTTCGTCTTTTCCTACCCCTTGGCCCTTGAAGTACATTAAAGCTAAATTATATTGTGCATTTGGCTGTCCCTGTTCTACAGCTAAGCTGTATAGTTCAACTGCTTTTCTTTCATCCTTTTTAACGCCTCGACCTTGCTGATACATTAAAGCTAAGTTAGATAAAGCTTCGCTATGTCCTTGATCGGCAGCTAAATGGTATAATCTGATGGCTTCTTTTTCATCTTTCTCGACGCCTTGACCCTCTTCATACATAAGCGCGAGTTGGCATTGAGCATAGGAATTGCCAGCTTCTGCCTCTAAACGTAATGATTTTTCTATTTCATGATTGGCTTCTTGGTTTTCTAGACTATGTACAGCGTTCAACATTAAGGACGTTTGTAGGTAATATTCATGAGAAACAGGGAAGACCTTAGGCTTTTGTTTTTTCCTTTTATAGCCACTTTCTTTCTCTTGGGGTAAACGTTGTTTTGGGTTCTTGCTTACAGTTGTTTCGTTAGTTATATCTTCTACGTTTTTTTCTTGCTGACTTGCATAGGCGGGAGATGACTCAAACGCTACAGTTAGCCCAGTGTTAAAAGCAAGGAGAAGGATGTTAAATCTATAATTGATCATGGAATTATCCCCTGTTAAATGGATCTGTTTTTATTAACAAAAAGTATTGTTTATAATTTATAAAAGATAAACGCCTTGATTACAAAACTTATTTCATAAGTATTTATTCTAATTTTTCTTTTTTAACATCTTGGAACTCACTAAGTTGAAGATTATAAACTCTTTTCCTTTCAGGTTTAAGCAGAAAAGCCTTTTTCTTGAAGAAGGGAGCGCGTTTGTATTTCGTTTGAAGCTTTGTGCAAGGGTAATCACCAGGATACTTGAGATAGCATTCGAGATCCTTCAGTTGAGACAACTCTGTCGGCAACACAAGAGGTTTTTGGCGTGTATGATGACTTAAGGAGACGCCATCTCTCATGCTATTAGCACCATAAGAGATGTTCTCAGTAGGCTCAATTTCTTCTTTATCTCCTAATACTTTTGATATCCATGCTTGAGTCGAAGGTTCGGTGCAACGGAAGAAGATTTTTGTGTTAAAAAGATCCAGTATAGCTTCTGCAGCATTTCGTCCATAAATTTCTTCCAATTGTGGTTTGCTTTGAAACCCTGCCAAAAGACAGCCCCCATATTTTCGTCCTTCCGCAAGTCCTGCTTGAAGGCGTGGAAGTTTTTGAAGAGCTGCAAGCTCATCAATAATAAACCAAAGCCTTCGCTTTTGATCTTCAGGAAGAATCATGAGAGCATTAAGAGCAATGTCCATCCAAGCAGAAATCAAAGGTGTCAAGGTTTGACGTTGATCTGCCCGTGCTGTAATGAATAGCAACCCTTCGCTGCGCATGGCGCTTTGGCGTGATGTCACCCCGAAGCTGCGAAGCAGTGAAAGCGGGCCCTGTCCGATGAAAATGCGAAGAAGCGAAGGCGGATCATTCATAACCCAATTGCGAATTGAAAATGAGTTCTGTGTAGGTTCTAATTGCCTAAGACATTCTATTTGATAGGAGAGGACACTTCGAATGGAATGAGTGGTTTTTTCACTATTTTTGAAAGCAAAAGTTGCAGCTTCTGTGCCTTTAAAGAAATCCTCGAATTCTTTATCTGATGCGCTGAGAAGGAAAGCCGTAAGCTTTTCTATATCTTTATTTTCTTGATAGGCAAATTTTCTGAGAGCTGTTTTTAAGACCATTCGACTTGCATTATCCCAGAAAGGATCATTTGAACTATCTTTAGATTGGATTAAGGATTCGGCTAAGACATCATAATGGGAATCTAAGTGACAATCTGCCCAGGGATGCCAGGGACGAGATCTTTGATCTAAAGGATTAAGAATGATATCCTTCCCTTCTTTATAATAGCGGGAGACATAATCACCTGTGACATCAAGAACAATGGCACGATCTCCTCTTTTTCGAATTTGGGGAAGAAGATGATGAAAAGCGTTTGTTTTTCCTGATCCCGTTGTTCCTGTAATAAGAATATGAGAGGTTTCTTTATGTTTAACCAAAGGCAATTTGCTCCATGCTTTTGCTGGGTAAAGTTTTAAATCAGAGGCTTCTCTCTTTCTTCTGAGCATGGTTCTCAGGTGTTTCCACGGAACAAGTGTATTTCCTCTTTGATGTTGTGTTCGTTTTTGGGCTAGACCAAAAATAAACCAGAAGCCCATAATGGAGAGATATGTCCACCCCGCAAGCTTAAGGCTTTTATAGCCTGTTAATTCAAGATGTTTTTCCACTCTTAAGGTTGCTTTTTTTAGAACGAGATCTTGAAGAATACTGAGCGAGCTTCTTCGATAAGGCTTGCCTTGAGGAGGGATATAAAGTTGTCGAATATTCTTATGTTTTTCTGAAGGGACAGTTGTAAGCAGAAATTTGGCCCAATACGTCTCATACGCTATTCTCCAATCATTGGCGGGTAAGAGGAGGCTTTTCCATATAAAATGTCCCCCTCCCACAATGAAAGCAACCACAAACCCTGCAATGAGGATTTGCTTGAGCATCCTTAATTGATGAATATGAACTTGACCGCCTTGGGTGATGGTTTTGATAAAGGGCATGGGTTACCTCTTGAATAAGGGAGAGCTAGGGGGTGTTTTATCGTAGAGAATCGGCTTTCCCGGATCGAGATCTCCTACGACATTGACGGCAGCATTTTTAAGAACAGAAATGGTCATGTTTTTCTTTTTGGAATCCTCTTCAGCCTGTTGAAGTAAGTTTTCCTGCCGCCCAATTTCATCACTTCCTTTCTGGAATTTGTCATCGATCTTGGTAAGTTTCTCTAAAACGTCATGCTTTACATTTTCAGATAGCTTTTTATTAGGATCGAGACCGGATTGTCTTGCCCGGTGATTGACGGCTTCGACGTTATTCCGGTTTTGGGTCTCTAATCTGCTACTGTCCCTTGTATTTTGGGCTATGCCATCATACTTTGCTTCGAGGCCTCTTCTTTCTTCTGCACCATGGATACTCTCTATGGCATATTGAGGGTTTTGCTCTTGAAAACTATCGATATACATGGCTCGTTCTTCTCCTCCTTTTTCGAGAATTTGACGAGCTCTCTCATAGCCAATTTGTCCCCCAGGGGAACCATTAGGTCCCATGTTTACAGGCTGATGAGCAATAAATTCGAGAACATCCTGAGTAAGATCTTTACTAATGGCTAGGTTTTTGCTTTGGTTTGAGCTCATGTCCTTCGAAATGGTATCAATTTGGCTCATTGCAACGGAAGCTTCTTCCCGGAAACTTTTAGCTTGATTTAAGCTTTCTAATGTTCCTCGTCCTAGCTCTGCACCATCTGTATCTCTTTTTCCTTCGGAGAGCGATTGAGCCGCAGAAACAACTTTATCGATGCTGTCCGAGTAGCCTTTTTGACTGGCGATTGATTTGGCAGCATCAATTCCTTTTTGCCGTGCTGCTGAGCTTTCAAAATTTCCACTGATACCGCCGCTTCCTAAGAGCTTTGGAACACCAAAACTTGCTCCAACAGCAGCTTCGACAGCTTGAGCCTCTGTCATTCCCGTATTTTGGCGTATATCGTTTACATAATTCTTAAAATTTTGAAGGCTTTTGGCATCAGAAGCGCTGACTGTTTTGTTGAAGTCTTCTCCCGAAAGGATTTCTTTTCCCACTTTAGAAAGGAAATTGGTCGATTTTTGAAACGCGGTTTCTGTCGCCTTACTTGCTGCCACACTCTTTGTCTGTGCAATGCTCATGGCACTTGAGAGATTTTCTTGCTGGGTAAAAGCTGTATTTTCTGTTCCCATAATTTGGGCACTTAAACGAGACATGGCTTGATCACTGAAAGCTTGAGTCCCATCTGCAAGCGTTGTCTGCTCAACGCCTGAAGCAGAGAGAGCCTTAAATTGAGAGGTGTTGTAAGACGGACTTGTCATATGTTGAAAGGCAGATGTGTTTTGGTAAGTTTGAGTTCCCATACTGAGGTTTCCTAAGCTAACATTTCCCGCAACAGCCTCTGCTGCTGCACCACTTGCTGCGCTTTGCATGGCTGATCCTAAATGCTGGGCAAGACCCACAAAGGCCCCAGCACCTTGTTTTAAGATTCCATAAGAAATAAAAGGAATACTGACAGAAAGCCAAGCCGCTAAGGTCACCATATCTGCGTTTGCATTGATAATGGCTGAGGAATTTAAAAGGTTAAGACCTGTATTAGCAGCAAGGTTCCCTGTCTCCGCTTTCCCATAAAGCGTCATGACAAGATTTAAAACGGCATAAAGAGGAGCCCACAGCTGGGTCCAGACAAGAATTCCACAATAGGTCAGGAGAATTCGATAACCATTGGGAAGAAGAGCTAACACTACAATAAAAATAAAAAGAGCATAGCTGAGAGCTTCTATAACGTTCTTAAACAAAGGAAGCGTCCGAGCCGCAATTTCTCCCGCAATGGCATAAGCGGATCTTTGCTGTAACAGTGCTTTTGTGGCCGCATAGTTGGAAGCAGAACCAAGCTCAGAAAGCTTATTGTTGCTCGCCTCTTCAATAGCATTAATCATCATTTCCTGGCGCAGAATATTGGCCGCATCCTTTGTCACATCTGTCATCAGCTGATAGCCATTTTGAAGGTGCGTAAAAAAGGCCGTTTTTGTTAGACTTTTGTTTTGAACCCATCCACCATAGACTGAGGTTGCTTTATTAATTTCATCTGTCCAAAGGTCTTCTAGTTTTTTAGCACCCACTTTACAGCTAATGACGGTTCCTGGATGACTTGTTTCCTTGTATAAAAAACCCAGAACAGGTGAAGCGTTATTTCTAACAAGCCCCCAAATATCCGGTGTATTTTGTAAATCTTGAAGCGTGTATTTGTGCCCAATCATGGCATCGTAAACAACGCATTGATTGACAAAGCGTTCCGTGTTGCCTTTAAAGAGAGGATCAACAATTCGAAACTGCCCGACTTGACTCATAAGCGCTGAGGCAAAGACTGTTCCCGTTTGATGATAGGGCATGTAGTCAGGAAGCGTAAAAACCGACTCAAACGTTTCTGTGACAGACTTTCCTACTTGACTGACAAAACTAGCAAAGACTCCTAAAGCAAAGGGGACATTATCAATTTTTGTCTTTGTTTCGGTAAGGGGGTCATGGATAAAAATCGTGGTTTTGGGTAAGAAAATAAGATTAGTAGCAACCACAACCCACAAAAACCACTTTACTCCCTCAAAGAGTTGATTTCGAAAGAGCATGAGAATCACAGCATAAACGGACCCGACCATTAACCCTACCCGAATGAGAGTCATCACCATACCTGTGTAATCTTCCTTGAACAATGCCGCTATGCCATTAAAGACAAGGGTAAAGAGCTCTCCTCCGCCGTAAGTCGTAATCACATGGTGCATATCAGAGCCCGCCCGCTTTCGTGCCTTGTTGGTGAGAGATGAACATGTTTTGCAGCTTGGTTTCGATCTGTTGAGTCCGCTCAATAAGATCTAAGGTTGTTGCCATCTGTTGAAACAAAGCTGTTCTTTTTGCAAAGAGGGCCTTTCGAGAATCAGAAATCCCCGCTCTTAGCTTTTCAATTTTTCCATCATCTATTTGCACTTGTTTCAGCTGGGTTGTGCTTTCCCAAACAATACTCATTATCTCGTCAAGGTATTGAAGAAGAATGTCGTGAGCAATTGCTTCGCTATACATATTTAAATTTAAGGGGCTCCCTCCTGCCTTAAAAGCTGCATCTACAGCTATGATCTTCAAAACAGGAATCATTGTTGAATTGACAAATCCCTTTTCTTCTTCAGAAAGAGCTGTATCCGTTCTTACCTTATCGCTAATAGACAAAAGAAGGGTTTGAACTTTTGTATCAAGGGCTGACTTTTGAGGAAGAGTTATACTTTGAAGAGTTGGATTTAGACATTTATCTTCAGATGCATTATCGCACTTATAGATTTTCGCAGGCGTATTTCCTTTAATAAGAGCAGAAATAAGGGCCGTATCCACACTTTTAGAGGGGAGAACTTGAATGGCTAAACTCCCACTCGCACGTTTCGATATAATCGTTCCCGAAACCGTCATAAAAAACTCTGCTAAGCTTGTATCACTTTTTAAAAACCCATTTTTTTGTATAGCTTTCCAGGCAATATTGAATTCATCTCCTAAAATATCTTGAAATCCTTCCCTTTCTCCTTTTCGAGCATTCGTCTCTTTCCATTTTTCTTCAACTCCGCATTTCTGACGGCTTTGCGCCCAATCACTTGCAACACCGAGCTCTTTACTCATGGCATTGCAGAGAAGTTGAGAAGAGGCTGCTGACTGGGGCCAAACACCGCCGACAAGGGTTGCAGCAGTTTCACAGGAATTAATGCTTTGGTTTGTTATGCTTTGGACCTTTGCTGATAAATCGTCTAGGACGCTTTTGATTTGAGGAGTTACAGTCGCAAGAGCCAAATTAAAGGCATACCCACTTGCGTTACTTCCAATATTTCGAAGAAGCTGGGTAAATTGCTGGGCATTAATAAAACTAAATCCTCCCATAAAAAGATCAATTCCCCCACACCCAGAACGATAATGAGGAAGCTGCAAAGAAAAAAGGTCTGCATTATTGACTTTGGAACGCGCAAAAACACTCCCGCCTGTGTAAAAGCCTCCTGTTTGATCTTGATATCCCCCTCCTGTTGTCAAATTGTTTGCCATCCCAAGAGATGTAAAAGCTTTCTCGAGATTTTCTTTCATGCCAGCGGAAAGAGAAGAGCCACAAAGGATGATCATTATTCCTAGAAAGATCTTTATTTTTCTATGAAGTATGAGTTTGCTGCAAATCTCTTGCATTTCTTTACTTATATACGCATATATATTATGATGATGTCGAAGGAGAAAAGTCATGACTTACCTCACAATTCCTGATGAACTTGATAAACGCCTTGCAGCTCTTGCAGCGAAAGCCCATGTGTCCAAGGACGAATATGCTCTGCAAGCTTTAGAAGAATTTTTGGAAGATCAAGAAGATTACCTCCAAGCTCTTGAAATCTCTCAACGTATAGAAAGAGGAGAAGAAAAAACGATTCCTTATACTGAGGTTTTAAGACAGTACGAGAATGAACACTCACCCCACTAAGTGGACTCTGGAATTTACGGAAAGAGCAAACAAGGATTTCAAAAAACTGGATGCTGAGACGTATCGCAGAATTAAAAATTTCATTGATAAAAGTCTTTTGCAAGCCGAAAACCCCCGTCTTTTGGGGAAACCGCTCTCTGGTAATTTGAAAGAATTTTGGCGATATCGCGTGGGAGATTATAGACTTGTTTGTGAGATTTTTGATCACAAATTGACAATTGTTGCTCTTAAGATTGATCACCGTAGTAAAGTTTATAAAAAGGTTCATCTTTTAAAATCCTCAGTTTGAGCTCTGAAAGGTATGATTTTTGTTATAATATCAGCTCGTTCTTCAATTTCGCTTTCAGAAACCATGCCATAAGCAAGAGGAATGAGCTTCCCTGTTCTGGGGTGAAGAGCGATAAGGGCTGGGACATGGGCAATCTGGAGGCGCGTTGCTATTCCATTATCTCGTTTAACATGGGGAAATTCTGGCAACGTTCCTTCGTCTAAAGAAATCGCCAGAACAGACCAGCCGTACTTCTCGGAAAACCGTCTCACAATGGGCGCAAAACCATGGCAATAGGGGCAATTCTTCCTGAAGAAAAAGAACAACCCATACTCTTGGGCAAGCTTTTTAATCCGTTGTTGAAGGTCTTTGTGTTGTTCATCGTAATAAACATGGCGGGCATTTTGATCGACAGGGTGAATTAAGGTTTCATCCAAAGAGGGAGTCATCATAACAACCCGCTTCCACGCTTCAGAAAATCTTTGGCTTTGATCCATCAGCGCCCGTTGAGCAAGAATATACGCAATAAGATTTTCCTGCGTGGGCTCAATAATAGCTGCATGCAGTTTTTGCTCCAGTTTCTTTCTTTGGTCTTCAATAACTTGTGTTGGATTCGCTGATAAGGAGTGAGAAGGCTGGTTGAGCTTTTGCCCTCTTTCTTCTTCAACTTTGTTCGCCTTCAAGGCGTCCTCGTACCAGTGCCAGCCCTCAGCTCTTTTTTCAAAAAATGAAGCTGAAGCAGTGTTCAGTGCCCAGCATTCAATGTTCAGAAAAACAAAAAGAAAGCAAATCTGCTTCAAAATCTTAATGAGAGGCCTGGGAAATTTAAATGCCTCTGCAAGATTTCTGAGCACTAAACACTGCATACTGAATACTGCCATCATGCTCCCCCTTTTCTTTGTAGCGGCTGTTTTTCTGTCGGAGAAAGCACGCCTTTTTTAATGGTTTCAAGGCGTTCGCCAACTTTTTGGCTTATGCCTTGTAATTTGCCAGGGTTGAAGTTCTTCATGAGATCTTCAAAGACTTCTCTAAGATCTAGAGCATTTTTGATTTAAGTTTTTACATTATAGTGTATGATATCCGTGTATTA
>MKUL01000056.1 GCA_001897795.1 Alphaproteobacteria bacterium 41-28 | reverse complement strand
CGCTTATGTAATTAGGAACAATTTATCCTATAAGGATAAGCGGGGGCAAGGATGACACGGAGAAGGGGAAAAATGATGTTTTTTCTCAATCAGTTACATAAACACAGCGGATTTCCTTATCCAAAATTGGGGTTAAATAGATAAATTAAATTGATGTATTTTCTGGATTGCTTCGTCGCTAACGCTTCTCGCAAAGACGCCCCACCCGTCTTTGCGAGGCTCTGAAAGAACCGAAGCAATCCAGAAATTTCTGATCTATTCTGAAAGAAGATAAGAGAAGTCAGTTTATTTTTTTTATTGATATAACATGGAGAAAGAAGGTGAGACCTATTGGGCTTACTTCATAAAAAATAAAAGCCACACAAATGTGCGGCTTTTATCATTTAGAAAATTTAGTTTTTTTAATTAAGCTGCTTCCGCTGCTTTTGCAGTTGGTTCACTGGCGAACCAGCTCATCCCCCAGCTATAAGCGCTACTAGCGGCGGAACCGATAGCTTTCACACAAGCATAACTAGTTTCAGCAGCTGTTTTAGTTGCTTTGTAGACTGTCTTAGCTACAGGAACAGCATAGGTTTGAACTGTATCTGTTAAGAATCCGAGATCTCTCAGAGCTTCACCTTGTGCAACTCGAGAAGCTCCACTACGGATATATTGATCAGCCGCAGGAATATACTGTGTCCACCAAGTGTTAGCAGCAGAAGCTATAGCTGCAGCTGCGTTTCCGGCTTCTTCTACAACCAAAGGTCCCACGTAGCTCAAAACGAAATCCCCAGCGACACGAGCTCCAGCAGCAAAAACGAAAGGTTCAGCTATATCCCAACCTATTTTAGCTGCATTAACAACAGCTCGGCCAGCTTTTTGAGCATAAGATCCATCACTGCCTGGAAGTTTCGTTCCGACACCACCAGCCTTTTTCCAAGCTTCCTCATTTGTTTGCTCAGATTTTAGAAATGCATTTACATCAGCTGCTTTTGAAAGTCCCTCTTCAATCTCATTCCAATTCTGGCTATCAAGAGCTTGCTTTACAGCAACGTGCCCTCCAACGATATCAGAATCTTCATTTGTTGCGCTTGCGATATTTCCAATTAAGAAAGAAGAAATAAGAGCAGAAGAAATTAACAACTTTGTATTGTTTACCATGTTACCTCACAATTAATATAAAAAAGGTACTATCACCTATTGTGCATATATAGATTCTTTTCCTCCTTTACCAATAGAATTTTTGCAATCTGTCTATTCCAAAAATGCATAACCTAATGATAAAACTTTCTCTTAATAAAAAGATAGATCAAAAATCTAACTTACACACAAATGTAAGATACATATCTTTTTTAGAAATGCAAGTAATTATTTATGAAAAATTATAAAATTCTTTAATTATCTTTTTACATCGTCATAACTAGTTGAAAAAATTAAAAAACTAGTCTTCCTTCAGTTCCTCAAGATTCTCAAACAACTTCAAAACCTCAGGATTAGCGAGAGCTGTAATATTGTGCACAGGCCGTCCATGGATCGTTTCACGTACGGCCAGTTCTACAATCTTTCCATTTTTCGTCCGGGGAATATCACTGATCTGAATAACCTTGGCGGGGACATGGCGTGGCGAAGCATTGGCTCGAATCTTTTGCTTTATTACGTTAATCAGCTCGGGTGTTAAAGTTACTCCTTCTCGTAGTTTGACAAATAAGATAACCCGAACATCTTCTTGCCATTCTTGACCTACGGCAAGGCTTTCTAATACCTCAGGAATTTGTTCAACCTGCCGATAGATTTCTGCTGTGCCAATGCGCACACCCCCAGGATTCAAGACAGTGTCTGATCGTCCATAAATAATGAACCCCCTATGGGTTGTGCGTTCCGCATAGTCTCCATGGCACCAAACATCAGGAAACCTTTCGAAATAGGTCGCATAGTATTTAAGGTCTCCCTTATCTTCCCAAAAAAAGACAGGCATTGAGGGGAAGGGGGTTGTGCAAACAAGTTCTCCCTTTTGGCCTATAACAGAGTGACCCTCTTGATCAAAAACCTGGACATCCATGCCAAGGCCTGGAGCTTGAAGTTCTCCTCGCCACACAGGACCAATGGGATTTCCTAAGGCAAAGCAAGAAATGATATCCGTTCCCCCTGAAATGGATGCCAAACAAATCTTGGAAGAAATGTGTTCATATACAAAGTCAAAGCTTTCTGGGACTAATGGCGATCCTGTTGAAGTTATCATCCGTAGTTTTGAAAGATCATAGGTATTTTTTGGATAAACCTCATCTTTGTGGAGGGTATCGATATATTTAGCAGCAGTTCCAAAATGGGTCATCCCTTCAGTCTCTGCAAATTCCCACAAAATTTGATCAGCGGAGACCATGGGGGATCCATCATAAAGCAGAAGCGTTGCTCCTGAAGCAAGCGCTGAGACTTGCCAATTCCACATCATCCACCCACAGGTCGTAAAGTAAAACACCCGATCCCCTGGTTTGATATCACAGTGGAGTTGATGTTCTTTCAGATGTTGTAGAAGCGTTCCTCCCACCCCATGAACGATGCATTTAGGTACATCCGTTGTTCCTGAGGAATACATAATATAAACAGGATGATTAAAGGGGACTTGGACAAATTCAATGTTTGTTGCGCCATGAAAGGGTGCTAGAGCGTCGTTCCAAGCTATGAGCCAGGAATGACTCGAAAGAGAGAAAGGTTGATCTCCATAAGGAAAAACAATGATTTTCTCAAGGCTGGGAAGGCCCGTACGGAGCTCATTCACCCTCTCCAAGCAATCAAAGCGTTTACCGTTATAATAATATCCATCGGACATGAATAAGATTTTAGGTTCAATTTGACCAAAGCGATCGAGAAGACCACTTACTCCGAAGTCAGGAGAGCATGAGGACCAAATAGCTCCAAGAGAGGTTGTTGCCAGCATAGCAATGACGGCTTCGGGTGTATTGGGGACATATCCACCAATACGATCCCCCTTCCTAACACCCAGGGACTTTAAATAGGCTGCAAGATGGGCGACTTCCTGATAAACCTCCCCAAAGGTTAAGGATCGTTTGACCTTGTCCTCCCCCCAAAAAGTGAGGGCTGGGGTTTCTGATGCGCGCGGACGGAGTAAATTTTCCGCAAAATTAAGCTGAGCATCAGTGAAAAATTCTGGCTTAAAAATGCCGTGGGGCAAGTGAATTTGGCGTTTACCTTCCTGAGACGTGGTTAGTCCACAAAAATCCCACACCGCGCACCAGAAATCACGAAGATGATTGATTGACCAGTCATGAAGAGCGTCAAAGGACGAAAGCTTTATCCCATGACGTTCATTGATCCTATGAATAAAGGAGGTGAGATTAGCTTCTTGAATTTGTTGAGAGGTGGGTGTCCATAGGGGATTTTTCTTGGCTTTCATTGTTATAAATTTACCAGAAGGTCATTATGATGAAAAGGATCCTTTTTCCATATGAATTTTTGTTACGATCTTTAGTTGACAATACGCTTCGGTTATTGTTAATTTTGGACATTAACTTTTAAAATAAAGAGAAAAAATCTTTTGTGAGTTAATAAACTTAAAAAAAGGGAGAATTTATGACTAAAAAATTTCTTAAACCATCATCTTTAATTAGAATCTCTGTGATGCTCCTGTACTTAACTTTTACGGGAGAAGCTATAAGTGGGAGAAGTTACATCGATTATCCAGAATTTCAGGAGAGAGTTGCCCGCTCCTGCAAAAGTCTACGCGCCCCATGGACTTCAGGAGAGACCAACGGTTATTGCCTTAATTTTCCATACCGTTTTGCGTGTGGAAAACTAGTCAAAGTTTATGTTGGTTGGAATGTATTGTCAACTGAAAGGCAAGTTATACAAGCGGAAAAAAATCAAGCCCATAGAACTAGTAACTCTTCTCTCCTTGAAAAACATAACGTAGCAATATGGGAGAAAGCGAATTTAACATATCCGAATATAACACCAGAAGCATTTTTCAAAGATCATTGTAAAGATTACGAAAATTTGCACGGGAACTCGAATATTCTTATAGTACCTCATGAAAACATGCAAACCAGAATAAAATTTTATTGCAAAACCCAAAAAATCACTAAGGTTGATTTGAAGAATTGGGGCTTCGCAGATAAGTCGGCGCTAGAAGAGTCTTTAAAAGGACGTGTCGGCGGCATGGGCGGGCACAGAGGCGAGGTTGGTGTGGTTTTTGATCCAGCGACTCATTTAAAAGAAAAAAACGACTGCATCATGCAATAAAAAAATAAAGCATACCTCAACTCTACTCCCTAATGAACGGATAATAGTATCACAAAAAATTGGGGAGTAGGATGAGAAGCTATCTTTAAAAAATTGAAATTTTAAAATCCAACTGACTTTGTCTATAAAATTACTGACATTGTTGGCATATAAATTTGACTGAAACCCCTAATCGATCTATCATAAACTTATAGATAACTTAAAAGAGGGAGGGTGGTTTCATGCAGATTCAAATTACCGGTAAAAAGATCGAAGTCAGTGAGGCGCTCCGGCGTCAATGTGATGAGAAAATTAAGCATATTTGCAAAAAATATGACTTAAGTCCTTTGGAGTGCTCAGTAACATTCTCAAAAGATGGCCCTCTGATTAACAGCGATATAGAGATGCACATTAGGGGTGGACTTTACATAAGTGCTCACAAAGAAACAGATGATGCCTATGTAAGTCTAGAGCAAGCTATTGAAACTTTCGAAAAACGGCTGCAACGTCATAAACAGAAGGTGATCGATCATACGAAAAAGCGAGGTGAAAAAAATTATAAAAAGCCACTTCCTGCTTATCAGTATATTATTAATGCCCAAAATGAGAAGGAGGCGGAACGTGAGCATCCTCTTATTATTGCTGAGATGACAACGGAAATTCCAACCCTAACGGTGGGTGAAGCCGTCATGCATTTGGACCTTTCAGATGCGCAGGCTATGCTCTTTAACAATGCGGCCCATGATCAGCTAAATGTTGTTTACCGTAGGACGGATGGCAATATTGGGTGGATCGCGCCTTCGAAGAATACGGAATCATAGACTCCTTACCCGTCCCCCGGGTCAAGCCCGGGGCTAAAGATTGCGAGCCTTCGTAGAAGGTGAAGCAATCTAGAACGCAGAAAGAGTTTGCACTAGATTGCTTCGAAGCAAAGCCCCTCGCAATGACGAACAAGGGGAAAGTAGTGACTCGTATCGAATTATTTCGATAGAAAGGAGAGAATATGATGAAATGGATCAGTCTTTTTTTAACGGCTTTGTTGCTTCCTTCTGAGAGAGGAATGGCACAAACAAGTCCAGCACCTCAAAAGAATTCGAAAACGGAAACAGTATATATCCCAACGGATTTGCCGCCACCTACCTCAACTGAAAACTTTTCGCAGCCTTTTTTTGATTCTACGACTGGTTATGAAGTCAATGAAGAGGTTGAAGAGCTTAAGGCAAAAGTTGAAAAACTCGAGAAAAAGATTGCGTCTCAAGCAGCCGTTAAGGTTGAGCCTGACGGGACCCTTGTCATTGAATCTAAAGGAGATATTGAGATTGTTTCCCCGGGCGTTGTGAAGTTTAAGGTTAAAAGCGTGGAGCTACCTAAGGCCCAGTAAATTATAATACTGCTACAATTTATGAATTACACTATTAGTCTAAAATCTCAGATACCTTTTTTCTGTAAAGAATATCATGTTCTTTAATGGTATTTTCTAGAAAACGACCAATATAGCCATATGCAAGGGAGCAAAATTGCCCTCCTCTCTTGAGTTCATCTAATGATTCTTCACGCCATTTCTGGGGTGGAAAGCTTATTCCATGGCAAGTGAAATCTTGAATAGGACCATAATCCAATATCTTTGTTGTTCCATAACTTAGAAATAATTGGGTTGCTTTAATCCTGAGTGGGCGAATACCAAGTTCAGGATTAGATTTAAATTCTATATCATGAGTAGTCGTATTGTAATTATAATATTCAGGTGATTCTGGTCTTTCGAGGCGGTTCATTGCAAGAAACTTGACATCTGGCATAGTGGCTCGGCCTAAATAAATTTCATAATAATATCTCATCATCCGTAAGATAGTATCTAAACTTCCACCTTTTCCTACAGCATCAATAAGAGTCAGTTCATCTTTTATAGACCCCATTCCTTGCCTATCCATATATTCACAATAAAATTTTAATTTTGTTGGTGTTACAAGGTTTCGCGCTCTTGTTGCAATTACATCATCGTAAAAGGGATCGCCCTTACGTATGTTCTCCATGTCCGGGGTTCCAGAATAGCTTAGATGAAAAATATGTGGTTCTTCGAGGCGCTCAGGATGATAGAATGCACATAGCTTTTCATAAGCGAGTTGTAAAAAGCAAGGTGATCGCCCAAGAAATAATATAGGATGAACGCCATCTGTTATTTGGAGATGATCAATTTGTTGAGCGCCTATAACCAGGTCTTCTATAATTGTAAGTGTAGGGGCCTTCAATCGGTCGTAAATTAAAGACTCTAGGGCAGAAAGGGGAACAGATCCAAATTCTCTTTCAACGCGCACACGAGCATCCTCCCTAATGAGATTTATTGACCGATCATCCAGCTCGCATAATGCTGGGTCATATACTTGAGAGTGAAATGCATACATCAAATGAGTGATAGCTTCTTTTTCAGTTGGATATTTACTTAGCAGATGGGACAAAATTTCTTTAGCAGCGTTTTCATTTAAAAGCTCTTCGCTTTTAGCTAAAACAAGGTCGTCCCCTCGGTGTTTTTTAAAGAGAAAATCTAAATTATCTTGTACTTGATTATCATCTCGAAATCTTAAACTCTTGGTGAGTGCACTTTTGTTAGAGGTACTTGGATTATCTTCCATTGCCAAGGAAGGAGATGTGAGAATAGGCCCTAATAAAATAAAAGAGGCAGTTAAAGTAGCTACAGAATTAAAAACTTTTGTTAAAGAATTTTCCAACAACATATTTGAACCTCATAAAACAATATATTTCAATATATTTATATCTACAAATATTTCAACAAAAAAATGTAATTTATTGTTCTCAAACGTTTTTATTTATTGTTCTCAAACATTTTCTCTCTGATAGAGTCGCTGGATGAAAGTGCTTCCACTCCCGGTAACGTCTTTCCCTCGAGCCATTCTAGAAAAGCTCCTCCAGCTGTTGAGACATAGCTAAAATCATCCACAACACCTGCTTGGATGAGGGCTGCGACCGTGTCTCCCCCACCAGCCACGGAAAGCAAAGAACCTTCCCGGGTGAGTTGTGCAGCACCTTTGGCAACGGTAGTTGTGCCTTTATCAAAAGGAGGCGTTTCAAAAACCCCAAAAGGTCCATTCCAGAGAAGGGTATGGCACGTCTTCATTTTCTTAAGGATGTGCTGACAGGTGAGGGGACCTATATCAAATATTTTTTGATCTCCAGCTACTTCAGGGATAAAAAGGGTTTCGATGCTCCTTTGATCTTCAAGATTTCGGGCCACCACCACATCTTCAGGTAAAATAATCTCTGGCGCTTTTGCGAGCAAACTTCTCGCAGTTTCCAAAAGATCATGCTCAAAGAGAGAGGCTCCTATATTATAACCTTTTGCTGCTAGAAAGGTATTTGCCATAGCCCCCCCAATAACCAAAATATCCACTTTAGAGAGTAGATTTTCTAAAAGAGGAAGTTTTGTTGAGATTTTTGCACCTCCCACAATTGCCATTAAGGGACGTTTGGGGTTACCTAGAGCACGATCAAGTGCCCGCAACTCTTCCTCCATCAATCGACCTGCATAAGATGGGAGGAAGTGGGCGATGCCTTCCGTTGACACATGCGCCCTGTGAGCAGTTGAGAAGGCATCATTGACATAGATATCACCCCACTGGGCCATCTCGCGGGCAAAGACAGGGTCATTCTTTTCCTCTCCTTCCACAAAGCGGATATTTTCTAAAAGAAGAATTTCGCCGTTATGAAGGGCATCGATGGCCTTTTCGACGAGGGGGCCTTGAGAAGTCTCGCAAAAGCGAACGGGCATAGGAGCCATTGACTTTGCTAAAGCTTGAGCAATGGGGGCGATGGTGAGGGATTTATCTTCCCCTTGAGGGCGACCAAGATGGGCCATCACGATCACTTTTGCGCCTTGAGAGCTCAGTTCTTTAAGGGTTGGGAGAGATCTTTCAAGTCGGGAAAGATCCGTGATCTGGCCGTTTTGAATGGGGAGATTGAGATCAAGACGAACGAGCACGCGTTTCCCACGGGCATTTAGGTCATCGAGAGTTCGGAAGTTTGGCATTTGTTATCTCCAGATTCTTTGTATTTTTTGGTTGATAGAATCTGGGTTGCTTCGTCGTTTACACTCCTCGCAATGACGATGGGAGGCGTCATTGCGAGGCTCTAAAAGAGCCGAAGCAATCCAGTTAACGTTGAGTTCATCGTGCCTATCTGCCAATATTCATTTCCTTGCCTAATTCACTTGATTCATAATCAACTACTCGAATGTCAGTATACGAAATTAAATCTATCATTTCTTCTAGAGACATCCCTATAATTTCAGCAGCTTGTCTCAATGTAATATGTTTTTCTTCAAGCATTTTCAGGGTCAGGGCCTCTATACTCCAACTATTCATAGTTAACTCCTAATCTTTTATAACTTTATAGGCCATTGTGCCATCACAGTTTTTTCTTTTGAAAGTTATAAAGAAATAAATGAAAAGCATTCAATAAAATTTTAAACAAATTTAAAAAATATGTTGCATCATAAAAATGAGAAGCGTACGCTTAAAGCGTGACGAACAGGTCACCAGCACCTGCCCGTCACTAACATAACAACCCTTACACAGGAGGATTATCATGCATGAAGACACTATTACCATACCTACACTTTATCTTAAAAGAATAAGTTATAAAATTCAGGAATTATCGAGGTTTGCGGATCAGCTGAACATATCTGCCTTTCATTTAGCCCAACTTTGCAAGGACCTTGATGAAGCTTATCAAAAGGCGAGTCATGGGAATGAGACGTCAGGAGAAAGGGCTAATTAATTGCAAAATAACGCCTTTTATTAAAGGTTAATATTTCATTAATATATTGAAAATAAATATATTTTTTCGAAATATAAAAGATGATGAGCTTAAGTTTACCGAAGCATCAACATAATAAGGGAGATTCAAATGAAATTAAAATTTTTATATCTACTCTTAGCTACTGGATTTTTGTTTTTAGAAACAAATGGGAGGGTTCAGGGGGCGTCGCTGTCTGTCTTAAGTACCCTCTGTACACAAGTACATAAACTACTGAGTGAAATGCCAGCAGAATGTAGTACCGTCTGCAATAACACAACCTCAATTCCTAACCCTATTGATGTCGGGAAATGTGCTTCAGCCTTATCTAAGTCTGGTAATGTAGTCATTCAGGATGCTCTTGCAGTTGCATGCGATGCAGCATGCACGGGCAGCCATTTTGGCATTGCAGGAACCTGTAGCAACCCTACCATTTTAAGCCAATGCGCTCAAATTTGTTGTAATATTCCAGCAGCTGCAAGCAAAGTTACAAACTGATTGAGTAGCTATGGAGCACCTGGTCAAAATACATGCCTTGGTCTGACAGGCATTCCTTAATAATTTTTTTCTTACATCTATCTATTCTTGACTCCACCTTACAATCCACTCTTTTGAGTGGATTTTTTTGTGTAAAGTCAATTCATTGAGGTTGTTTAGAATAAGTCTTCTACCCCTTCTTCCTCGCTATTATTTTGTATCGATGATCGAATTGATCTGATCCCCAAGATTTTGAGGAAGATTCATCATATTCAATTTCTTCGTAAAAATTTAAGATGTGAAAATGCGTAAACAGATTTAAGATTTCTTCACGAGACAACCTAAACAGTTTAGGTTGTTTAGGATCGCGTTTTGCGTAATGTTTTTCGCCAAAAAAAGTTCCTACAAAAATACCGTTGGGATTAAGGGATTCCTGGATGATTTTCCAAAAACTCATAAGCTTGTCTTTCTTCATAAAAGGGAGTGCGCACAAGGCAATGATCATATCCGCTTTAGGTAAGGTCTTTATATCTTCAAAAAACATTTGATGAATCAATAACTTATTGCTTCTTACATAATACTTAAACCGCTTATCAATGATATTGACGGATTCAGGGTCCGCGTCAAAGACATAAACAATGGCTCCTGCCTTAAGAATGTTTACGATGTCTTTTCCATTTCCAGCTCCCAGATCAATAATCGTCGCGTTCTTTTTGTTTTTTATAAGCCCAAATGCTTGTGTGACCAGGTCATGGGGGCGAGCATTGATTTGAGATTGAAAATATTCGGACCAGGGCCCTTCCTTGGGTTGACCATTGGCTGCAGAAGCTTTTTCAAGAAAACTCAAGTTAAGCAACAAAAGAATAAAAAAATATTTCATTGATTAAACTCCATCAGAGAGATCTTGCCTTAAAGTCGTATAATCCTTTAATTCCGTCAATATTTTTTAGCGACAGATACTTTTTTATTCAGCCCGTATCTTGAGCTATTGATAAACCCTCTATTCAACAGAAAACGTTTATTATATGGTTGTTTCCAAAACATGCATACAACATGTATGAGCATAAAAAAAGAAAGGGAGGTTTATGCCGTATAAAGTTTTGCCTATGCTTGTGGGGACATTGATGTTTTCACTAACCTCAGGAACTTTAGCTTCAAAAGGGAATTTAGAAACATCTAAAGCCAAAAATCCAGACGATGCTTCAATGCAAGACCTTGAGCGTTTAAAGATCGTCCATGCCTTAGGTTACGTCTTTGATGATCCCCAGATGGAATCTACCCCATATTCACCTGTTAATGAAAGCAATAAGTAAGTAATTCTTCGCTAAACAGGAAGAGGATCGGCCGATACTAAGCTCAATATCGGCGATCTCATAAAGCAGTTTAAGCTGCTTCTTTTTTCATGCCTTTCCGATGAGTTCCAAGCCCAATACCTTTTGCAATGGTTCTGCGTGTTTTTGCATAATTTGGTGCGACCATAGGATAGTTTGATGGCAATCCCCAACGTTCCCGATATTGCTCGGGAGTCATGTTATAGGATGTTTTTAAGTGACGCTTGAGCATCTTCATGCGTTTTCCATCCTCAAGGCAAACGATGTAATCAGGTTGGATCGATTCTTCAATAGGAACGGCGGGCTCTGAACGGGCAGAGAGCAAAATTGATTTGCTAGATCCAACGCTGCATAAGCTTCGCTGAACAAGCTGAATAAATCCGGGCAAGTTTGTAGGCTCCATTTGGTGGTTGGAGACATAAGCCGCGACAATATCAGAGACCATTGCCATCAATTCTAAAGATTCATTTCGTTCAGTCATTTTGTGCCTTTCCCTTTTAATAAATAGAAGCCCTTCTATATGACACATGAAAGATGAAAGCAATGTTTTTTTTAAATTTATAGTATTTTTATTCCATCCAAGCTTTGACTGAGCGGGTGTATAATAACTTCATTCAATCTGAGCCTGAGATTCGAGCGCTATAGAGTAGTCCTGCCTTCTCTCATCGAAAATCATAAAAATACCACTTCCCACGATGAGAACTGCACCCGCAATTAAGTTAATTTCCGGCCATTGATCCCAGATCACATAACCAAAGAGAGAGGCCCAAAGAATAGCGGTATAATTTACGGGAGCTGTATAAGAAGTAGGAGCCCACTTAAAGCTCTCCGTAATTGTAACATTGGTAGCAATATAGAGGAATCCAGCCATCAGAAAATAGGGTAAATCCGAAAGAGAGATAGGAATCGGTATAAAAAAAGTTCCACAGAGACCCACCACAATACACGTTATTGCATGATAGATTATTTGCACGAGTGAAGATGTTTTTCTGGCTTGTAGGCTCGTTAGAACCACCCCTGTTCCATAAAGAATAGCAGCAAGAAGAGCCGTGATTCCTCCAAATTGAATCATATGATACGGTGAAGGGTTTAAAGCAATAACGACTCCTATAAATCCTACCAAGATACAAAGCCAACGTGTTTTACTTACGGATTCACCCAATAGAGGAACAGAAAGAAGAGCAATGAAAAAGGGCCCACTCGAAAAGAGAACGGAATATTCAGCGAGCGGGAGAAGGGAAAGTGAATAAATAGTAAGAAGCAAAGCAATGGATAGCGCTCCATTCCGAAGGAGTTGCACCTTGACATCGATTTGAAATATTTCAGAAAAATTCTGTTTCCGTTTGAGCAAAATGAGCAAAAAGGGGAGGCCTACGAGAGCTCGCATTAAAATGATATGAAAGGGAGAGTAAGTCGAAGAAAGCAGCTTTAAGAGAACGTCTCCTAAACTTAAAAGGCACATGCCAAGACCCATTAAGAGAAGGCCTTTGCTTTTATGAGAAGTTTTCATTTCTCCCTCTCTATAATGATTTTCTAGTTAACACCAGACTCATTCACAAAAGCAATAGAAAGGGTGAAGCCTTATGGTTGATTTGCGCTTTTCTTAAGATGTTCTTTTAATGGGAGTCAGAATAACAGATCGAGAAGGTGTAACCAGCATCTCCCCGTTACTCACCATAAACAAACAGGAGGTTTCCCATGGTTACCATAACTATAGATGTATCTGAAAATTTTTTCAAAGCATGTCCTCGCGAAAGAGAGGAGCCAATAAAATATTCATTTTCACAGAATGTTAAATCTTTTAGACGAAATGGATTTTGCGTTCTATAACTCAAGGAAAACTTGCGAGACTTTGATCAAAGCATGTGAACATGTTCATTGAAAGGCGATGGAGTAGGCCTTACGGGGAGGTCTTCATAGGCTTTCCTTGCAAAGGCCTCCTCCTTTATCTTCCTTGAGTATCGTAATTTTTCGTGGCAAAATCTTATGAAAGTTTGGGAAGAAAGCCACTTATGAAAAAATTTCTAACGATTTGTTGCATGACCTTTTTTGGCTCACATGTACCGTCTTTTGCAGTAAGCTCATCCTTGCCCAAAGGGTTTGTTTATCTTGAAGAAATTGATCCTTCCATTGACCAAAACTTAGAGTTTGCCACTGACAATAATGTTCTGGGCGTTCCTGCGGAGGGGTATGAAGGCACGCGCGTGATCTGTACACGAAAAGCAGCCCTTGCCCTCAGAAAAGTTCAAAGTGAGTTCAAAAAGATGGGACTCTGCTTGCAAGTCATGGATGCTTACCGTCCAGAACGGGCGGTAAAACATATTCAACGCTGGGCACGGGATTTAAGCGACCAAAAGACCAAAGAACGTTACTATCCCGATATTTCTAAAAAAGAAATCTTGGGTACATTTGTGGCAAGCAAGCGGTCTTCTCACAGTCGAGGAAGTACCTTTGACGTCATCCTTCTTGATGATAAAACAAAAAAAACCATCGATTTAGGTCCTGATATGTTTGGAGAGGTAAGCTTTACCTATTCTTCCAAGATCACAAAGGAGCAGCAACAAAACCGTTTGATACTGAGAGAAGTTATGGTTCGTCATGGGTTTAAACCTTATGATAAAGAGTTTTGGCATTTCACTCTGATAAATGAACCTTTTTCAAAAACCTACTTTGATTTCCCCGTAAGGTAGAATTCATTCATGTTCGACGATCTTATCTTAAGACCGGCTGTTGAAAATGATCTCCCCGAAATCGTCCGACTTTTGTGTGAAGACGAATTGGGAGCAACAAGGGAATCTTTCTCCAATCCCCTGCTTCCTTGTTATTATGAGGCTTTTCAAGAGATTACAGAAGATAAAAACCAAATCCTTTTGGTAGTTGAGAGCCAAAACAAAATCCTAGGGACGTGTCATTTAACGTTCATGCCCTCTCTTTCTTTCAAAGGATCCAAACGATTGAATATTGAAAATATACATGTTCAAAAGCTCGTCCAAGGTCAAGGAGTCGGAACGCTGATGATCCAAAAAGCTATTGAATTAGGGCAGGAAAAGGGCTGTAAACTTATCCAGCTCACAACCAACAAAAAACGTGTTCGTGCGAAAGGATTTTATGAGAAGCTAGGTTTCAAAGCCAGTCACGAAGGGATGAAACTTTACTTACACCAAGGTTAATTTAGTCACATTTCGTCCAGTGTACATTTATTATTTTATCTTTCTTTTGGAAGAAGTCAAATTTCGAATTGGCCATTCACTGTGAATGTATTAATAACTCTCCACTCTTTAAATCATTCACAGTATGATCATAAAGCTTCATGCGAAACACACTAATCCAAGAGAAACATAACAAAATTTTTTTCATTTCAATTTCTTTTTAAATTGATCGAACGCCCGTTCAACTTTTGGAACCAAATCAAACTAAAAACCACTTATTAACAAAAATTGATCGAACGTTCGACTTATATATAATGAACTAGAAATTCTCTGTCAACAAAAAATTGATCGAACGTTCAATTTATGTATAATGCTCTCAAAAGGAAGGAAAATTTTATGAAAAAGAAAACACTGGAACATGCGACCGCTAAAAAAATTCTACAAGCAGCAGAACAGGTATTTTTAGCGAAAGGATTTGAGGGATCTTCCATCAATATGATTGCAGATAAAGCAAAGATCCATAAGAGCTTAATTTATCATCACTTTAAGAGCAAGGAAAGGCTCTGGAAAGCAGTAAAAACAAATTTACTCGAAATTCACATAGGGAAAGAAGTTTCTCAACTTGATTATCCCATGGACTCTTTTAAGAACTTTTTGCAAAGCCTTCTAACCTTACATTTTGAATTTTATGATAAAAATCCAACGATCGTGCGCTTCGTGTTATGGCAACGCCTTGAAAGAATAACAGATGAAATTCAGGGAGTTAGTGAGGAAAGGTTGAATACGATTGCTCCACAAATTAAAGAATTTCAAGATCGGGGAGAAGTCCGATCCGATCTCAATCCCTACATGGTGAGTTACATAATTATGAAAACAGTTTCTCTTCCTTTTATGGATCCACCTGAATTTTTTCGTGGCCCTGATGTCCAGCAATACAAACAAACGTTCTTAGAGATGATCATTGAAGGCCTCTACTTAGCTTTTTCTGTGCAAAAGACTTCAAATGATAGCAACTACCCAAGAATTTACAGCCTATAAAAGCGATGAAAACGGAAATTGGTATGAAAATTTGGACAGTTGATGCCTTTACTGACAAGCCCTTCCATGGAAATCCTGCAGCCCTGACTGTTGTTAAGGATTTTCCAAACGATACGGTTTGTCAAAAAATAGCTGCTGAAATGAACCTTTCTGAAACAGCTTTTATAAAACCATTTGGAATTGATCATTTCCACATTCGTTGGTTTACACCATCGATTGAAGTTAAGTTGTGCGGTCACGCAACGCTCGCCTCAGCTCATATCCTATTTCAAGAAGGAATGGTTGGTGGGAATACCATTATGTTTGACTCTCTCTCTGGTCCTCTATTTGTGAAAAGGGAAAGATATCATTTAGATTTTCCCCTCCAGAAAACTGGTGAGGCTCTTTCCATTGGTTCATTCAAAGCCCTTCTGAACATTGAAGAGATTATCGATGTTGTCCAAGCTTTTGATGACGTGATTGTTGAGGTATCAGACGAAAAAATTCTCCGGGACCTCAACCTAAATCCAACAGACGTGAAAAAAATTGATTGTCAAGGACTTATCGTCACAGCCAAGGGAAACCCTCCTTATGATTTTGTGTCGCGCTACTTTGCCCCACGCGAAGGTATCAACGAAGATCCTGTCACAGGCTCAGCCCACTGTAAGCTCGCATACTATTGGCAAAGGAAGTTAGGGAAGGAATATGTTTAGCTTACCAAGCTTCCTCACGCGGAGGAGTTTTAGGCGTTCAAATCATAGGCGATCGCGTGCATTTGAGGGGCCAAGCCGTGACGATGATCGAGGGGACCTGGAAAAATAACTGAATTTTGAAATGATACAAATTATGACATGAACATGTCATAATTTGTGACATATTCATGTTATAAACAAGTTTCCTTGCTATTTTCCCAATTTTAGACTAAACTAGACTTAGCTAATAAGGAAAATAGGTTATGCAAATTAAGAATATTCATGATGCAAAATCCCATCTTTCACAACTGATTGCGCTTGCCTATAAGGGAGAAGAGGTCATCATCTGTAAAGCGGGGAGACCCTTAGTGCGACTTATACGCTATCAGGAAGAGCCAACCATTCGTAAGGCTGGATTTTGGCGTGGGAAAGTTGTCATCTCTCAAGACTTTGATGAAACAAACTCTAATATTGAAGCGGCCTTTCGAGGGGATTCTCATTAATGTTCCTTCTCGACACACATGTTTTATTATGGTGGCTTGCGGATGATCCCTCTTTATCTCCAAAAGCCCGGGTTCTTATCAGTGATGAAAAAGCTCTTGTTTTTGTCAGCGCCGCCAGTGCTTGGGAAATAGTTGTAAAAAAAGCTCTGGGAAAACTCGAAGCCCCTGATGATTTGGAAATAGCGCTTAAAGAAAACAATTTCAAAGAGCTACCTATAACGATTCGTCATGCTTTAGCTATAGGCCATTTGCCCAATTATCATCAAGATCCTTTTGATCATATGTTGGTTGCTCAAGCTCAATGTGAATCGCTAACCTTAATTACGGCTGATAAAAAGCTTCTGCAATACGATATAGCCTATGTAAAAACATAAAAAATCTCTGATCATTAATGGATTTAGGGCTTTCCCATTCCCTCAAGATGCATTAAAAATGATCAGAATAGAAAAGGGAGATCACAATGAAAAAAATAATAACTTACTTTTTGTTCTTTTCTTCTTTGTTCCTAAGCTTACCCGTTTCGGCTGCTGATCCTTCGCCCCCATTCACTCTCCCACCCCTTCCTTATGCAGAAAATGCTCTTGAACCCTATATATCCGCAAGGACCCTTTTCTATCATTATGGGAAGCATCATCAGGGGTATGTGGACACGTTAAATAAATTGCTGAAAGAAAAGGGGCTTATCGCTTCCTCTCTTGAACAAGTTATTGAAATGAGCTCGAAAAGTCCCGCACTCAAAACGGTTTTTAACAATGCAGCCCAAGACTGGAACCACACTTTCTATTGGTCGTCCATGATTCCTGGGGGAGGCGGCCAACCCACCGGTCCCATCCTTAACTTGATTCTTAAAACATTTGGCAACTATGATGAATTTAAAAAACAATTTATGGAGGCCGGAACGAAGCTCTTTGGCAGCGGTTGGGTTTGGCTTGTTTTGGACAACCACAATGAGCTAAAAATTGTCCCAACGAAGGATGCTGATTTGCCTATGATTCACGATCAAAAAGCTCTTTTGACCTGTGATATTTGGGAGCATGCTTACTATCTTGATTACCAAAATCGTCGCAAGGATTATGTTGAAGTCTTTTTAGATCATCTCGTCAATTGGGATTTTGCGAACCAAAATCTGTTGAAATGAGTTGAAAAATATTGGCTAAGAACTTTATTTGTATGCGGGAACCAGCTTACAATCAAACCAAGGAGCTGTATTGCTGAAGGGGTATTCTTTATTTACTTTTGGGGTTAAAAGCAAACCAATGGATTCTAATGTCTTACCATTACTCATTAAGGCTATAGATCCATCACAAGCACTTGCATTTTGAATAGCTTCTCGACCTCGAATCTCATATCTTATGGCATAATAAACTTTACCTCCGTCTTTAAATCCAAGCTGCTTTTTATTTATAAGGAGAAGTTTATTAAGAACAATGGGAACTTCTGCATAACTATCAGCTGGTTCTGGCAGATAAACAAAAAGTTTACCATTGCCTTCTTTAGGACTCGTAAAAGGCCTGACCTTAGTATTGAAGGTTGCGCCAATGATTATTGAAGGATCATTGCTTGCTTTAGCAACAGTGCTTATCATAGGAGAAGAGAAGAAAACGACACATAATCCTATTATGAAGAAATTATATTTTTGCACTTCATCTTACCTTTGTTTAAATACATATTTACAAATTATACAAATATATTCGTAAAAAATATCTTAAAGCAAAATAGAGATTGCATGATAAAGACCTAACCACATTTTTTCCTATCGAAAAAATCTCTCTTGCATTTTATTAAAATTTTTGCAAAAGTCCCCTCCTTAAATAAAAACTCTTAGAGTTTTTGCCATTTGTAAATAGATGACCCTAAGGTATTTTTATTTATTTTAATAAACCATAAATTTTATTTTTTAGGGAGTCGTGATGAATAAAATCAATACTTTAATCTTTTTTTTTTAATATTTTTTTCTTTTCTAGCTATTTCTCAAAAAGTTGGAGCTATGGAAGAAGATCCGTCTAGTTCAAGAAGAACTCCTCTCTCCTCCTTTTCGTCTTTTTCCTCTTTTTCCTCCTCGGAGGAGCAACCTCTATCAGAAGAGATGGAAGTAGAGGTATCGAAAGAGATAGCAAAATGGCAGCAATTTATACCTTCTATCAATCGAAAACTACCCCGTATTGATGATAACTTAGACGTGCTTTTAGAAGAGGCTGAGCAACTTGGCTTTTCAGGAGTTCCTCTTCCCCACGTGCTTCTAGACAATAAGAAATTACGGGAACACGCTATCGGCCAGGTCAGAAAGAGAAAAAGAGAGAAGAAGTCAGATAAGGAGAATAAGAAGGAAGAGAAGGAGAATAAATCTAATCGAGAGAACTCTATAAAAAGGAATAAAGCTCAAGAAACAATAGTGCCTCGCACACAAGATAATACAACCGTATCCACTCAAAAAGCTCTGCTTGAAAAAAATTGACGACAATGCACTCCTTCTACTTTACCCCCCTCCAATCTAGCCACTTTCCTTTGCTTTATAAATGGATGAACACGGATTCTGTGGCAAAGTGGTGGGGGGAAAATCTCACGTGGAGCCTTGAGGACATTACCCAAAAATACGAATCCTATTGTAAAGGCTATAAAAGAATAGGGGGTGTCACCAAACCCATCTACGCTTTTATGGTCGAAGTTGATTCTCAGCCTATTGGATTCGTTCAGTATTACAACGCCTATGATTTTCCAAGGGAAGATGGGGTCACCCTTCCAAAACTTTCGGACAAGCTTGCTGCAATCGATTTTTATATCGGAGAACCCGACTTTATTGGCAAAGGCCTTGGTCCCATCATTCTCAACGCATTTTTAAAGGAACATGTGAAGCCTATGTTTAACGCTTGCTTTGTTGATCCAGATTATGCCAATAAACAAGCCATTCGTGCCTATGAAAAGGCTGGATTTCAAAGAATTGATTCTTCTTTACAAGGGTATGCTGTTTGGATGGTAAAGATTTTGGATTAACATGCAGTGTGCAAATTTTTTTTAAAGAGGTCGTGCTGGAACTATTTTGGGATCCTCGGCTAAGAAAAGGTAAGTTTTTTCTTCAAAAAATCAACCTCTTCTTAGCCGAGGATCCAAACAATCAAAAAGCTTGTGCATCTCGTAATTAACCTTTTGTCATATTTTGTGAAATGAAAAGCTGTTCTTTTGATTGACCCCTCCACCTCATCTTCTTAAAGTTAGAACCATGATGAATCTTTTACAATCAGATCGCCCTGTTCCTCGTGTTGCCGTTGTTGGTTGTGGTGCCTGGGGAAAAAATTTAGTTCGAAATTTTGCGGAGCTAGGCTCACTTGCTGGTGTGTGCGATAGTGATTCTCAGAAAGCACAAGCGCTTTCATCCGAATATAATGTACCTGCCTTCTCAGAAGAGGAGGTTTTTTCCCATGCTTCCCTTGATGCTCTTGTCATTTCATCGATCGCCCCTTTGCATGCCCGTCAAGGTGAACAGGCGCTCGAATCTGGTAAGCATGTTTATATTGAAAAACCCATTACCCTTTCAGTGCATGATACGAAAAGACTTTGTTCTCTTGCAAAAACCAATGATCGCGTTCTCATGGTGGGGCATATCTTGAATTACCATCCTGCTTTCATCGCATTGAAGACTCATTTGCCCGAGCTTGGCCCCTTAAAACATATTTATGCCAACCGCTTAGCACTCGGACGATTTCGTCATCAGGAAAGCGTGCTATGGGATCTAGCAAGTCAGGATATTTCATTGATACTGGCTCTTGCCCAAGATATGCCCCAAAGTGTTGCTGCAACGGGACAAGCTTTTCTTGCCTCTGAAAAACCAGCCAATGCTTTACTTACCTTAACGTTTCCCAGTGGATTAACAGCTCATGTTCATGCTTCCTGGCTTTCCCCCTTTAAGGAGCAAAAACTGGTAGTTATTGGCGAAAAAGCCATTGCCGTTTTTGATGACCGCAGACCCTGGGCTGAAAAACTCCAAATTTCGAGGGATTGTTTTATCTGGAAAGATGACCAGCCGCTCGCAAATGACAGCTTCCAAACCCAGTTTATCTCTCTCCCTGAAACGGAACCTCTTAAGAATGAGTGTCTCCACTTCCTCGCGTGTATCCAAAAAGGTGAAGAGCCTCTCACCTCAGGTCTTGAAGGTTTGCGGGTTACGGAAGTCTTAGAAAAAGCAGAGCATGTTCTCCAAGAAAGGAACAAATAATGATCCCCTTTATTGATCTTTCCCTTCAGCAAAGACGCATTCGTTCCCAACTCGAAGCGGCCATGCTCCGCGTTTTGGATCACGGCGGTTATATCATGGGTCCCGAAGTCTACGAGCTCGAAAGGCAGCTCTCTGCTTTTTGTGGAGCTCGTCATACCTTATCCTGTTCAAATGGGACTGATGCGATTGCCCTTATCATGAGAGCCAAAAATGTGGGGCCAGGTGATGCCGTTTTTGTCCCTAGCTTTACCTTTGCCGCCACGGCCGAAGTTGTGGCTTGGATGGGTGCCACTGTTGTTTTTGTTGATGTTCTCCAAAATACCTTCAATATTGACCCAACAAGCCTTGAAAAAGGGATTCAAAAAGCTAAACGATTGGGTCTTCGCCCATGCGGAGTCATTCCCGTTGATCTTTATGGTCAAGCTGCTGATTATGATGCGATTGGTGCCATTGCAGATGAACATGGGCTTTGGGTTATTGCAGACGCTGCGCAAAGCTTTGGGGGCACTTATAAAGGGCGAAACATCGGAACCCTTGCAGAGTCAACCACAACCAGCTTTTATCCTTCTAAACCTCTTGGCGCTTACGGTGATGCTGGGGCTATTTTCACAGAGAATGAAGAGCTTCTCAATATTCTTCATTCCTTACGCGTCCATGGTCAAGGTGAAGATAAATATGAAAACATACGCATTGGTATAAATGGGCGGTGTGATACTTTGCAAGCCGCCATTTTAATCGAAAAACTTTCTATTTTTCCTGACGAAATTTCCCTGCGCCAACAAGTTGCAAATCGGTATTCGGAAGGGCTTGGCGACCTTGTCATAACCCCCTTCATTGAGAGAAACTGCCTATCTGCTTGGGCTCAATATACCATAAAAGTTGATCCTGAAAAACGGACGGAAATTATGGAAGGGCTCAAAGCGGAAGGGATTCCAACGATGATCCATTATGCCATTCCTCTTCATCACCAAAAGGCTTATAGCCATTATCCTACTGCAACCGGCACCTTGCCGGTAAGTGAATCCTTAGCGCATTGTGTCCTTAGCTTGCCTATGCATGCCTATTTAGAACCTCAGCTCCAAGACCACATTATCAATTGCCTTCGGAATGTTGTGACACAGCTGGGAGCGAAAAAGGCGGCTTAAAATTTTACTTGCAGATAAGCAAACCTAGCAGTAACTTTTGCTCGAGTATATTTTCCAGAATATTCTTTAGTATTTGAATTTTTTTATTTTTCTATAGGAGTAAGATATGTCAAGCTTTTCTCGTTCATTTTTCCAAAAAGCCTTTTTTACCGTTTTGATTACGACTTCTCTTTCCTCATCCCTTTTGGCAATGGATAATGAGTCTTCATCTGAAGAGCTTGGGGTTTTGACTCGTGTTTTACCCCCACAAATTGAGAATGACCCTTTTACATCAACTCCTTCCTCTAGTGTTATGGGACAGAGTGCACAATGGGTCTGGAAAAATGGAGGAAGATGGATGGACCGCGGTATCATTAGCATCTCGACGTATCTAGGAGCTCACATTGGAAGCATGTACGATGCTAATGTAGGTCGCTTCGTTGCAGAGTCAGTGGGAGCGAGGAATATCAGTACGTGCTTTACTCAGGAACAAAAGAATACCTTAGGGTATCCATATACGTCACACCGTAATACAAAAGAAATATTATCTGCCGGGACGCTTCAATATGGCTTTCCTTTTGATGATGTGGGAACGGTATGTGGGGCAGTTCTAGGCTATTATGCAGGTAAAGGAATTAGTCATACTCGCCACTGGTGTATGGGCAAGCTTATCCAATGCTATCGTCCTGTGAGAGATTGGTGGGCTAATCGTTTAATATCCCTAGGATGGAAACTCGTCGATGAAGCGCGGCGATTAAAAGACGAATAAATTCTATAAACAACGAAAGCTGCCGACAAAAGTTGGTGGCGACGTAACTTGGTTACCCCTCACCCGCCCTTCGGGCGACCTCTCCTACAAGGGGGAGAGGTAGGGCAGCCAGCACTTAAATCACCTCTCCCCTTGTGGGAGAGGTCGCCCGAAGGGCGGGTGAGGGGACCTTCTCACTTTCGTTCAATCTCCGCCACCAACTCCCCAAAAAGCTTCCCGGTCCCCGCCGCATCGGAGCCACCAGCTTGTGCGAGATCGGGTCGGCCTCCGCCGCCCTTTCCTCCAATAGCGGGCACAACTTTACGGATTAAATCCACCGCATCGAACTTAGACAAAAGATCAGGAGTGACCCCAATGACGAGGGAAACTTTTCCTTCGTTTTCACTCACAACGGCAAAGATCCCTGATTTATATTCTTCCCGCAGCTGATCCACGATGGATTTTAAATCTTGGGGGGGAATGTCTTTTAAGTGGCGTTTAAAGAACGCGACACCATTGATCATCTCTGGCTTTTGCGTTTCTCCTCCACCAGATGTCGCCAGTCGTTGGCGAAGAGATTGAACTTCCCGCTCTAAAGTCTTTCGTTCATCTAAAAGCTGGCCGATTTTTTCACCCACAGAAGAGGGGATAATTTTAAGCTGGTCGGCAAGACCCGCAACGAGTTTCTGTTGGCTCGTCGCAAAATCTTCAGCCATGCGACCTGTTAAAGCCTCAATCCGACGAATGCCGGCCGCAATCCCTGACTCAGAAATGAATTTAAAATACCCAATATCCCCCGTCCGGCTCACATGCGTTCCGCCACATAGCTCAACGGAAAAGGGCTCTTCGATATCCTCTCCCATGGATACAACACGAACTTCCTCCCCATATTTTTCTCCAAAAAGAGCGAGCGCCCCTCCCTTGGTTGCTTCCTCAGGTGTCATGAGGCACACATTGACGGGCGTATTTTGGCGAACTTGGTCATTCACTTCCCGTTCGATGATTTGAATCTCTTCAACGGTTAAGGCTTTCGGGTGGCTAAAATCAAAACGCAGCCGATCAGGGGCCACCAGAGATCCTTTTTGAATCACATGGGCGCCTAAAGTTTTGCGAAGGGCTCTGTGTAGCAGGTGAGTTGCAGAATGGTTTGCTCGCAAAAGCGTGCGCCGCTCAGCATCAACGCTCAGATGAACAACGTCTCCAACTTTAAGCTCTCCCTCAACAACGCGACCAAAATGGACGATCAAGTCCCCTAGCTTGCGATGGGTGTCCTCAATGGTCATTTTCCCCGTGGGTGATGAAATCACCCCCGTATCACCCATTTGGCCGCCGGATTCCCCATAGAAAGGAGTTTGGTTAGCAAGAAGAATAAGCTTATCACCGGCTTTAACATGATCAATTGGGTTTCCATCTTTAACAAGTGCTTCAATAACTCCTTCGGCAATGGTTGTTTCATAACCAAGGAATTCCGTGGCATTCAGTTTATCTCTAAGCTCAAACCAAATACGATCCGTTTTGCTTTCTCCTGAGCCGGCCCAAGCAGCTCTCGCTTCCGCCTTTTGACGATCCATGGCTTGTTGAAAGCCCCGTGTGTCAACGGACTTACCTTCCCCACGCAGAACATCTTGGGTCAAATCTAAAGGAAACCCATAGGTGTCATAAAGCTTAAAGGCAATTTCACCAGGCAAGAGATCTTTGACTTTTTGCGATTCTTCAGAAAGGAGTTTGAGTCCCTTTTCTAAGGTTTGACGAAAACGTTCTTCTTCATGATTTAAGGTCTCAACAATCAGTGGGGTTGCCCGGACGAGCTCGGGGTAGGCACGTCCCATTTTCTCTTCGAGGGTGGGCACTAGCTTTGCCATAAGAGATCCTTTGTACCCTAAAAGCTGGACATGGCGCATGGCTCGTCGAAGAATTCGACGCAATACGTAGCCCCGTCCTTCATTACTGGGCAAAACGCCATCGGCCATCAAAAAACAACTCGACCTTAAGTGGTCCGCAATTACGCGATGGGAATCACGACGAGGCCCTGTAGCTTGAGTTTTGGTGATTTCTTCTGAAGCTTCGATAAGGGCTTTAAAAATGTCCGTATCAAAGTTGTCATGAACCCCTTGCAGAACAGCTGCGAGGCGTTCAATCCCCATACCCGTATCCACTGAAGGTTTGGGAAGGGGAATGATTTCATCAGGTCCCAATTGTTCATATTGCATGAAGACCAAGTTCCAAATTTCTACAAACCGGTCTCCTTCGGCCTCAGGGCTTCCTGGAGGTCCCCCTGGGATATGAGGGCCATAGTCATAGAAAATTTCAGAACATGGCCCACTCGGCCCTGTATCGCCCATAGACCAATAGTTTTCTTCCTTACTGGCAATACGGATAATCTTATCAGCAGGAAGGCCTGAAATTTTACGCCACAGGGTAGCAGCCTCATCATCATCTATATAAACGGTTACGGTGAGCTTCTCAGCAGGAATCCCCCATTCTTTCGTGATGAGTGTCCATGCTAATTTAATAGCCTCATCCTTAAAATAGTCTCCAAAGGAGAAGTTCCCCAGCATTTCGAAAAAGGTATGGTGGCGTGCGGTGTGGCCGACATTTTCAAGATCGTTATGTTTTCCGCCGGCTCTGATGCATTTTTGAGCTGAAGCCGCTTTTACAAAAGGTAAGGTTTCTTGTCCCGTAAATACATTTTTAAACTGAACCATGCCCGCATTCGTAAACAAAAGGGTCGGGTCGTTGAGGGGAACAAGAGGGCTTGAAGGCACAACCGTGTGCCCTCTATTTTGAAAATACTCTAAAAAGAATGACCTTATATCTGCTGTCGTTTGCATGAGTGCTTTAGCCTTTTATTAGTAATAAATCATAAGCGTCATTCCGGGATTTACAACCTCTTCTGTACCCGCAAAGCGGGAAGGAATAGAGGTTGTTGATACCCGGAACCTCGCGACTAAATCTATAAACTATTATATAGGTCGTGCCAATCAGGGTTCTCTTTTTCTATTAATTCTATCTTCCAAGCTCTGTTCCACCCTTTGATGCGTGTTTCTCTTAAAATGGCTTCATTAATGTCCCCATGAATTTCAAAAAAACAAGGCGATCCACATTATATTTAGCTGAAAATCCTCCGTAAATTTTGGTCTTATGCTGGTATACTCTTTTAATTAAGTCTGAAGTGACACCTGTGTATAAAGTACCATTTTTTTTATTTGTAAGGATATAAACGTAGGAGTTCACGAGTACCTCCCAAAAAAAATTTTATGATGTGCAACCTTTCCAAGGTTCCGGGTATTAAGTCTCTCTAACCCTCGCCCTTATAGGGCTTAGGAAGAGGGACTAAATCCCGGAATGACGCTGTATAGGGTTTTCAAGCAGCATCCTCAACCGGTTCTGAAACGCCAAGGCTTTGGCTCACAACACCAATATTGGCACGAATGGCCGCTTCAATTTCAGCCGAAATCGCAGGATTTTCTTTTAAATAGGTACGCGTATTGTCCCGACCCTGCCCAATGCGTTGATCTTTATACGAATACCATGACCCAGATTTTTCTATGAAGTTTGCTTTGACACCTAAGTCAATAAGTTCTCCCATTTTGGAAATCCCTTCGCCGTACATAATATCAAACTCAACCACCTTAAAGGGTGGGGCCATCTTATTTTTAACAACCTTCACACGGGTTTGATTCCCAACGACTTCCTCCCGGTCTTTGAGGGACCCAATGCGGCGGATATCTAAACGAACAGATGCATAAAACTTGAGGGCATTCCCGCCAGTTGTCGTTTCTGGATTTCCAAACATAATGCCAATTTTTTGACGAATTTGGTTGATAAAAATCACCATACAGTTTGTTTTCGATATGGATCCTGTCAATTTTCGTAAAGCTTGGCTCATTAAGCGCGCTTGAAGGCCCATATGGGAGTCACCCATTTCTCCTTCCAGCTCGGCCTTAGGCACAAGAGCAGCAACGCTGTCGATTACGATAACATCGATAGCACCGGAACGGACGAGGGTATCGGCAATCTCAAGGGCTTGTTCCCCTGCATCAGGTTGGGAGATAATAAGATTGTCCGTGTCTACTCCCAGCTTGCGGGCGTATTGGGGATCAAGAGCATGTTCTGCATCCACAAAAGCGCATGTGCCCCCAACTTTTTGAGCTTCTGCAATGACGTGAAGAGCGAGTGTTGTTTTACCTGAGCTTTCCGGCCCATAGATTTCAATAATTCTTCCCTTCGGAAGTCCCCCAATTCCAAGGGCCATATCAAGGCCGAGTGATCCTGTGGAGATAGAGGATACCCCTGTCACGCTGTCTCGTTGACCCAGACGCATAACAGACCCTTTTCCAAACGCTTTTTCAATTTGACCTAAAGCGGCCTCAAGAGCTTTTTGCTTTTCCATGAGATATTCCTTTAACGTTACTGTATCTTTTATATTCCACAGCTTCTGCTGAAGCGCAATTCTAATTTATGGTACTGTGGGGATGACACGAGTGGGGAATTGTGTTGAATAGTTACCTTATTTTTTCATATCTCGTATCTTTCGCCACTTGGCATGGTTTTTTTGATGTTCCTCAAGGGTTGTTGCAAAAATATGACCTCCTGAGCCATCTGCCACAAAATAAAGATAAGCTGCATTTTCAGGGTGGGCGGCAGCTTTCAATGAAGCGAGACTTGGATTTGAAATGGGGGAGGGGGGAAGTCCCGCATTTAGATAGGTATTATAAGGATTTTCAGTTTGTAGATCTTGAAGGGTTAGCTCTCGGCCCATCTCGTCCTTTCCTTGAGTTAAGCCATAAATAATGGTTGGGTCGGCTTGAAGAAGCATTCCTTGGTTGAGGCGATTTAAAAATACGGCAGCAACATAGGGTCTTTCTCGGGAGAGAGCTGTTTCCTTTTCCACAAGTGAAGCTAACACGAGAAGTTCTTTCGGAGATTGGAGGGGGTGGTCTTTCGCACGTTCTCTCCATACATTTGAAAGAGCTTTCTCCATGGTTTTTTGCATGTAAGTGATAATTTTTTGGCGATCTGTATCCCGTGGAAAATAGTAAGTTTCAGGAAGAAGGCTTCCTTCGCTTGGCACGTCACAATCCCCTTGAAAGCGGTTGTCTTTCAATAGCTTATGGGTGAGATGATAGCTTGTTTCCCCTTCGATAAGTGTGACGGGGTGGAGGATGACATTTCCCGATTTTAAGATATGTATCAACTGGGCCGGCGATATGGAGGGGGGAATAAGGTATTCTCCAGCTTTGAGATGACGCCAACCACCTGTTCCATAAAGAATGCCTTTAAAGAGGAAGGGAAAATCCAAAACTTTTTGTTTATGAAGAAGGAAAGAGATATGGGAAAGAGAAGCTCCTTTTTCTATCAGAACAACCGCACTCTTGTTTTTGAGAGGGTGTTGGAACCAATATGCGACCCCAACCATGAGCAGAGTCAGTGAAATGATAAAAGTTCCTAAGAACACATAAAGAATCATTTTTTTCATAGGTATATACATTACGATTAAGAGTGTGGATTTTTTCTGGATTGCTTCGTCCCCCCGTAAAAACGGGGGAACGAAGCAATCCAGCTTTTAGCTAACAAGTACTAAACCGCCCCAATCACCAGGGAAGCATTAGTGCCGCCAAATCCGAAAGAGTTAGACATGACATAACGCATCTTTTTTTCTTTTGCTTTGTGAGGGATAAGGTCGATATTTTCACATCCCTCTGAGGGATTGTCTAAATTCAAGGTTGGTGGCAAAATTCCATCACGTAATGCAAGAATGCAGAAAATAGCCTCTACCCCTCCAGCAGCTCCCAGCAGATGACCAATGGCAGATTTAGTGGAAGACATACTGACTTGCGTAGAACTAGCTCCGAAAAGACGCTTTACAGCATTCAACTCAATCATATCCCCTATCGGAGTTGAAGTTCCATGGGCGTTAATATAACCCACGTCTTCAGGATTCAATTGGGCACGCCGTAAGGCATTACGCATGGCTCGAAAGCTACCATTGCCATCTTCAGCTGGAGCTGTGATATGATAGGCATCGCCAGACATACCATAACCTACAATTTCAGCGTAAACCTTGGCACCCCGCTTTTTAGCGTGCTCGTAATCTTCTAAAACAACAATGCCGGCGCCTTCGCCTATAACAAAACCGTCTCTCAACTGATCCCAGGGGCGAGAGGCTTTGGTTGGGTCGTCATTAAAATCGGTAGAAAGGGCTCTTAAGGCGGCAAATCCGGCAACGCCGATCTCACAAACTGAAGCTTCTGCTCCGCCTGCAATCATCACATCCGCATCACCCCATTGAATGAGGCGGGCAGCATCTCCAATGGCATGAGCCCCTGTGGAGCAAGCTGTAACAACTGCATGATTGGGACCTTTAAAGCCATGACGAATAGAAACTTGCCCGGAGACAAGATTGATAAGACATGAGGGAATAAAGAAAGGACTAATTTTACGAGGCCCCCCCTCTTTTAGTGTAACAGAGGATTCATAGATTCGAGGAAGTCCGCCGACGCCTGAACCGATCATAACACCAGTCATTTCCTTTTGTTCTTCAGTCTCAGCAACCCACCCGGAGTCCTTTAGAGCTTCATCGACAGCAGCAATTCCATAGATGATAAAATCATCTACTTTTCGCTGCTCCTTAGGAGGAAGGTAGTCATCAGGGTTAAATTGCCCTGTCTCCGTTCCTCGTGGCACAAGGCCAGCAATTTTAGAGGCTAAATTCTCTGTATTAAAGGTATCTATGCGTCGAATCCCTGATTGGTTCTGCGTTAACCGCTTCCAGGTGGTTTCAACACCATTCCCTAAGGGAGTTACAAGGCCTAAGCCGGTTATAACAACGCGACGCATAGATTTACACCATTAATAATTATTTAGCGGCTCGTTCTTGAACGTAATCGATCGCGTTTTTTACGGTCAGGATTTTTTCAGCGGCTTCATCTGGAATTTCACATCCAAATTCCTCTTCAAAGGCCATAACCAGCTCAACAGTATCCAAACTGTCCGCGCCCAAGTCATCCACAAAACTTGCGTTTTCTATGACTTTGTCTTCATCGACACCTAAGTGTTCAACGACTATTTTTTTTACACGTGCAGCAACGTCACTCATCTTAACTTCTCTTCCTTACGTTGTTGACAATTACATAATTTAGGTAAAAAGCACTTTTACCTATTCTTTAACTATGGGTAGCTACCATACTCTTATCTCTTTGGCTAGCCAAAAAAATTCACACCATAGCCATGCCGCCATTAATATGAAGGGTTTGACCTGTTACATATTTGGCTTCATTGCTTGCTAGATACACGACTCCCGCAGCAATATCAAGGGGTGAGCCAATTTCTCCTTGAGGGATCTCGCTTAGAATCTTTTCTCTTTGTTTTTCATTGAGAACATCGGTCATTGGAGATTCGATAAACCCAGGCGCAATACAATTGACGGTTATGCCCCGCGTCGCAACTTCAGCTGCTAAAGATTTTGAAAGACCAATAAGACCGGCCTTAGAGGCAGCATAGTTGGCTTGTCCGGCATTTCCTGTCACACCAACGATGGAGGTGATGTTAATAATTCGTCCCGATCGTTGCTTCATCATACCCTTAATAGCTTCGCGGGAGAGGCGAAAAGCGGAACTCAAGTTAACCTCGATTACTTTAGACCACTGTTCATCACTCATGCGAAGCATAAGCCCATCTTGGGTGAGGCCCGCGTTATTCACCAGAATATCAAGGCCTCCCAAAGCAAATTCAGCTTCTGGGATGAGCTTTTGCGTTGATTCGGCCTGAGAAAGATCGCAAGGGATAACTTTAACACGATCACCCAACTCTTTCGCGAGCTCATCCAGCTTTTCCTTGCGCGTTCCTGAAATGGCTATTGTGGCTCCTTGTTGATGAAGGGCTCGCGCAATTTCTGCCCCAAGGCCGCCGGTTGCCCCCGTAATAAGGGCTTTTTTTCCTTTGAGTTCAAACATGTCTTCTCCTTAAGCGACCAATGATTTTGTTAGATATGACTCTATATCATGGGGGCTATTTAGGGCAATGGCATTAAGAGTGGGCACAATCCTTTTTGAAAGACCTGTTAGCACTTTTCCTGCACCTACCTCAATAGTCGCTGATACTCCCTGCTTGACCATAACTTCAATGCTTTCGCGCCAGCGGACGCGTCCTGTCACTTGATGAACAAGAAGTTCTTTCAACGCATCTCCTCTTTTAACTGCCTGTGCAGAGACATTATCAATGACAGGAAGACAAGGATCTTTCATAAGAACATCTTGAAGCGCTTCGTTCATCCGATCTTCGGCAGGCTGCATCAGGGCACAATGGAAAGGTGCGCTTACGTTTAGGAGAATGCTACGCTTGGCACCACGTTTCTTGGAAAGTTCAACAGCGCGCTCTACAGCTTCACGATGACCACTAATAACAACTTGCCCTGGGCTATTATCATTGGCGACTTCACATACCTGCTCTTGGGCTGATTCTTCCACGATTTTTTCAATAATAGGCATCTCAAGCCCTAATATAGCGGCCATGGCGCCCTCTCCAACAGGAACAGCGAGTTGCATGGCTTGCCCACGAATCTTTAACAGACGAGCCGTATCGGAAAGACTGAGCGATCCCGCAGCACATAAAGCTGAATATTGCCCCAAAGAATGACCGGCAACGTATGAAACGGCTTGAGCAAGGTTAAATCCACCTTCCTTCTCTAAAACACGCATAAGAGCCATGCTCACCGTCATCAATGCAGGTTGGGCATTCTCTGTGAGTACCAGATCATTCTCAGGTCCTTCAAAGATAATCTTGGTTAGGTTTTGCTTGAGCGCTTCGTCAACTTCCTGATAAACATCTTGCGCACAGCGAAAGGCGTCATATATCTCGCGGCCCATGCCAATACTTTGAGATCCTTGTCCGGGGAAGAGAAATGCTATCATATTCCATCTTTTCTATTGATTTATGTCTTCTTTAGACATGGAGAGAAGTGAAAAAGATGTCAAGGGTTTGTGCTAGAAACTTTTTGAGCTCATTGTTTTGTATGGGCCAAAGCGCTGCTCAAATTTTTGAAAATTGGGGAGTGTTAGAATCCAACATTATTTTATTCTACATTAGACTTTTGAAGTGAGTTAGAGGAAAATTCATTTATCTAAAAGTATGATGTGCTAAGATGTCTTAAAAGGATAAAGACATCACGACGCGTAAACATCACCACTCGGGTAGGTAGCGAAGGCAAGATAGATTCATTTCAAATGTAACAATTAATAGTAATCAGTAACGAAGTGTGCAAGTTTTTTGATTGTTTGGATTCTCAGTCAAGAAATGCTAAATGTTTCCCTTGGAAAACAAACCCCTGCTTATATGATTAGGAACAATTTTTCCTATAAGTATAAGCAGGGGTTACCTTTTCTTGGGCGAGGATCTAAAATAGCTCTATTACGACCTCTTTTTGAAAAACTTGCACACTGCATTCAGTAAGTAATTACTTGGACTCAAGGAGTACAGGATTTCCTTTTTGATCTTTCCAATATCTGTCTTCGCGATTTCTAACACTCGGAGATAACTTACCCTCTCTTGATTCTAAAGATCCCTTAGGAAGACTTTTGATCTTATCTAAAAAACTTTTTTTTGGTAAGGTCACATCATCTTCTCTACTAGGATCTTTCGTTGGAATTCCTTTCTTAGAAATTTCTTCATCCTTTTTTTGCATGTCCCCCTCCATTGCAAAACATTCTTTAGAACATAAAAATCCTACCAAAAAAAGTGCGCCCAACAAGAATAGGCTTAACTTATAGGAAAAAGTCATAATTACCTCCTCTTTAATGTCCTAATTATGAGAAATATTCTCTGCTAATCCTTTAAGAGCATCATAAAATTTTTTATCAGAATTACCCTTACTACCATATAAATCAACACCAGTATTAAGTTCATTATAGTCATCCAAAGAAATTAATGCAAATAAATTATAGTTGGAAATTGGAATATCGTCGTCATCCGGACATGCTGCAATCATATCTCTACGTAAGTCAGCACCTGAAACACCTGTGTGAATTCCAATAATCTCAAACTTCTCATTAAAAATACCGGCTCCACTAGATCCAAATAAACTTTCTATCTTATGCTTCCCATTTCCAAGGGCTTCACCCTCATTTTGTCTTTGGTCCTTTTTGCCAAGAGGATAGTGATACATACTAGCCTTGGACACAACGTCGGAATTATTCACCTTACTTGCTGTAATAGCAGGAAGATGATCATGAAACTGGTCAAAGAAAACAGTCTCATCCGTAAATAACTCTTTATTATGGGAAAGAATTCCTGAAAAAAGACAGATATCCTTTACTGGAATTGCTGGAACTATTACTGAATCTATATCAAAAGTTCCCAAGCTAAAGACTAATCCTTTTTGTTCCGGGTGAGCTTTGCTTCCTATACAAAATTTTCTTGTAAACTTAGCAGAAATATCCAAGCCTTTTGTTTGAGTAAATCCAACAAAATTATGAAGCGCAGTAATACCTGTAAGTCTCACTCCCCCTTCGACTTTTTCCATACCGATGATAGTTCCAGTGCCGATTCCATTATCATTATGTGCATTCCGTATTTGCCCCGCAAAAAAACTTTTATGAATTGGATCATCTCCTGCAGGGCAAACCGGAAATAATTTATCAAATGTAGGTTGATCGCATGTGTAAAGATCTGCGTCCTTTCCCAATATGTCACTATGACGCTTTGTTTGAGCAGATGTAAGAGCTCCAATACTATCGACCAAAAAAGCTTCGCCGATACCTGAAGTTTTTGCTACTACTGGAATATCAGTACGTCTTTTTTTTGTTCCTTTTGTCTGGATCTGTTCTCCTTCACCCTCTTCATGTTCCATAGAATGGGCCCAATTTAAGGGGGATAAAAGTATGCATGCTACGATAAGCGAAAAAATGCCTTTTGGTGACTTAATCATATCTAGTACTCCTTTTCTAAAATAAAAATAAATTTTCTTTGGCCAAAATACCAAAAAAAAATTTAGAGTCAAATTAAAAGTTGAAGAAGTGCAAAAATAGTAAACTACTTTCTCAATAGCTTACGCTAGTAACCAGTTTATATTTAAGCCATAAGATGAATCTGAGAAATAGGTTTTGATAACGCAAAGGTAGTTTTTATCTTTTAAAGTTAGAGCTTTTATACTTTTCATTGGAGGACTGTTATTAAGTCACCTTTCTGATTGATTTTAGTATCCATAATTTTCTGGATATGGAATCACCAATTCATGGTCGGGGTGAGAGGATTTGAACCCCCGACATCCTGGACCCAAACCAGGCGCGCTACCAGGCTGCGCTACACCCCGAACAGAATTGGTATACTCTAACTTTGCAAATGGAGCAAGGATAATTACATTACCGCGCTGACTGCGGAGGGGGGCTTAGCGATCTAATGTCAACGTGCACGCCTCTGACGCGCCATGCTTTTGCACCGTTCCTCCTAAGACTTCAAGGACCTGAGATGTTCCTTCCACTGGACCAATGATTTTTAAAGAGTAAGGAGTTGTGTTTTCGTGAATGGCCAAGATCTTTCCTTCCTTATTACAAAAAATCATATCCAAGGATAGAGGGGTATTTTTCATCCACATCGACATCGATTTAGGCATAGAGAAGAGAAAGAGCATTCCCTCATCCTCTCTCAAATCCATACGGAACATCAAACCTTTTTCTTGCTCTTGAGGAGTTCTGGCAAGCTCAACCTTAAAGGGAATACTTTTATGAGGGCAGTTTAGGGTGAGGTTATGAGCGAAAAGGGGGGTAGAGAAAGAAATGCAGAAGAGAGTGAAAAACAATGAGTTTATGTCTCTGGATCGCCACGCCCACTTTGTGGGCTCGTGAAGACGAGTTCGATAATCATCCCTCTTTCGTCTTTGCGAGGAGCTATGCTCCGAAGCAATCCAGTCTCTTTTAGCATGGCTTATGCTCATTGCTTTCCTTTGCATGTCATTACGTGTGCTAGAAGTTTAAACAGGTACGATTGTTGTGTAAACCGCTTGTAAGAGGGTTATCTCTATGTTTAAATAATGTATGAAAAAAATTTCTAATTTGCTGAATTTACTGTGCATACTTCTTGTTTTTACTGGATGCGAACCTCCAGGAAGTAAGTATAATCTTATCTATCGTTCTTCCGATCCTGGTCGGCAAAATTTATTAACCGAGACAAATACCATAGAATTACCCGTCGAAGGAAATATCCCGATTTGGCTGAATGGAACCCTTTTACGTAATGGACCCTCGTGGTTTGGATCTAATCCACTGGATGCTTCAATGCATTGGTTCGATGGCCTTGCGATGCTCCATGGCTTTAAAATTGAAAACAATAGAGTGTTTTATACGAATAGGTTTTTGGAGACCGGGGCTCTGAGCTTAGCTAAGAATCAGGGAATTTTTGCTTTCAGGGGATTTGCGACCAATCTATATGATGACCTTTTGCAAAACATGGTATCTTTATTATTCTTATCTGAAGGAGCCCCCAATGCGAACATAAATCTTTATAGAGTGGCGGGGAATTATTTAGCTCTTACAGAACTCACACCCCCTGTGCAATTTGATAAAGAGAGCTTACGTACAGTTGGCAGTTTTCCTTATCAGGATGATTTGCCAAAAGCAAATGTATTTGAATCAGCTCATCCTCAATATGATATCGATGAGCGGTGCTTTTACAACTATATCGTGAATTTCTTCCCCAGAACTTCATATCTCATTTATAAAATCCCTGAGAATTCTTCCAGACGGATTCCTCTTGTCGAAATTACAGAAGAAAAACCTTCTTATATGCATAGTTTTTCTATAACGAAAAATTATATCATTTTCACCGAGTATCCATTTAAACTCGTTGATAGCATTCTTTTCTCAGGAAAACCCTTCATTAAAAATTATGCATGGGATAAATGCACCAAAACAAAAATAACCATTATCAATAAAAATTGTCCCTGCGATATTAAGACCTACTATACGGATCCTTTTTTTAGTTTCCATCATATCAATGCTTATGAACTGGGCAGTAATCTCATCTTGAACATAATCGCTTTTAAAGATAACCAAATTGTGGATCGTTTAGGTTTTTTCCCAGAATGTTTAGAGCCTTCATTTTTATTAGATTTGAGGATCGATTTAGCAGAAAATAGAGTCAATCAGCGTAGGATTTCATTTGAAGGAAGCGCTGACTTACCCCGTATAAATCCGGCCTATAATGGACGTCCTTATCGATATTTCTATGCGGTAAAATTTGAGAAAGATCGTCATCTTGTTATGAAATGGGATACCCAAAAAAACACGCCCCTTTTTTGGTCACAAAAGAATTGCTTTGCGGGAGAGCCTGTTTTTATCCAAAACCCGTTGGGGAGTGGAAGAGAAGATGATGGAGTGATTCTCTCCCTTATATTAGATGCGAATGAAAAGATTTCGTTTCTCTTGATTCTAGACGCTAAAAACTTAAAAGAATTAGCTCGGGTGCCTCTTTTATTCAGTGTTCCTTATGGGTTGCATGGGCAGTTTTATAAGTAAATATGGCCAATTCAAAAATTTACTTTTTTTATATTTTATGTTAAATAATAAATGTAAGATCAAAAAAATATATCAATATACTAAGTCCCATAGATATATTAAAATCGCGCTGTTTCTCCAATAGAGTCAACAGAAATTAACAATTTTTTCATAATTTTATATTAGACTTTAAGATTATGGAAAACAAAACATTTAAAAACAGTACGGTTTTGAGTCTGATTAGCTTTTGTGGACTCTTGACGTTGGGAGGACCCGTTTTTTCACAGACTTGTGAAGACGAGGCTGGTAATTGTGAATACGCTTGGAGAAAAAGTCTGGTAGGAAGAATCACTCAAGTCCAATGTGTTGCTGCTTGTCAAAAATGCGTGAGTGTGTGTAAGGAGGAGAATAATCAGCGAGAGGTGTGGCATTGTGGTAATTATGGAGATAGGTGTACTCAACATAAACGTGAATAAATTCCATGACCTTTCGTAAAATCAGGACTAAAAATTAAAAGTTTCAAGGTCTACTATTTTGGCCCTGAGTCTTTTTCCATAAGCTCGCAAGCGAACAAAATTCCTCCACTGTAAGATCCTCTGCCCGCTGTTCTGGATTGATATCTGCCTCTTCTAAAAACGACTGGGGGGAAGGAATGAGCCCTTTTAGGCTCGCGCGAAGCATTTTCCGTCTCTGACCAAAAGCAGCTCTTGTAACTGCCTCAAGGGCATCCCAAGAGACGTCTTCTCGTGGACTGCGAGGTATTAGTTGAACCACAGTTGAAGTAATTTTAGGAGCTGGAATAAAAGCGCCCGGAGGAAGATCAAAGATCTTTTTCACATTAGCTTTCCATTGGCACATTACAGAAAGGCGCCCATAATCAGAGGTGTTGGGGGCTGCTGTGAGGCGTGCAGCCACTTCCTTTTGGAACATGAGCGTGAGGCTTTCAAAATCATCCATATGTTGGAGCATCTGCAAAAGTAGCGGGACAGAAATGTGGTAAGGCAAATTAGCGATAATTTTTCGGGGGGCACTTCCAAAAGTATGAAGGGGAACTGTCAGAGCATCTGCATTTAAGAGACTGAAATCTCCTGCAAAATGAGGTTTTAAGGCTTCTAGATAAGGAATACACCGTTCATCTTGTTCAATAAGGATAATGGCCTTGCATGGATGCTTAATAATCTCCCGTGTTAGCCCGCCGGGGCCAGGCCCGATTTCTATCACGCTACGTCCTTCAAGGGACCCAGCGCACTCCACGATGCGCTTTAAAATATGCGGATCGGACAGGAAATTCTGACCTAGTCTCTTCTTAGCTCTTAAAGCGCGAATGACCTCCTTGAGCGGTTCCATCTACCTGGGTTCGCTTTTCTCCGGATTAAATCCGGGGTTTTGTGGATTTCGTTCTTGGGAGGAATAAAAGAAACTCCAGACACTCACGAAGCTCACATACGTATATCAATAAACGCTTGACGTCTTAGATCTCGAAGCTCTCGCCTTGCAAGGAGGCTGTGCTTGCGAGACGCGATAAGCGCCTGGATATCTTCTCTCGTAAATTCTTCTGATTTCTGTGTTTTTTTGTCACACACCATAACAAGAAGACTCCCATCATTAGTCAGTAAGGGATCGCTAGTTCGATTCAATGGTAAGGAAAGAATGACCTGTTGAAGAGGTTCAGCAAAGGTTGATAATGGTTCATTATGAGATAAATGAAAGGAGGCAGAAGGGAATTTCTCCTTAGCAATCTTTTCGAGATCAGGACAGTTTTTTGCGGCGTGAGAAATTTCTTCCCCTTTTTTCATGATTTCTCGTGCTTCTTCTTCAGTCGCATTATTAGGGAAGGGAAGTATCACGTGTTGTATTGTTAGAAGGACATTTGCATCAGAGCTGGGTAATTTTCGCTCAATAAATGCAATGATGACGTATCCTTGTGAGGTACGAATAGGGATCGAAAGTTGCCCAGGTTGCAGATGATCCAGAGCTTCTTTTATTTCAGGTTCCAATTGATCTTCTGTTAGCCAGCCCATATCTCCACCTTGGCTCGCAGTAGCGGAGCCAGAAAATTGCTGGGCAAGGGCAGAAAAATGAGCCCCATTTTCAAGTTCTCCAATGAGTTGGTTCAGATTCTGCTTTACACTTTCTTCCTGATCTGGGTGATCAAATGGGAGAACGATTTCTGCCAGATGATATTGAGTTTTCGTATCTTTTTCTTTTTGGAGTTTGAGCTCTTGCTCAATTTCCCAATCCGTAATTTGGAGGGAGGGAGGGGCATCTTGTGTATATTTCTTTTTGACTTGTTCTTCGAGGCTTTTAAGAGGGTATTTTTCTCGAATAAAAATAAGCCAGGTGAGTTGGGCCTTCACCTGATTTTCGAACGTTTTGAAAGGAATATTATTTTCTTTTATCATTTGAATAACAGTGCCTTCTGGCATTCCGTTACTTGATTCGATATCTGCGATAGCAGCGTTTATGTGATCCTTACCAATTTCAATTTTGTATTTTTCCCCTATCTGAAGTTGTAATGTTTCATCAATCATCACCCGCAACATTTGAAGTTTAATTCTGTCAAGGTTTTGGGGGGTTGTCTCTAAACCTGAACTTAAAGCTGCAAACCGCAAACGGTTCATTAAGTCCGCTTTTGTGATGATACTGTTATTCACAACGGCAGCAATGCGGCTTGAAGAGGAGGAGTCAGCTTTAAGCAAATTCCCATAAATCAAAAGACTAAGTAAGACTAAAAAACAACGCATGATATCTTTCCCTTTGGATACTTTGAAGTTGAGGGTAATATAATCCCTGTTGTCATTTTTGGGAATACGTTGTTTGAACAGCAAAAGATAAATATTTCTTCAATCAAAAACAAGATATGAAGGGGAAGAGAATAACTCTCTTCCCCAAGTTAGCGCCACGTTTGAATAGGGAGGTCATGCCGCCAATTTTCTCGTTTTTGTATGAAAGGTTTCCATAATTTTTGGGGTTGCTTGGGGAGTCTTGTGGGTGAGGGATAAGATTCCGTGAAACAAACCATCAGAAGAGTCTTGGAATCTTACCTTAAGGACATAAGGCCAAAGTCCAATAGCTTCCGTACAAAGGTATTCACCTGGTTCCAAGGTCACGCATAAAAAGCTTATTTCAACTGATTTGCTTTTGAAAGCTAGGGTCAGTCAGTCGCCTATATTGGATAAATTACAAGAGAAGCAGGCATACTTTCACTTTGATAGAATAAGAGATGTCTTATCTTTTTTTCAGCGGTAAAGCAATTTCATAATTTTTATCCTATTTTTTATAAATGAAAGTCTTGAAATTTTTTTGAAACTGACCGATTGTCGCCTATCCACATTTAATTTTATGAGTGTTATGAGACAACTTTCGCGATACATATTTGGGCAACTTTTTTTTACGATTCTTGCAGTAACTCTAGTGCTCACGTCTATTATGTGGCTTGCCCAGTCATTACGCTATATTGATTTTATAGCGAATAAGGGGGTTCCTTTCCTTTTATTCATCGAAATGATCTTTTTTCTTTTACCTAATCTTGTGGTAATTGTTGCTCCCATTGCAGTTCTCATCAGCGTTCTCTTTATTTACAACAAGTTGATTACAGATCATGAACTTGTTGTCATGCAAGCTTCTGGCTTGGGGTACTGGCAACTTGCAAAGCCTGCCATTTTAATCTCATTTTTATTTACTATAATTATTTACTTATTTAATCTTTATTTTCTTCCGTTTTCTTTTAGAAATTATCGTGACATCAAGGCTGCCTTAAGTGAAAAGTCTTTAACAAGCCTCGTTCAAGTGGGCCAATTTCAGACCTACGGTAAGTACACTATTTATGCACGGAGCCAGGATTCGCAAGGAAACTTTTTAGGTATTTTAATTTATGACGGAAGCCAAGAGGGAAAAAAGATTCTATTTATGGCTGAAAAGGGAATTGTATTTAACAAGGAAGAGGGGGGACGCCTTCGTCTTATCAATGGAAATCGTCAAGAGAAAGATTTAGAAACAGGTAAACCTTCCATCTTATATTTCGATCGATACGTCATCGAAACGAAAAACAATTCTGAAGAAAAAGACGGACGTTTTTTAAGAGCATATGAACGAAATATAGAAGACTTATTAAATCCCAAAGAGACTTTAACTCCATCGGCCCGTCTGGAGTTTATCTCAGCAGCTCACCAGCGTTTAATCTCACCTCTTTATGCTTTCGTTTTTGGGCTTCTTGGTGTTTGTTTTATGATCTTAGGACATTTTAATCGAAAAGGGCGAACGGGAAGAATCTTGATGGCTTGTATTATTGCTTGTCTTATCGAAATTGGTGCTTTGGTTTTCTTACATACATTAAAATACTCAAACCTTATGATCTCTTTATCTTATGGGCTTGTGATTGCAACGATAGGTGTGTGTTGCCTTCTTCTCACGCCGTGGGCTAATGGGTTTCTTAAGATGTCTTTACCATGGAGACGTTCATGAGTGTTTTTAGCCTGCTCTCCCGTTATGCTAGTCGGTCCTTTCTCATTAGCTTTGGAATCGCCTTATTGTGCTTGCTTACGATAATTGTTCTCTTTGACTATGCTGATCTTCAAAGACGTGTGGGTTCTAAAGAAGTTAGCCTATCCCTGATGTTAAACATGGTTTTCCTTCATGCTCCATATTATCTCGAGCAAGTTCTTCCGTTTCTGGTATTTATCGCGGCCCTTTTTGTTTTCTGGCGGATGAACCGGACGAATGAGCTTGTAATCTTCCGTTCAACTGGCATTTCTCTATGGCGACTGATTTTGCCAATTAGCTTAACAGCACTTTGTATTGGGCTTGTTGACTTAACTGTCTTTAATCCTCTTTCTAGCGCCATGCATGCACGCTATGAAAAGTTAGAGAAACGTTATTTTTCAAAAGGTAAGGAAGATGTGAAGGTTTCTTCGACAGGACTATGGTTATCTGAAAGGGTGGGGCCCAATCAAGCTATTTATAGAGCAGATAAAATCGATTTAAAAAAATTGGAATTTCAAAATATCAATATTATTATATCGTCTCCTGAAAATGAGTTTGTTGAACGAATTGATGCACAGTCTGCGCAAATTCAAGGAAATCGGTTAGAACTAAGGAATGGGTGGGATGTGCATGTTGGAAAACCGGCTGAACCTTTTTCACAAAAATTTATTGAAACATCTTTAGATCAGAAAAAAATTGAAAACATGAGAGTAAATCGTGGGAGCTTCTCTTTTTGGAAGTTATCTTCTTATATTGATTTGTTAGAGGCTTCAGGTCTTAACAGCCTCAAACAAAAGATGTATTGGCATTCTATGTTTGCAAGTGCTTTTTGGGTTGGGGCGATGGTATTGCTGGCTGCAGCTTTTGCCTGTCGCCCTCAACGTCAAGGGAAGACCATTTTAATGGTTTTAATTGGTCTGATCGTCGGATTTTTCCTCTATTTTTTCAAAGATATGACCTTAGCTTTAGGATCTGCAGGCGGGTTGCCTCCTTTGATTGCCGCTTGGCTTCCCCCTATTGTTACAGCTATGGTGGGTGCTGTTATCGTGTTTGACCAAGAAGACGGTTAAAATGAACTTAAAACAAATAATAAAATATATTCTCCTAACTTATGTTTGGTTATCTCCCCTTTATGGACAGAAAATTGGGAAGTCCGATGGAAATAAGCCTGCATTATATTATGCTGATGGCCAAACGTATGACCGTGAATTGGGAATTTTAATTTTGAAAGGTAATGTAGAATTCGAGCATGAAGGGAGCGTCTTAGAAGCTGACTATGTGACCTATAATGAAAATACAGACATTGTCACAGCCTCTGGGAATGTACGACTTCGCCAAGCCGATGGAGATATCAACTTTGCTGAATATGTAGAGCTAACGGGAGACATGAAGAAAGGGATCGTTCTTCAGTTGCGGACCCTTATGGAAGATAATTCTAAAATTGCAGCCCTCGAGGGTCGTAAGTTTGAAGATTGCGAAGAACTTGATCAAGTGGTTTATACCCCCTGTGAGTTCTGCGGAGACAAGCCTCCAACCTGGCAAATTAACGCACGTCGTGCTGTTAAGGATGATGTCAACAAGAATATCTATTTTACAGATGCTCAAATGCGCATTCTAGATTTTCCAGTGTTGTATACGCCTTACGCAACGCAGCCCTTGGAGCGCAGAAGCGGCTTTTTAATTCCTCAGCCAAATTATAACTCGACTCTTGGTGCAAGTTTAGAAGTCCCTTACTATCTTGCTTTGTCTAAAGACATTGACATGACCTTATCTCCTACCTTCTTTACACAGAAGAATCCTTTATTCGAAGGGCAATATCGACAAGCTTTTGGAAATGGGGTGTTGAAGCTAGATGGTGGTATAACGGATTATAAGAAATCTCATAAGGATAAAAAGGCAGAGAAAAAGCAGGATTTTAAAATCCCCAAGACAAGGGGTTACTTTTTGGGCAGTGCAAAATTTAATTTTAACAGTATCTGGCGCACAAATATCAGCGGGGGCGTCGTTAGTGATAAAACTTTTTTCCGTAAATATGGGTACTCTGGTTGGAAGAACGAACCCAAATTAACCTCCAAAGGAATTTTAGAGGGATTTTTAAATCAACGGGATTATGCGGCAGCTAAAGTTTATCATTTTCAAGGACTTCGAAATAATGATAAGCAAAAGCATATATCGTCACCTCTTCCTTATCTAGAATATAATGCTTTTTCAGCTGTCGATCCTTGGGGAGGACGCTTTAACTTTAATGGTAATCTTTTGAATCTCTATCGGAAGAGTGGTATTAACTATCAGCGAGGAATTGGAGAAATGGGATGGCAACGCCCTTGGGTTGCTAACTTTGGCCAAGTTTTCACAGTTTTTGCTTCAACGCGAGGAGATCTGTATAGCGTGCAACACTCTAGGCAAGATCATGATTTGAGAGAGAAGGAGAAAGCTGAGAGAATGGTGCACTTTGGCGAAGAGAGGCGGCACTTTATAAAGAAGAGGGGAGGAGCACGCTTTTTTCCTCAAACAGGGCTCAATTGGCGGTGGCCCTTTATCAATTCTTTTTGCAATCAAAGTGTTGTCTTACAACCTGTTGGACAAATGATCGCAGCACCTGATACGCCTATAGGGGTAAAATCTCGTCGTATTCCTGATGAAGATAGTACAGACTTTTCATTTAATGACGCTAACCTTTTTAGTAGAGACCGTTTCCCTGGGTATGATCTCATCGATACGGGGAGCCGCGCTGTTTACGGAGGTGAACTTCTTACAACAGGAGACCTCTTTGGAGACGTGGAAGTCTTTTTAGGTCAAAGTTACTCATTATCAAAACCAAAACGTCATGATAAATCCCAAGGTTTTGGCCGTCGTCCATCAGATTATGTAGGGCGAATTGAGGCAAGTCCTTTTAGTTGGCTTACACTCAATTATCGGTTCCGCTTAGATCAAAAATCATTGAGTCCTCGAGTCTCTGAAGTCGGTGGGTCTATTGGTCCGGATATTGCTAAGCTTTCGGGAGATTACGTGTTTATTAGTAAACACGCAGGTACCCCAGATAAACGTAATTTTAATCAAATTACCCTAAATCTCTCATCAAAAATCACAAAATATTGGACTCTGGTAGGTATATTGAGACAAGATTTAAATAAAAAGAAAAGAGTACGAGGGTCGGATAAAGAAGTGGGGGGAGGGCCTCTTGAACGTGGGGCAGGTATCATCTATCGTGATGATTGTTTCGCCTTGGGTCTTACCATTAAGCGTCAATACTATAAAGATAGAGATTTGCGGCCAGCGACGATTGCAGTTGTAACCTTGTTCCTTAAAAATATTGGGGAATTTAATCAACCATTTAACATAGATCAGGGGTTATTTGGGGAGAGAGCAGCTAAGGATCTAACGCCCTAGCGCCCTAACACCCTAACACCTAGAATAAGAATTCTTTTGAAGGGACTTTTCCTGATATGGTGCTGGATTTATGTGTTTTTCCTTTTTCATAGCCTTAATTGTATTCTGTTCTGAAAGCAGCTCTTGCCGACACTTTCTAAGTTTGTTAAGCTCCCGCGCATCATCACGATCTTGGATTTGAAGTGCACTGACTTTAATTTCGATAAGATCCAAAAGGATTTCAACGGATTGTCTCGATAAGGTCATGAGTTCTCTCCCTGAATATAATTCTTGATAAGATCTTACCTCTTGAAGCGTTAAAAAAAGATAAACGAACATGACTCTTTTAACTTTTGAAAATTTTTCTCACTTTCCCTTTGAAAAGGGAGGACGATTTTTAGGGTGTGATGTAGGAGAAAAAACGATTGGCTTAGCTCTTTCAGATACAAACAGACAGATTTCTACGCCTTTTCAGGTCATTCAACGAACACAATGGAAAAGGGATTCGGAGATTCTCTTGAAAACCATCATTGAGTACCGCATCGTTGGAGTTGTCGTTGGATTGCCTCTGAATATGAATGGAAGTGAAGGTCCACGATGTCAGTCAACCCGTCAGTTTGTCGCTAATCTTTTATCTTTGCACGATCTTCCGGTTTGTTTATGGGATGAGCGGCTTTCAACCATAGCCGTTACGCGTACTCTTCTGGAAGCAGATCTTTCTCGCACTAAAAGGGGCAAGGTTATTGATAAAGTGGCCGCATCATATATTCTTCAAGGTTTCTTAGATGCTTTTGGACGTATTCAGCAAAGTGTATAAACTCTTCCAATCTTTGTGTCCGGTGCATTTTTTGGTTCTGTTGCAAGAGAATAGACACATCTTTTGCTTGCATAGCCCCATTCATTATGTAAAAATTTTTTGTTGAGATTTTACCCTTTTTTTTTGGTCCAATTTAAGGAGACGTTATGAGAGAGAAAACTGCATCAGGGGTTGAACCATATATACCTGCTTCAACAAGTCTTCCGGAAATCACTTTCAAGGCTTTTATTTTAGGTATTTTATTGGCCATCCTCATGGCAGGATCAAATGCTTATCTTGTATTAAAGGTAGGAATTAGCGTTACCGCTTGTATACCTGCGGCCGTTATTTCAATTGCTGTTTTGAAGCTCTTTCGTAAATCGAATATTCTCGAAAATAACATCGTTCAAACAACCGCTTCTGCTGGAGAGGTCATTGCTTGTGCTTTAGCCTTTACCGTTCCTGCCATGGTCATGATTGGAAATTGGCATTCTTTTCCCTATACTATTATGGTCAGTCTTGCTGCCATTGGTGGCCTTTTAGGCGTTTTTCTGTCCGTTCCTTTAAGGCGTGCCATGATTATTGAAAGTGGCCTTAAATTTCCTGAAGGTATAGCCACAGCTGAAGTTTTAAAGGCAGGTGGCGAAGCAGCCGCAGCTAAAGGTATCCTTTTCTCCGGGTTTGCTGCTGCCATCATTAAATTTTGTCAAAGCGGACTTCAAATCCTTGCTGATAGTATCAATATCTGGGGGCGGGTTGGGAATACAGTAGTTGGTGTGACTGCGGGATTTTCACTTGCACTTGTGGGGGCGGGTTATGTTGTTGGACTTGAAGTCGCTTTTTCTACCTTTGTGGGAGCAATTCTGGCTTGGTTTATTGGGGTCCCTCTATTTGGAGCATTTTTCGGTCTTCCTGAGGCAACGGATGCTTATTCAGCCGCCGTGAGTATTTGGGATTCTAAAATTCGCATTATTGGCGTTGGGATGATCGTTTTTGGTGGTCTATGGTTGATTATTGAGCTCATTGATCCTTTGCGTCGGGCTATGAAGACGTCGATTGCAGCTGTTCGGAAAATTAAAACTGAAGGAAGAACCAATATATTGCGGACTGAGTTTGATATTCCCATTACCTATGTGGTCATTGGTGCAGCCTTTCTTATTATACCCATTTATCTACTGTTCAATAGTATTATTGCGGAGAGTGGTATTCCCCTTTCTATGGCAATGGTGATTGGGGTTAGCATTGTTGTTGCAGTTCTTGCGTTTGTCATGAGCGCTCTTGGAAGTGCTATTGCAGCGTATATTTGTGGTATTTTGGGGACTTCTAGTAGCCCATTTTCAGGTATTATTCTTATGGGTATCTTGATCCTCTCTCTCTCACTTTTATTGCTCATTGGTCCCCAGGTAAATTTTATAACCAATGCGGATGCAGCACTAAGAGCAGGTGGCATTACCATCCTCGGTGGGGCTATCATTGGATGTGCTGTAACAGTTGCTGGAGATAATCTTCAAGATCTGAAATCAGGACAACTTGTCGGAGCAACTCCCTGGAAGCAACAGCTCATGCTTATTGTCGGCGTTTTGGTGTCCGCAGTAATTGTAGGCCCCATTTTCGAAGTTTTGTTTCAAGCGTATGGATTTGGTGATGTTCTTCCCCGTGAAGGAATGGATCCCGCAAAAGCCTTAAGCGCACCAAAAGCAGCTTTGATGGCTGCCGTTACCCAAGCTATCTTTACCCAGTCCATGGATTGGACGATGGTGATTACGGGTGTTCTACTTGGAATCGTCGTTTTATTATTTGATAAGGCCTTGAAAAAGGCTGAGTCAAAGTGGCGTTTACCAGTTGTTGCAGTTGCAGTAGGTATGTATATGCCGCTTGATGTAACTATGCCTTTACTTTTTGGAGGGATCCTCTCAGCCATCTCTCAAAAAACGCTTCGCAAAGCGAAGGGAAATGCTGAAGAGAAAGCAGCCACTGAGCGGAGAGGAATTCTCTTTGCCTCTGGGCTTATTGCAGGAGAGGCCATTGTCGGGATCTTAATTGCGATTCCCTTTGTAGCTTATCAAAGCACAAATGTGTTCAAAATCGTTCCTGAGGCATTAGCGGGATCAACAGATGTACTAGGGCTTTTGGTAATTTTGGCTGTCATTTATTGGTTTTATGGCGTGGCTTCAAAGGTTGTTCGGAAAGGATAAACGAATCTTAGCTTACAATTGAGGAATGAGTGAAGCTTTAAGCCTGTGACTATAGGAAAGTCTGGCTTTAGAATCAAAGTTAGAAGCCCAAGCGGTGAGCCGCTTGGGCTTGAGTTCATTATTAAAACATAGATTCTCCCCACCAGTTATCTGAAGCTTCTTCCTCCATTTCTGATGATTTTTTAACGCAGGATGCATTATTTTTTCCAACTTGGCTCGTTGTATGGGATTTGCAAGTTCATAAAGTTTTTCATAAAGAATTTTTGCTCTTTCTAAATTAGGTTCAATGATAGCTTTGTTTTCGCCAACTTCTTGAGTCACTCCGCAAAGGCATTGTGGAAGAAGTATATCTATATACCAATCCAAGTTACTCGATACGATGTTATCGCCTGCTGTTTTCTTCTGGTTCAATGAAGCGAACTCCATCAAGAGTTATGCGTTTCTGGGAATCCGCTACTTTTGTATTATTTTCTGCCATTACATTCGAGACATGGACCAGAATCAGTTTACGATCATCATCGAAGAGACTATCTGATTTTACAGTTGTTGTAGAAAAAACAAAAATAAAATAAATAAAAAATTTCTAATACGCATAAAGACTACAATAATTATAAATATAACTTATATGAAATCGTGGTTTATAATTTTTCAAGATGAAGTTGATGAATTTTAACTGAAAGAGTGAATATCTTCTGATGAGAAGGAAGTTCAGCCTCCCGCTTTACAATGCCGGTGGCTGTTATTCTCTGCTAAGGTATGACATCTGTTTTGATAAACGTAACTACCTAAGCCCATGCCCTCTGAGAGGAGCCTTTTTTTGAGAATCCTCTTTTGGAGGTGCCTCTTTTCGAATCTTTATTTTTTGAACTCGCGTATCTTGATGGTCCCTGTTTTGGTGCCGAAGGATTTTGGAAAGGTCTTTTCTTTGTTCTCTTGCGTGGCCCACCAGGAGCTATAGAATGAGGCTGAGCTTGCCCAGGGTTGATGAGCTGGTGAATTCGTCTCCATTTCTGACCATCTTCTGGAGAAATGAGGGAAAGGGCAGAGCCTTCCATCCCGGCGCGTCCCGTACGGCCGATTCTGTGAATGTAATCTTCAGGACATTGAGGAAGGTCATAATTTATAACATGTTTAATGTGAGGAATATCAATTCCACGAGCTGCAATGTCTGTTGCTACCATGATGCGTTTCTTTAAATTTAGAAAGTTTCGGAGAACCTCTTCTCGCTTTCTCTGTTTTAAATCCCCATGAATGGCAGCAGCGTGGTGGTTTTGTTGGGAGAGTTTTTCTGCCAGGCGGTCTGCGCCATGTTTTGTTTTCACAAAAATAATGACCGAACCTTCACGTTCATTCAATTCCTTTATAAGACAAGGAAACTTTTCCGTATTTGAGGTTTTAAGAGATTCTTGTTTGATTTTTAAAGCGGGTTCGTTCGTGGATCCCACAGAAATATGTTGAGGATTTGTAAGGTACGTTAAGGATAGAGTTTTGATGGTAGGGGGCATTGTGGCTGAAAACATGAACGTTTGACGTTCTTTGGGCAGATGTTGCACAATTTTTTTCAAGGCTTCACTAAATCCCATATCCAGCATGCGGTCGGTCTCATCAAGTACCAAAAATCGTGTTTCTTCTAATCGTAAGGTTCGTCTCTTAAGATGATCAGTAATCCGCCCTGGTGTTCCAATGATGACTCTAGGTTGACGTTTTAGAGCAGAAAGTTGCTTCCCCATTGAATCGCCACCAATGAGTAAGGCAACTTCAATTTTTTTCCCAAGAAGAGCACGCGCAGTCGTTTGAATTTGGGCAGCAAGCTCTCGTGTCGGAGCAAGAATAAGGGCAGTAGATCGTGGTGTGTTCAGCAAATTCGTAATTAAGGGAACAAGATAGGCAATTGTTTTTCCCGTTCCGGTTTGAGCAGAAGCTAAAATGTCACATCCTTCAAGTCCTGGTGGAATTGATTTTCCCTGAATGGGAGTTGGAATTGTAATGCCCATTTTTTCAAGAGATTCATTAAGAAAAGAAGGGAGCCCAAAAGAAATAAAAGTTGTCATGGATTTACCAGTCTATAAGAGGAATAAATGATCTAGCTTATATGTAGAGTGTAATGCTTAAAATAGCTAGTGAATTCTTTTTATCTTTTTCTTTCACTAAGCTTGAGGCCGGGGTATAAGGCGAAGTTAATTTCAAATTTTCTGAGGATTCTTATGAATATTCCGATTCAATCCATTCACAAAACACAAGAATATTTCCTTATGGCTTTATCCAAAGAGATTTATGAGAAGAAAGGTATTACAGCTTTTGCTCCTGGAATGAGTGACCCCAATTTAAATTTTGCAATGCAAACAGGTGATAAAGATGGAGATCTAGAGATAATCATTCAGGACGTTGAGAAATTCTATGGTGGCCTCCATTTGTCCTGGGGATGGATGATAAGCCCCTCTAGAGATCAAACTGATTTGAAAGCAGCACTTGAAAAGAGGGGTACGAACTTATGGGTAGCCATCCAGTTCTAACTTTTTCTCTTGAACATTCCCTTCCTTCAGAAAGCTTAAAAAATTTTGACATTCGAGAAGTTAGTGAAGAAAAGTTGTCCGACTGGATCCTTCCCTTAAAAGAAGCTTTCCAGGCAACAGAAGTTGATGCTCTTCTTTATAAAGAAGCCCATTTATGGGCCTTAGAGAAGAAGGCCAATTTTAGGCATTTTGTTTCTTATTTTGCTAATGTTCCTGTTTCTGCGGCAACTCTTTCTTTGAGCCCATATGGGGCGCGTCTGGATGATCTTGGAACAGCATTTGCCTATCAGCGAAAAGGTTTTGGAACAGCAATGGCTCTTTACCGAATGAAAATTGCAAAAGAATTAGGCTATTCTTGGATTTGTCTTGAGGCCTTTGATCAAGGGGCACTTCTCTATAAGACATTGGGGCTTAAGGAGTTGTATCGGAATGAGATTTTTGGAAGGAGGCTTGAGTCTACAACTTCGAAATCGGAATAACCCCCAGAGTACTCTATTTGGAGTTTAAATCTGTATTTTTGCAGCAAGACTCTAAAAAAGTGACATCTAACTAAAGATAGACATAAAGGCAGAAGAGTGGCATAATAAAGTCATGGAGGTGAGCTATG